>CAYRKW010000061.1:0-20144 GCA_964425135.1 uncultured Rhodobacterales bacterium
GTATTCAGCAGGGGCGAAACATCCGGCTTATCCGCGCAACCCCTGCCGTAACTCCGCAAGCGAAAACACCTTCAAACCCAGCGCAGCCGCAGCATAGGCCCCGGCGCTCACCATAACGACCAGCGCAAGCGCGACGTATCGGATATAGCTCGCGGTGAGATACGATCCGAGCAGCCACACCAGCATCACCGCAACCACCGCCATCAGTGCGCTCGCCCCGATCATCGGGACAATCTTGCGCCGGAAGCGCGTATCAATCATCGCCGCAGCCCCCATCCCGCGCGCACCGCGCCATAGGAACCACAGCATCAACCACGCCGACAGGCTCGCCGCCAAAGCCGCCGACAGATATCCGATCACAGGCGCCAGCCCGATGGCGATAACAGTGTTGGCGATCATCGAATAGACTGCGAAACGGAACGGTGATTTTGTATCTTCACGCGCGAAAAAGAGCGGCAGATAGGTCTTTTGCAGCACAAACGCCGGCAGCCCCAACCCGTATATCGCCACTGCTGCTGCGGTCGCCGAACTGTCCGATGCCGCAAACGCCCCCCGCTCGAACAGGACCGACACAAGCGGCAGCGGGATCACCACCAGCGCAAACGCCGCCGGAAGGCTTAGGCCGAGCGCAAACTCATTGGCGCGGTTGAACGCATCTTGCCCCGACGCCTCATCACCCGACTGCAAACTGCGCGACAGGCTTGGCAGCAGCACAATCCCGATGGCGACCCCAACCAACCCCAATGGCAGTTGATACAACCGGTCCGCATAACTCAGCCAGGCAACCGCACCATCGAAGTAGGACGCCACCTGCCGCCCGACAAGCAAGTTGATCTGAACAACACCACCCGCCAGAGCCGCCGGTGCGGCAATTTTCGCCAGCTTCTTCAACTCCGGCGTCAAACGCGGCCTGCGCAACGTCAGCCGCATACCCGCTTTGGAGGCCGCAACCCAGAGCAAAGCCATCTGCGCAATACCCGCAATCGGCACAGCCCAAGTCATCGTCAAGGCCACATCGAACCCCATAAAGTGCGCGAACGCAATCGACGCGATCAAGATGATATTCAGCAAAATCGGAGCCGCCGCCGCCGCCGCGAACCGGCCCGTCGCGTTCAGCACACCGCTCAAAAGCGCAGCAAGCGAAATGAACAGAATGTAGGGAAACGCGATCCGCCCCAGTAGCACCGCCAGATCAAAGCGCGCATCACCTGCAAAACCGCTGGCCATCGCGTAGACGAAAAATGGCATAGCGATCTGTGCCAAAAGCGTGAAAGCCAACAGCACGCTCGCCAGCCCCGAAAACGCATCCTGTGCAAAGCGCTGCGCGCCCTGTCCGCTTTCGACCTTCTTCGAAAACATCGGCACGAAGGCAGCATTGAACGCGCCTTCGGCAAAGAAGCGGCGAAACATATTGGGCAGTGAGAATGCGATCAAGAAGGCTTGGGCCGCAGCGCCTGAGCCAAGGAAATTGGCGATCATTACATCGCGCACGAGCCCTAAAATGCGGCTGAGCAACGTCCAGACGCCGACCGTCAGAAAGGATCGGACCAACCGGATCGGGCGGATCATGCAGCGGTATCCTGCGCCATCGCCTCGCTGTTCTCGACTGCCTCGCGCAACTTACGCTCAATCCGTGCGCAGCGATCCTCGTCATAGACCTTCAATCCGATGAGATTACGCACATAGAAGGTATCAACCGCTTGCGATCCATAAGTCGCGATAATCGCCGAATAGATCGACAGGTTCAGCGAGGTGATCGTGCGCGACAGATCATGCAAAAGTCCGGGGCGGTCCTTGGTATCAACCTCGATCAGCGTGAACGTCTCGGACGAGTCATTGTCGATGTTAATGACCGTCGGCACATTGAAGGCCTGCGATTTGCGTTTCGCGAGGTCCTTCTTTTTCAAGTCTTCGGTTTTGACCGGGTTCTTGAGCGCCTGATCCACGAGTTTGCGCAAACGCCCCAGACGGGCCTTTTCGAACGGCTGACCCTCATTGTCCTGAATCCAGAACACGCTCGTCGCAACGCCATCAGCGCTGGTATAGGTGCGCGCATCCTTGATGTTGGCACCCGCAAGCGCCAGCGCGCCAGTCATCCGTGAGAATATCCCCGGATGATCCGCCATCGCAAAACAGGCACGCGTGGCGTCACGGCTTTTGTCCATCTGAATATCATGGGTCACCTGATCCTCATCCAGATTACGGCTGAGCCGCGACAGGATCACTTGGGTTTTCGCATCACACCCGAGCCAGAACGGCGCATAATGCCGGCCGAGTTCCACCTCGATCTCATCAGGCGTCATATCGCGCAGACGCTTTTTGAAATCCTTCTTGGCCATCTCAACCCGCGCCTCACGCGCGCCCGCTTTGGTGTCTGTCCCTTCCAGAAGTTCATCAAGCGTATGGGCGTATAGCTCGCGCAGCAGCACCGCTTTCCAGTTGTTCCAAACATCCGGCCCAACACCGCGAATGTCACACACCGTCAGAACCGTGAGCAATTTGAGATTTTTGACCGTGCGCACTTCTTCTGCAAAAGTCCGCACCGTGCGAATGTCGGAAATATCCCGCTTTTGTGCCACATCCGACATCAGCAGGTGATTTCGCACCAGCCAAACCACCGTATCCGTCTGGTCCTGCGACAGCCCAAGCCGCGGGCAAATTTGTGCTGCAAGCTGCGCGCCGATCACCGAATGATCCTCAGGCCGTCCTTTGCCAATGTCATGGAGCAGCAACGCCACATAAAGCACTTTGCGATCAACCGATCCTTCCAGAATCGAAGAGACAACCGGCAGATCTTCGGTCAACTCACCGCGCTCGATCTGACTTAGGATCGACAGGCATTGGATCGTGTGCTCATCAACCGTGTAGCTGTGATACATATTAAACTGCATCATCGCGACGATATTGGCGAACTCGGGCATGAATGCCCCCAGCACGCCCAACTCGTTCATCCGCCGCAACCCCCGCTCCGGGTTCTCGGTCCCAAGCAGCACATTGAGAAACACCTGATTGGCAACAGGATCGTTTTGCACCGTCTCATCGATGAGAGAGATCTTCGAGGTCAGCAGGCGCATGGTTTCGGGATGGATCAGCAACTCGGTGCGCAGGGCCTCTTCAAAAACCCGCAGAATGTTCACCGGATCATCAAAAAACGTCTTTGGATCAGCGATGCCCAAACGTCCGTTCTGGCTTTGAAACCCCGGCCCTGTGATATCCTGCTCAAACCCGAAGACACGCCGCAAACGAGTGCCAATCGAGGGGCTTTGCTTGACGTGTTCATCCTCAAGTTGGGTCAGGAACACCCGCGTCAACTCACCTACATGAACCGCGTGCTTGAAGTAATCCTGCATAAAAACTTCGACACCGCGTCGCCCGGCCTGGTCCTCATAGCCCAGCGCAGAGGCGATCTCGACCTGCATGTCAAAGGTCAGCTTCTCCGACGCTCGCCGGGCTTTGAGGTGCAGCATGCAGCGGGTCATCCACAAAAACGCCTCCGCTTGACTGAACGCCTTATGCTCGGTTCGGGTGAAAACCTTTTTCTTCACCAACTCATTCACCGATTTGGTGCCGTAGAGATATTTGGCGATCCAATAGAGCGTTTGCATGTCGCGCAAACCACCCTTGCCTTCTTTTACATTCGGCTCAACCATATAGCGCGAGCCGCCGTTTTTCTTGTGCCGCACGGCACGCTCATCGAGTTTGGCCTCGACAAATTCCGGCCCGGTCTTGGCAAATAGCTCGTTCCACAGCCGCTCTTCCAGCGTGGTTGCAAGCGCTTCATCGCCGCAGACAAAGCGCGCTTCCAAAAGATTGGTGCGGATAGTGTAGTCACCGCGCGCCATGTTGATGCAATCATCGACATCGCGCACTGCATAGCCGACCTTCACGTGCATATCCCATAGAAAATGCAGGATCGTTTCAATGACGTTCTCGACCCATGCCGTGCTTTTGTAGGCCCTGACAAACAGCAAATCTATGTCCGAATGCGGCGCCATTTCAGAGCGCCCGCTGCCGCCGACAAACATCAGCGCAAGCTGCTCTGATTTGGTTTGTCCGATGCGCGGGTAAAGCTCGTCTTGCACAAACTCCATAGTCGTTTTGAGGATGACCTGAGACAGATAAGTGTAGGATCGAATGGTTTGCCGCGTTTGCTGAGGATCGTGCAAAAACGCGTCCGAAATCAGGGCATGGCCCTTGGTCCACGCCTCTTTGATCGCCGCTCCGAAAGCTGATTTCTTCTGCGATGCGCTGGCGTCATCGGGGAGATTGGCAGCATAGGTTTTTGCAAGTTTCTCAGGATCAAAAATATCAGTGGGCGCACATATCAGCGCGCCCACGTCCTGTTTTTTGGATGTCTTTTTACTGGTCAATTACGACCCGCCCGCAAAGCTGCGCGGTGCTGGATCAATCACAACTGCCTGACCATCACGTAGTTGCATCAAAGCCAGCCCGCGATCCGTGTTGCCGTTGGTGCGAAAGCGGAAAATGCCGTTAACACCCGCAAACCCGGCAGGGTCGGTGATTTGCTCGCGGGTCAACGCTCGCCCGTCGCCAGAGGTTTGCGCATTGCGCATCATCGCACCAATGGCCGCAACGCCATCATAGGCCAGCCCTGCCAGCGGGTGAGGCTGGGTGCCATAGGTTGCGACATAGCGCGCGCTGAACTGCGCCAGCGTGCCTGGATCAGCTGATGCAAAAACGCCGCCCTGCATGCTGGGGGTTTCCGCCGCTGCCGCAGGCTCGTTCCAGCGTGTCAGGCCGAGATACTGCAAATCGCCGCTTTCAAGCCCGGAGTTGGCCAGCATCGGCGTCAGGAAGGTCAGACCCGTCGCTGGATCATCGGTGAACACAACAGCGTTCGCGCCGGAGGCTTTCAACTGGTCCGAAATAATCGGCGCTGCGAGCGAAATGCCTTGAGGCGACAGTTCATACTCGGTCGATCCTGCAAAACTCCCGCCAAACCGCGTGATGGCATTCGTGGCCGCCTGCAAACCGGAGCGTCCGGCTGCGTCGTTGGAATGCACCACCGCGATATTCGTCCGCCCCTGTCCAACTGCGTAAGACACAACCCGATCCGCAATCGTATCGAAGGTCAGCCCAAGCAGATGCACATTTCCGCCGCCAATGTCTGAGTTGTTCGAGAACGACAGGACCGAAAGGCCGTTCTGCGCCGCAATCGGCGCAACCGATGCCGTTGCTGTCGAGAAGAGCGGGCCGATAACGATTTGCGCGCCATTGTTGACCGCTTGTTGGATCGCCTGTTGTGCGCGTCCCGGCTCTCCGGCTGTTGGATAGACCTGCAAATCCAACTCAACGCCCGCCAGATCGCCGCGCGCAAGACGCGCAGCATTCACCAACGATGAGCCCAGAAAATCAAGCTCGCTGCGCCCGGATTCAAGCGGCACCAGTAACGCGACTTTGACCTGCGCATCCGCATCAACGCTTCTCGCGCCCGTGTTGAACCCGGCCGTTTGATCGCATGCGGCCAGAAGCAATGCGAACAGTGACAGTATCAGGCCATTAAAATAGCGTCTCAGATAAGTGAAGGTCCGTTGCATCTTGTCCTCGCTCTTGCCGATGGGGAACCATTTATTTAATGACACATAAACTAGATGGCGCCTGAATTGAAGTAAACGGGCAAACCCCCGAACCGGAGCGGTCCATGAACGCCAAACGCCTCGATCCCGGTCTCTATCTCGTTGCCACCCCGATCGGAAATGCCCGCGACATAACCTTGCGTGCAATTGATATTCTGACCAATGCGGATGTGATCGCCGCCGAAGACACGCGCACGGCGCGCAAGCTGATGGATATCCATGGGATCGCGCTCTCTGGTCGCCGGATCACAGCCTATCACGATCATTCCGCGCCAAAAGCCGCCGCTGCGCTGGCAGGTCACGTAACGGAAGGCAAATCTGTTGCCTATGTTTCCGAAGCCGGAATGCCGTTGATCGCAGATCCGGGCTATGGATTGGTGCAAAGCTGCATTGCGCAAGATGTGCCCATCTTCTCCGCACCCGGAGCATCAGCAGCGCTCTGCGCGCTCTCCATTTCCGGGCTGCCGTCCGACCGCTTCATGTTCGCAGGCTTCCCGCCGCCCAAAGCCGCTGCACGCACGCGGTTTCTCGAAGAAATCGCGCCAATCAAGGCAACATTAGTACTCTATGAGAGCCCCAAGAGACTTGGCGCAACCCTGGAGGCGCTTGTTGATACCTTCGGCGGCACACGCGATATTGCGATCTGCCGCGAGTTGACCAAGAAGTTTGAGCAGGTCTGGCGCGGTAGCCTTGGTGAGGCCGTAACCGCGCTTGAGAACGGCATAACCCTCAAGGGCGAGTTTGTGATCGTGCTCGCACCGCCCAATGCGCGCATCACGAGTGACGCTGACATCGACGCATTCCTATCCGACGCTCTGGCCACCGCACGCGTAAAAGACGCCGCCAATCAGGCCGCCGCGATGTTCGATATCCCAAAACGCGACGCCTATTCTCGCGCGCTAGCGCTCAGCAAGCAAGATGACTGAGTCACGCAGCCATCGTTATCACGACGGTCTCGCTGCCGAAGACGCGGTTGCGCGGCACTATGAGGCGCAAGGATACACATGCCTCGAAAAACGCTGGCGCTGTGCCTATGGTGAGATCGATCTGATCTGCCGCTCTACTGACACTCTGGTTTTCATTGAAGTGAAAATGCGGCGCAATATCCACGCCGCCGCCCATGCCATCAGCGCGAAACAATGGGCACGCATTGCTCAAGCTGCGCAAACATATGTGAGTGAGACCGGAATAGGGCTTGAAGTAAACATGCGTTTCGATGCAGCACTAACCGACCGACACGCAAACCTTGAGATTATCGAAAACGCTGCCATCTTCGACAGCTAACACCCGGAGGCACAATGGCCCTGAACGTCGCAATTCAGATGGACCCGATTGGTGCGATTGACATCAACGCCGACAGCACTTTTCGCATCGCTGAGGCTGCGCAGGATCGTGGCCACAAGCTGTTTTATTACACGCCCGACAAAATCGCATATCAGGAAGGCAAGATCACCGCGACCGGCTGGCCGCTTACGGTCCGACGCGAGGTTGGCAATCATTTCTCGCTAGGTGAGTTGCAGGAAATCGACCTTACCACGCAAGATGTTGTCTGGCTTCGCCAAGACCCGCCGTTTGATATGGGCTACATCACCACAACGCATCTTTTGGACATGCTTGGCCCAGAGACGCTGGTTGTGAATGACCCGTTTTGGGTACGCAATTACCCCGAGAAGCTGTTCGTGCTCAGCTTCCCGGAGCTAACGCCACCCACGACAATCGCGCGGGATATCGCAACGCTCAAGGCGTTCAAGGACAGGCACAAGGATATCATCCTCAAACCGCTCTACGGCAACGGCGGGGCGGGGGTTTTCCGGCTCGACGCAAACGACCGCAACCTCAATTCACTGCATGAGTTGTTCACGGGCATCAATTCCGAGCCGCTCATCGCGCAGAAATTCCTGCCCGATGTCTCCAAGGGCGACAAACGGGTGATTTTAGTGGATGGCGAGCCTGTTGGGGCGATCAACCGCGTTCCGGCTAAGGGCGAGACCCGCTCGAACATGCATGTGGGCGGCAGGCCCGAGAAGGTGGAACTGACCGAGCGGGATCGGGAAATCTGCACTGCCATTGGTCCTGCCCTGCGCGAGAAAGATCAGATTTTCGTTGGGATCGATGTGATAGGCGGCTGGCTGACCGAGATCAACGTCACCTCACCCACCGGCATTCAGGAACTTGAACGTTTTGACAATATCGACGTGGCGGGGAAAATCTGGGATGCGATTGAGGCGCGCTGCGGATGATTTCGGCGCGGCTGTGGCTTCTCAACAAGCTGCTGCCGCTCGTTCTGCGCACGCCTCTGGCGGTCATCAAGAGGCCAACGCCGCGCCTGCGCAAGCTGGAGGCGTATTTGGCCGGGATTTTGCCCGGTCGCACACCTGACGAATGTGAAGAGATTGTCCTTCATCACAAGGATCATCAGGTTCCGGCGCTACAGGTAGCCGTGGAGAACGCCCGTGAGGACGCGGTGCTGTTATACCTTCACGGCGGTGCTTACATGATGGGAACGCCGTTGACCTACAAAAAGCTGGCAGCAAAGCTGGCCAATGATCTGGGCATCAACGCGGTGCTGCCCAAATATCGCCTCGCGCCCGAACACAGCTATCCTGCGGCCATCGACGATGCGACCTGCGCGTATGAGGCGCTTTTAGCGCAGGGTTTTAGGCAAATAGTAATCGCGGGCGACAGCGCGGGTGGCGGATTGTCTTTGGCACTTTTGGGCCGGATAACCGCGCGCAATCGCACTGCGCCGGCGCTGTTGGTGGCTTTGTCGCCATGGGTCGATCTAACGGCTCAATCGGAGAGCCTTGAGCGGAACAAAAAGCAAGAAGTGTCCCTGCCCGTGTCGCGCATTGAGCAGGCGGCGGAATGGTATGCAGGTGATACGCCGCGCGATCACCCGGAAATCTCGCCGCTGTTTGCCCGTTTCAATGCGCACACGCCGGTGCTGATCCAGGTTTCCGATGCTGAAGCACTTGAGGACGACACCCACCGCATGGCCGCGCGATTGCGGGAATTCGGATGCGAGGTGGTTGTGCAGACGTGGCATAAAACGCCGCATGTCTGGCAGATATACTTCGGGTTTTTACCCGAAGCACGGGACGCGATTGCGGCGATCAGGGCATTTGTGTTGTCGCGGATTGCAGCAAGCACTCCCCCTTAAAACAGTTGATTTGACAAAACCTGCCTAAACGTTTTCCCGCAAGACATGCCCTGCCAGATACAGCGATCCGCAAATCAGCACCCGCGCATTTGGTGTATCACGCGCAATCGCATCTAGCGCGTCCCAAACACTGTCCGACGTGCTCGCCTCAATCCCCACACATCGCGCGGCTTCTGCTGTTTGCGCTGCGCTCAGCGTGGCGGCTTCACCCGGTATCGAAACCGCATAGAGCGCGCTCGTGTGCTCCGCCAAAGGCTGCATGTAGCCAGACACATCCTTGGTATTCAGCATCCCGCAAATCACAAATGTCGGCCGCGCATTTGAAAGGGTGGCGAGCGTTGCGCCAATCGCCTCCCCCGCCGCCGTGTTATGACCGCCATCGAGCCACAGCTCCAGCCCCGGATGCGCCTCAGCGATTGGGCCGGTCAGGCGCTGCATTCGGGCGGGCCATTCGACCTCTTCCATAGCTTTTGCACAGGCCGCATCGCTGGTTCCAAGGCGTCGCAACACGGCCAAAGCCGTCCCGGCATTCTCAATCTGATGCGCACCGGGCAAGGCGGGAAGCGGCAGGTCGAGCAGGCCATTTTCGTCCTGATACACAAGCCGCCAATGTTCTTCGTAACTCTGAAAATCCTGTCCCGCATACCACGCTGGCGCGCCCAGCGACTGCGCACGCTCTGTAATCACATCGCCTGCGGCCTCCGCTTGTCGACCCACGACGAGCGGAGCACCGGCTTTGATGATCCCGGCCTTCTCACCCGCAATCGCCTCGATCGTATCGCCAAGGAACTGTTGATGATCGATGGAAACCGGTGTGATCACGGTCATGGCAGGCGCATCAATGACATTGGTCGCATCGAGCCGCCCGCCAAGGCCCACCTCCAGCAAACAATAATCCGCCGGATCGCGGGAGAATGCCAAGAGCGCGGCGACGGTCGTAATCTCAAAATAGGTAATCGGCACATCGCCGTTCGCCGCTTCGCATTCGGCCAGAACCTCTTGCAGATGCGGCTCACTGATCAGCCCGTCCGAGAGGCGAATGCGCTCGTGAAACCGCGCAAGATGAGGCGATGTGTAGGCCTGAACCCGCTTTCCGTCAGCCTCCAGGCCCGCACGCAGAAACGCTTGGGTGGAGCCTTTGCCATTGGTACCCGCGATATGAATGACAGGCGGCAGGTTCAAATGCGGATTGCCCACAGCGCCCAGCAGCCGATAGACACGGTCGAGCGTCAGGTCGATGATCTTGGGATGCAGCGCCATCATCCTTTGCAGGATGACATCGCTGGATTGGTGGGTCATCTACTCCGCCGCTTTGGCCGTTTGGGCTGAATCAGGCTTGGCTTCGGCTGACGCTTCGTCAGCGGTCGGTTCTGCTGGCTCTTCGTCCTTGGGGCGCGGCAAATCCCCCATGACAGGCGGGGATTGACGCATCAGCATGCGGATAATCGTCGCCAGTTCATCGCGCATGTCTTTTCGGTGAACAACGCGGTCGATCATGCCATGATCGAGAAGATACTCCGCGCGTTGAAAGCCCTCGGGCAGCTTTTCGCGGATCGTCTGCTCAATCACGCGCGGTCCGGCAAAGCAAATCAGTGCATTGGGCTCAGAGATGTGAATATCGCCGAGCATCGCATAGCTCGCCGTCACCCCGCCCGTGGTTGGATGGGTCAGCACGATGATCAGCGGCAATTCCGCCTCGCGCAGCATTTGCAGCGCAACGGTCGTGCGTGGCATCTGCATCAGGGACAAGATGCCCTCCTGCATCCGCGCGCCACCCGCTGCTGCGAAGATGATCAGGGGCGACTTGCTGTCAATCGCGCGTTTCACAGCCTCGATAATCGCATTACCGACAGCCATGCCCATGGAGCCGCCCATGAACGCGAAATTCTGGCAGGCCACAACCACATGGGTGCGGGCGATCTCGCCTTCGGCAACCTGCATCGCCTCGCCGCTATCGGTCTTTTTCTGCGCGGCCTTCAATCGTTCGGGATACTTCTTCTGATCCTTGAAGATCAGCGGATCAAGCAAGGGCGCAGGCGTTTCAATCCGCACGAATATTCCGCCGTCAAACAGATGCGCGAACCGTTCTTGCGGTTCGATATGCATGTGATGATCGCAGTTGGGGCATACGTTTTGCGCATCTGCAAGCTCACGGTGGAAGAGCATGGTCCCGCATTCAGGACACTTCTGCCAAAGATTCTCCGGCACTTCGCGGCGTGAGAAAAGCGAATTGATTTTTGGTCTTACGTAGTTTGAAATCCAGTTCATCTGGTGGATTTTCCCTGCCCTGTGGTGTTTGTCTGGAAAATAGGCGGCAAGCGGAGGTTTTGCAACGCAAGCTGGTGCAGAATTGCCTAGTAAAACAGATCAGTGTGACTTACCTTACGTCACATTGAGCAAGAGAGCGTTATGAGTCTCGGTAAATTTTGCGATCGGGTCGATTCTGCATCGACATTGGATGAGCTGTGGGATGCGAGCTTGAGCGCTTTTGCTGAGCATGAGATCTATTCCGCCTCATACCATCATTTCCCGCCGCCCGGATCAGGTTCTGACGAGAGCATTCGTTACTACGCCAAAGGCTTGCCGGACGCGTTCATCAAGGATTACATCGGGCAAAAGCTCTTTTTGGTGGACCCAATCCCGGGGATGAGCAAATCGGTGACAACGCCGTTTTTCTGGCGTGATGCGCTGGCGCTGGAGACATTGACCCAGCCCGAAATCGACTTCATCGACTGGATGCAGAACAAAGGCATCCGCGACGGGCTGGCGGTGCGTGTTTTCGGCCCGAACGGTCGCGATGGGATGGTGGGGCTCTATTTCGACAAAGAGCGCCCGAAACTTTCGCTGGCGCAGATCCGCGAATTGCAGGCCATCTGTCAGATCGGGCATATGGTCTATATTCAGCTGACCAAATCCGCGGACACAGGCGTTCCGCTCACCAAACGCGAGCGCGAGGTTCTTGAGTGGGTGGCGAAGGGCAAGAGCAACTCTGTAATCGCCGACATCATGGGAATTTCGTCCCATACGGTCGATGCGTATCTGCGACGTATCTATCTGAAATTGCGTGTCTCTGACCGCATTTCCGCATCGGTTCGGGGCGTTGGGATGGGATTGATCACCGGGTTTTCTGACGCAAGGTAAGTCCCGCGATCGCGTAGGCTCAGTTACGGCGGTCGCAAAGTCAAATTGCGGTTCTTATATCAGCGCTGTCCAACGACGAGGCTCTGAGTTGGGCAGCTGATGGTAACGCATACAGTATGTTTGGGATTTGACTGCGAAAATGTCTTTTGCCCCCGGCATCACGTGTTGATTGCAAGATAGATTTCGCGGACTGGCACCTCCGCGGCACAGACCTTCTCACGGTTGAGAAGGGGTCTTGATGTGGGTGTACCACCACAGCCTGACCTGATCGGGTTCGACCGATCACACGCCGTGTTGCGCTCTTACCCCCCCACAGCGCACCGGCAGACCGCCGATTTGTTCGAACGTGTAATGTTCGACAAATCGGCGGCGCCTAACCCCTCGAAAGTAATAGATTTTTTGCCAAATTCTAGGCGGACGCAGATCGCATCTTCCGCTGCATGAGACGCAAACTCAGTCCGCAAACGCCGATCACCAGCCAGGAGACCTGGATGAGCGCTGAGGCCAGATTGAAGCTTTCTGTAAGCGAAAACAACACCAAGCCGGCGGCGATCAGGTTCATCAGCAAATAAGCGATGCCGTTCCCGTCGATGAGTTTGAATTGCAACATTGCAAAGCTGATCAGGTAGGCGCTGAAGCCCGCCAGGCCGATCAATTGCGCAAATGAAAGCTGCGAGATGTAAGCAAAGCTGTCGTGTACCATATTCGTATCCCCGTGTTTGTGAGGTCAAATTGTCAAATTTGAACATGATTCACATGGCCCATGTGGGTGAAAACAGATGTGATACTTATCACCAAAGCGGGTGAAACATCTCTGTTTGCTTGTCCTTCGAGCCTGCCTCTCTTAATGATCGGAAAACTTGAAGCGCGAGCCCACAGGAACACGTTATGGATGCCAAACCCTTCGACAAGAAATCACTTCCCAGCCGCCATGTAACAGAAGGTCCAGAGCGCGCACCGCATCGCTCGTATCTCTATGCGATGGGGTTGTCGGAGACGGAAATTCATCAACCTCTCATTGGCGTGGCGACCTGCTGGAACGAGGCGGCGCCGTGTAACATTGCGCTGAACCGGCAAGCGCAATCGGTGAAGCTGGGCGTCAAAACCGCCATGGGCACACCGCGCGAGTTCACCACGATCACTGTGACGGACGGGATTGCGATGGGGCATGAGGGAATGCGCTCGTCGCTGGTGTCGCGCGAGGCGATTGCGGATACGGTCGAGTTGACCATGCGCGGCCATTGCTATGACGCCCTTGTCGGGCTCGCGGGGTGCGACAAGTCCCTGCCGGGTATGATGATGGCGATGGTGCGGCTCAATACACCGTCGGTCTTCATCTATGGCGGCTCGATTTTGCCGGGTCGCTATGAGGGCCGTGATGTCACTGTGCAGGATGTATTTGAAGCGGTTGGCGAGCATCAGGCGGGGAACCTGAGCACCTGCGAGTTGGAGAAGCTCGAAGCTGTTGCGTGTCCGTCAGCTGGGGCGTGCGGTGGTCAGTTTACGGCCAACACCATGGCGTGTGTGTCCGAAGCCATCGGTCTGGCGCTGATGAATTCGTCCGGTGCCCCTGCCCCCTATGAAAGCCGCGATCAGTATAGTGAGGCATCGGGCCGTGCGGTGATGAACCTTCTGGAGAAAAACATCCGCGCCCGCGATGTGGTGACGCGCAAGTCGCTGGAAAACGCCGCCCGGGTTGTGGCGTGTACCGGTGGCTCGACCAACGCCGGTCTGCACCTGCCGGCCATTGCCCATGAAGCGGGGATTGAGTTCTTTCTTGATGATGTCTGCGAGATTTTCCGCGACACGCCCTATTTCGTCGATCTTAAACCGGGCGGCGCTTATGTTGCCAAAGATCTTTACGAGGCGGGCGGCGTGCCGGTTGTGATGAAGGAATTGCACAAGGCGGGTCTAATCCATGAGGACTGCATGACAGCCTCGGGTCGCACCATGGGTGAAGAGCTTGATATGGTCGATCTCGAAGCGGATGGCAAAGTTATCTACCCGATTGAGACGCCGATCTCCAAAACGGGCGGTGTTGTCGGCCTGAAGGGCAATCTCGCACCGGCGGGGGCAATTGTGAAAGTCGCAGGGATGTCTGACGAACAGCTATCCTTCACCGGTCCGGCCCGTGTATTTGAATGCGAGGAAGACGCCTTCGAGGCGGTGCAAAAGCGGTCCTATAAAGAAGGCGAAGTGCTGGTCATCCGCAACGAAGGTCCTGCTGGCGGTCCGGGAATGCGCGAGATGCTGGCGACAACAGCAGCCCTGTCGGGACAAGGCATGGGCAAGAAAGTCGCGCTGATCACAGATGGCCGTTTCTCTGGTGCAACACGCGGGTTCTGCGTCGGGCATGTTGGCCCTGAGGCAGCCCATTGCGGGCCGATCGCTTTGGTTCAAGATGGCGATATCATCACCATCGACGCGCTCAAAGGTACGATTGATGTCGATGTCAGCGATGCCGAAATGGCCAAGCGTAAAGAGGGTTGGGCAGGCGCGCGCGAGACGATCTACGCTTCCGGCTCGCTGTGGAAATATGCGCAGCTTGTCGGCGAGACCTATAAAGGCGCAGTGACCCATCCGGGCGGCGGCGCAGAAAAGCACGTTTACGCAGATCTGTGATAAAACGGGAGCGTCCCCATCGCCCAGCTTAACGCCCTCCTGACGACATTCCGCCAAAAGCGTGCTTTGAACCATCTGACAAAGCTCGCAGCGGCGGTCGGGACTGCGGATGGGGCGTGGCGTCAGAAGATCACGCGTTACACCGGCCAGCTTGCACGCGCGGTTGGTGTGACGAAAGCCGCATTGGACGCGCAGACCCAAGCGATGGGGCGCGCAACGCCTGCGCTGCCGGTGGGAACGAACTGGCACGCAACGCCCGATCTATGGGCGCAGCGATGCGATATGGCGGCGCTGCATCCAATTGAGAATGGCACGCGCGCTGGACCGACCATCAGCGTCTATCATGATGGGACAGCTCCTGAAGTGACGCTATCCCAATCGCGAAACCCGATTGATGCGGCGCCAAATCCGTTTGCGCTGTCGCTGGAGGCGTTTGCGTTTGACGGCAGCTATCTGTCGCTGGCGATCCCATTTGATCAAGGCGCGATTGACGGGCTGAACAAAGAAAGCCTGATCGGTGTGGTGCTGGATATGGCCGCCGAGGCGGATCCGGCTGCCTATGCACGGCTCAACGTGCGCCATGGTCCCAATATCGAGAAACTGACGCGTGAGATCGATATGTCGCTGCTGGGTCAGCCCATCGAGTTTGATGTATTCTACACCGATCTGGAGCCGGATGATGTCACCGAAATCTGGCTTGATCTGATCTTCAAAACCGTTGCGATGAACCGCATAGATATGCGTAGCATTACCTTGTTCCGCCGTGCCCGTGCCAGTGTCTGAGTGAGCCACCCATGACCCAATCCACGCAGATCGAGATCGTCAAATTATCCGCTGGCACGCTCTACGGTACGTCGGATCAGGCGCAGCGATTGGTGGTTCGGGTCAACGGCGCACAATGCGCGGATGTGCAGACCCAAGCGAAAGGTGCTGGCCATATCTGGAATGCGGACCTGCCGGTCACAGCGCTGTCGGATGGCGCGACTATGGTGACGGTGGAGATTGCAGGCGATCCGGCGGTGCAGGCGCGCCTGTCCATTCTCGCTGGTGACATTTTGCGCGAAGATGCGCTCAGCGAGATCGCGCAGTTGCGCGTTGAGGTGGATCAACTCAAGGCGGTTGTTCGCCGAATGGGGCGCTCAGGCTCCGGGACTTGACGTCAACTTCCGCCACGTCATTGATGACTTTCAGCACGAGGCGCATCAGTTTGTTCCTCAACATTGGGAGAGTACATTGGTTGACACACACACCTATTCCAATCTTTTCCGCCCTTTGGACCTTGGTCATATAACGCTTCCAAATCGCGTTCTGATGGGCTCGATGCACACAAATCTCGAAGAGATTGGCGATTATGAGCGCATCGCCCGCTTCTATGAAGAGCGGGCCAAGGGCGGTGTTGCGCTGATGGTGACGGGCGGAATAGCCCCGAACGAAGAGGGTGCGGTGTTGCCTGGCGCATCGGGCTTGTTCTCGCCGCAAGACATAGCCAACCATAAGATCGTGACGGACCGCGTGCATGCAGCAGGCGGGCGCATTGCGATGCAGGTGCTTCATGCGGGGCGCTATGCGTACTCCAAAAAGGCCGTCGCCCCTTCGCCCATCAAATCGCCGATATCGCCGTTTACACCATCTGAGCTAAGCGCGGAGGGCATTGAAAAGCAGATTGCTGATATCGTGACTGCCGCCAGTCGCGCCGTTGAGGCCGGGTACGATGGTGTGGAGATTATGGGGTCCGAGGGGTATTTCCTGAACCAGTTTCTGGTCACGCATACCAACAAGCGCACCGATGAATGGGGCGGTAGCTACGAAAACCGGATGCGGCTACCGATTGAGGTTGTGCGGCGAACGCGTGCGGCCATCGGGGACGACACAATCCTGATCTACCGGCTGTCGATGATCGATCTGATCCCGAACGGGTCAAGCTGGTCGGAAGTCGTTGAGCTTGCCCGCGAGGTTGAGGCGGCTGGGGCGAGCCTGATCAACACGGGTATCGGCTGGCACGAAGCGCGTATCCCGACAATTGCCACATCAGTGCCGCGCCGTGCCTTTGCTTGGGTGACGAAAAAGCTGCGCTCCGAAGTGGGCATCCCCGTGATCACCTCGAACCGGATCAACACGCCTCAGATCGCCGAGGAGGTGCTGGCGGAGGGTTGCGCGGACATGGTCTCGATGGCGCGGCCTTTGTTGGCGGATGCGGAGTTTGTTCTCAAAGCGCAACAGGCGCGCGCAGATGAGATCGCGCCCTGCATCGCCTGCAATCAGGCCTGTCTTGATCATACGTTCGAGATGAAAGTCTCGACCTGTCTTGTCAATCCGCGCGCCTGCCATGAGACCGAATTGCAGATCACGCCCACAACGACGCCCAAGGACATTGCCGTTGTGGGTGCCGGTCCGGCGGGTCTGTCCAGTGCGATCACAGCGGCGCAGCGCGGGCATAATGTGACGCTCTATGATGCCGCCGATCAGATTGGCGGGCAGCTCAATATGGCGCGGGTTATTCCGGGCAAAGAAGAGTTTCACGGGCTGGTCGACTACTTCGCGCGAATGATTGAGGTTGCGGGTGTGACGCTCAAACTGGGCGTGCGCGTAACGGCGGAAATGGTGCGGGATGCAGATGAGGTGATCGTCGCGACCGGCGTTCTGCCGCGCGCCCCTGAGATCGAAGGTCAGGACTTGCCGCATGTTCTGTCGTACATTGATGTGCTGCGCGGCAAGGCCCCGGTGGGCAAGCGCGTTGCGATCATTGGGGCTGGCGGGATCGGCTTTGATGTGGCCGAATACCTTGTCCACGACGGGCCGAGCACGACACTGGATGTTGAAGCGTGGCTGGAGGAATGGGGCATAGATGATCCGCAAGTCGCGCGCGGCGGCTTATCGCCTTCGGGGGTTCAGCCAACGCCGCCTGCCCGCGATGTATATCTGATGCAGCGCAAAAGCCAGAAACCGGGGAAAAGTTTGGGAAAAACAACCGGCTGGATACATCGCGCCACGCTGGCGATGAAAGAGGTCAAGATGATGGCCGCTGTGAATTATGAGCGGATTGTGCCTGAGGGGATCTGGATATCGACCGGCGAGGCGCGGGAGAACCCGCAGCTTTTGGAGGTCGATAACGTGATCCTCTGCGCAGGACAGCTTCCTGAACGCTCGCTTGCCGATGCGTTGTCGGGTCGTGAGGTGCATGTGATCGGCGGTGCGGATGTCGCAGCAGAGCTCGATGCCAAACGGGCGATTGATCAGGGAACACGGCTGGCGGCGCGGCTTTAGAGCGCCCCGACCGAGGCTCGCGGGCCGTTCTGATTTCTCTTTTTGATGTCCAAAACCGTTAACGCAACGCCCGACGCTCACAAACCCTGTAAAACAAGGGTTAACGGCGAAAAGCGCGATGTGCATCCTATGCACAATCTATGCACAACCTATGCACAGTCGGATGCGCGCTCTGGCATTGGTTAATCGGTGCGCGCGGCGGAGCGCGATACTCTGCACATCGCGCCGACCGGCCAATTCCACCGTCCTGAACTGCGAGATGGAGAACGTCTTACGCAGCGACAAAATCGCGCTGAACCGCCTAAATTTATGCTAAAATTAACCACCATTGAAACGAAAATTCGTCAGTATTAAGAGATATCCGATCACAGCATAAATGAGACGCCGGGGTGGGGTCGCAGGAGCACGTAATGCCGATTGAAAACAGACCAATTCTAGCCGACAGCGCATATGATCTCAACTTTGCAGGGCCGAGCGACTTTGAGCAACTTCAGCTTGAGCTGATCAATCGCGCTCGCGCCAATCCCGCTGCTGAAGCGGCGCGGCAATCGAGCTCTCTGGGGAACGGGGTGTCGGCCAATCCCAGCGAGGCGCTTGCGATTGTCTCTTGGCTGGATGCGGCGGCGCAAGGGCATTCTGACGATATGCTGGCGCAAAACTTCTTTGCGCATACCAATCCGTTCACACAGAAGTCTCCGTTCACGCGGATGAAGGATGCTGGTTACACCTATACCGCAGCGAGCGAGAATATCGGGTACATCGGCTCCTTCTCGGACGCCTTCACAGCCGACAGAATTACCGCGCATCACGACAATCTGTGGGACAGTCTGAGCCATCGGCAAGCCTTCATGAGCGCTGCCTATTCGGAGGTCGGTCTTGGCTTTGCCGTGGGCGGGTACACCTCCACGAATAATTCAGGACGCACGACCTTTTATCCGAACTCATCCATGATGACTCAAAACTTTGGTGAGCGCGGTTTGTTGCATTTGACCGGCGTTGTCTTTGACGATGCGGATGGCGATCAGTTCTATGACATTGGCGAAGGTCAGGGCGATGTGCGGATCACGGCCTATAATGCTCTGGGCGCCTGGGCCTCGTCAACCTGGGCGGCGGGCGGTTACACGCTGACGCTGGATCCGGGCAGCTATACCGTTGTGTTCGAAGGCGGCGATCTGGACGGATATTTTGCAACTCAGGTGACAATATCAGACAGGAACGTCAAACTCGATGTGATCGAAGATCGCGATGTGCGTGACGTTGTGCCATCGCAGGACGCGCCCGATCCGGTGGATGTGCCGGAGCCCGAAGATGTGCCTGAGCAGGAGTATGTCCCTGAGCCGGAGGATACGCCGGAGCCAGAGGACGTGCCTGAGCTTGCGGATATGGCATCGCAGGGCGGCGCGTTTGTGGGCCGCGCGGGGGCTGAGAAAGTTTCGCTTATCGGCAATTCGGAAACCGTGCGCGGAACGCTGTCGGCGCTGGATGGGGATGAGATTTACAACTTTGATGCAAATGACACCCTGATACTGGAAGGCGCGACACTTGGTGCGGGCGCGATCCAGTTTAACACATCAAGCGGCCAGCTGAGGATCGATAATGGCGCGAGTGATGCGACGATCTCGCTCTTTGGCAACTTTGCGGGCCGTGATCTGCTGTCCTACCGCGACGGGGGCGATGTCCATATCAAATCGCTCGATCAGGTGGCGCGGCTACAGGAAAGCGGAAAGCTGAGCGGTGCGCAGGTCAACGGCATCATCGCGCCCGAATATCTGCGTGGCGGCAACAGCACTGATTTCAATATCACCTTCGAAGCGGCGGCTGGTGCGAAATACGCCAACACGCTGGGCAAATATGAGATCAATGGCAGCGGTGCGATTGTCGATGTTGAGATCATCGCGGCCAATGTCAAAACCGCCGGTGCAACGCGCATCGACGGGGTGAATTCCGGGAATGAACTGCATTTCTTCATCATCCAGAACGGCTTTAACAAAATCGCGGCAGATGTGCTGGCCAGCGGCAATCTGGGGCTTTCGACGGCCGGTGGGCGCATTCATCTCGAGGACAATGGCGTGGATGTCGCTGACGCGGTTGTCTTTGCCACTCATGATGTCAGCCTGAACCCGGATGGCATGGAGCATGCGGTTTCGGGCCTTGCGCGCGACGGGTCGGGCGCGGTTGTGATCGGTTTTGAGGATTTGATCCGCACGTCAGGTTCTGACGATGATTTTCAGGATGTCGCGATCCGGGTTGAGGCGGATTACGATATCGTCTGAGCCGTTCAGCCAAGCGGGGCCGTGCTGACGCACGGCACGTTTTAAAGGTTTATTTGAGTATTTGGGGAAAGGCGAAGGTGCTCTAGC
>CAYRKW010000062.1:0-16464 GCA_964425135.1 uncultured Rhodobacterales bacterium
TTCTGGGGAGGCTATGGCGACCAATGATCCGTTCTGAAATCCTGAAAGAAATCGCACCGATCCTGAACCCGCATCTGGTCGTGTGCAATATCGGTCTGCCCAGCCAAGAGCTGCACATGATCGACGACAATGAACGCAACTTTTACATGCTGGGCACCATGGGCCTTTCCTCGTCCATCGGCTTTGGTCTGGCACTTGCGCAGGACAAGCCTGTGATTTCCATTGATGGGGACGGGTCGGTCCTGACCAACCTTGGCACGCTTCCAACCATCGCCAACAACGCCACCGGCAACTACACGCTGTTGATCATCGACAATGGATCCTACGGCTCCACGGGTGATCAGCCGACCTATGCCGGCCAGAAGACCAATCTCACGGATGTGGCGCGCGCATGTGGTTGCGACAATGTGATCGAGGTCCAGGACAAAGACCTTGGCCCGGTTCTGCAATCAGCGATTGATAGTGATGAGATGACGATCATCGTGTGCAAATGTGACAGCGGCAACATCAAGCTGCCTGTCATCACGCTTGATCCGGTCGTGATCCGGCACCGTTTCATGGAAGCGGTGAAGGCCTAAACCATGGGAGCCGCCGCGCATATCCATTCCGCGATGGATGCGCGGCGGCTGGCCAAACGGCGTTTGCCGTGGATGGTTTTCGACTACATTGACGGGGCAGCTGGCGCGGAAACCGGCGCCGCGCGCAACCGGGCAGCCATGGATGCCGTCACGCTGCACCCCCGCATCCTGCGGGATGTGAGCAACAGGAGCCTGACGACAACACTGTTCGGCAAAACTGCTGACCGCCCGTTCGGCATTGCGCCTATGGGCATGTGCAATTTGTCAGCCCCGGGTGCCGACCTGATGCTGGCGCGGCTTGCCGCGAAGTACCGGGTGCCGCATGGGGTCAGCACTGTAGCCTCCACGCCCATGGAACAGATTATCGAGGCGGCCGAAGGACATGCGTGGTTCCAGCTCTATTTCTCTGGTGATGGCACAGGGACGTTTAAACTGGTCGAACGCGCCAAGGCCGCAGGCTACGACGTATTGGTGCTGACCGTGGATGTGCCCGAGGTCGGTCGCCGCCCGCGCGAGTTGCGCCATGGTTTCAAAATGCCGTTCTCCATCGGTCTGCGCCAATTTATCGATTTTGCCCTACATCCCCACTGGTCTTTGTCTCAATTGGTCGCGGGCAAACCGCAAATGGCAAACTTTGACATGGAGGGCTATGAGTTCGACCGCACGGAAAGCCGTGCGCGCGCCGATTGGGACACGCTGGCCCGCCTGCGCGAGATGTGGCCGGGCAAGCTGGTGGTCAAAGGCGTGCTCGACGTCGAGGATGCTGCGGCGTTGAAGGCGGCGGGTGTGGATGCGATCCAAGTCTCTAGCCATGGCTCCCGCCAGCTTGAAAGCGCACCGGCACCAATCCTGATGTTGCCGAAAATCCGAGAGGCTGTTGGACCGGATTTTCCGCTGTTTTTCGACAGCGGCCTCAGGTCCGGTGAAGACGTCCTCAAAGCGCTCAACACCGGAGCAGATTTCACTTTTCTTGGTCGATCACTGCAATTTGCTATGGCGGCGGGGCGCGAGGATGGTTTGAACCAGCTTTGGGAGGTTTTTAGCGACGACCTGTCTTCTGCCATGGCGCAAACAGGTTTGACCCAAGTTAGCCAGCTTGGTGCGAGTGAGACCTGACACCTGTCGAACCGCTAATAGCATGGCGCATGACTGGGCTAGTCAACGGGTAGCCCAGAATGGACGTCTTTGGGGCGACCAAGCGGACGGGAGGCGGCAGTTGTGCCAGTGAGGCTT
Source organism: uncultured Rhodobacterales bacterium (assembly GCA_964425135.1). Classification (GTDB taxonomy): domain Bacteria; phylum Pseudomonadota; class Alphaproteobacteria; order Rhodobacterales; family Rhodobacteraceae; genus CAYLLD01. The sequence goes on from CAYRKW010000062.1 coordinate 1,812, forward strand.
TCGAGAAATTTGACAATATCACTAACCTCACCGTCGCTCAGCGTCACCGGCGTTATGTCGAGCGCGCGACGCTGGCGTTCTTGTTCACGGGTGTCAGCCATGGAAATGAAATCTACATCCGCAAGCCAATCAGCTTGAGGAAGTTGCGCCTGCGTTGGTGTCCACATGTCGCGCATTCCAATCGGGTCCAGATGATGCCTGACAATGCCCTCAAGTGTCGGGTAGGCTCCGTTGTGGCCGTATGGGGCCGTCAGAGCAACGTTGCGAAGCATGGGGGTGCGGAAGCGATAGGCGTCTTCCAATATATCGCTTTCCCCCATCCGCCCCACGTCGCGCGGTTGCAGGTCAAATCGCCTGGTTTTGCCAGGTCCAAAGGCGGGCAGGGCGAGAGCGTGAAATTTCTGATCCGACAAAAGGGGCCCTGAGTGGCAATCCACGCAGCCGGCTTTGCCAAAGAAAAGCTCCATTCCATCGGTTTGAGGCGCGGTTAGCGCTGAACGGTCCCCCGCGAGGAACCGGTCAAAGGAACTATCATGATTGCGCCATTCGCTGGCCATGAAAGCCCCCAGAGCATTGCCAATTTCGACAATGGTCACATCTTCTGGTCGATCTATGTGGTCAAACCCCTCCACAAACATGTCACCATATGCGGGGATGGTTCGGACCCGTTTGGCGATGATCGGCCAAACATAATCCACCCTGTCGTTGACCGCTCCTGCGACCTCGTTTTCCTCAGGATCTCCCGCCATTTCGAACCGGGCGGTCAATGGAAAAAGCGATTGGGCCGCAAGAATGGATTCGAGTCCCTCTGGCAGCCATTCTTCCGCCGGAGAATTGAAATCGTTGCCATATAGGTCTGAAACTTCAAGCCGCCCGTCGTGGAAGAGAACCGAAATATCCTTTGCCCCCAAATTCCAAAGCGCGGGTGCATTTCGCGGAATGCGCTTCCTGATCCGGTCGTCATCACTGGTGGCAACGCGATCCTTGCCAACACCGCGACCGCCTTCTCCTATGCCAAGGCTTAACCCATCGCCGCCCGCCAAGTCATGGTGATGGCACGTGCCGCAAGAGATGTTTCGATTTCCGGACAATATCTTGTCATAGAACAACAATTGTCCGATCTTAGCGTGCCGCTCATCAACGGGCATGAAATCGGCATCACTTAACGGGCGGGGCAATTCGGCTGCATGAAGTGGCAGGGCGAAGCAAAGGATAATGATGTGAAGAAGACGGTTCATAGCAGCATTTTGGCGATACTTCTGGCGCTTGCAAGCCCTGTTAGCGCCGATATCGAGCGTGCGCGGGATTTAATGGAAGCCAATAAATTCGTTGAAGCCCGCGAGGCACTTTTGCCCTTTGCTCGGTCTGGAAATGCAGATGCGGAGGAGCTGATTGGGGTCATGTACGCCCTTGGTTTGGGAGTGGAAAAAGACCCTGAAAGGGCGTTCGAGTGGTATCTGAGGTCTTCAATGAAGGGCCATCCCGGTGCGCAATCGGGGGTCGGTTGGTACTATGAATTGGGGATCGGACTTCCCGCACCGGATTTGGTGAGAGCCTATATGTGGTACGCGCTTTCTTCGATCGGAGGCGATCCGGATGCCGTGGATTCACTTGAGCAGTTGCAGACCCGGATGACCAAAGACGAAATCGCGCGGGCGCAAGTGTTGGTGAATGACTATAAGCCGTGGATGTATCCGTTTCGATAATCGCGCGAACCATCCCAAGCGCAGTTCGAGCGTTGCGGTATTGGACAAGATGTGGCTTGTTTGCGGGCGTTGCACCGGTCTTGGAAAAGCACTGTACCGTCCGATCATCAAAAAGGCCGCCCCCATGAAGGAGCGGCCCAATTGTTCAACGTGATGCGCCGGTTAGTTCAGGTCGGCGGCACGTGCCGCATCGATTTCAGCTTCAGCTGCTGCGACTGATGCAGTCAACGCATTGAAAATCGCTTCACCGCCATCGACGTTCGACTTGAACCAGTCATAGACAGGTGCGGCGGCTTCTTTGAACGCAGCTTTTTCGTCAGGTGTCGGCACATAGAGGTCACCCCCACCTGCGGTAAAGTCCTGATAGGCCTGGATCGATTTGCGCTTTGGCGAAGCAAATGTCGCTTGCTGAAGCTGGTAGAAACCATCAACAACAACACGTTGCAGTTCGGGTGGCATGGACTTGAGTGTTTCATTGTTCATGAACCAAAGCGCGCCCATGTAGGCGTGGCCATCAAGAGTGACATACTGAAGGCCCGCGTCAGGGAATTTCATGCCCATGATATCGGTGATACCATTTTTGGACCCTTCAACAACGCCAGTCTGTAGCGAGGTGAACAGCTCGGGCCATGAGATCGGGGTGGGCGATGCGCCAAGCGCTTTCACCAGTTCCTGAGGCAAGTCGGCGACCACAGTACGGATCTTCAATCCTTCCATGTCCGATGGTGCTTGCACACGGCGCTTGGTGTTGGCGAAATTTCTCCAACCGCCCGTATTCCCGACAGTCATCAGACGGATCATTCCGCCGGAAGCTTCGAGGGTCATCTCTTTCATGGTGTTGATGAATTCCGTGCCGTTGGAAAGCGCAGCTTCTGCGACGCGGTCGTCAGACATCAGATACGGCAAGTCCAGAACCTGTACGAACGGGAAGATGCCGGAGGCACCGCCGGAGGTCGAGATATAGACGTCGATATTGCCATCTGCGATGCCTTGGAGGCATTCCGCTCCGTTTGAGCAAAGCTGCGTGCCGATGAACATCTCAACTTCGATTGCGCCGTTAGAGGCTTGTTCGACGAAATTTTTGAAGACGACGAGACCGTCATAATCTTCGTCGTTTTCGTTGGAATTGGCCGTGGCGCGGATTTTGAAATCCTGTGCGGCGGCCATCATCGCAGATCCTGCGATCATGGTGGCGGCAAGTGCCGCAGTTGTCAGACCTTTGAGCATTGTTATCTCCCTGTTGCTTTTGGTCAGTTCACGAACCCGGTTAGGCGCGGGATCGTCATGGATATGGCCGGGACGTAGGTGATCAGAAAGATCACAAGAATCTCGACGGCGAGGAAAGGCAGGATTGCCTTCGCAATGGTTTCGACCTTTTCGTTCGCGACCGATGAGGCGACGAACAGGACCAATCCCATAGGCGGTGTCGCCAACCCGACGGTCAGGTTGACGGACATAATGATAGCGAAATGCACCGGGTGTACACCCATTTCAACGAATATCGGTCCAAGGATAGGGCCGAGGATGATAATTGCAGGTCCTGCGTCCAGAAACATGCCAACGACAAAGAGAAGGATGTTGATCAGAAACAACAGGATGAGCGGATTTTCAGACAGGCTCAGGATGTAATCCGCCAGGATTTGCGGCGCATAGGACAATGAGACCACAGTCTTGAACGCCATGGCTGCGCCAACCAGCAAAAGGACGACAGCCGACGTAAGCGCGGACCGGCTGAGGATGTCGGGTAAATCCGAGAGTTTCATAGTTTTCAGCACAAAGAACGCCACGATCACCGCATAGAAAACAGCAACGGCGGCCGCCTCGGTCGGGGTAAAGACGCCCAGAAGAATACCGCCAAGGATCAGTATGGGGGTTTGCAAGGGCACGACTGCGCGTTTGGTGATCATGCGGAAATCGGTTTCCACCCGAGGGCGCATTCCCATCAGCAGCGCGTGCGCGGCGATAACGCCGACAAGGAAGGTGCCCCAGACCATGATGCTGCTGGTCTCATCCCCGTCAGCGATGCCGGTTGTGCCACGGAAGATGGCGAAAATCACCCAGCCGATGTTGAGGCGCAAAAGGACGAAGGATACCCAATATTCGCGTGCCGTAAGCGTGATGCCCTTTTTGACGATGCGTTCCGCCTTTGGGAGGTTGTATTTATTGGCCATCAGTTTCACAACCAACATCAGACCAGCGCCAACCATTACGCCCGGCACGATCCCAGCCAGGAACAGCGCAGCCACGCTTTCACCCATAACATAGGCATAAATGATCATGATGCCCGACGGAGGAATGATTGGCCCGATGACCGAGCTTGCGGCAGTGACGGCTGCGGCGAAGCGACGGGTATATCCCTGTTTTTCCATAGCCGGGATCAGCATCGACCCAAGCGCAGATGTATCCGCCACAGCAGAGCCGGACAGGCCCGCGAAGAGCATCGAAGACAGGATGTTGACGTGCGCAAGCCCCCCACGCAGATGGCCCATCAGCGCTTGGGAAAACTCGACAAGGCGTTCAGTGATCCCGCCCTTGTTCATCATTTCGCCCGCCAGCATGAAGAACGGAATAGCCATCAAAGGAAAGCTGTCCATGCCGTTGTAAACATTACGATAAAGTAGCGTGATATCCTTTTCTTGGCCAGACATCCACAATAGCAGTCCCGGGGCCGCCAGCAGCCCGAAAAACACCGGCAAGCCAATCATGAGGAAGCAAAGGAAGACGGGAAGGAACCAAATCAGCACAATATCACTCCACCATGATTTCGTCTTCGGGTGGCATCAGGCTCTTTAGCCTGCCACCTTGTCCGAGGTAGGTGATGAGCGACCGTAGGATCAGCTCAATATTGACGATGAATAATAAGACGACGCCAACCAGGAGCGATGCCATCATCCAAGCGCGCGGCACCCGCAGCCATTCGCTCAAATCAAAGGATGTGGGCACGTAGAGAGAGGCGGTGTTGAATTTACCCCCAAAGCCTGTGACCTCGCTCCAGCCGATACTTATGGCCATCGCCAGAACGCCTGCCGAGATGAACAGGAGAAAAAGCGAAATGATCTGCCCCATCTTCAAGGGCAAAGCCTGAACCACCATATCGATGGCCACGAAGCCGCCTTGCCGAAACGCGATGGGTGCCATCAATCCAGTGAGCCAAAGCATCATGAAACGTGCAGCCTCGTCCGGCCAGGGGAGTGCGGCGGTTAAGACATAACGAAAGAAGACCTGAATCAGGATGGCGACGACCATCAGTGCAATCGCGACGATGGATATCCAACGACCAATCGGAAGGACGAAATCATTCCACATCTGGATTGGCTTGAGCAGACCATGCAATAAAGCCATCTTGTTTCTCTTCCCTCTTTTGATCCCGGGCTTATTATTTTTGGGATCGCGCTTCGAAATCAATCCATTTTGGCAAACTGTCCGAATGAGCCCCTTGAAAACACCAGAGGTTTGCCCTCTTTGACCGATGCCGCGAGCACACGCCCCACGATAATCGAATGATCTCCTCCGTCGTAGATTGCATGGCGTACGCATTGAAACCGCGCCATACACCCCTCGATCAAGGGAACTTTCTGGTCGCTCAACGACCAGTCCAGTTCTTGAAAATTGCCGCCTTCTTTTGCGAAGATATGGCAGTGATCTTTCTGATCGTCGTTCAGCACGTGAATTGCGAAGTGGTCAGCTGCTTCAAAGGCCACGCATCTTTTCGAAGCGCGTGCAGGAGACCAGAGCACCAGAGGTGGATCAATCGACACGGACGCAAAGCTGTTCGCAGTCATACCCAAAGGTCCGATGTCGCTGTCGCAGGTCACTATGGTGACGCCAGTGGCAAACATTCCCAAAGCATCGCGGTAAGCGCGCCCGTTGGCCGCGTCTGGACTAAAGTCGTTTGCGACACTTTGTCTGGACACGTCAAGCAACCTCACGGCCCAGTGCTGCGGTGTAAAGTTCGAACCAAGTTTGCCGGTCCATCTGGATTTTCAGCGCATCTGAAATAGCCTCGATCCGGGAAAGAGTGTTGGTGCCCAGGACGGGAATGATCCGTCCGGGATGCGCTAAAAGCCAGGCAACGGCGGCAGCAGCTTCATCCACGCCCGCCTCCGATGCAACACGCGACATTTGCGTTCGCACCTCCGAAGTGCCAGTCATCAGCGTACCGCCACCAAGCGGTGACCATGCCATGGGGGGGATACCGCGTTCCTGCAAGAACGCCATGTCGCCATTGGTGAAGGCATCATGCGCTGTAAGGCTGATTTCGATTTGGTTGGTGGCCAGAGGTGTGTCCATAGCAGACTGTAACAACGACCAGTCGTAAGGTCTGAAGTTCGATACGCCAACCGCCCGCACTTTGCCGGATTTCACTGCCGCATCCAATGCGCCACCTGTCGCATGGTGATCCATCATAGGATCGGGGCGGTGGATCAACAGAAGGTCGATGTGATCGATCCCCATGTCCGTCAGTGAGTTGTTTATCGAGGCTTCGATATGAGCAGGTGATGTATCGTAGTGTTTCACCCGCGCGTCCGAATAACGGCCCGCAGGCGCGACGATACCGCATTTGGTTACGACCTCGATCTGATCGCGCAGGCCTTTGTTTTCTTTCAGACAATCGCCCAGAATGGCCTCGGCGATATAGCCACCGTAGATATCCGCCTGATCGATACTTGTAATGCCCTGCGACAAGCAGGCATCGATTTTGGCGCGCACATGTTTTGTGGAGGTATCGGCATCATCGCCGATGCGCCACATTCCATATACGATCCGGCTAAGGCTGACCCCGCCTGTGAGTTCTATGCGTTCCATTATGTGCGTTCTCCCACGCCCAAGGGTGTGCTGGGTGTGCTGGCGGGCACACGCCCATAGACGTGTGGCAGCGAGCATGTTTCAAGGTCTGGCAGTACACGTTGACCAAAGGACTTACATTCGTCGATGTGCGGATAGCCCGAGAAGATGAAGGCGCGGATGCCCATTTTCTTGTACTCTTCGATCTGGCTCAGGACTTGATCTGTCGAGCCAACAAGTGCTGCGCCACACCCCGAACGCGCGCGTCCGACACCTGTCCAAAGATGCGGTTCGACATATCCGAACTGATCTGCGAGCTCACGGGCCCGCGCTTGGTGGCTGACCCCCAGAGAGCTCGAATCATGTGCGCGCTCGCGGATGATCTGGCCGTATTCGTCATCCAATTTTGACACGATGTATTCGGCGTATTCCTTGGCCTCAGCTTCGGTATCGCGCACGATCATGTGGACCCGCAGACCATAATCCAACGTGCGTCCGTATTTTTCGGCTGCTGCATTCACATCCTTCATGCGACCTGCCAGATTTTCCTGCGGTTCAGGCCACATAAGGTAGACGTCGCAATGCCGACCGCAAAGCTCTAAAGCGGCGGGTGAGTAGCCACCGAAATACATCAAAGGGCCGCCGTTTTGCTGATACGGTTTGGCCGGAGCGGTCGGGACGTTTTCGAAGGTGTAGACCTCGCCCGCATAGTTGATTTCGTCCTGTGTCCAAGCCTGACGCAAAATCTCGACCACTTCGTGCGAGCGCTGATAGCGAAAACCACTATCGGCTTTTTCGCCGGGAAAATCTGATGAGATGATGTTGATGGTCAGGCGACCTTCCAGCATGTGATCCAGCGTTGCGATGGTCCGCGCGAGCATGATGGGTTGCATTTCGCCGCAGCGCACAGCGGCCAGCATGTTGATCTTTGAGGTGATCGGCGCACACCCCGCCACAAAGGACAGTGTGTCTTGGCCCACCTGATATGACGAGGGGCAAAGAATGTTGCCGAAGCCTTGGGTTTCAGCCTCTTTTACGATGCCGCTGCAATGCTCCCAGCTTGATCTGAGATCGCCGTCTGGAACGCCAAGAAACTGATAATCATCCGAGCATAGTGCTGAAAACCAACTAACCTCAGCAGCATTCAAATCGGCAGAAGTGATGGGAACGACGGTCATACGAATCCTTCTTAGGACGTTCAATTAGGTCTTGCGTAGCATCCGACTTGATGTACATCAATAGTATATCATTTTTGGTGAACCTATGCCGTCCGAGAGTTCTTCACTGCCGCTTTACATGCAAACCGCGGAAATGCTGATCCGCGAGATTTCATCAGGTAGACTGATCGACGGCGACAAGCTTCCTCCCGAAAGAGACATGGCGGCGGATCTGGGGATTGCCGTGGGAACACTTAGAAAGGCGTTGGTTGAGCTTGAATCCAAAGGATTTCTAAAGCGTTTGCAGGGGTCGGGAAACTACATCCGCCATAATCCTGAGGCTGCTGGTATTTATGCCTTCTTCAGGCTGGAGCTGTTGCAAGGTGCAGGTCTGCCGACCGCCCAAACTCTAAGTGCAAAACGCATGAAAAAACCGCAGGATTTGCCGCCCTTCGGTCGTTCAAGTCTCGCACATCGCATCAGACGCTTGCGGCTTTTGTCTGATCTTCCCGCCGCGATGGAAGAGATTTGGTTGGATGGAAAGTGGGTCAAGACGATCAATTCCGAAGACCTGTCGGAATCGCTTTATTACTACTACCAGCGGTCTTTGGGGCTTCTGATCGCACAGGTGGAAGACAAAGTTGGCCTGGATGCTCTGCCAAGTTGGAGCTTACCAGACATCGGTTGCAGCGCGGGGGACACGGTGGGTTTTGTCGAGCGTTGGAGCCGCACGGCGGATGGTGAAGTTGTCGAATACTCACGCACATGGTTCAATCCGGATCGGGTGCGTTATGTAGCCCGCATAAAGTAGGGACGAAAATGACTAAAACGGTAAACTACGGTGTAATTGGATGCGGTATGATGGGGCACGAGCATTTGCGCAACATTGCCTTTCTGGAAGGCGCGCGTGTCGCCGCAATCTTCGAGCCTGACGCCGGTATGGCTGCACAAGCCCAAGCGATAGCCCCTCAGGCAAAGTTCACCGCTACGATCGAAGACCTTCTCGCCGAGCCTGATCTGGATTGCCTTTTGGTGGCCTCGCCGAACCATAAACACTTCGATCAATTGCAAATGATCGCCAGCACGCGCCCGCTGCCACTGTTGATGGAAAAACCGTTGTTCACAAACCCGGACGATGCTGCACATGTTTCGGATATTGCGAGCGATTATCCCGCACCAATTTGGGTCGCGATGGAGTACCGCTATATGCCGCCAATCGCGAAATTCCTTGAGATGTGCGAAGACGTGACGGGCGGCATCACCATGCTCACCATCCGTGAGCACCGCTTCCCGTTTCTTCAGAAAGTGGGAAACTGGAACAGGCTAAATCGCAACTCCGGCGGAACTCTGGTCGAAAAATGCTGCCACTTCTTCGATTTGATGCGATTGATCATGAAATCGGAACCGGTCTCGATCATGGCCTCTGGCGGGCAGGATGTGAACCATCTGGATGAAATTTATGACGGAGAGACATCAGACATCTGGGATGCGGCATTCGTCATTGTTGACTTTGCCAACGGAAAACGCGCGATGCTTGAACTTTGCATGTATGCCGAGGGGTCGCGCTATCAAGAAGAAATTACTGCAGTTGGACCTGCTGGCAAGATCGAAGCCAAAGTGCCAGGTCCGACACGATTTTGGCAAGATGTGAATGATCCGCCACCCGAGCCAGAAGTTATCGTATCGCCGCGCAGTCCGTTTGGCCCGACGAAACTCAAGATCCCAATCGATCCCAAGTTGCTTGAGGCCGGAGATCACAACGGATCGACGTTCTATCAGCACCTTAAATTTCTCTCTGTCGTTCGCGGCGACACAGAGCCCGAAGTTACGCTACTCGATGGGGCTATGGCCGTCAAAATGGGATTGGCAGCCCAGGCATCTGCATCGACAGGTCAAGCGGTTCGCATCCTTTAGAACAAAAGCGCTTTTGAAGGACACTGCCTTGATTGGCTCAGGGCGTGGAGCCTCTGACTGTCTCGATTTCCCGGACGCGAACGGGCTGTCCTGAACGCCTATGACTGCAACGCGAGGCAGGTTTCGTAGATCACCCGCGCTGTCATCAGGTCGAGATGCGCGCCACCGCCGTTTTTGAACAGTGTGATTTCGTCGTCGTTCGCGCGGCCGGCGCGACCTGCAACGAGGTCATAGAAATCGCCGCGAATATCCGAGGGCTGAATGGTTCCGGCCTCCAGCGGGATTTTCAGCTCGCCAATATGGCCCATGGTGGTATCGCGGCTGTCCACGAAGATCGAGGCCCGGGTAAGGGTGGTATCATCCACTTCGCGCATGTCGGCGCGGAAGGCTCCGATGAGATCAACATGGGTGCCTTGGGTAAGCCACGCGCCTTGGATGATCGGATCGAGCGCCATAGTGGCGCAGGCGAGAATGTCGGTATCTCCGACCGCGCTTGGCAAATCTTCGGCGACGCGCGCGCCTGTTTGAGTGGCCAGTGCTTCGGCGCTTGCTTTGGTCCTGTTCCAGATCGAGATGTCTATGTCAGGCCAATGAGAGCGATAGGCCTCGGTTAGCGAGCGGGCCACCGCGCCAGCACCCACGATCAACAGCTTTTGCGCATCCTTTCGCGCCAGCATCCGTGCGCCCAAAAGACTGTCGCCTGCGGTCTTCCATTTGGTCGCCAGAATGCCGTCGACAATCGCCAGAACTGCGCCGTGTTTGTCCTCAAACAGGATCATCGCACCATTGATGCTGGGCTGATCGGTGTTGCCGGGAAAGACGGACATAGACTTGACTGCGATGCCCAGCCCATCGATCCATGCGGCGCGTGTGAGCAGGGTTTCTCCACCCCGTTTGTTGAAGATATCCCCCACATCGGCACGCGCCAATTTATGGCCCTGCGCGATTGCGTCGGCCACGGCGGACCATTCTAAATGCGGCTCGACCATATCGGCGGTTATGTAAATTGGTGTCATGTCTTTGTTTTCATTGCTCTTTTTGTGGTTTTCCGCAGATATCGCACGTGACGTTTCGTCACATGACATTGATCCAATTTAACATTTTTTCCCCGTGATTTAAGAAACAAATCAAATTAGAGAGGCTAGAATTCAAGCGAGCGACACACTCGCAAAATATTAGGCGAAGGGGATTAGCCCGAAGGCGAAGCGCAGACGACATTTTCTGGTACCACATGCCACACCCAAGTCGGACCGCCTAGCCCTCGCAGTCGCTAATCATGCATCGAGTAGTAAATAATGGTTTTGCTTACTTCCCCCGTGGCAAAAACCATTATCAGGTCGCGATCTTCGCGCCTGACACCGAGCTGAGGGCGGACCGAACGACCCCCCGATTGTTCCGCCCTCGGCTCGGCACCAAATACCGAATTCAAGTTTGCTGAGAGACCGCTACCGTTCCCCGGTCCTGCGCAATTGCGTTTGGATGGGGGGAACGTGTCGTTTGGCGGCTTGTCGCATCTGCGCGTTGTCTGGATGTGCGCTCTACAGAACGGACGCAATCGCTGTGGAGAGTTTGCTGATGACCTCTTTGCGCAGCCCTGCGATATTCACACGGCTGTCGCCAACCATGTAAATCCCGTGCTCTTCGCGCAAGGTAGCAACCTGCTCTGGCGAAAGGCCAAGGCGCGAGAACATGCCGCGATGATGGGCGACGAAATCGAAGCGATCCGAATTGGTGGCGCGGCGCAACTCCTCTGCGAGGGCCACGCGCAGCTCAAGCATGCCGCTGCGCATCTCTTCCAGTTCTGCTTTCCAGTCCTCAGTCAGGTCTTTGTCCGACAAAATGATCTGGGTGACTTTCGCGCCGTGGTCGGGCGGGAAGGAGTATGCCAGCCGGTTGATCGACGCCATGGCACCGCGCATAAGGCCTGCGCCGTCGTCCGAATTGGTCACTGCAAACATGGCGCCGACACGGTCGCGGTAAAGACCGAAGTTCTTGGAGCAGGATGCAGCGATCATCATTTCAGGCACATGAGCGGCCATATGGCGCACGCCCAATGCATCTTCTTCCAGACCGTCGCCGAAGCCCTGATAGGCAAAATCGATGAAGGGGAGCAGGTCGCGCTCGGTCATGAATGTGGTCAGGGCTTTCCATTGCGCCTGATCGAGATTGGCTCCTGTGGGGTTGTGACAGCAGCCGTGCAGCAAGATCGCATCGCCCGCTTTCGCCCCTTCAAGCGTTGTCATCATCGCATCAAAATCAACGTCGAGACGTTCTGGATGCAGATAGGGATATGTTTTGAAATCAAGGCCTTCGGCTTTGGCAATGGCAGGGTGGTTGGGCCATGTGGGATCGCTCATCCACAAGGTCGCGTCTGGGTTGGCCGATTGCAGGATCTTGTAAAGCTGGCGCACAGCGCCGGTGCCGCCGGGAGTTTGTGCGCCGACCACACGGGCCTTGGCAACTGCATCGCCGAGCACCATCTCCCGCATGGCATCGACGAAATCAAGATCGCCCATCAGGCCGACGTAGGACTTGCTGTCCTGAGCTTTCAACAGGCGTTCTTCAGCGGCTTTGACAGCGCGCATAACAGGCGTTTTGCCACTCGCGTCCTTATAGACGCCCACGCCCAGATCGATTTTGTCCGTCCGCGTGTCCGCCTTGAACATACCCATGAGTTCGATGATTTTATCGGGGGCTGAGGCGGGAAGGCTTTCAAACATGACTGTCGCTCCGGTTGTTGTGCGGGATCAGGGAAACCTTGCCGGGTCCCAGTCCCGCGTGAGAATACGTGTTCGGGTCTCCTGACCCACGGGCGAAAACCCGTTGCGCTGGTAGTGCGCCAGCGCGCGCGGATGGTCAAGCGTGCAGGTGTTCAGCGTGAGCTTTTTCACGCCCTCGTGGTCCCAAAGTGTGTGTACTGCGGTCTGCAAAAGCCAGGTGCCCATGCCTTTGCCAACCGCCTCTGGAACAAGGCCCAAATAGGCCAGATCGCCGACACCGGGGGTTCGGAAATCAAGTGTAAAGAAACCGTTAATCCAACCGTCTCTTAACAAAGTGTAAATTTCGACATTTGTGTCCCGCACAAAGTCACCAAGCTCGTCCGGGTCGTCGTCATGCCGGTCGGTCCAAGCGTAGTCTGCGCCCACAGCATCGTAGAGCATCAGGAAGTACCAGTTTGGTGGCTCTGTTGCGTGGATCAGCGCAGAGGGCGCGCCGCCGAACAAATGCGGGCGGGTGTAGTTTGGGCGCGCGGTCATTTCGAGGTAAGTTATTGTATATTCGACGGTTTCACCGGTTCTACGTGCAGTCATTCCGGTCAGTCCTTCTCGTGTGTGTCAGATCACGATGCCACATTGCGCAGCTGTTGCCCATCCCGATCCAAATTCCTGCGCTGTTGCCGCACCGCATAGGCGCAGATCGCCGATGTTGAGCAAGGGCGGCGCGTTGCGTGCAAAGGTGTTGCGCAAGAGGTTAATGCGGCCCAGCGGCGATGCACAACCTATGCACAGTCGATGCACAATCTATGCACAGTCGGATATGCGGGCGGCATAGGTTAACCGGCGCGCGCGGTATTGGTGAACAAAAAGTTAAGGCCGTGCCGGTCGCTCGTCGCACCGGTCAGATAATCTTGCGCAAATCCTTAAGGAGCTTTGTGGCGAGGTTCGCCGCATCCTCGATCAGCTTGAGTTTCTTTTGGGCCTTGCGCAGTTTCTCAAGAAGTGCGTTTGCCTCATTCTTGCGCGCGACGATCTGAGCGAGAATCTGATCTGTCACCGCTGAGGACAGCATTTTGTCTTCAAGAATATCGAGCGCGGCATCCTTGGCGGATTTGGCCTCGCGCCAGTTTTTGTCGATGGCTTTGAACGCGGCCGTGTCGCCCTTGAATTTCGCCTTCAATTTTTCCTGTCGCGCGGTTCGGGTGAACTCGTCAAAGATGAAATCGATGGTTTTGGCCGCTTGCAGAATTTGGTTGATGGTCGCCATGAATAATCTCCCCGATGATCAGTTGGCGTCGCGGAATTTGCGAACAGTTTGCGCCAATGCGGCAATGCGTTTGTTGGCGTCGAGCAAGGTTTCGGTGCTGCCTGTCTCATAGCTTTCGGTGATCGCGTTATGGGTTGAGGCGATTTGCCAGAAGACGCGCCAGACGGCCTCTTCCTCGGCTTTGCGCGCTGCGTCATAGGCTTTCTCGACGGTCAGAAAGTCATCCGCATTGCCCAGCTCCTGCGCGTCAACTGCGTCTTCGAGCGCCAGATAGGCCGCGTCAATCCGCGCCTCTTCGCGCGAGGTGTAATACCACGTTGCGATCACCCGAGTGGCGTCTTGCACCGATGGGTTTGCGCGCAGGATCGTTTCTTTGAGCAGCTTGTAGCGATACCGTTCCAACGCTTCGGCTGTGGCTTGGCTCACGAGCGCCTGGCCTTCGGTTGTTAAAAGGGCGGGTGGATCGCTTTTCTGGTCATCGCTTGACGACAATCCCTCGATAGCCGCCAGTGCAGAGGCTGCGGCTGCGCCTGTTTTGGTCGGATCGTCGGATTTGATGAGCTCTTGCAAGGCTTCCGCATAAGCGTCGAGCGCGGTGAGCAGACGACGCGCGTTATTGGCCTGAACCGCTGGATCGCCATCGGGCAGAACGAGTGGCACTTCGATGATTTCGTCGTTTGCGGCATCGAAAGATTGCGCGACGAGCGCACAATGATCGTTGAAGGCCTGCGGCTCTTGCGCGATGTCCACGGAAAGCGGGGTGAGCGGCACGCAGCGGCCGGATTGCGCGTAAAGGCTGCCTTGGGAGGCGAGCGTCTGGCGGCGCAATGCTTCGAGATTGGCGTCGAGATTATCGGCGTTAAAGGCTTTGGTCGCGGTCATATTCGCCGTTTCGACGCTCTTGGCGAATGTATCGACAGCCGGGCTGATCTGGCTCGTTGAGCAGGCCGACAGAGCGATGCCGGCGGCGAGCGCGTATGGCGCAATGTGATATTTCATCTCAATCCCCCCAGAGAAAATCACGTGTTCTGTGTGTAGATGCTACGCCGAATCGGAGTGGTTTGGGAATAACCAAGATGGGGGATTGTTTGGGTTGCTGTTTTGATC
>CAYRKW010000062.1:16564-19423 GCA_964425135.1 uncultured Rhodobacterales bacterium
AGAGCGGCTTGTGAGGCTCTCAGCCGTCGATTAGTGTCTCCAAAGGGTCATGCTCGGCGACCCAATGGCCCGGATGTGGTTGGGTGAGTTTCGGAACATAGGTGTTGTCCTGCGCGGTCAGCTTTGATTGCAAAAACCGCAGGCCTGCGCCGGGGTCGAGCGGGGAGGGGAGCTCGCCTTTGAGGATGATCCGCTTACGGGTGCGCTCGACTTTCGGGTCGGGGATCGGCACGGCGGAGATCAGGGCGCGGGTGTAGGGGTGGCGCGGGTTGCTGTAGATCGCATCCCGGTCGGCCAGCTCCACGATGCGGCCCAGATAGAGGACCATGATGCGGTGGGAAACCTCGCGGACCACCGACAGATCATGGCTGATGAAGATCATCGACATGCCGAACTCGGCTTGCAAATCCAGAAGGAGTTTGAGGATTTGCGCCTGGATCGATACATCCAAAGCGGAGACGGCTTCGTCGCAGATGATCAGTTTGGGGCGGCAGATCATGGCGCGGGCGATGCCGACGCGCTGGTTCTCGCCGCCCGATAGTTCATGCGGGTAGCGATTGATCATGTCTTGGCGCAGGCCGACCCGCTCCATCATTGCGGCGACTTGGATTTTGCGTTCTTTGCGGGACATTTCGGGTTGGAATGTCGTGAGCGGCTCCATGATCGAGGCGGAGATGGTCATGCGTGGATCGAGGCTGGCGAGCGGGTCCTGGAAGACGATTTGCAGATCGCGGCGGATCGGGCGCAGCGCTTGTTTGCTCAGCCCGCTGATCTGTTTGCCCAGCCATGTGACGGTGCCGGAGGTTGGCGGGATCAGTTGCAGAACAGCGCGGGCGAGGGTGGATTTGCCGCAACCGCTTTCGCCGACGATGCCAAGTGTCTCACCAGGGTGCAGGTTGAAGCTGACACCGTCCACGGCTTTGAGCGGGGTTTTGCGGGGGATCAGCCCACCATCGACCTTGACGGGGAAATGCACGCGCACATTATCGACCTGCAAGAAGTTCGGGTCACGGTTGTCCAGATCATAGGTGTCGACCTGGCGGCCGGTTTTCTCCGGCGCATCGATGCGCGGCATCGCATCGAGGAGCATTTTGGTATAGTCGTGCTGCGGCGCGTAGAAGATATCCTCTGCGCTGCCTTCTTCGACATATGCGCCCTTGCGCATCACCTGCATCCGGTCGCACATCCGCGCCACCACGCCCATATCGTGGGTGATCAGCGCAATCGCGGTGCCCTCGTCTTGCAGCTTGGCCATCAGGTCGAGGATTTCGGCCTGTACGGTCACATCAAGCGCGGTGGTCGGCTCATCGGCGATCAGCAATTGCGGGTTACAGAGCATGGCCATGGCGATGACAACGCGCTGGCGCATGCCGCCCGAAAGCTCGTGCGGGAACTGTTTGAGGCGACGCTTGGCTTCGGGGATTTGGACCCGTTGCAGCCAGTCGAGGCAGATGCGGTCTGCTTCGCGCCCGTCGATGCCTTTGTGAAACGACAGCACCTCGCGCATTTGCTGGCCGATGCGCAAATGCGGGGTCAGGGCGGTGAGCGGGTCCTGGAAGATCATCGACATCTTCTCGCCGCGGATTTTGTTATGGGCGAGCGGGTCGAGGCCCAAAAGCTCGGTGCCGTCGAATGTGATGGAGCCTGTGGCGCTGCCATTGGGGGCCAGAAGGCCCATGGCGGTCATGAAGGTCTGGCTCTTGCCAGAGCCGCTCTCCCCGACGATGCCAAGACATTCGCCCGGTGCGATGTTGAAGGAGACGCCCTTGACGGCTTCGACGGTGCCATCGGGGGTGTCGAAACCGACGGAGAGGTCTTTGACGGACAGAAGGCTCATTCAGCGATCTTTCGGGTCGAGCGCATCGCGCAGCCCGTCGCCTATGAAAAACAGGCAAAAGAGCGTGGAGACGAAGAAGAAAAGCGGCACCAGAAGCTGCCAAAGGGTGCCGTAGATGATGGTGCCCGCGCCCTCCGAGATCAGTGCGCCGAGCGATGTGTTGGGCTCTTGCACGCCAAGACCCAGAAAGGAGATGAAGCTTTCGGTCAGGATCATCAGCGGCACGAGGAGGGTGGCGTAGACGGCGACGAGGCCGAGAAGATTTGGCACGATATGGCGCAGGATGATGGTGAAGGTGCCGACCCCAGCGGCCTCTGCCGCCTCGACGAATTCCTTGTGCTTGAGCGAGAGGGTCTGGCCACGCACCACACGGCTCATGTCGAGCCAGGACACCACGCCGATGCCGACAAAGAGCATGAAGAGCGAGCGCTCGAACATCACCATCAGCAGGATGATGATGAACATGTAGGGAATGGCGATGAGGATATCGACGATGCGCATCATCACATTGTCGATCCAGCCGCCGATAAAGCCTGCGGTGGCGCCGTAGAGCGTGCCGATGACGACGGCGACGAGCGCGCCGATAACGCCGACGGCGAGTGAGGTTTTGGTGGCCTGGATGGTGCGCGCATAAAGATCGCGGCCCAGATCATCGACGCCGAAATAATGCCCGTTGGCAATCGAGGGCTGACCCAGATCGGCGGCTTGGCCCATGATATCCCAGTCGATCTCTTCGTTCGACCATTGGGCAAAGAGCGGGCCGATCAAGGTGAAGGTGACGATGAGGCCGAGGAAAATGAGAGAGATCGTCGCGGCCTTGTTACGAAAAAAGCGGTCGCGCGCGTCGATCCAGAGCGAGCGGCCTTTGACCTTCTCTGCCTCTACCAGCGTTTCGCTGATACGGTCGAACCGCTCTGATCTAGGCAGCATGTGCGCCTCCTGTCCCGGGCTTGGCCCGGGGCCTCCTGGACACGCGGCCCCGGGGCAAGCCCCGGGCGCGGCGTGGCGATTGTGAGACCATG
>CAYRKW010000063.1:0-19393 GCA_964425135.1 uncultured Rhodobacterales bacterium
CAGGCAAAAACCGCGTCCCCAAACCGGCCACAGGAAATATCGCTTTGGTTACTTTTGGTGTTTTGTTCATTGGGGCATTCTGCTCAGATTTTGTACTTCATGATCCCCAAATCACAAAATGCATCGTTGAATTATGTTCGAAACTTGCAAAAATTGTGACAACCGCAAATGAGCATTCACTTGAGTAGGTGTGTCAGCGGATAGGCGCGTTAGGCGGCCATAGATATGATGAAAAAATGTGCAGTAAAGGAAAAATATGCGCAAATTATACGCATGAATTCCTATTTGCACAAAATGTAATCACAAAAAGTTCAAATTTTCTTTTTCCCTAATCGCTCCCTTGCCATGCATGCCCGACGGATTTGCTTAGGAGAAGCGGTATGAAACTCGTAATTGCGGTCATCAAGCCTTTCCGGCTTGATGAGGTTCGCGAAGCGCTCACGGCGGTTGGTGTTCACGGCATGATGGTGAGCGAGGTCAAGGGATTTGGCCGTCAATCAGGACATTCGGAAGTCTACAGAGGCGCTGAATACGTCATTCAATATGTGCCTAAAGTGCGCGTGGAAGTCGCCATCCCAGATGATCTGGAGGAGGCCGTGATCTCAGCGATCACCGAGGCGTCCCGGACGGGGAAAATCGGCGACGGGAAAATTTTCGTAACTGACATATCGACGGCGGTTCGTGTTCGAACCGGCGAGACCAATGAAGATGCGCTATAAGGAGTTTGGGGCAATGTTAAGACTATCAGTTTTTGTGGCGGGGATGCTGGCAGTGACGCCGGCTATGGCGCAGGATGTGGATCCGGCGGCAGTGGCCGCGCATTCGGTGTTTGTGTTCAACACGCTGTTGTTTTTGATCGGCGGCTTTCTTGTGATGTGGATGGCAGCCGGCTTTGCGATGCTTGAGGCGGGGCTGGTGCGATCCAAGAACGTCTCTACGCAGTTGACCAAGAACGTCGCTCTCTTCGGGATTGCGGCGATCATGTATTATCTGGTTGGTTATCTGATCATGTATCCTGGAGACGGCTGGATTATTGACGGCATTCTGGGGGCGATTGGGCTTGCGAAGCTGGAGCCTGTGGGCGTGGCAGCGGAGGCTGCGGATGCATTGGATTATGCGTCAACCGGATCGGATTTCTTCTTCCAGTTGATGTTCTGTGCAACCACGGCGTCTATCGTTTCGGGCACATTGGCGGAGCGGATCAAGCTCTGGCCGTTTCTGATCTTCACCGTCATTCTGACAGGGCTGATCTATCCGATCCAAGCCTCCTGGAAATGGGGCGGCGGGTTTTTGGATGCGGATTGGGGCTTTCTTGATTTCGCAGGCTCAACTGTTGTGCATTCGGTCGGCGGATGGGCTGCGCTTGCGGGTGCGATTATCCTGGGGCCGCGTCTGGGGAAATACACCAAGGAAGGCGCAGTGCGTCCGATCCTTGGTTCGAACATGCCGCTCGCGACACTTGGTACATTTATCCTATGGCTCGGCTGGTTCGGCTTTAATGGCGGATCGCAGCTTGCGCTTGGATCGATTGGCGACTCGGCAGATGTGAGCCGTATTTTTGCCAATACCAACACAGCAGCAGCAGGGGGTGCGATTGCGGCACTTCTGTTGACCCAGCTTTTGTACAAAAAGCCGGATTTGACCATGGTGCTGAACGGCGCATTGGCGGGTCTTGTGTCAATAACCGCTGAGCCGTTGACGCCTGGTCTGGGGCAAGCGACGCTTATCGGCGCGGTCGGCGGTGCGATTGTGGTATTCGCGGTTCCGATGCTTGATCGTATGAAGATTGATGATGTCGTTGGCGCTATTCCGGTTCACTTGTTTGCGGGTATCTGGGGCACTCTGGCGGTTCTTCTGACCAACTCTGATGCGACTGTTGTCGGGCAGGTCGTGCCGATCATCATCGTCGGGGTGTTTGTTTTCGTCGTGTCGTTCATCGTTTGGAGTATCCTCAAAGCGACCATGGGTATCCGTGTGAGCGAAGAGGATGAGATCAACGGTCTCGACCAGTCGGAGCTCGGCATGGAAGCCTATCCTGACTTCATGAAATCAGCCTCATAGTTCTCCCGAGGTGTTCCTTGAAGGCAGAGATGTCTTCACACTTCCAACTGGCCCGGCATATCATTGCCGGGCTTTTTTTGTTTTGAGGTTCGAGAGACCGGAATGGTTGAGATTGATGTCAAAGGCGTGCGTCTTCTCAAAGGCTATCTAGATCGGGTAGCACAAGAGGCATTGGTGGAGGATGTACGCGAGATTGTTCGAAAGGCGCCTTTTCGCAGGCCGATGACGCCTTGGGGCAAGCCGATGCGTGTAAAGATGACGTCGGCTGGTAAATATGGCTGGCATACCGACCGAAGCGGTTATCGATACATTGATGCGCAGCTCGATGGCAGGGCTTGGCCGCAGATACCCGGGTCGGTTCTGGCGCTGTGGGATGCACTGATTGAAGGGGAGCGCAGGCCGGACTGTTTGCTGGTAAATTATTACGATGCCAAAGCAAAGATGGGGATGCATCAGGACAAGGATGAGTGTGATTTTGGTTGGTCTGTTTTATCGGTCTCGCTGGGAGATACGGCACGGTTTCGGGTTGGCGGGACGGAGCGTGGTGGGGAAACGCAGAGCGTGGAGTTGGAGAGCGGGGATGTCGCGATATTGGGTGGCGCGGCGCGGATGGCTTATCACGGGATTGATCGTATCAAGCCGGGGTCCAGCACGCTGTTGAAGGATGGCGGTCGTATCAATCTAACGTGCCGTGTAGTGGACTGATCTGGTGTTGGACGGTGAAATTGTGTCCCGCCCCGGTCTTGAACCGGGGCCTCTTTGGGCAGGTTGACACGTTGCTTTTCGATCAGTTTTTATCAGGCTGTAGGAGGTCCCGGCTCAGGGCCGGGACGGGGTGGGCCAGGTGGCAAGGTCCGTTTTATGAGTATTTTGGGAAAGGCGAAGCAGGGGCGGCGCTCTACCGTGGGCGGGCTTGCATGGAGATGCGGATGAAGGCGCGTTCGAGGACGGCCATAGAGGGGTGTGCGGAGGAGGAGCGGAGTTGCAGGTCGGTCTCGACGAGGGTTTTGAGGGCTGTTTCCAGTTTGTACATGCCCCAGTTGCGGGCCTGACGGATCATGCGGTCGCGGCGCGGTCCAAAGATCGGTGGGCGTAGGGCTGACATGCCGCTGTCCGGGCCGCGCGGGTCGCTGGCGGCGGTGTGCAGGGCGCGGAAGTGGCGCGATGCGGCGATGCACAGGGTTGTTGGGTTGGTGCCTTGAGCGGCGAGGCGTTGCATTGACGGGCCGATAGCGGCAACCTCTCCGTCTGCGAGCGCGTTGATGACCGTGTCGATGCCTTCCTCGGTCGTTGCAGGCGCGCAAGCGGTGACGTCCTCTAAGGTGAGTTCCTCGGCACCGGATCCTAGATAGACGGCAATTTTCTCGATGAGTTGGCGAAAATCGCCGGGATCGACGCTGGCGGCGATTTGGAAGAGGGCGGATTTGGCGTCATTGCTGGCATTGCCGATCCCTGCGCGGGCGAGCGCCTCATCAACGCTGGCGCGGCTGGGTGGGTCCGGGTAGAGCGCGATGGCAGCCGCATTGGGCGCGCTTTCGGCAAGTTTGCGCAGTTTGGAGCCTTTGGTGAGGTTTCCCGCCTCGATGACAATCACTGCATCGCCGTGCTCCCATGTGGGCAGGGCGTCGGTGACGACGCCTGCGATACTGTCATTGGCATCGGTAATTAGGACGCCGCGCGCACCGGGGAAAAAGCCGATGGCTTTGAGCGCGTCCTGGAG
Source organism: uncultured Rhodobacterales bacterium (assembly GCA_964425135.1). Lineage (GTDB taxonomy): Bacteria > Pseudomonadota > Alphaproteobacteria > Rhodobacterales > Rhodobacteraceae > CAYLLD01. The sequence goes on from CAYRKW010000063.1 coordinate 3,782, forward strand.
CGAGGCGGGCTCGGACGACAACTCGCGCGGGGTCATGCGGGTGAGGCGCATGTCTTCTTCGGCATTTTCTCCGAGCAGGGTTTTCAGGAGGTCCTGGCGCGTGAGCGCGGTGCGCATCGGCTCGGGGCCGTAGAGCAAGATGAGTGCTGTGTCGGGGCGGGGTTTTTTCAGGAAGCCCGCCGCGTCGCGGGTTGAGAGTTTCATGATCCTGCGTTGCTGGCACCGGCCAGAATGCGGGTAACGATGCGGTCAGCGAGCGAGGTGGCGAGGCGGTCGCGGGCGTCGATGAGCGCCGCATCCGTGGCGAAGGGCGAGTTGGTGGCTGAATAGGCCGCGAAGGCGCGGACGGTTGCACTGTCCACAAGTGAATTGCCACGGCGCAGCACGTAGTTGGCGCGACCGGTGAGGTTGTAACGGGTTATGTCGTTCTGCTCGGATATGGATAGTCCGACGCTGTCCACATCGAGTGTGATCTTGAGCGAATAGGCCGGATCGGTCGCTGCGCCGAGCCGATCTGTGAGGCGTTTGCGCAAGGCAAAGCCCATGCGGCCATCGATTTGGGCGACAGAAATCTGACCTTCAAGCGCATTGGCGGCTGTATTGTCCCCATAGAGCGGGGTGAACCCGCAGGCGGCCAGAGCGCCCGCGGCTGACAGAAAAATGAAGGCGCGCCGGTCAGACAACGATATTCACGATACGGCCGGGGACGACGATGACTTTCTTGGGGGCAGCGCCGTCTAGAAACTTTGCAACTACCGGGTCAGCTATGGCCTGCGCTTCGACATCGCCTTTGGCCATATCAGCAGGCACGGAAATTTCGGCGCGGCGTTTGCCATTGATCTGGATGGGCAGTGTGATGCTGTCCTCGACCAGAAGGCTCGGGTCGGCTTGTGGCCAATCGGCCTGTGCTGCAAGACCCGTACCACCCAGCGCTGACCAGACTTCTTCGGCCAGATGCGGGGTAAACGGGGACATCATGATCGCGAGGGTTTTCATCGCATCAGTGCGGCCCTTGGCGTCTGTTTTGGCGATTGTGTTGGTCAACTCATAGAGTTTGGCGATGGATTTGTTGAAGGCAAAGCCTTCGATCCCATCGGTTACATCACGAATGGCAGCAGCGACGGCTTTTTGCAGCGGCAGCGGATCGTCAACGCCATCGACGCCGGATTTGATTTCATTGGTGATGCGCCAGACCCGTTGCAGGTGTTTCCAAGCGGCTTCGGCACCGGCGGCGGTCCATTCAACGTCGCGCTCGGGCGGGCTGTCGGACATGACGAACCAGCGGGCGGTGTCGGCACCATAAAGATCAATAATGTCATCCGGGTCGATCACATTTTTCTTTGACTTGGACATCTTGATGATCGGGCCGATTTCCACGGGCGTGCCATCATTGAGGGTCGCAGCGTTCTCGGTGCGGGTCACATCGTCGGGCGTGTGGTAGACGGGACGGCCTTTTTCGGTCGTGCTGTAGGTCTCATGCGTGACCATGCCTTGGGTGAATAGCGCGTTGAACGGCTCGGTTGCGGATTTTGGCAGGTGGCCAGTCTCGTACATCGCGCGGGCGAAGAAGCGGGAGTAAAGAAGGTGCAGGATCGCGTGTTCGATGCCGCCGATGTATTGATCGACGTTCATCCAATAGGCGGCAGCGTTCTGATCGACGGGCGTACCTGAGCGCGGCGAGGTGAAGCGGGCGAAGTACCATGAGCTATCGACGAAGGTGTCCATCGTGTCGGTTTCGCGTTTGGCCGCTTTGCCACAGGACGGGCAGTCGGTGTCGCGCCATGTCGGGTGGCGGTCGAGCGGGTTACCTGGTGTTTCAAAATCGACGTCTTCGGGCAGTGTGACGGGCAGGTTCTCTTTCTTCTCAGCAATACTCCCGCACTCCTCGCAATGGATCACAGGGATCGGGCAGCCCCAGTAGCGTTGGCGTGAGGCCCCCCAATCGCGCAGGCGGTATTTGACCTCGCCCTTGCCCAAGCCTTTGGCTTCGAACCAGTCGATTGTCGCGTCGATGCCTTCCTGGCTGGTAGCAGCTCCGATACCAGCAAAATGGTCGATATATTGGACGGTGTCGGTTTTTGCGGGAACAAGGGCTTCATCGGCGACATCTGTTTCATCGCCTGGCATGTAGAAGGCGTTCACAACGTCGAGGTCGTATTTGCGGGCGAAATCGAGATCGCGCTGGTCGTGGGCGGGGCAGCCAAAGACCGCGCCTGTGCCGTAGTCCATCAGGACGAAATTGCCGACCCAGACGGGCAGTGTCGCACCTGTGCTGGTGGGGTGTTTGACGCTGATGCCTGTGGCAAAGCCTTTTTTCTCGGCTTTTTCCATCGCCGCTTCGGTGGTGTCCATCTTGCGAGTTTCGTCAATGAAGGCTTGCAGATCGGCGTTGTCTTTGGCCAAATCCAGCGACAGCGGGTGTTCAGGCGAGATCGCAATGAAGCTTGCGCCGCGCATGGTGTCGGGACGGGTCGAATAGCAATGGATCGGCGCACCGCCATCGGTACGCTCGAAGGGAACGTCGATGCCGCGGGATTTTCCGATCCAATTGGCCTGCATCAGGCGGACTTTGGCGGGCCAGCCGTCCAATGTATCGAGCGCATTCAGCAGATCTTCGGAGTAGTCGGAGATTTTGAAGAACCATTGGGTCAGCGATTTGCGTTCGACCTGCGCGCCGGAGCGCCAGCCCTTGCCGTCAATCACCTGTTCATTGGCCAGAACGGTCATATCGACCGGATCCCAGTTGACCGTCGCCTCTTTGCGATAGGCCAGACCCTTTTCCATCATGTCGATGAACATTGCCTGCTGTTGGCCGTAGTATTCTGGATCGCAGGTGGCAAATTCGCGGGTCCAGTCGTGCGTAAACCCCAGCGGCTTGAGCTGGTCCTTCATCATGGCGGTGTTCTGATAGGTCCATGTGCCCGGATGAATACCGCGTTCCATTGCCGCATTCTCTGCCGGCATGCCAAACGCGTCCCAGCCCATAGGGTGCAGCACGTTAAAGCCGCGCGCGGTTTTGTAGCGGGCGATGACATCGCCCATGGTATAATTGCGCACATGCCCCATATGGATACGTCCCGAGGGATAGGGGAACATCTCCAGCACATAGTATTTTTCGCGTGAGGTATCCACGTCGGTGGCGAAAATCCCGGCGTCATCCCAGGCTTTTTGCCATTTGGGCTCTACAACACGGGCATTATATCGGGACATGGCATTACTCACTGGACGTAGGATGGTCGAAAGGCGCGCTGATGATTACGACCTTCTTGCAGCGTGATCAATTGCCTTTGGAACAAGGCGATGCGTCGGGTTTTTCAGCGACGATTCCGAGGATATGCGTGCGATGCAAAATATTAACGAATGTCAACCGCGAACGTCTCTGATGCGCAAGTTTCTGGCGCGCGATAGGATCGCGTTTTCAACTTCGACAATCATCTCGCGGCTGACAGGTATTTCGCGATTCCCGGATCGGCGAAATACCGCCACTTTCAGGGCGCTGGCATCAAGGGCCGGATCGGCGATCAGGACCGTGGCGCGATAGACCTGTGACGAACCTTCAACACTGCCCCAGCCGGTAACGAGCAATCCTGAAAACGGGTCCGCCTGTTCAAGTGGTAGAAAAGAAAGTGTGTCTAACGACGCGTTCCATAAGTATTTATTGGCCGCACGAGTTGTTTCGGAAACCTCTTTTGTGCCCGAGCACGCAGCAAGAGATAGTGCAAAAATGACACATGCTGTTGTATATAGTCGACGCATCGCTACCTGCTCCCTCGGATAAAAAATGTCTTACAATCGGCATTTGTAGCGAACGATTATTAGCGAAACAAGCAGATTTGGTTGCGGTTTGGCGCAAAATCACTGTGGCGCAGGCGCATCACAGAACCCGTGTTTTGAATCCGCCCCTCTAGGTGGACTTGTAATTCAGAGCGCTTGGGTGAATGTTGCAGACCTCTTCTCCCGGAATCCCCCGGGAATAAAAGAGGTGCACCTTGACTGTAAATCACGAGGGAAAAACGATGAAAAACGTTCTCTTCACTACAACAGCGATTGCTGGTCTGGCTCTGTCCGGCGCTGCATTCGCCGCTGGACACTCGTCCGGCAACTTCGGAATCTCCGGCTCGACCGACGTTGGCTACAACGACGATATCAAAGGCGGAATCTTCCAAGAAACAAATATCGACATCAAAGCTTCTAAAGACGCTGGCAACGGTTATGAAATCGGTGGTCACGTTCGCTTGAACCTCGATTGGTTCGAAGGCGCGACAGAGGTTGACTCTGGCGTTGACGAAGTTGAATTCAAAAACATCTATGTCGACACACCAATTGGTAAACTTGAGTTTGCCGACAGCTTCGACGGTACAGGCGCTTCGGACAGCTTCTATGCTGACCGCGAAGGCATGGACGAAGACATGACCAATGGTGACGGCCACGCCGGCATCAAATGGTCCGGTGACGTAGGTGACTTCGGTTATGCTATCGATCTGGGTAACACATCCGCGAACAGCGCAACCAACACTGGCGACCACTACACAGTCGGTCTTGGTGGTTCGTTCGGTGACTTCAAAGTTGGTCTCGGTTACGAAAACGAGAGCCACGAAGGCGCTGGTTCGGTTATCGGTGTTAGCCTCGACGGTGAGTTCGGCGGCTTTGGTGTTGGCCTGTCCCACATCGACACTGATGTTGACACATCGACAGGTATTGAACTGTCCGGTGAGTTCGGCGGTGTCGACGCGACTGTGTACTACGCGATCAACGATGCTGGCGGTGACCAGTACGGTTTGTTGCTCGACTACGCCAACGGCCCACTGGGCGTTGGACTTGACATTCACGCTGGCGACGACGCGGCTGACGAAAATGTCGAGATCGACGTTTCCTACGAAGTCAACTCCGACGTGACTGTTTACGCTGGTTATGACGATGCATCCGAAGCTGGTTACGCTGGTGCCGAAATCGGCGTTGCTGACGGCATCAAAGCAACTATCTCTTTCGCAGAAGCTGACGAAATCGGTGGTCCAGAGTTCAAAGACGGCACATCGCTGTTCCTGACTCTGACTTACTAAGTCTTACCGACTTTAACGGATTGGGCGGGCCTTCGGGTCCGCCCTTTTCTTTTGGGCAAGCGCGATTTATGGCTCTTGATACATTGCGGAGTTTGCGTTCATGTCCTTGCCGATCATCACCGAAAAACTGGAAGCTGCAGCGCGAAAGGCGGAACGCGCGCCTGCGGATATCTCGCTTTTGGCTGTCTCCAAGGTGCAGCCAGAAGAGCGCGTTGTTGCGGTGCTTGAACAAGGGCATCGGGTGTTTGGCGAGAACCGCGTGCAGGAGGCGCAGGGGCGCTGGACGCCACTTCGGGAGCGGTATGAGGATGTGGAATTGCATCTGATCGGGCCGCTCCAAACCAATAAAATAAAGCCCGCGCTTGATCTTTTCGAGGCGGTCCATTCTCTCGACCGCCCGAAACTTGCGACGAAGCTGGCGCATGAAATTCAGGCGCGCGGGACGTCACCGGAGCTGTTTGTGCAGGTCAATACCGGCGAAGAGCCCCAGAAATCGGGTATTCTCCCGGGCGAGGCGGACGGGTTTATCGCACAGTGCCACGCCATGGATTTGCCGATTGCGGGACTGATGGTGATCCCGCCTGCACACGAAGAGCCAAGCCTGCATTTTGCACTGCTCGCCAAGATTGCCGCGCGAAACGGGCTTGAAGGGCTTTCGATGGGAATGAGCTCTGATTTTGAGAGCGCGATTGCGCAAGGCGCCACGCATGTGCGCGTCGGCTCAGCGATATTTGGAGAGCGTGTGGCAGGGTGAGGCGCTCAAACAGGCGCCATGCGTTTTGCGCAAAATAACCTGAAAAAGCCCCTTTCAGATGCGACAGGCGCGGCGTTGGAAAAGCGAGCGTTTTTATAGAGCAGCACTCAAGAACGCGCGGATCAGCCCGGTGTCCTTGACGCCGCGTGCCGCTTCGACGCCGCTTGATACGTCAAGCTGTGTCGCGCCGGTTCGTTTGACGGCGCTATGCACATTCTCAGGCGTCAGGCCACCGGCGAGCATCCAGGGAACCGGCCAGCGGCGTCCTGCGATGAGGTTCCAGTCAAAGGCCAAACCATTGCCGCCGGGCACCTCGCCATCGCTGGGCGGTTTGGCATCGACGAGAAGCTGATCAGCGACGGCACCATACGTCGCGATTTTCTCCAGATCGTTACGGTTTGAGATACCGATCGCCTTCATCACCGGAAGGCCGTGGCGGGCTTTGATGTCAGCCACGCGCTGAGGCGTTTCGTTCCCGTGCAATTGCAGCATATCAATGGGAACCTGCGCCAGCAGCGTATCGAGCATGGCATCATCCGCATCCACTGTCAGGGCGACTTTGCAGACGCCCTCCGGCACGGATGCCGCCAGCTCCGCCGCGACATCAAACGTCACATGACGGGGAGATTTCTCGAAGAAGACAAACCCCACATAACGCGCGCCACCCTCAACCGCCGCATCAAGTGATGCGGCGTCGGACAGCCCGCATATTTTGACGTTCATGGACGCGAAGATCCGGTCAGTTCAAAAGCGCGAGGATTTCATCCTCTTGTTCGCCAGACTTTTTCTTTAGATTGGCCACTTCGCTTTCCAGCTTGGAGACCTCGCGGCGGGATGTGGCCGCCGAGCGGCGGTGTTTACGCTCGCGAATATACTCGATCAGATATCCGATGAATATGCCCACCACGATGGCCGCCAGGATCACCAGGAACAGAGGCAGCGTGTAGCTGTTCCCGATGGGTAGAAGCGGTGCCAACTGGTCCGGTACAAGTTGAAGTGTCACCAATTGCCTGTTCGCCACGGCGATCAACGCAATTGAAATCAGTATAATCCCCAGAATTACTTTTTTGATGAAGCGCATCTGTCAGTCCGTCCTCGTTAAGTGTTACAACACCTACTTATTTAAGCGTTCGCGCAGCAATTTACCAGTTTTGAAGAACGGAACATGTTTTTCGTCCACCGACACCGTCTCACCAGTGCGGGGATTACGGCCCTGACGTGCTGCGCGTTTTTTGATCGAGAAGGCACCAAATCCGCGCAGTTCCACACGATCGCCATTGGCCATCGCATCGATAATTTCGTCAAATACCGTGGCGACTATTCTTTCGACGTCGCGCTGGTACAGATGGGGGTTTTCATCGGCAATTTTCTGGATCAATTCAGACTTGATCATTCGATACTATCCCCCCGCAGTCCTTGCGATTTTGTAAGCCGCAGTGCGCGTCGCTGTAGTTTATAAAACGGTCTTAATGCCGCTCATACTTTCGCACGTTGCTGGTTCAGATGAAATAGCAAGCCTGTGTTTTAACCCCGAAATGTTGCCTCAAATACAGGAACTGCGCGGGAAAAAACCCTAGTTTTCCACAGTTTACAACAAAATCGATCAAATCAACCGGTCGGTATCCGCGTAATTAACTCGAATCGTTGTATCGATTCGAGGCGTGTGCGGTGCAAAAAAAACGGCGCTTCGCGTGAATCGCCGTTCTTCGGTTTTAGGTGCGAGAAGATTATTCGTCGTCTTTGCCCTTGAGCGCAGCTCCGAGAATATCGCCGAGCGATGCGCCGGAATCTGACGATCCGTACTGTTCCACGGCTTCTTTCTCTTCGGCGATCTCGCGCGCTTTGATCGACAGACCCAAGCGGCGGGATTTTTTGTCGATGTTGGTCACGCGCGCATCGATTTTATCGCCAACGCCGAAGCGCTCTGGACGTTGTTCCGCACGGTCACGGCTGAGGTCGGAGCGGCGGATGAAGGATTTCATGCCGTCATATTCGACCTCAATGCCGCCATCCTCGATGGATGTGACGACAACGGTCACGATTTGCCCGCGCTTGATACCGCCAGCGGCATCCACGAATGGATCCCCATCGAGCGCCTTGATCGAGAGCGAGATGCGCTCTTTCTCAACGTCGATGTCGGTGACGATGGCCTTGACCATATCGCCTTTGCGGAAGTCCTCGATGGCGTCCTCGCCAGAGCGGTTCCAATCGAGATCGGACAGGTGAACCATGCCGTCGATGTCGCCGTCGAGACCGACGAACAATCCAAATTCGGTGATGTTCTTGACTTCGCCTTCGACCTCAGTGCCAACAGGCGTACCTTCGGCGAAGTTCTCCCATGGATTGCCCTGAGTCTGCTTCAGACCAAGCGAGACACGACGTTTGACGGTGTCGATCTCCAGAACGATAACCTCAACCTCTTGGCTGGTGGAGACGATCTTGCCCGGATGAACGTTCTTCTTGGTCCAGGACATTTCGGAGACGTGTACGAGACCCTCAACGCCTGGCTCGAGCTCAACAAATGCACCGTAATCGGTGATGTTGGTCACGCGGCCCGTGTGCTTGCTGTCCAGTGGGAAGCGCGCTTCAACATCGCCCCAAGGATCGTCCTGGAGTTGCTTCATGCCAAGGCTGATGCGCTGGGTGTCTTTGTTGATTTTGACAACCTGCACGTTGACCTTCTGACCGATCTCCAGAATTTCCGATGGGTGATTGACGCGGCGCCATGCCATGTCGGTGACGTGGAGCAATCCGTCCACACCGCCCAGATCGACGAAGGCACCGTATTCGGTGATGTTTTTGACAACACCTTCGACGACATCGCCTTCGGCCAGTTTGCCGACGATTTCTGCGCGCTGTTCCGCGCGGCTCTCTTCGAGGATCGCGCGTCGGGAGACAACGATATTGCCGCGACGACGGTCCATCTTGAGGATTTGGAACGGCTGGGCAATGCCCATCAGCGCGGTTGCGTCGCGCACAGGGCGCACATCAACCTGGGAGCCGGGCAAGAAGGCCACAGCGCCGCCAAGATCGACTGTGAAGCCGCCTTTGACGCGGCCAAAGATTGCGCCTTCGACGCGCTCTTCATTCTCGTTGGCTTTCTCCAGACGATCCCACGCCTCTTCACGGCGGGCTTTATCGCGGGAGATAACCGCTTCGCCGCGCGCATTTTCGACACGCTCAAGATAGACCTCAACATCGTCTCCGACGGCGATCTCTGGATCATGTCCGGGTTTTGCGAATTCTTTGAGTTCGACACGGCCTTCCATTTTGTAGCCGATATCGATGATGGCTTGACCGGCTTCGATGGCCAAGACCCGTCCTTTGACAACTGAACCCTCATCGGGGGTGACCAGTTCAAAGCTCTCGTTCAGAAGAGATTCAAACTCTTCCATGCTTGCGTTAGCTGACATCAATAGTCCTTTTCATATCGTTTTGTCTGGCCGAACGGTTGGATCCGCTGGTCTTTGTCCACTTTTTTATGCTGCGATTTTTGAGGCCTTAGAAAACAACAAACCTGAGCTATTCGCTCAGGCCCTGCTCGATTCGTTTTCTTATTATGGCCACTGCATGTGCAACGGCGGCGTCTATAGACAAATTTGTTGTATCAAGCAAGTGCGCATCCTTGGCAGCGATCATAGGCGACAGATCGCGCGAGGCGTCCCGTTCATCGCGCGCCTTTATGTCCGCTGATACCCGCTCAAGGCTGGTTTCAAGCCCTTTTGCGGTCAGTTCATCGTAGCGGCGACGCGCACGGACCGCGTCAGACGCTGTGACGAAAAACTTCACCTCCGCATCCGGGCAAATCACTGTGCCAATATCGCGCCCGTCAATCACCGCACCGCCCTCGCGACGGGCGAATGTGCGCTGAAACTCCAGAAGCGCTGCCCGCACCTCGGGCACAACTGCCACTTTGGAGGCGGCAGAGGCAGCCATGGGCGTGCGCAGGTCTTTGCGTGCCAAATCACCTTCGCTGAGCCGGGTTGCGAGTTTGGCTGCATAATCGGAATCAACGACGCCGCGCCCTGCATCGAGCGCTTTCATCCCAACAGCGCGGTATAATAGCCCTGTATCGAGGTGCCCAAGCCCGAACTCTTGGGCAACTGCGCGGGCTATCGTGCCTTTGCCCGCCGCTGCTGGTCCGTCGATTGCTATCGTGAGTTTCATGAGGCCACCTTAAGTCCGGGTCGCACGCTCCTACACAACCCGCGCGGGTGCGGCAAGGCAGAGCAAGACGCGCTGTGACTGTGACACGTCGCGAAAAGCGCGTTGAGATTGGTCAGTACACAAACAGGCGGAAATTCTTTGGAATATACGATCCACAGTGTTGCTCTCTGGCGGATTGCTGTTGCTGGCAGACAAGCGCGTGGAGACACAATCAGGCTATATCCGACGCGACCTTTGTGACGCGACACTAAAAAAACCCCGGCGAGACACACCGGGGCTTTTCAAAAACGTGAGCAGAGGAAACAAAAAACTCGTTACTCAACACAGGACACATCCCCTGCTCACAAATTGTTAATCGCTTTGGACTTGGGCAGTAACGTGGCACCTCTGTGGGCATTTGTCGGTTATTCTTGGTTAAGAGTATTTTAGGCATGAAAATCGCTGGAAGTGTGGGAACCTGTAGCAAAAAGGCGCGCAACTCAGCGGCTTTTGGTACGAAAACGCACCATTAGAGTTTTAACAATTCGGATGGGAACTTTTGCTGCGCTCTATGCGCGGCCGCCTTCACCGGACAGCATCATCGGATCAATTCCGATCGATGTGATTGCCGCATTCCACTTCGCATCATCGTCGAGCGCGAAGATAATCTCCTTATCGGCATCACAACTCACCCAGCCATGCGCGCGAAACTCGCTTTCAAGCTGGCCCGGACCCCATCCGGCGTAGCCAAGTACCAAAAGAGAGCAATCCGGCCCGTTGCCTTCCGCCAAATCCTGCAAAATCTCAAGCGTCGCGGTCATTCGATACGCATCCGTGACCTTCATGGTGCTGTCATCAAGCTCATAATCGGAAGAATGGAGCACAAAGCCGCGCCCATGCTCGACCGGACCGCCGATATGTACTTCGATCTTTTTACTTTCAGGACCAAGATCAATATCAAGCTGGTCCAAAAGATCGGAGAACTCCAGATCATGCGCGGGCTTGTTCACAATCAGCCCCATCGCGCCTTCGTCGTTGTGCGCGCACACGAAAATGACCGACCGCTCAAAACGCGGATCACCCATGCCCGGCATCGCTACCAGCAGTTTGCCTTCCAGAAACCCTGGCGCGTCGTCCATTTCAATATTCATAGTCCACCTATGTGCGTGCAAACATGTGGATTTCAAGGCAACATAACGGAAGCGTCAAAACACAAAGGCCCGCCGCAGGGGCGAGCCTTCGCTAATTTTGTTAAGAAAGCTTTAGCGATTATTTCGCGAGGCTGTCGCGAATTTCCATCAGGATGTCTTTTTCGCTGGGGCCCGGATCTTCGGCGGGCTTCTCTTCGACCGCAGCCGCTTTGACGCGGTTGACCATTTTCACGATCATGAAGATCACCCAAGCAATGATCAGGAAGTTGATGATCGCCATAATGAAGTTACCATACCCGAAGAAACCGCCTTCCGGATCGTCACTCAGCATGACGCCCATTTTCGAGAAATCGACACCGCCCATGAACAGGCCGATAATGGGGTTGAGCAGGTCTTCAACCAGTGATGTGACAAGTGCACCGATCGCACCGCCCATGATGATGCCAACAGCCATGTCCATGACACTGCCGCCTGCAATAAAATCCTTGAATTCTTTTAGCATTTTTTCTGTCCCTCTTCCTTCGGCTGTACTTTGATTTTTCCGAATGGCGCGATACTACTTATACATCAAGATAATTCAACCAATTAGTCATACATCACTTTTTTGCGTCATCGCGAGTATGCCCGCCCGTATTGTAAGCCAAAGCACGCCGCATTAGGTATTTGTGAGCATTCAAGGAGATTTACGTCGTGACCACCCTCAATGACCACCCGATCACAAAACGCTGGCCGCCCAAACGCGATAATGTCATTCAGCTTTATTCGCTTCCAACACCCAACGGTGTAAAGATCTCGACAATGCTCGAAGAGACGGGTCTTGAGTATGATCCGCACACCGTCTCCTTCGGGCGCGACGATCAAATGACGCCTGAGTTCCTGTCGCTTAATCCGAACAACAAAATTCCCGCGATCATCGATCCCAATGGGCCGGGCGGGAAGATGTTGCCGCTTTTCGAAAGTGGTGCGATCTTGATCTACCTGGCGGAAAAAACCGGCATGTTCCTATCCAAAGATCCCGGCGAGCGGTATGAGACACTCCAATGGCTCATGTTCCAGATGGGCGGTTTGGGCCCAATGTTCGGCCAGTTGGGCTTTTTCTACAAATTCGCCGGTGCCGAAATCGAAGATAAAACCGCACAAAACCGTTACATCAACGAGAGCAAGCGCCTCTTGGGCGTTCTAGATCAGCGTCTGGAAGGCCGCGCCAATGTGATGGGCGATGACTACACCATCGCAGATATCAGCATGTGGCCATGGGTCAAAACACTCAGCTTCTATGAGGCGCAAGACGCGGTGGAGCTGGAAAGCCATAAAAACGTCATGCGCTGGTTCGACGCCTGCATGGCCCGCCCGGCCAGCGAACGGGCGGTAAATATCCCGGATCGTCAGGGATAAGTCAGACCAAACTCCCGACTTCTTTGGTTTTCAAATATCCAAATGCGCGGCCCAATTGGGCCGCGCTTATTAAGATGTCCCCCGCAGGGGCGCCGTTTGGTTGATTGGTTGCAAGCGCTTGGGTCAAAACCGTTCAGCTTGAACCAAGCTGAAAGAGGATTTTGACCCAGATTCACTATGTCGAGTGAAAATCCTGGATCAGGTTGACCCAACCTGATCGTTTTTCACTCTATGCCGCCAAACGATACCCGCCGCTCTCTGTCACCAGCAAACGCGCATTCGATGGATCGGGTTCGATCTTTTGGCGCAACCGATAGATGTGCGTTTCAAGCGTATGCGTCGTCACCCCGGCGTTATAGCCCCACACCTCGTGCAAGAGCGTATCGCGCGGGACAATCGCGTCATTGGCGCGGTAGAGGAACTTCAGGATATTGGTCTCTTTCTCGGTCAGCCGGATTTTCTTCTCCGCCTCATCAAGCAGAAGCTTCATCGCCGGTTTGAATACATATGGCCCGATATTAAAGACCGCGTCTTCCGACTGCTCATGCTGGCGCAGTTGCGCGCGGATACGGGCCAGAAGGACCGGGAATTTGAACGGCTTGGCAACATAGTCATTCGCGCCGCTGTCCAGACCCAAAATCGTATCCGCGTCCGAGACATGACCTGTGAGCATCAGCACAGGGCATTTGACCCCTTGTTTGCGCATCAGTTTGCACAATTCGCGCCCGTCCATATCATCAAGACCGACATCCAGAATCACCAGATCATAGGATTGCTCTTTGGCTTTTTGCAGACCTTCCGCACCGGTGGTCGCTTCGAATACGTCAAAATCCTCGGTCAAAACCAGTTGATCGGCCAAGGCTTCACGCAAATCGATATCGTCATCGACCATCAGGATTTTCTTCAAATTACTCATGCGCACCGTCTCCAATTTCGCTGTTGGCATAGTGATGCTGGAAACTGACCTGTTCGCGCAACTTTTAATTGCCCCGCCTCACAGGGCCGTGCATGAAACACCCTTAAATGTTTCATATTCCAACATTTCGGCCTTATGAGTCGTGGAAACTGAAATAATCGCCGAGCAAGGATACCCATGAAAATCGCGCCCGATAGATTTCAGAGCATTGCGCGCGCGCAGTCCGAATTGATGATCGGCATGCCTGTGATTCTGGAAAATGAGGGTGCGCGCGTCATGATGACGGCGGTAGAGACTTGCTCCAGTGCGTTATTTGAAACGCTTCGGGCCGGCAAAGACACCCATCTGTCGATCACCGCGCGGCGCGCAGAAGTGCTCAAAGCGATGGTCTATGATGGTGATCTGGCGCGGATTGCGCTGCCCGATGAGGCAGGATTTGCGTGGATCCGCGCCATGGCTGATCCATCGCTCGATATGAATAACCCGATGAAAGGCCCGTTCCGGTGCCTGCGCGAAGGCGATGCCAGTTTTGATCGCGCCGCTCTGATCCTGTGCAAACAAGCGCGTTTGTTGCCTGCTGCGCTCATTTCACCAGCGCCCGACGACGCATCTGGTCTGGTTGTGCTCGATATCGGCAAAGACGGGTTCAGCACACCGACGGAGCTGTCGCGCATCGCAAATGCGCATGTCCCACTGGAACTGGCCAAAAGCTGCAATGTGCATGTTTTCGGCCATGGCCATGATTTCGAGCAGCATTACGCCATCGAAATAGGCCAACCCGACCGCAGCGCGCCTGTGCTGTGTCGTTTGCATTCGGCCTGTTTTACCGGCGATGTGCTCGGCTCGCTCAAATGCGATTGTGGCGCGCAATTGAAAGCCGGATTGCAGAAAATCTCGGAAAACGGCTCAGGCGTGCTCCTCTATCTCAATCAGGAGGGCCGTGGCATCGGTCTGGCCAACAAACTGCGCGCGTATACTTTACAGGCGCAAGGGTTTGATACGGTTGAGGCCAATCATCGTCTGGGCTTTGAGGATGACGAGCGTGATTTAAAGATTGGCGCTCACATTCTGCGGGCCATGGGGTTTAGCCAGACAAATCTGATGACGAACAATCCTGCCAAAGTGGACCGGATGCAGGATGCGGGCATCACTGTGGCCTCGCGTGTGCCGCACCAATATGGTCGCCACGATCACAACACCCGCTATCTCGACACGAAGGCGCGCAAGAGTGGCCACATCCTGTGATCTCGTCGTCACCTGCTGGTCCGCACGTTTTCAGGGCCTGAGCTTTCCCGTCGCCACTGGTCGTGGCGGCATTGGCCGAAAGTCAGGCGAGGGAGACGGGGTAACCCCGCTGGGGACATATAATATAGTGCAGGTGCTGGCGCGTAACGATCGCTTGCGCGCGCGTTCTGAGCCTATCCGCCCTCATATGGGATGGTCTGATGATCCGGGCGATCCGGATTATAACGCGCTGATCTACCGTCATCGCTCGGCGTTTTCGCATGAAGTTCTGATGCGTCCAGACCCGCTTTATGACCTCATCGCCGTGCTCGATTTCAACATCGCACCTACCAAAGCGGGCGCGGGTAGCGCGATTTTCCTGCATTGTTGGCGACGCCCGCGATACCCCACCGAAGGCTGTATCGCCTTCGCTCCGCATCATCTGGCGTTCATACTCGAAAATTGGTCAGAAAGATCGCGCGTCCTTGTGCGTTAGCCATTTTCAATCGGGCCAATGGAGTTCCAAGGCTCAGGTTGCGACATTATAAACACTCTCTTTCATAACAGGAGAGATGTCCACAAGCCCCAGGTCCGCTTACTCACTTTGGACAATATCGTCCAAACGAAGCAAGTTCTCCCCATTTGTAATCCCGTACTTCTTTATGATTGAAGACGGGTATGCGTCGTCAAAATAAAGGCGCGCGCAGCTAAAATCACTCTCCATGTGACACAGCTTTCTTGCTACGCGCGACGCATTAACATCATCGCCAATCGCATTGTACACAGCTGTCAAGTATCTGAGCGGCGGGCTGAAGTCCTGCGAAAGCAAAGCGGAGGACTCACCATACTTTAGAGCGAGATCAAATTTGTGATTTGCAGCAGCGGTCATGGACAACTGAAAATCAGCCCAGTGTCCGTCGTCAAAGTTTTTGGGGCCACTGGCCGCCTAAACTAAGAGAGAGTTCG
>CAYRKW010000064.1:0-19266 GCA_964425135.1 uncultured Rhodobacterales bacterium
TAGCCATCGGTTTTCTGCGCATCCGGCTGCACCAGAATTTTGCCCTGAAACACGCCAACCGCGCCATTGCGCAGGACTTTCTTGAACACCTGACGGCTCTCACAATTCACACCGTCATGGGTGATAAACACCGTATCATCATGAAGAAACTCACCATCGCCAACACACGCACCGGCCACATGCGCCACCGCATCATCTCCGGTAAAATCAATCACCGTCTCATTGCGGGTCAGCACCCCGTTCACCGTAACTGTGAACGACTTGAAGACGCTCTCTTTGCCCAGCCGCGCGAACGTTCCAGTGACCGCGCGCCGCTCATGATCGCGCCCTTGCGCGCGCACGTGGTTGAGCGTGCCACCATCGGCCACATCAATCTCCACAACCTTGTTGAACCGCGCCGCCGATGGCCCGCTTTCCAAAACTGTGACCGAGGCTCCGGCATCCACCTTAATAACGTGATGCAGCGCCACATCGGAGGCATCATTCTGATGCAAATACCGCAGCGCAATCGCCTTTTCGACGGTACCGGTCACATGGATGACAACACCCGCGTTCGCCACCGCTGAGTTGAGCGCAGCCATCGGGCGATCCACACGCTCTTGCGAGGCCGCTTCCAGCGTGCCGTAGAACTCAGACGCCCAGTGGATATCGGTTGCCATCACATCCGCCAGCAGCTCAATGCTGCATCCCGCAAGCGTCAGATCCCCCGACAGATCAGCACGAAACACGCCATCGACGAAAACAAGCTCCACCCGATCCAGCGCATCGAAAATCGGGGCCTCGTCATGCACCAGAACCGTTGCCGATGGTGCTGGCACTTGGGTCAGTGTCGCAGGATTGGTGTAGCGCCAATATTCATCGCGCGGCCCCGGCGCGCCTTGCGCGGCGAACCGTGCTGCCGCAGCATCCTGAGCCTTCACCGCCCAATCCGCGCGCAGCTCCAGTCGCGGATATGCGTTCAGCAATGCATCGTGCATATTCTGTTTTTTAGCCGCCGCGCCCATCAGGCAACCTCTTTGAGAATATCGCCATAGCCGTTGGTCTCAACCTCCAAGGCCAGTTCCGGCCCGCCGGTTTTCACGATCCGACCATCAGCCATGATATGTACAACGTCTGGTTTGATGTGATCCAGAAGGCGCTGATAATGGGTGATCACCAAAAAGCCCCGCCCTTCATCGCGCAGCGCATTCACGCCCTTGGCGACCAGCTTCATCGCATCGACATCCAGCCCACTATCGGTCTCATCGAGGATGCACATTTTTGGCTCCAATAGCGCCATCTGCAAAATCTCGTTGCGTTTCTTCTCCCCGCCCGAAAACCCGACATTCACAGGCCGCTTGAGCATATCCGCATCGATATCGAGCGTCGCCGCCTTGGCGCGTACCAGCTTGAGGAAATCTGCTGCCGACATCTCCTCTTCGCCGCGCGCCTTGCGCTGCGCATTCATCGCTGTGCGCAAAAAGGTCATGTTGCCAACGCCGGGAATTTCGACCGGGTATTGAAACGCAAGGAATACACCTGCCGCCGCCCGCTCTTCGGGCTCCATATCCAGAATATCTTCGCCGGCAAGCGTGGCCGACCCGCCGGTCACCTCATAGCCGTCGCGCCCTGCCAGAACATACGACAGCGTCGATTTCCCAGAACCGTTCGGCCCCATAATCGCATGCACCTTGCCCGCATCCACAGTCAGGTCCACGCCCTTGAGGATTTTCTTGTCTTCTTCTTCCAAAGAGACCTTGAGGCCTTTTATTTCCAGCATCACTCGTTTTCCTTGTCAGAGGCATCACCGCCGTCCTTGCGACGCGCCATATAGTGTTCCATCAGATACATCAAAATCAAAAAAATCACTGTGGCAAAGGCCGCCTCGCCAAGCGCAACCCCGATGGTCGCCTCCTCGCCCTTGTTCATGAGGTATTGGATCAAACCAAAGACCACAAAAAATATCGCAGCTGCCTTGAGCATCGCCATCGCGCTACCCGCTCACAGTCACAGCTGTGCCGGAGGCGGAGACCATCAGCATGTTGTTGATAACTTCGTAATCAAGATCGACACCAACAACTGCATTCCCGCCGAGCGCCGCCGCCCGCTCTTCAAGCTCGGAAAGCGCAATATCACGCGCTTTGCCAAGCTCTTGCTCATAAGCACCCGAGCGCCCGCCGACAATGTCCCGCACCTGCGCAAAAATATCGCGAAAGATATTCGCCCCAAGGATAGCCTCACCCACGACGACGCCGTGATAGGCGGTGATGCTCTTGCCCTCAACTGAAGGCGTGGTGGTCACGATCATTTAAGCCTCCCGCTCACAAATTTCATCTTTCCCAAAATACTCATATCCAACCCGCGCCCCGCTACCTGCGCCCGCCAAATCGCTTGGCCATAACAAAACACACCGCCGCCAAAACCCCCATCAGGGCCGAGAAAATCAGATTAGGCACAAACGATCCCCCCATCCCGGTAATCCATCCCACCGCAAAGATCGCAGCAAAAACGACAAGCCCATATGTGACGTGCTGCGGCATCAGCGCATCTCACGAGGGCAGAGCATGACCGCCGGGTGGGCGAGAAGCGCCCGCCCGAGGGGGGCGGTCAGGCGCTGCCCGTTGTTCCAACGGGCAAATGTCTGGGAAGGTTTATTCACAAGGAAAAGCCTCTGCTAAACTAAGCCAAACCAGATAACGTGCGCTTTCGT
The DNA here is from genome assembly GCA_964425135.1 of uncultured Rhodobacterales bacterium. Lineage (GTDB taxonomy): Bacteria > Pseudomonadota > Alphaproteobacteria > Rhodobacterales > Rhodobacteraceae > CAYLLD01. The sequence goes on from CAYRKW010000064.1 coordinate 2,690, forward strand.
GGCGAACTTCCGGCTTCTCGTCCAAATATTTAACAATGACATCTTTTATTTGAACGTAGTCAGAATCTCCGGGAATACAGTTTTTTACCAACTTGTTTCCGAAATCGCTGATCTCAGCCGCCGAACTACCTTCCATTGCCGGCTTAACGGCCAGAAAAGTCCCCCAATTTCGACCTTCATGGAAGCCCACGAGATAGCCTGCACACATACCAAACTTATCTGGGGAACGAGAGGTGCATACGTCATGAAGCTGATTTCCCGTTATTAAGTTCTGTCCCTTCGCACTGTTTGGCATCAGCATGTTCGATCCCATGAGCATCATAGTAGCTAAGGCCGAGACAAACCGCCTCACCCCACCGACCCTTCCAGCGAAATCGCCACCAGGCTCTGCGCCTCCATAGCAAACTCCATTGGCAGCGCTTGCAGCACTTCCTTGCAGAACCCGTTCACGACCAGTGCCACGGCCTCTTCCTCATCCATGCCCCTCTGGCGGCAATAGAAGAGCTGATCATCATCCACCTTGGACGTCGTTGCCTCATGCTCCACCCGGCTCGAGTTGTTCTTGCACTCGATATAGGGCACCGTGTGCGCCCCGCATTTGTCGCCGATCAGCAGGCTGTCGCATTGCGTGTAATTTCGGCTGTTCTTCGCCTTCGGGTGCATCGACACGAGGCCCCGATAAGTATTTTGCGCCACCCCTGCCGAAATGCCTTTCGAGACGATGCGCGATTTCGTGTTCTTGCCCAGATGCACCATCTTCGTGCCCGTATCGGCCTGCTGATGGTTGTTGGCAATCGCGATGGAGTAAAACTCGCCCTGACTATCATCCCCGCGCAAAATGCAGGATGGATATTTCCATGTCACGGCAGAGCCGGTCTCGACCTGCGTCCACATAACCTTGGCCCGATCGCCCCGACAATCCGCGCGTTTGGTCACGAAATTATAGATCCCGCCAACCCCGTTTTCATCGCCCGGATACCAGTTTTGCACAGTCGAATACTTAACTTCCGCATCTTCCAGCACGACGATTTCCACAACCGCGGCATGAAGCTGGTTTGTATCGCGCTGCGGCGCGGTGCAGCCCTCCAGATAGGACACATACGCGCCTTTATCGCAAATGATCAGCGTCCGCTCAAACTGGCCTGTATTCTCTGCATTGATCCGAAAATACGTGCTCAATTCCATCGGGCACTTGGTTCCTTCGGGCACGTACACGAATGAGCCATCGGAAAAGACCGCCGAATTGAGCGTCGCATAAAAATTATCTGACTGCGGTACGACCGAGCCGAGATATGTCTTCACCAATTCCGGATGGTTTTTGATCGCCTCCGAGATAGAACAGAAAATGACACCCGCCCGTGCCAACTCGTCCTGAAACGTCGTGCCCAGCGAAACACTATCAAACACCGCATCAACCGCCACTTTGCGCCCATCCGCGGGCGCTGCATCCGCACCCTCAACACCGGCCAAAATCATTTGCTCTTTGAGCGGAATGCCGAGCTTCTCATAAGTCGCCAGCAGCTTGGGATCGACCTCATCCAATGACTTGGGCTTTTCCTCCATGCTCGCAGGCTTGGCGTAGTAATACTGATCCTGAAAATCAATCTCGGGATAATCGACCATCGCCCAGGACGGCTCCTCCATCTTGACCCAGCGCCGATAGGCCTCAAGACGCCACTCCAACATCCACTCCGGCTCGCCGTTCTTTTCAGAAATCAGACGAACGATATCTTCATTCAAGCCCTTAGGCGCATATTCCATCTCTATGTCGGTCTCAAACCCGTATTTGTAGCGCTCGCCAACCGTGCGCACCGCATCAACGGTTTCCTGATCGACGCCGTCTTTTACCTGATCCAACGCAGCCATGTCCGGCCTTTCCTCGTGTTGCGCCCCGAATGAAATTTCGGAACCGTAGTTTTTGTCGCTCCAAGAGATGCCGGATCACGTCCGGCATGCCCTGCTGCATCTGTTACGCCGCCCGCGCCATCCAGCGCTTGTGGCTCTCAATCCATGTGCGGGCAAACCCGGTCACATCCTCTTCGCTCGTCGTCGGCCCGAGACTAACCCGAATGGCCGAGCTTGCCTCCACCGCATCAAATCCCATCGCGCTCAGCACCCGGCTCGTCTTGACCTTGCCGCTCGAACAGGCTGAGCCTGATGAGATGGCATAGCCTGCAAGATCCATCGCCATCACCTGCGTCTCACCCTTCCATCCAGGTGAGATAAAGCATGATGTGTTGGGCAGACGCGGCGTATCTCTTCCCACCAATATAGTTCCAGGCGCTGCCTCTTCCAGCATGTTTTCTAGAATCATTCTAAGTTTCTTTACCCGATCCCAAACCCCGTCCTCAAGATCACGCTTTGCGGCAGCAGCGGCCGCGCCGAAACCGGCAATGCCGATAACATTTTCGGTGCCAGAGCGCCGCCCCATCTCCTGCCCGCCCCCCCGTAGCAGCGGCGCAATATCCACACCTCGCCCAAGAACCAAAGCGCCAACACCCTTGGGGCCACCTATTTTATGCGCAGACAGGATCGCGGTTCGCGCTTTGATCCACTCAAATGCAATCGGCAACTTTCCAAACGCCTGAACCTGATCGCTCAGCCCCAAACCTGCTGGAATGTCCTGCACAACGCCCGTCTCGCTGTTCGCACCCTGAAGCGCCGACTGTGCAACATCGGTAATTTCCACCAAACCATCGCCCGAAACGGCCAAACCCTCATCCGCATGCGCCACCACCGCATCATGCTCAATCGCCGCGCACCGCAATCCTTGACCCTGCAACGCCATCGCTGCCGCCTCGGTTGCACTCGCAGTAAACACAATCGCATCACGGGCACAGCCAAAAGCCTCCGACACCTGCCCGCGCGCTGTCTCAACAATCCCCCGCGCTGCGCGACCTTCCGCATGCACAGATGACGGATTGCCAACCACATCCATCGCTGCAATCATCGCTTCGCGAGCCTCCGCGCGCAAAGGCGCTGTCGCGTTCCAATCGAGATAAACGCGGCTCACCAACCGGCCCTTTCGCATTTGCAAAAATACTCCCGCCGGAGGCACTTCTCAACAAACACTGGCCTCCCTTGCCGGTTTGAACCGGGGGCGGGCGGGTGGGCCGGTTCAAACCGGCATCGCACAATCATTCGTCCACCACATCGACAAAAGCAGGCACGGCAGGACAGGGCGCCATCTGATCGCCGACCACATCCGACAAACGGGTCTGATGTAAAAACACATAAACATGCGCCGACAATTGCTCCCACAGCTTATCGGTCAATGCGACCTCCTCTGTGTCATTCTCCGCATCCGCCGCCCCGCGCCCTTTGCTCAGCGCATCCATTTTCTCATCCACTGCGCCTAAGATATCCGCAACACGAATAGCGTCCGCCGCCCGCGCCAGCCGATAGCCACCACCCGGTCCGCGCACGCTCTCGACAATATCAGCGCGGCGCAATTTGACGAAAAGCTGCTCCAGATACGACAAGGATACACCCTGTCGTTCCGAGATATCCGCAAGCGTCACCAGCCCGCGTCCCGCATTCACCGCCAAATCCGCCAAAGCGATCATCGCATAGCGCCCCTTGGTGCTGAGTTTCATCTCTTGGACCTGCCTTGCGTAATGGTTGACGTTTTGCCCCGAAAACATTACGTCACGCCCAGGCGAAGGGCGTCCGTATGGGCCGTTTCACAGTTTAGAACGATTCTAGTTTTCCTGAGCAAATTAGTCAAGCTCAGGTCGTCCCATAGCAGGAGACATTGACGACAATGCCCGAGGTAATTTTTCCCGGCCCCGACGGCCGCCTTGAAGGTCGCTATCACCCGCAAAAAGCCAAAGATGCTCCGATTGCAATAATATTGCATCCGCATCCGCAGTTTGGCGGGACCATGAACAACAAAGTCGTCTATAATCTCCACTACGCGTTCTACAACATGGGGTTCACCTGCCTGCGCTTCAATTTCCGCGGTGTCGGGCGCTCTCAGGGCGAGTATGACCAAGGCATAGGCGAGTTGTCGGACGCAGCCTCTGCGCTCGATTATCTGCAATCGCTCAATCCAAATGCCAAAAACTGCTGGGTCGCAGGATTTTCCTTCGGCGCGTGGATCGGCATGCAGCTTTTGATGCGCCGCCCCGAGATACAGGGCTTCATCTCGGTCGCACCACCTGCCAATATGTACGATTTCTCCTTCCTCGCCCCATGCCCCTCATCAGGTCTTATAATCAATGGCGATGGCGACCGCGTGGTCCCGCCGGTTGAGATCGAAGGCTTGGTCGAGAAACTGCAACAACAACGCGGCATCACCGTCACCCATGATGTCATTCCAGGCGCAGGTCATTTCTTTGATCCGGGTATGGAAGAGATGATCGGCAATGTGCAGAATTATGTGAAGCAGCGGATGCTCGAGAACACCCGCTGATCGCGATACTTATGGCTGATAACGGGGTGTAAATGACCAAATTCTCCAAGCTCGCGGCGCATCAAGCGGCGATGCGCGTACGCCCTTGCGTTCAAGCCATCCTGCCGCTTCACAACTAAATGGGGATCGGGCCTTCGCCCGATCACGATTTTTGATTATGCGCTGCCGCGCGGGCGGATATTTGCAAACCAAAGAAGGTTTGGACGAAAACCAGCTTGCCACTGGCGCATTTGCTGGCACACTTGCGTGAAAATAGAGCGCTCACCATGACACGAAAATCACCCGACGATCTGCGCTCCGCCCGTTGGTTTGCGCCGGACGATCTACGCTCTTTCGGCCACCGATCCCGCGCCATGCAGATGGGCTACAGCCCGGACGATTGGGCGGGCAAGCCGATCATCGCAGTGGTCAACACATGGTCGGATATCAACATGTGTCACGCCCATTTCCGGCAGCGGGCCGAAGACGTCAAACGCGGCATATTGCAGGCGGGCGGCTTCCCGCTGGAACTTCCCGCCATCTCTCTCTCCGAGCAATTCGTCAAACCGACCACCATGCTCTACCGCAACTTTCTGGCGATGGAGACCGAAGAGCTTTTGCGCTCGCATCCGGTTGACGGCGCGGTCCTCATGGGCGGCTGCGACAAGACAACGCCCGGCCTTCTGATGGGTGCAATATCAGCGGGATACCCGGCTATCTTCATGCCCGCCGGTCCGATGCTGCGCGGCAATTACGCAGGCCAAACGCTCGGCTCCGGCTCGGACAGTTGGAAATACTGGGACGAGCGGCGCGCAGGCAATATCAGCGCCGAAGAATGGCAAGGCGTTGAGGGCGGGATTGCCAGATCCTACGGCCATTGCATGACCATGGGCACCGCCTCGACCATGACCGCGATTGCAGAAGGCTTGGGCATGTGCCTTCCCGGCGCGTCCTCCATCCCGGCCGCCGACAGCAACCACATCCGCATGGCCGCCGCCACGGGCCGCCGCGCAGTTGATATGGTCTGGTCCGATTTAACTCCTGACAAGATTCTCACCCGCGCTGCCATCGACAACGCGATGATTGTGGCGATGGCAACCGGATGTTCGACCAATGCCATCATTCATCTTCTCGCCATCGCCCGGCGCGCGGGCGTTGATCTGACCATGGATGATCTCGATCAGGCGGGCAGAACGACGCCAGTTATCGCCAATATCCGCCCTGCGGGCGACACGTATCTGATGGAAGATTTCTATTACGCAGGTGGTTTGCCCGCATTGATGTCGCAACTGCCCGACAAACTCAAAACCTCCGCAATCACCGTCAGCGGTAAGACTGTCGCGGAGAATATCGCGACCGCCAAAATCCACCTGCCCGATGTGATCCGAACACCCAAGACGGCAATCTACGCCGAAGGCTCGCTTGCGGTTCTGACGGGCAATCTGGTGCCAGATGGCGCGGTGATCAAACCTTGCGCGATGGACGAGACATTTCTGACCCACAAAGGCCCGGCTCTCGTATTCGACAGCTATCCCGGGATGAAAGCGGCGGTGGATGACGAAAATCTCGATGTCACCGCCGATCACGTCATGATCCTGCGCAACGCTGGACCGATTGGCGGGCCGGGCATGCCTGAATGGGGGATGCTGCCAATCCCGACAAAGCTGGTAAAAGAAGGCGTGCGCGACATGGTGCGGATCTCCGACGCGCGCATGTCCGGCACATCTTATGGCGCCTGTATCCTGCACGCAGCCCCTGAAGCTGCCATCGGCGGCCCGCTTGCGCTGGTTGAAAACGGCGATATCATCAGCCTCGATGTGCCAAACCGGACGCTCACGCTTGAGGTCGATGACAGGACACTTGCAACGCGCAAAGCCAATTGGACTGCACCAGAGCCGAAATTCGAACGCGGCTTTGGCTGGATGTTCGCCCGCCACATCATGCAGGCCAATGACGGTTGCGATTTCGACTACCTCGAAACATCTTTCGGCAAAGCGGTGCCAGAGCCCGACATTTTCTAATCACAAGGATCTCCACCATGAAACAACGCAAACTCGGCCATAACGGCCCACGCGTCGGCGAGGTCGGGCTTGGCTGCATGAGCTTTTCGGGCATGTACGGCCCCTCCACCGAAGAGGTCTCCCACAACACCCTCGCCCGTGCGCTGGAGTTGGGCGTGACACATCTTGATACCGCGAATGTTTACGGGATGGGCGTCTCCGAGAGTTACATCGGCAGTTTCATCAAGAAAAATCCTAACAAGTTTGTCATCGCCACCAAAGCGTCCATCCGGCGCGATAAAGACGGCAATATGGCGCCCTCCAACGATCCGGACTACCTGCGCACGGAACTCGAAGCCTCGCTCAAACGGCTCAACACCGATCACGTGGCACTCTTCTACATCCATCGCCGCGAGCAATCGCGACCTGTCGAAGAGGTCATGGAAACGCTGATGCGGTTCATCGAGGAGGGCAAAATCGGAAGCATCGGCTTTTCCGAAATCGCCCCATCTACCTTGCGTCGCGCAGCCGCCGTTGGGCCGGTTGCTGCGGTACAATCCGAATACTCGCTTTGGACCCGCAACGCCGATCTGGGCCTTTTGCGTGCCTGCAAGGAGGTCGGCGCCAGCTTCGTCCCCTTCTCCCCCCTCGCCCGCGGCATGTTTGCGCGCGCGCGTATCGACTTGGGCACCCTCGGCGAAAAAGACATCCGCAACGGCAACCCTCGCTTCACATCGCCCAACTATGAGGCGAACCTGAAACACTTTGACGCCTTCCGCGATCTGAGCGCATCGCTCGGCCTTAGCCCTGCCACGCTTGCCATCGCTTGGGTGCTCCATCAGGATCCATACCTCATTCCCATCCCCGGCACGCGCACCGCGGACCATCTCGAAGAGCTTGCTGCCGCATCGGATGTTGTGATCACGCCAGAGATTGCAGCACAGATAGATCACATCATGCCACCGGGGTTCGCGCATGGGGATCGCTATTCAACAACGCTGATCAATGCGGTGGAGCGGTATTGCTGAGGCGATACTGCCCTGTGCGAACTGCGTTCTGTCTCGACGGGCGTGACCTAACGGCAACGGTGCGATCAGTGTGATCAACTATCGCAAACACACAACCTAAAGGCGATTAATATTGACAGGTTAAACGGCTAACGATCATCTGTCCGTAAGTGTTTTGGTGTCCTGTTTAACCCTAGATCAAACTTGCATCGCCCAAAAAACAAGGGCGCTTGACACGCGAATGAGGCCAAATTGATCCCAGATTCTTCACCATTGCGCACACCATAAAGTATAATGCTGCATAGTATTATCCACATATTAACAGCACATAACTTCAACGCTGAACTTCTCGTGTCAGGTAGTAAAATTCAATTTTTTCGCTCAGAATCAAGACGTTGCGACTTTTTCCTTCATTATCGATCCGAACTGTTCTACAAATTTTACTTGGGAAATAGGCTGGCTTGACCTAGGGAAAAGAAAAAATGGGAATGGATGAATCCAATCTGGTTCCAGATTGGCGAGAACGGCTTCAAATGGAGCTTTCAAACAAACAGATCGCGGCAACACATTTGAGCGCGGATCTAGGCAAACATCGCGATTACGTCGGAAATGTCCTGCGTGGCCGTGTAAATCCAAACATTAGCTTCTTCGTCAGTCTGTTTCGACAGACTGGTATCGACATTTTCACAGCGATGCCCGAAAAGGGTGAGAACGACAATAGACGCCCCACAATATTCGTTGATAAAGCGACAGGTTTTGCGGAACCTGCCAAAATTGAGGCACCACGCAATGTTTATCCGTTTGCCCCAAACTCACCTATGACTGATACAGCGATTCCGACCAAAGTTTCCGAGATCGGCACCGGCAGTTTGGTCAGTTCTGCGCATCAAACGCTCCGTCAGCTTGGCCCTGCCGGATATAGTATCGTAACTCGGCTGCCAAGCGATCCATCGGTCTACTCGACCTATCCAAAAGAATGGCTGGAGGCATATGAGGCGCAAGGTCTGGGCGCGGTTGATCCGGTTCACGAGTTTATGCAAAACCGCGCCGGATACACGAGTTGGGCGGATTTGAACTCGGATGACGCCGCCGATCACTACTTCAAAATTGCGCGCGATTTTTCGTTGCCAAACGGCTCCGTTCTTACGTCTGCCCGTCGCGGTTGCAAAATCGCTGTGTCCTTGAGCCATGAGCAAGAGGCATTGACGCCCGATGAGCGCCAGTCGGCAGAGCGCGCACTCAATGCGTTTTTGGTTCTGATGGAGCCGCCAAAGCCGCGTCTGGAGCCTTTTGAGGTGCTCTACTACCTGGCGAACGGTCTGAACAACGCTCAGCTACGCAAGATCTACAACGTCTCGGCGCGCAAGATCACGGAAGTGAAGAACGCGGCGATAAAAGCGCTTAATGCCAAGAACCTGGACCATGCCATCGCTATCGGCACACGGGTCGGGATTATTTAGGGTTATCGCTAAACTATTATTTGTTTAGCGGTAAACTTAGTTAAGCTGCGTGAGAAACCGCAGCGCTGATTTCGACGGCAGGAAGAAATACTCGCCCCCCTTCGTCGTCACCAGATCCGGTATATCGCGCAGGAAAATCGGCCCTGATGGCGTCGGGATCGTCATCCGCCCATGATCACCGCCGCGCCCCAATAGAGGGTCCACTTCGCCCTCAAGACCATGAAATTGTGGCGCAATCGACCATGTTTGCTGAATAAACTCGAACTGCCGCTCGATATCGGCATTGGCGCACATAAAGAGCAGACCTTCGCTCGCACCATCTTTGTAAAACCGTCCCCGCCGCAAGATGCGGTGGCGGTTGACGATGGAAAGCTGCTTGTCATCACCGGGCGTGAAGCTGTCGCGCGGATTGGAGCGTCGGACGTGGCTGCCAAACGGGCAGGCCTCTCCGGTGGGATCATCAACGCCCAGCTTATAATCATTGTCCGGCGCAACCTCCTTATCGCCGTTCCAGCCAGTTCCGGGCTCTTGCGGATATCGCACCATGGACGTGCCATCCTGCCAGCGTCCAACAAGTTTTGCGCCGATATATTGCTGCTTCTGTTCCGGCGTCAGACCTGTTGGAATACCCGGATGATCGGCAAAATCCATCGCCGCTTTGCGCGTGAAATCGTGAAAGGCGTCAACGTTTTGCTCGATCTGGCGCACGACAAAATACGTCCCGTTCCGCCCCAGATCGCGTGCCTTTCCAGCGCCAGAGGATGCAAACTCAGGATAGTCCGTCCGATCATGGTCGGCGTTGAACACCGGCAGGATATTCGCCGGATCGCGCGCCGCCTGAACGGTTGGCGTCAGCGGCCTGTTGGCGCGGTTGTCGGGATAGCCCAGAATGAACTCACCCGCCGCCATCATATGCTGATCACGCGGCTCCAGTTTCACGCCACGTTCAAGACCCGCGACTTTCGGCTGGCTCACGCCATCGGCAAAGCCAAACGGTTCTTTCGGGGCCTTATCGCCCGATCCTTTGGGTTTACGTGTGCTCAAATTGGTCGCGACAATCTTATGCACCAGCCTTCCGCCAGCTTTACCCAACCGCCCCTCAAACTCAGCAACCGCGCCCTCAATCTCTTCGGCAAGATGCTTATTTCGTGCCTTTTTGGCAGCTTCGGTCGCTGGCTCCAATTTCGTGCCATCCCCGACATAGATCAAATAGGCCGCATCAACGCGCTTGCTGTCTTCGGACCCGCCCCAGTCCCACTGATTTGGCGCGTCCTCGCCAATATCGCCAAGCGCCCGCGCACGGTCGGGATGTCCCATGCCTTGCACGAACGGATAATTAAATTCGGCAAGCTCCTCGTCGGTCAATCCCAGACGTGAGAGCCCGCTCGCTGAAAGCGCGATCTGATCGACGCGAAACGGGTTGGGCGCATGGCCGAAAGAGACATCTTCACACGCGCGCGCCAGCCAAGCACGTGCTTTCGCTTTGTCCTTGGGAAGTTGCACCAAACACGTCGCCGACTGCACATGGCGCACCAATCCGCCAAACATCAGCGTCTGAACTTCGCCCCGCTCCACATCACCGCGCGGACGCGTACGGCTGGCGAACAGCGCCAGAAAGGCCGCCGCTTCATCCTCGGTGGCAACAGAGCAAAACCCTTTGCGGATCGCCGCGTTCTTGCGCACTTGCGTTGTCGAGGTGTTCGGATACGCAATATACCAAAACCGCGTCGGGATCTGCTGACGGCGCGCCCAGCGCTTGAACAGATCACCATCCGTCGCCCCATCGAGGATCAGCATGAAGGTCTTGGGAAACCCGACCGTATTGCTCCAGGCCGCCGTCAGACCGCGCGCGGCTTTGGTGATGAAATCCTCCAGATAGCTTTCCCACGAGCCGCCGTAGTTTGAGAAAAACACCAGCTTATTGGTCCCGGGCAGCAGCACCCAGCGCGCAAAGTGGATCGTTCCGATATCGTTCAGATGCCCAGGCCGGAACTTCAGTCGCGCCATTTGTGCGATCATAAAAAACCCGATCCGCAGGCTCAGCCGCCGCCAGGGGCTCGGCTTCATCATCGACACACCTGTCAGATGGTTTTGGATAGACCCCTGATCTTCCCGGGCCCGCGCATCGGCGAGCATCGTCGGGTCGGGGACCGTATAGTCGTTCTCCTCCGCCGTCTCGGATCGTCGTAACATGATCACGCCGATCACCATGGCAACGAAGATGATGACCACTGCAGCCGCGACAAAGAAGGTGAGCCAGCCGATGAGCCGCCCAATCCAGACCGCGAGCGCGCCGCGATCGCCAATCGGATCCGCAATCAGCCATAGTAAAAACGTAGCGATCAACGCAGCCCCGATCAGATGTGGCTTGAAGAAGATCGGGAGAGAGGCAATCGCGAGCTTCACCCGTATGCGAAACGACGATCCCGCTTTCTCCGGTGCGAGCAATTCGACCGGCTCAGGCGTCAGCATCGCCTGCATCCCGCCCATCGCCTCGCTCGCCTTCACCCGTTCGCGCAAGCGCGTCACCACATCGAGCGGAGAGCCATGGATACCGCTTTGCTCCAATTCAGATTTGATCAGCGAAGAAAACTCTTTTTCCGCATGAATTCGCTTTACGCTCATTCCCGGCGTGCCGGAAAAATCCAAGCCCGGTGTGTCAAAGAGCCGGTGTCCAGTCTCAACCACAAAGGGTTTCAAATAGTCCGACGCTGTCCCGTCATTATGTCCGGTGATTTGCAGCAGATTGCGAAACACGTCCGACAATGCGCCGTCAAAGAGCGCCAGGCCGTCCTCAATCGTGCCATCCACCGACATCTCAAGGAGCATGCGGTCCTGCTCATCATCCGCATCGCGCACCAGCGATCCGCTCATAAAATGAACGATCTGATCGTGATCAAACGCGGCCCGCACCTCAGGACTGGCCAGATTGCCCAGCGCATCAAGCGCATCCTCTATCTGGCCGCGTGTGGTTTCATCCTGTGCTGTCGGAATTGCAATCGTGATGAATGCGTGGCTCATAAAATCCCCCGGCAAGACAACATCTGTCCAAATATACAACGAACACGCTGACGCTGTGAAACCGCCCTGTCAACGGTTTTGCTCATATTCTGAAGACACGCTCAGGACTTCGGCTCTGCCATGATCTCTTCCAGCTGCGCCCTGAGTTCTTCTTCCCAATCCCCGCGCAATTCTCTGACTTTGCTCATAAACGCTTCGTTCTCATATGCCGGAATATCCGGGGAATAGTGATCCGCAACCATGAGCATGCTTTTGCGGTCAATTTCGGAAAAGGCATCGATCATTCGCTCCGCCTGATCGCGCGAATAACCCAGAGCCTCAATCGACGAACGCCCCATGCGCAACGAACTATCATAGGTATCGCGGATGATGTCGCGGCACCCCGCATGCCACAGATCATAGACATGGTTCCGATCCACCGCGCGCGCCACCACATGCACCTTCGGATGATGGTGGGTCATGTATTTGACGAGTTCGGTTATTTGCTCCTTACCGTCGATGGCGATCACGAAGAGCTTGGCCTCGTCAATTCCCGCAGCGCTCAGAAGATCAGGCCGTGTGGCATCCCCATAATAGGCCTGCACACCAAATTTTTTGAGCATTTCCAGCTGTTTGGAACTGAAATCCATGACCGTTGGCGACAGACCCGCACCGCGAAGGATCCGGCTGACGATACCACCTACACGCCCATGCCCCGCGATGAGAATCTCGCTGTTTTCCTCGATCTCATCCATCTCCCGCACATCTGATGCCGAAAACTTCGGGGCGATAACCTTGTCGAAGAGTATGAAAAGCGCTGGCGTCAAGAGCATCGAAAGTGCAACGATCAGCAGCAATCTGTCGGCCAAATCAACAGGGATAACCGCATTGGCGACGGTGAATGACAGCAGAACGAACCCAAACTCGCCCGCTTGCGCGAGCCCAAGCGTGAACAACCACCGATCCGCACCGCCAATTTTGAAGACAACCGCCAAAACGTAGAGCACGAGCGCCTTGAGCGCGATCAAACCCAGCGTGAGCCCGATAATCTGTGCCAGATTTTCCGCCAAAAGCGCGAAGTTGATGCCCGCGCCCACGGTCATGAAGAAAAGCCCCAAGAGCAAACCCTTGAAAGGATCAATGTCGCTTTCCAGCTCATGCCGGTACTCGCTGTTGGCCAGCACCACGCCCGCCAGAAACGTCCCCAAAGCAGGCGAAAGCCCGACAAGCGACATCAAAAGCGCGATGCCGATAACAATCATCAGCGCGGTTGCCACGAACAACTCGCGCAGGTTTGCCGCAGCGATGAACCGGAAAATCGGACCTGTCAAAAACGAACCGGCAAGCACCACCGCCGCAATTGCGCCAAGCGTGACCAGCGCCACCGCATATCCAGGCAGACCATCAACAAGGCTCATCGGACTGCCGTGATCGCCCGTGCCGCCATGTCCATCCCCGTGACCGCTATCTGCCGCATGCGACAGCGCCTCCGTCAACTCTGGCAGCGCCAGAAGCGGCACAAGGGCCAGCATCGGAATGACCGCGATATCCTGAAACAGCAGAACCGAGAAACTCGACTGCCCGCCATCACTTTTCATCAGCCCTTTTTCATTCAAGGTTTGCAGCACAATCGCGGTGGATGACAGCGCCAGAACCAGCCCCACAGCCAACGCGACGGTCCAATCAAGGCCAAACACCATCCCCGCAGCCATCACCAAAAGCGTCGTGAGACCAACCTGACCGCCGCCCAGCCCCGTCAGCTTGTGCCGCATCGACCAGAGCATTCTTGGCTCCAGCTCCAACCCCACAAGAAACAGCATCATCACCACGCCAAACTCGGCGAAATGCTGGATCGCGATGACATCCACATGCAGCAGCGCCAGAATAGGCGAGATAGCAATGCCCGCGATCAGATACCCCAACACCGATCCCAGACCCAGCCGCGAGGCGACCGGGACAGCGATCACACCTGCAATCAGGAAAATGAAGGCCAAGAGCAGAAAATCGGTCATGTCAGCGCCCTCAAACGGTTGAGTTGTGGATCCACTTTTTCAAACCTTTCGTGAATGTAAAGTCTCGAGATCAAAACCGTAAACGCTCAGCCATACACAGCAGGTGGCGCCAGTTTGACCGAGCCGTCGCGCCAACGCCAATATGCACCAACTGTCGCTTGCACCCTTGGCACCATAAGCGCATTGTCGGCGGGATGATCATTATGGCCGACACGACATGCAAACGCTCGACACACTGGTAACGCGCGCCAAATCCGCGCCCAAACGCATCGTTCTTCCCGAAGGGGAGGACCCGCGCATTATTGAGGCGGCGATCAGGACGGCGCGGGATGGGCTTGCTGCACCCATTCTGATTGGCAACCGCGAAAAGATCACATTGCATGCAGGCGATGATATTGAGGCCATCGAGGTGTTTGAAGCGCCGGATGCCGCCATGAGTAAAGAGTTGACCGACGCGCTGTTTGAGGCGCGCAAGGCCAAGGGCATGACGATGGCTCAGGCTGCCGAGGCGCTCAAGGATCCGCTCAATCTGGGTGCCATGCTGGTGCGCTGCGGTCATGCGGATGGCTTTGTTGCAGGCGCGGTTGCAACCACTGCGCAAACCGTCGGCACGGCCCTGCGCCTTATCGGTCGCGGCCCTGAGGCCAAGACCATTTCTTCGTTCTTTCTGATGGTACAACCGGCCCGCGATAATGAGGGAGAGCGTGCCTTTGTCTTTGCCGATTGCGGATTGATGGTTGAACCCACGCCGCCACAACTCGCGCAAATTGCCATTGCCTCTGCACGCAGCCACGAGCAGCTTTTGGGCGATACGCCGCGGGTTGCGATGCTCTCTTTCTCGACCAAAGGCAGTGCAACGCACGAGCGGATTGATAAAGTCACCGAAGCGCTGGCCATCGCGCGTGAGATCACGCCCGATCTTTTGATCGACGGTGAGTTGCAGTTTGATGCAGCCATGGTCCCCGATATCGCCGCCAGCAAAGCACCTGGCTCGCAGCTCGAAGGCCGCGCCAATGTCTTTGTCTTTCCAAATCTCGATGCAGGCAATATCGGCTATAAAATCGCCCAGCGCATCGGTGGCGCCACGGCCATCGGCCCGATCCTTCAAGGACTTGCGCAACCGGCGAACGATCTGTCGCGCGGCTGCACGGCGCAAGATGTCTATCACCTGATGGCGGTGACAGTTATTCAGGCCCAGCAAAACGAAAGGTGATGCATGACCACCGAAAGTCTCAAGAAGGCCGATGTGACGTCGTTGATCAGCACTGACTCGATCACGAGCGCGCCTTGAAGCCGGGCAAACGCAATCTGATCACCGATGTTCCGGGCCTCAAGGTCGGGAACGCCTCTGATGCGGCGCTTAAATCTGGCACGACGGTGCTCATTGGCGACAAACCTTTCACCGCATCCGCGCATGTGATGGGCGGTGCGCCGGGCACGCGGGAGACCGATCTTCTGGCTCCCGACAAACTGGTGGAACAGGTGGACGCGCTGGTTCTGTCGGGCGGCTCCGCCTTCGGTCTTGATGCAGCATCCGGCGTAACTGACGGGCTGCGCGCGCTGGGGCGCGGGTTTGTTGTTGGACCTGCGACAATCCCCATCGTGCCAACAGCGATCCTGTTTGATCTGCTGAATGGTGGTGCGAAAGATTGGGCCTCTAACCCCTACCCTGCTTTGGGACGTTCCGCACTAGAGAACGCCGCAACCGATTTCAAAATCGGCACTCAGGGCGCAGGCACGGGCGCCACGACCGCCTCGACCAAAGGCGGATTGGGCTCGGCCTCTTTCGTCCTCGACAATGGCATCACCGTCGGCGCACTCGTCGCCGCCAATCCGCTGGGTTCGGTCACGACGCCAGACAGCAAACACTTCTGGGCAGCCCCGTTTGAATGCGAAGGCGAGTTTGGCGGGCTTGGACCAGACCCACGCGGCGATCTGACCGCTGAGGCAATGCGCCTCAAAAATCTCGATCCCGGCCAAAACACCACCATCGCCATCGTGGCCACAGATGCAGCGTTGAGCAAAACCCAATGCCATCGCATCGCAACCGCCGCCCATGACGGCATGGCCCGCGCGATTGTGCCATCGCACACACCCTTTGATGGCGATATCGTCTTCGCTGCTGCGACCGGCACGAACACGGCGGAAATCGGACCTGAAACCTTGCTGGCCATCGGTCACGCCGCCGCCCAAACCCTCGCCCGTGCCATCGCCCGCGCGATCCATGCTGCAACGCCTCAGAGCGGCGATCTCCTTCCGAGCTGGTCCGAACTTTAGCACGGATTTGCGAAAGTTCGTCGATCTCGCTACCCTACCCCCATGGAAAAAGTCACAGGCATCGGCGGAATTTTCTTCCGCAGCAAGGATACCAAAGCACTCATGGCGTGGTATGAGCGTCATCTTGGGATCAACCAAGTACCCGACAGTTATGAGGCCGAGGTCTGGACACAGGACGCCGGTCCAACCGTGTTCGCCCCCTTCGCGCAAGACACCGAATATTTTGGCGATGCGTCCCAGCAGTGGATGATCAATTTCCGCGTGAGCAGTCTCGATGCGATGGTTGCGCAGTTGCAGTCAGCGGAAATTGACGTGGAGATTGACCCCGAAACCTACCCCAACGGTCGCTTCGCGCGGCTTGCCGATCCTGAAGGCAATCCCATCCAGTTGTGGGAGCCGAACGACTAGAGCCTCCGACCCAAAACCTG
>CAYRKW010000065.1:0-18541 GCA_964425135.1 uncultured Rhodobacterales bacterium
ATTCAGCGCCTTTGTGCAGAACTGAATACCTCAGGTTTTGGGTCGGAGGCTCTAGTGATTTTCGGAGGGTCAATTTGCGATGCGTAGATTGACCCTTTTTTTGTTTGTGCTGGTGGTAGGGCCGCTGGTCTGGCTTTTGATCACGCATCCCAACACGCCCTTGCCCCGCGCGTGGAACCCGGCAGAGCCGCTGCGCGTTGACGATCCGGTGACGCCGCTTTCTGTCTTCAAGCTCGACTGGATTGCTGAGGATGGTGCGGCGTGTTTTGCAGCGCTCAGGCAGGCTGGCGCTGCGGTGACGCAATTGCCGGATCTGGAGCAAAGCCCGGTCTGCCATATCCGCGATCGCGTGTCGCTGCGCGGCATCGGCGAGATCGTGATGGACCCGCTGGAGACCCGCTGCGGTACAGCGCTACGGCTGGTGATGTGGCTGCGCCATTCGGTTGAACCTGCGGCGACGCGGGTTTTCGATCAGCCTGTGGCGCGGCTGCGGCACCTATCGAGTTATAACTGCCGCGCGATCCGCACGCCGTCGGGTGCAGGCGCGTCAATGAGCACGCATGCGACGGCGGATGCTGTGGATATCGCAGGCGTTGATCTGGCGGATGGGACGCAATTGAGTCTGATCCGCGATTGGGGTGCTGGGGCGGATCGTCATGATTTCTGGCGCGCGGCGCGGGATGGTGGGTGCGTGTGGTTCGAGACGGCGTTGGGGCCGGAGTATAACCGTTTGCATGCGGATCATTTTCATTTTCAATCGAGCGGGTGGAGGACGTGTCGTTGAAAGGCGGGGTTCTCCATTCTTACGCCCGCGCACTTGGCGCGGGCAGCGCCCGGACCTCCCCCATGGGGAGGGCGCTATGACACCCACCCCGAGGTCCGCGCGCTCTCCTTCTTTTGGAGTGATGGGTGATCGTGTCTTTTGCGAGTCTTGGGTGCGCATATTGCTGAACCGCCGTGTTTGGATATTTGTAAACCAAAGAAGCGATTGGGATTGGCGCTTTCAAATCGGCGGAGCGCTCGTTACAACTCAGCCCGATCAGTTGAGCGGTTTGGACAGATGGGCGAGATTACACCACAGCCGGGAATTATGGGCATTGCGCCCTATGTGGGCGGGGCGAGCAAAGTTGAGGGCGCGAATCGCGTCACGAAGCTGTCGTCGAATGAAAATCTCTATGGGCCATCGCCCAAGGCGCGGGAGGCTTATGCGGCGCTTGCGGGGGAGTTGGAGCTGTACCCCTCCGGCGATCATACGTCCTTGCGAGAGGCCATCGGCGCGGTGCATGGGCTTGATCCGGCGCGGATCATTTGCGGGGCGGGGTCCGATGAGATCATCGCGTTTTTGTGCAATGCCTATGCCGGGCCGGGCGATGAAGTGATCCGCACTGAGCACGGGTTTTTGATGTACGACATTTCCGCGCGCGCAGCCGGTGCAACGCCTGTGATTGTGCCCGAAGCGCAGCGTCATGCGGATGTGGATGCGATATTGGCGGAGGTGAATGAGGACACCAAAATCGTATTTCTCGCCAATCCCAACAACCCCACCGGGACGATGATCGCGCGCGGTGAGGTGGAGCGACTTGCAGATACGCTGCCCGATACATGCTTGCTGGTGCTCGATGGGGCTTATGCGGAATATGTCGAGGACGAGCGTTATGATGCCGGGCTTGCGCTGGTCGAGGCGCGCAAAAATGTGGTGATGACGCGGACATTTTCCAAGATCTACGGGCTTGGCGGGTTGCGCATCGGCTATGGCTACGCTTCGGCTGAGATAATTGATGTGCTCAATCGCGTGCGTGGGCCGTTCAATGTCTCGTCCGCTGCGCTGGCGGCTGCCGAGGCAGCGGTGCGCGATACCGAGCACACCGCCAAATGCCGCGCGGCCAATACCATGTGGCGCGCCTGGATGGCGGCGGAGCTTGCGGCGATTGGCATTCCGAGCGATCCGAGCCACGGGAATTTTCTGCTCGCCCACTTCGCTGATGAGGCGGAGGCGATTGGTGCGGATGAATGGTTGCAAAAGGGCGGTATTATCGCCCGGCGTGTTGGCTCTTACGGGTTGCCGCAGTGTCTGCGCATCACCATCGGCGATGAAGACGCCTGCCGCGCGGTGGTCAAATTCCTTGCCGAATACAAGGGCGCCACACCATGAGTGCTCCGTTCAAACATATCGCGCTGATCGGGCTGGGTCTGATTGCTTCTTCGATCTGCCATGCACAGCGACGTTTGGGCGCCGATGTGCGGATCACAGGCACGGCAAACACCGCCAAAACCCGCGAGATTGCGCGGCAGTTGGAGCTGTGCGAGGTCAAGGACACGGTTGCTCAAACCGTCGATGGCGCGGATTTGGTAGTGCTTTGCGTGCCGGTCGGTGTGATGGGCGAGATCGCCGCGCAAATCGCCCCGCATCTGGCCGATGGCACGGTGGTGACGGATGTTGGCTCGGTCAAACGGGCGGTGATCGACGCGGTTGCGCCGCAAATGCCTAAGGGCGTGCATTTCATCGCGAGCCATCCGATTGCAGGCTCGGAGCGCTCCGGCCCGGATGCAGGGCGTGCGGATTTGTTTGACAACCGCTGGGCGCTGATGACGCCGGATGCGGATGTGGATCCGGGCGCTTATGCGCGGCTGGAAGCATTCTGGCAGGACATGGGTGCAAACACCGAGCGGCTGGATGCGGATCACCACGATCTGGTGCTCGCGGTGACCTCGCATGCGCCGCATTTGATTGCCTATACGATGGTGGGTGTGGCCGATGATCTGCAACGGGTCGCGGAAGGTGAGGTGATCAACTATTCGGCGGGCGGGTTTCGGGATTTCACCCGTATCGCTGCTTCGGACCCGACCATGTGGCGCGATGTGTTTTTGAACAACAAGGACGCGACGCTGGAGATTTTGGGGCGTTTCACCGAAGAATTATTCGCGCTGCAACGGGCGATCCGCACCGGTGACGGGGATCATCTGCATGCCTATTTCACCCGCACCCGCGCGATCCGGCAGGGTATCGTTGAGGCAGGACAGGACACGGACGCGGATGATTTCGGGCGCAAGTCGGGGGGAGATGCGTGAAACACTGGCTGCTCCTTGCCGCGCTCGCCTTCCTGCCCGCAACCTGCGGGGGCGGTAGCGGCGGCGGACGGGATGTCGCCTTTGAGGGGCCATTGCCTGCATCGGTTGGTCCGGTGTGCGGCAATTCCGCGATCCTGGGCGAGCGGGTTGCGGCGATCCGATCAGACCAAAGCCCGGCCTGCGGGATATCGCGGCCGGTTAAGCTCTACGCGGTCTCAGGCGTGCGGCTATCGCCGCAACCGCTGATGAATTGCAACGCGGCCAAAGCCTTGCGGACGTGGATCGCGACAGGCGCGCGGCCTGCGGTGGAGAGTATCGGCGAAGAGCTGACAGGTTTGAGGGTCGCTGCCCATTACGTGTGCCGCACGCGCAATCATCAGCGGGGCGCGCGGGTGTCCGAGCATGGCAAGGGCAACGCGATCGATATCAGCGGTTTACGCTTGGCGAACGGTCAATCCATCAGTGTTGAGCGTGACTGGGGGCGCGGCAGCGAAGGGCGCGCTTTGCGCGCTATGCGGCGCAAAGCCTGCGGGCCCTTTGGCGTGGTGCTTGGGCCGGGGTCGGATGCGTTTCACGACGACCATTTCCACTTCGATATTTCGAATTTGCGTAACCCTTATTGTCGGTAGAGCGCTTACCGATGCGTTTTATGGTTGCGGGTTTGTGGTGTCTTGCGATCGCGCGATCGATCTACCGAATGATCAAACGCGGCGCAGGGCCAATGGGGACCGGGCCGATGGACATGCCGGCGTTGGCGAAACTCAGAGGCACCTTGATGGTTTTGGGGCTGCCAGAGAGCCGCGCGATGAGGCCGAGGCCGCGTTTTATCGTCCGCACCATATCGGGCGTCAGCGCGCCAAATTCGGCGATGACATCGACCATGTCCTGCCAGTTCACGGCGCGCAGATTAATCTCGCCAGTGGGATAGCCTGCCGCATCGACGGTGACGCTGCCTTGTGCGCTGAGCTGCAATGCGCCCCACGTTATGTCGATATCGCGCACCCGTAGTGCGGTGAGTTGTGGTTTTCGCCCCTCAACGGCGTGGCGATCCCATGGGGCATCGAAGGCTGCGATCAGATCGAAATGCGCGCGTTCGAGGTTTTGCGGCAAAACGCCGGAACGGTCCCAGCGCGCCAGAAGCTCGGGTGCGATTGCGAGCGCATTGATATCGAGGCCGATGGCATGAGCGAAATCCGGCGCGCTGCCATCGGTGACCGCTTCGGTCGCCAGATTGGCCGATGCAAGCGCTGAGGACCACGACTGACCTTCAAAACGGGTGTCCAACAGCTCCATCCGAAGGCGCGAGAGGGCAAGATCGGTGTCCGCTTCGAAGACAAGCGAGCCGCGCATTCGCTCGGATGTGATATCGAGCATGGTGTTCGGCGTGGAGACTTTCTGCGTCTGAGGCCAAACCGCAATCACATGATTGGGCTGGTAGCTGAGCGACAGGATCTGGAACATCGGCGCGGACCACGCCCAGCCGGAGGTCGGGTCGGCCAGTTCCAGATCGGTCAGGCTTGTGTCCACACGGTTGGGAAAGCCTGCGACCGAAAGCTCCGAATATTGTGCGACCCAGCCAGCATCCTCGCGGCCCGCAAGCCATGCCTTGAGGCCGGTTTCCTGCGCAGAGGAGACGATGAGCCACCAGATGCTCCAGCCGAGGGACGCGACGAGGGCAACAACAATCAAGAAGCGTGTCATGGGCTGGGTCCTTCGCAGGTCATCATGCCCCTTCCTTGCGATGATTTTGTCCGAAATTCAAAGCCAAAGCGATTTACCCGCGCTTTGTGCCGCTTTATAGCGGTGGGTCAGGAAGGATGCGCCATGGCAGATCAGGATATGTGGGTTTTCGCCTATGGCTCGCTGATGTGGAAGCCCGGTTTTGACGTGGCCGAGCGGATGCGTGGGCGCATTTCGGGTTATGCGCGCAGCTTTTGTATGTGGTCGATCCATCATCGCGGCACTGAGGCTGATCCGGGGTTGGTGCTGGCGCTTGATCCGTCGGCAGACGGGCATTGCGACGGAGTGGCGCTCAGGGTGAGTGCGGATCGCGCGGATGAGGTTCTGGCGTATCTGCGCGAGCGGGAGTTGATCTCCAGCGCTTATGTCGAAACCCGCGCGCCGGTGGTGCTGGAGGATGGGCGCGTTGTTGACGCAGTGGCTTATGTGATGGATCGGGCCCATGAGCAATACACAGGCGCGCTGCCGCTGGAGCGTCAGGCAGAGGTGATTGCGTCTGCTGTCGGCGGGATGGGGCGCAATGATGCGTATCTTTATGCGACCGTCTCGCATCTCGATGAGATGGGGTGTGGAGATCCGACGCTGAGCGCGCTGGCGGATTTGGTCCGTGCGCGGAATGGGGATGGTGGCGCGCGCCGGCCGATCAACTCGGATGGCTCAGCACCAAATGATGATGTGAACGGGCCTGTCTGAGGCATAGGCGGACGATGCGCTAATCAACAACGTCCTGCACGAGAAGCGTCATGCCGTCTGCTCCGGTGATGGTCACATGGGCAGCGCCCTTGCTGCCATTTTCCCAGATCGCGCGCCAGCGCATGCCGTCTATCTCGACCGCGCCTTCGCCCGCTTCAAATTCCAGCACCCTGGCCTGGCGACCCACAAGTGCTTCTGATCGTTTGTTCAAGACACTCTCGGCACCGCCGCCATCGCCAAAGCGGTCCATCAGGCCACGGCCAATGAAAGTCAGCGCGATGGCGATGATCGCAAAGAGCATCACCTGCATCTCGCCGCTCATGGAGGGCGAGACAAAAAGGATCAACGCCATGACGAGCGCGGCCAGCGAGGGCCATATGAGAAAGAAGCTCATCGTGGCCATTTCGACCGCGCCAAGCGCAATGCCGAAGGCGATCCACCACCATGGCGAGATGCCTTCGAGGAAATTGAAGATCGCGAAATCCATCAACTCTCTCCCTTAGCGCCCACAGCTTTGGCGATGTCGGAAATGCCTGCGATCGAGCCTATAAGACCGGAGGCCTCAAGAGGGATCATGACGGTCTTGGCATTAGGTGCCGCGGCTACATTCTGCAACGCTTCGGTGTATTTCTGAGCGACAAAATAGTTGATCGCCTGAACGTCACCCGCTGCAATCGCCTCCGAGACCATCCGCGTCGCTTCCGCTTCCGCCTTGGCCTCTCGCTCGCGCGCCTCCGCATCCAGAAACGCCGCCTCACGGCGACCTTCCGCCTCGCGGATCTGCGCCTCGCGCTCCCCTTCGGCCTTGAGGATCGCTGATTGCTTCATCCCCTCAGCGGTCAGAATTTCAGCCCGCTTGTCCCGCTCGGCCTTCATCTGACGCGCCATGGCTTCGTTGATGTCTGCTGGTGGCTTGATGTCCTTGATCTCGACCCGCGTGACTTTGACGCCCCAGGGGTTCGAGGCCTGATCAATCACCTGCAACAGCCGCGCGTTGATGCTGTCGCGGTTCGACAGGCTTTCGTCTAAATCCATCGAGCCGATCACCGCACGAATGTTGGTTTGCGACAGGTTCGATAATGCGCGTTCAAGATTGCGCACCTCATAGGCGGCACTGGCCGCATCCACGACCTGATAAAACGCCACCGCGTCGGCCATGACAATCGCGTTGTCTTTGGTGATAACTTCCTGGCTTTCAATATCGAGAACCGTCTCCATCATGTTAATCTTGGCGCCAACCTTATCCATAATCGGCACCAGAAATCGCAGCCCGGGCTTGAGCGTGCGGGTATATCGTCCAAATCTCTCAACCGTCCATTCCTCGCCCTGAGGAACAGATTTGACTGTCATAAATATAAGGATTGCCGCAAATACGACGATCGCAAGTGCCAGCCCTGCGCCGAACTCAATCATTGTTTTTCCTTTGTTAATTCTGATGTATAGATGGGGGGAGGTGGGTATTGTTTCAACATGATCGGTTGCTTACGCTTTCGTCATGTGTGCATATTACATCGCTTTAAGGTGACTAGAAGAAGGCGGGACAAACGTGGCAACAGGCATATCCGGGCGCGCCGATCCGAAGTTTTCGCAACCGGTTCGCCAGATCGTGTTCATGCTAATCATCTGTGCGTTGGTGGCAGTGATTGCGTATCTTTTGGCCCCGACCGTTTGGCCGGTTTTTCAGGCATCGCCTTACCTGAACGGCTTCATCCTGATCGTCTTTGCGATCGGTGTTATTGCCTGTTTCTTGCAAGTCATCAGTCTGATTGCCTCGGTCAGCTGGATCGAGGGCTTTGCTATGGACAGGCCGGGCCATGAGTTTGTCGCGGCCCCGTCCTTGCTCGCCCCGCTTGCGGCGATGCTTTCGGATACGCGGGCGCGGCGGGCACTGACCTCGACCTCGACCCGCTCGATCCTTGAATCGGTCGGTCAACGGATCGAAGAAGTGCGCGATATCACGCGCTATATCGTCAATTTCCTCATCTTTTTGGGCCTTTTGGGCACGTTTTACGGCCTTGCAACGACGGTGCCTGCGGTGGTGGATACCATCCGCTCGCTTGCGCCCGAAGAGGGCAGCGATCAGGTTATCAACTTCCAGCTTTTGATGGATGGGCTCGAAGACCAGTTGGGCGGTATGGGCACGGCCTTTGCCTCCTCGCTTCTGGGTCTTGCAGGATCGCTGGTTGTCGGTCTGCTGGAATTGTTCGCAGGCCATGGTCAGAACCGCTTTTATACAGAGCTTGAGGATTGGCTCTCGTCGATCACGCGCATCGGGTATTCCAGCGGCGATTCAGATGGCGGGAGCAGCGAAAGCGGCGCGTTTTCGGGTATTGTTGCGCAAAATTCTGAGCAGATAGACGCGCTGCGCGATGTGATGCTGCGCAACGAAGAGCGGCGCGGCGAGATGGACACAAAAATTGCCTCGCTCGCCGAGGCGGTGTCACTGATGACGCAGCAAATGAACGAGAGCAACAGTGCAGGCGCAGCGCTCTCGCCTGCATCGATTGACCGGCTTGCGGCAAGTCAGGAAGCGCTCGCGCAGCGCATGAGTGAAAGCGCGGGCGAGGGTGGCGGCGCGGATGCGGAGATGCGCATGCGGATGCGCAACATCGACGTGCAGCTTTTGCGTATCTTGGAAGAAATGGCGGCAGGGCGGGCCGACAGTATCGCTGAATTGCGCACTGAAATCGGTGCCGTGGCCGAGGCTGTGCGCGATCTGAGCAAGAGACGTTAGATGGCGCTTCGCCGACGCTCCGCCCGATTTTCCGCCAACATCTGGCCGGGCTTTGTTGATGCGATGACGGCGCTTTTGCTGGTGCTGATCTTCGTTTTGTCGATCTTCATGATTGTGCAATCGGTGCTGCGCTCAACGGTATCCGATCAGGAAGATGAGCTGTTGGAGATGGGCAATCAGATTGCCTCGCTCGCCGAAGCGTTGGGGCTGGAGCAGCAACGCTCCGATCAGTTGGAAACCCGTGCCAATTCGCTTGATGAGCAACTGGCGGACTCGCGCGCCCGATCCGATCAACAATCCCTGCTTATTGCCTCCCTGACGAACGAGCGCGATGCGTTGCAGGCGGCAAATGCCGAGCGGGACGCGCAAATTGCGAGTTTTGAAGCGCAGGTGGCCTCTTTGCTGGCGCAAAACACGGATTTGACCGCCAGTCTGCGCACCACTGAGGCCACGCTGGCGCAGGCAGAGCAGGACCTTGAGGCAACGCAATCGAATTTGGACGCAACGGCGCGGGATCTGGAAGACAGCGAAGCGGCGCTTGTGGCGGCGCGCGCCTCGATTTCCGATCTGGAGGCGGCCAATTCGCGCGAGATCAGCCAGAAAGAAGCGCTGCAATTGGCCTTGGCGCAGGCCCGATCCGAGATTGACGAAGGGGTTGAGGCGGCACGTTTGGCGGCGGCACGGCGCGAGGCGCTTGAGGCGCTGATTGCCGATCTGCGCAGCAATGTCACCGCAGGCAATCAGTCAATGGCGCAGGCGAATGAGACAATTGATGCCTTGCAAAAAGACTCGCAAATTTCCGCGTCCCGTCGTGAGGCGCTTGAGGCGTTGATCGCCTCTCTGCGCGCCGATGTCTCGCAACGGGATGCACAGATTGCGGAGGCGGCATCGACACTTGAGACGTCGAATGCGCAAGCAGAATTGCGCGCCTCAACGCTCAGCGCGCGGGAGGCGGAACTGGCGCGCGTTTTGACATTGCTCGCTGCCACCCGGGACGAGTTGGAGGCAGCGAAGAATGCGATTGCGGAAGCCGATGGGTCTACAGCGGCGATCAATCAACGACTGGCCAGCCTCGCCGATGATCTGAGCGAAGCGGAAGCGGCGCGGTTGATCGAAGTGGCGGCGGCGGAAGAGTTGCGCAAGCGGCTGGAAAATGCGCAATCGCAGCTGACGGATGCGCAGGCGCAGCAATTGGTGGATGCGGCCGCTGCTGAGGCGCTGCGTGAGCGGCTGAAGAATGCGGATGCTGAACTGACCGCCATGACGCTCAATCTGGAGGCACAGCGCAAAAAGGCAGAGGAAACACTCACCCTGCTAGCGGCAGCGCAAGCGGCGCAACGATTGCTCAAAGCGGATGATGCGGAGCGGTTGACCGAGCAGCAACGGCAGGCGGCGTTGTTGCAAAAATCGAACGAGTTGCTGGCAAGCGAGCGTCAACGCTCTGCCGAAGCGCTCCGGCGGCTCGCGCTCTTGAACGAGCAGAGCGCTGAATTGCGCACGCAGCTGAACGCTTTGCAGGCGCTTTTGGATGATGCAAATGCGCGTGATCAGGAGGCGCAGGTACAGATTGATGCGCTGGGCAAAAACCTCAACACGGCGCTCGCACGCGTGGCCGCCGAGCAAAGGAACGTCGCCGAAGAGCAGCGCAAGCGCGCCGAATTGGAAGAGGCGGAGCGCAAACGGCTGGAGGAGGAGGCCAAGGATTTGCGTAATTATCGCTCCGAGTTCTTTGGCAGGGTGCGTGAGATTTTGGGCGAACGCGATGATATTGTGATCAAGGGCGACCGCTTTGTGTTCTCCTCCGAAGTGCTATTTGAGCCTGCGTCCGCCGAGTTGGGCGTGCTGGGGGAGATCCAGCTTGCGCAGGTCGCGGCGATCTTGCGCGAGGTAAGCGATGAGATCCCGCCGGAGATCAACTGGATTTTACGCGTCGATGGTCATACCGACAATCTGCCGCTCTCGGGCTCGGGGACATATGCGGATAACTGGGAGCTTAGTCAGGCACGGGCCTTGTCGGTCGTGCGTTATCTGGCAAATGCGGAAGGTATTCCGGCAAACCGCATGACCGCTGCCGGGTTCGGGGAGTTCCAGCCGATTGATCCGGCCAACACAGCCCAAGCGCGGGCGCGCAATCGCCGAATTGAGTTGAAATTCACCGAGAAGTAGCGGGCGCATGTCGGAGTTCATCGCAAGCCTTGGCACGGATTTGGATGTTCAACTGCAATCTGGCTATATCGCCTGCTGTCTGATCCTGGTTTTGATCGTATTTGCATGGCCCGCTTGGCGGCGGTCAAAGCGGCACAAACATGGTGCTACGATGGGTGAGGGCGGCGAGGAGGCCGTTCAGGCCAATCCCAAATCCAAGGTCCTCTCTGCGCTCGAAGGGCCGGGGTCGGGGGCTATCCTGCATATGCTGATCCTGGCCGCGACGGCAATTTGCGCCCTGATCGGCTGGCGTATTCCGGCGGAGATTGAACGGATTTACGGAGAGGGGGCGGGCTTTGGTCTGATCTTCCCAAACGTGACCATGCCGACCATCGGCAAGCTGGCGCAGGTGATCGGTGCGGTTACGCTGGGGCTGGTGTGTCTGCGACTCTTGCGGCTGATCGTGCCGCTGATCTCGGTCGTGCTGCTTGCACTTCTGACGCTGCTCGCCATCGAATATGTGACGGGCGTTCCGCTCCTCGGGATTTTGTAGCGAGAAGGCAGGGACGGGCGGACCCGTCCCCTGCCAGATTTACTCGGCTGTCAGAAGTGGTGGCTTCTTGGTCGACAGTTTCTTGGCTTCAGGCTTCATGATCCGCAGATCAATCTTGCCGTCTTTGGTGCCAACCTGCACCAGACCGCCCTTGGCCAGATCGCCGAAGAGCAGATGTTCGGCCAGCGGCTTTTTGATCTGTTCTTGAATGACGCGACCGAGCGGTCTTGCGCCCATCTTGTCGTCGTAGCCCTTGTCCGCGAGCAATTCGGCGGCGGCGCGGGTCAGCTCGATATGCACGTTGCGATCGAGAAGTTGCGCTTCAAGTTGGAGGACGAACTTGTCCACGACTTGGAGGATGACCTCTTTGGGGAGCGGCGAGAAGCTGATGACCGCATCCAGACGGTTACGGAATTCAGGGGAGAATTGCCGCTCAATCGCCGCCTGATCCTCGCCTTCGCGACTGTCACGGCCAAAGCCAATGGCCGATTTGGCCAATTCAGACGCACCTGCGTTCGAGGTCATGATCAACACGACATTGCGGAAATCAACCGTGCGGCCATTGTGATCCGTCAGTTTACCGTGATCCATGACTTGCAGCAGAATGTTGTAAACATCCGGGTGTGCCTTCTCGATCTCATCAAGCAGCAAGACGCAATGCGGATGCTGGTCAACGCCATCGGTCAACAGGCCGCCCTGATCAAAACCGACATAGCCCGGAGGCGCGCCGATGAGACGGGAGACCGCGTGTTTCTCCATGTACTCGGACATATCAAAGCGCAGCAACTCGACGCCCATGGTCATGGCGAGCTGCTTGGCGACTTCGGTTTTGCCGACACCCGTTGGACCTGCGAAGAGATAGTTGCCAATGGGTTTTTCCGGCTCGCGCAGACCTGCGCGGCTGAGTTTGATTGCGGAGGCAAGCGCGTCGATGGCAGTGTCCTGACCGAAGACCACGCGTTTGAGCGAAGTTTCCAGATCCTTGAGCACTTCCATGTCGTCCTTGGAGACGTTCTTGGGCGGAATGCGCGCGATTTTGGCGACCACGCCTTCGATATCCTTGGCTCCGATGGTCTTGCGCCGCTTACTTTCGGGCACCAGATGCTGGGCCGCACCGGCCTCGTCGATCACATCGATCGCCTTGTCGGGCAGGCGGCGGTCGTGGATATAGCGCGCCGAAAGCTCTACCGCCGATTTTATCGCGTCATTGGTAAAGCGAATGCCGTGATGCTCTTCGAAATATGGCTTGAGACCGTTGAGGATTTTGATTGTGTCGTCCACCGATGGCTCATTCACATCAATTTTCTGGAACCGGCGCGACAGGGCGCGGTCTTTTTCGAAGTGCTGGCGATACTCTTTATAGGTGGTTGAGCCCATGCAGCGCAGCTTGCCGCCCTGAAGTGCAGGCTTTAGCAGATTGGACGCATCCATTGCGCCGCCTGAGGTTGCACCAGCACCGATGACGGTATGAATTTCGTCGATGAACAGGACCGCATCGGGATGCTCTTCCAGCTCTTTCATCACCGCTTTGAGGCGCTCCTCGAAATCGCCGCGATAGCGTGTGCCCGCCAGAAGTGCGCCCATATCGAGCGAAAAGATTGTGGTTCCGGACAGAACCGCAGGCGTCTCGCCATTGACGACTTTGCGCGCAAGCCCCTCGGCGATAGCCGTTTTGCCGACGCCCGGTTCGCCTACGAGAAGCGGGTTATTTTTGCGGCGGCGACACAGAACCTGCACGCAACGCTCAACTTCATGCGCGCGTCCGATCAGCGGATCAACATCGCCCGCCGTCGCTTTGGCGTTGAGATCGACGCAGTATTTTTCAAGCGCGCTTTCCTTGCCCTCACCGCCGTTATCTTCGGTGCTGGCTGGCTCGTCAGCGCCAACGGCAGGGCGGCTTTCGCCATAGCTTGGGTCTTTGGCAACGCCGTGGCTGATGAAGTTCACCGCGTCATAGCGGGTCATATTCTGCTCTTGCAGGAAGTAGGCAGCGTGGCTTTCGCGTTCCGCAAAAATGGCAACCAGCACGTTCGCGCCGGTCACTTCGGAGCGGCCGGAGGACTGTACATGGATGGCAGCCCGCTGGATCACGCGTTGGAAGGCGGTGGTGGGGGCTGCTTCGGAGCCGTCCACATCTGAGATGAGGCTCTCAAGGTCCTGATCGACAAATTTTGTCAGTGCCTCGCGCAGATCTTCGAGCACGACACCGCAGGCGGACATCACGCGAGCGGCGTCCGGTTCATCAACGAGTGAGAGCAAAAGATGCTCCAGCGTCGCCAATTCATGCCGTCGTTCATTCGCAATCGCCAAGGCGTTGTGAATGGCTTGTTCCAGCGTATTCGAGAATGACGGCATATGATTAACTCCCACAGTGTCCGCGCGAGGCCGGGATAGGCGGGTCGCGAACTGAACTACCCTTACACATTGACTTATTCATGAAGTCTTCAAGGGGCGCGCTCCAAAATCAAGATGTATTTCCCTCGAAACACAACATATTTGCGCGATCTCAATTATCCGTTACCCAAAGCGCACGACGTGTCGGCAATAACGGCACAATTTGAGTGGAAGTTTAAGCGGCGTCGATTGTGGCACTTTATTGTGGGACTTTCGGCGCTAGAATGCGTCCTTCCGGCGGCGAATCTCAGCAAAAACATCCGCATCTGATGCATCCGCCATGCCCAGACCCTCTTTCACCGAGGCAACGCCGGCGCGCAGGAACGGGTTGGTCGCAAGCTCCAGCGACAGTTTTGAGGGCACCGTCGGAATGCCCTTGGCGCGCTTTTCGGAAATCTCGGCCACACGCGCTTTGAGCTGCGGGTTGTCCGGCTCGATGGTCATGGCAAACTTGGCATTTGCGGCGGTGTATTCGTGACCGGAGCAGATGATCGTGCTTTCGGGCCATTTGGCGATTTTTGACAGGCTTTCCCACATCTGCTCGAAGGTGCCTTCGAAGACGCGCCCGCACCCCAAGGCCATCAGGCTGTCGGCGGTGAAACCATATCCGGCGTCCGCAAAGTGAAAGGCGATATGACCGACAGTGTGGCCAGAGACGTCCAGAACGTCGGCGTTTGAGGCGCCAACCGAAACTGTGTCGCCCTCTTCAACTTCAACATCAAGCGCGGGGAGCCGGTGCGCATCCGCTTTGCCGCCTGTTGTCTTGGCCCCGTATTTTTCGACGAGCTCTGCGACGCCCTGAATGTGATCGTCGTGGTGGTGTGTGATCAGGATTTGATCCAAACCCCACCCTTGCTCGTCCAGCGCTGCGATGATCGGAGCGGCCTCTGGCACATCGACTACGGCCACCTTGCCTGTGTCTTCGTCGCGCAGCAAAAACGCGTAGTTATCATCGAGGCAGGGGATGGTAAGGACATTAAGCGGCATGGATTGAGGCTCCGATTTGCGCTATTGGCGATTCATGTTAGCGAAACGATAGACCCAAGGAAGGGGGACGCGCAATGCACTTGGACGTGGTTGATCTGCGCGCCTTCTATGATCGGACAAAGCTGGGCCGTTCGACCAAACACACCCTGCAATCTGCGCTGGCGGCGATGTGGGGTAATGTGGACGGCAAGACGGTTGCGGGGTTTGGGTATGCCACGCCCTTGCTGCGCCCGTTTCTGGAGCCGGCGCGCCGGGTGCTGAACCTGATGCCAGGACAACAAGGCGTGATGGCCTGGCCGCGCGGCAAACCCAACACGTCGCTTCTGATCGAGGAAACGCAATGGCCAATTGCGGCAGGCTCGATTGATAATCTGGTGATCGCCCATGGGCTTGAGACCTGCGAGCGACCTGATGCGTTGCTAAATGAGATCTGGCGGGTGCTTGCACCCAACGGATCGGCTGTTTTCATTGTGCCCAATCGCGGCGGCATGTGGGCGCGCTCGGACCTGACGCCGTTTGGTTACGGGCGACCCTATTCGATGCGCCAGTTGGACGCTCAGTTGAAGCGCCAAAAGTTCATCCTCGAAAGCCACCGCTCAACGCTCTATGCGCCGCCAAGTGAAAAACGCTTCTGGCTCAAGACGTGGAACATGTGGGACCGGGTCGGGAAAATCACTGGCGTGCGGCTGGTTGCGGGCGTTTTGATGGTAGAGGCGACCAAGCAGGTCTACATCATGCCAAAGGGCGGCGCGGTCGAAGCGATCAAGCGCCCCTTGGAGGTTCTTGAAGGCCTGACCCACCCCAAGCCCAAGCCCGCCGCCGGGCGCCTGGGTAAATTACGGTCGTGATCAGCAGGCGGCGTGTAAAGAGCTTCAGAACGCCCACGTCTGCCTCAATTCGAAGGTGAGTCGTTCAAGGGTTAACGACAGAAATTACCTGTTAAATCATGGCTCCATTCTGGCTCAATAGATGTCCGAAACTGGTTAATTTCCGCAAAATCGCCACAATTCGTCCAGAATTTCGCCATTGATGAGAACAAAGCTGGCGCGAATGCCGTATTTGGGAGCGTTGTCTGGGTAAGTGCTTGTGGAACTATTGACCGGTTTGGAGATCAGAGTGAGGCGACGCATGTCGCTATCACGATTCATGTCCGACCAATCCGGTGCCATCGTCGCGTTCACCGTTGTCACCTTCCTGACGATGTTCATTGCCACGGGCATGGCGGTTGATTTCATGCGGCACGAGTCCCAGCGGGCAGAGCTTCAGGACGCGCTTGATCGAGGTATACTGGCCGCTGTGGCCGACGCTTCTGCGCAAACGGATGCCCAGATATCCACGATTGTGCAGTCCTATCTCAACGCGGTGAACTCCGATATTTCAGGATATGTTCTGAACGTTGCGAATAATTCTGAAGCTGGCCGTCGTGCCATCTCGGCAGAATTGATTTTCGACGTCTCCACGCTTTCACTCAGACTTATCGGCATTCCGAACCTTGAGGTCACGGCAAACGCCGCCGTGGGCCAATCGGTGACGAATATGGAAATCTCGATGGTTTTGGATATTTCACAATCCATGGCCGAAACAATGACCACGACTTCGCCGGAAACCGATGAGTTGCTGGCGGGCTATGATTTTGCCCAAAATCTCGACAATTCAGGCTCAGGTCCAACCCGGCTTGATACGCTGCGCGTGGCAACCGACCGGTTCCTGTCAACAATTCTCAATCAGGGCGATGAAGCAAATGCCTCAGTGTCGCTGATCCCGCAGGCCGGACATGTCAATGCGGGCAGCCACATGTTCGACAGGCTCGCGAGTGCCCGCACACACGCCTATTCCAATTGTATCGAAATGGACCTGAATGATTTTTCCCAAATCGGGCTCCCGTCACTGAGCGCACGATCCCAAGTGCCGCACATGCAGTTTGAGCCATTTGCAGGCGCGTTCGGGTATCAGGTCGATTGGGGCTCTTGCCCCTCTGATGCACAAGCCATCACGTATTTTTCAGATGATCTCGACGCGTTGCGACAGGACGTCGCCAATCTGCGCGGCCATGACGGGTCCGGCCCGCAAATCGGCATGAAATGGGCGCTTAGCCTGCTCGACCCCAGCTTCAACAGCCATATCTCGGCGATGATTGCGGAAGGCAGTGTTGATGAAAAATTTGCATCATCCCCGCAAGCGTTCAATAGCGACAGTGCTCTGAAGGTGATCGTCCTGCTGTCCGATGGCGTCGCCACGGCGCAAATCCGCCCGCTCGATGTGAACTACCAAAACCCTGACTTGCGCGACTACTACGCCAGCAGCTTTCTAACCGCATCAGAATCGACCCTGCCGACTCCGGGAATGCAGGAAAATGATCAAATCCAGTCGCGCGGCAATTTCATGCATCAATGTGCGCTGGCCCGCGCCAATGACGTGCTGGTGTTCACTATCGGTCTGGATGTCCCCGCCGGATCAGCCGCAGAGACGGACCTGCAAAATTGCGCAACAACGCCGGAGCAATATCTTCCGGCGACAGGGTCTGATATTTCGAACAAGTTTGATGCGATTGCTGTGACGCTATCCAAGCTCAAACTTACTCAGTAATTCCAAATAGATACTGCTCACACCGGCCCTTCACCTGCGTTTACCCGCCTCGCCGCGCAACCTTGAGGGCACGGGCAGTTCCAGAATCGCGTTTTTTGCGCCAGCGAAGAAGAGCAAATGGTGCCAAACGGTCGCACATTGCGGAGTTAAAACCTAAGCTATTGATATATATCCAAAATATTCTCGGAACATTTTCAACCTGTCCCTTGCCCCCACGCAATCCCTTTGCTATCACGCCCACGGTTCGTACAGGCAGAAGCGCCCTGTGCGCGCTGGACCTGTTTGAGACAACCGTCGGAAAGGGTGATCCGTGTCAGCTACCGAATCCTTCAGCCACGGAATTGCGGGTCGATACGCGACCGCGCTTTTTGAACTCGCCAAAGAAGCTAAGAAACTGCCTGCCCTGGAGAAAGACGTTGATGCGCTTTCCAGCGCACTCGATGCCAGTGCGGATTTGCGCCAGTTGATCGCATCGCCCGTGCACACGCGCGATGAGCAAGGGGCTGCGATGGCGGCGATTGGCAAAAAGCTCAAGCTGGGCAAAGAGACGGGCAACACCGTCGCGCTCATGGCGGCCAAGCGTCGTTTGTTCGCGCTGCCGTCGATGCTGGCCTCCGTGACCTCGCTGATTGCCCATGAAAAGGGCGAAGTGACCGCAGATGTGACGTCTGCTAAAGCGCTTACCGCAGCCCAAAGCAAGAAACTTGCCGATACGCTCAAGAAGAAGTTCGGCAAGGACATCAAGATTAATGCGACCGTCGATGAGAAGATCATTGGCGGTTTGATCGTAAAAGTCGGTTCTAAAATGATCGACTCATCGATTGCTACCAAACTCTCAAAACTTCAAAACGTAATGAAAGAGGTCGGATAAATGGCGCTCCAAGCATCCGAAATTTCTGCGATCCTTAAGGACCAGATAAAGAATTTTGGCCAAGAAGCCGAAGTCGCTGAAGTTGGCCGCGTGCTGAGCGTGGGTGACGGTATCGCTCGCGTCCACGGACTGGACAACATCCAGGCCGGTGAGATGGTCGAGTTTCCAGGCGGCATTAAAGGTATGGCGCTGAACCTCGAAATTGACAACGTCGGTGTTGTTATCTTCGGCTCCGACCGCGACATCAAGGAAGGCGACACCGTTAAGCGCACAAACGCTATTGTTGACGTGCCGGTCGGGCCAGAGCTTTTGGGTCGCGTTGTTGACGGTCTGGGAAATCCGATCGATGGCAAGGGGCCTATCAAAACCAAGAAACGCTCTGTTGCGGACGTGAAAGCGCCGGGCATCATCCCGCGTAAATCCGTGCATGAGCCGATGCTGACAGGTCTCAAATCCGTTGACGCGCTGATCCCGATTGGCCGTGGCCAGCGCGAATTGATCATCGGTGACCGTCAGACCGGCAAAACCGCCGTTGCACTCGATGCGATCCTGAACCAGAAATCCTACAACGACGCTGCTGGCGATGATGAGAGCAAGAAGCTCTACTGCATCTACGTTGCTGTCGGCCAGAAGCGTTCGACTGTGGCGCAGCTTGTGAAAAAGCTCGAAGAGACTGGCGCGATTGAATATTCTATCGTGGTTGCCGCAACCGCGTCCGATCCGGCGCCGATGCAGTTCCTCGCACCGTACTCCGCCACATCCATGGGCG
>CAYRKW010000066.1:0-18126 GCA_964425135.1 uncultured Rhodobacterales bacterium
AGGCTCATAACCTGAAGGTCGTAGGTTCAAATCCTACCCCCGCAACCAAGGTGAACTTACAAGGCGTTTCTGTGAGTTGCGCGGTGGGAGCAGATCAAATCTGAGGTGCAGGGGATGGGGGATTATGCGTTTGCGACCTGGCAAATCGGGGCGGTTATGTAGCTGCTGGTGTCGCGCGTGCGGGACATTCGGGATTGTGAGTATTTTGGGAAAGATGAAGGGTTGAGCTGCGCGCGTTATGTATCAAATTTACTGTATCCGCTGACCAGCGTCGCGGGATCGCTGCCGCCCAGAAAACGTAGTAAACGCAGCAGGTTGCGCGTGCCTTGTCGATACCAGCCTTGCGAGATGTAGCGGTCTGCACTTGTGGTGATTGTGGCGGGCAGGAGGGTTATTTTTGTACCCATTTTCCGCGCGATGGCCACATCCTCCATGAGCGGGATCGGGTCATAGCCGCCGATGCGTGTGTAGTGCTCATGCCGGATCAAAAGACCCTGATCGCCGTAGGGCAGATTGAACACACGCGTGCGAAGATTGGCCCAGCCGGCCGTATGGCGCGCGGACAGCCCGTTTTGATTGAAGGAAAGGCGAAATGCTGCAGGGGAGCTACTGGTGTTGATGTGCGCGCGCACGATAGCGACCCAATCGGGAGGGAGTGCGCTGTCGGCATGGACGAACATTAACCATGGCGTCGTCGCAGTATTCGCAGCTGCCGCAAGTTGTGTGCCGCGCCCTTTGGCGCTGGTCACCAGCTCAGCGCCTGTGTCATCTGCGATGCGCGCAATAGCATCGTCCGACCCGCCGTCTGCCAGAACCACCTTGCCCACGAGCCCGTCCACAACACCATCGAACACCGACTGGAGGAGCGGCGAGATTTGCGAGCTTGCATTAAATGTGGGGATGATGATGGTGAGCGGTGCGGACATGCCCTATATCTGCTGCACGATTAAGAGGACTTCAAGCAATGCGCGGGATGGAATTGACGGATCGGACAGTTTTGCGCTTGTCAGGCGGCGATGTGCGCAGTTTTTTGCAAAATCTGGTCACAAATGATGTGGATATCGGTGCGGGCGAGATTGTTTATGCAGCGCTCCTGACGCCGCAGGGGAAGTATCTGAGCGATTTTTTCATCTCGCGTGATGGCGAGGCGTGGGCGTTGGATGTCGATGCGGCGCAGGCGCAAGGATTGGTGCAGCGGCTGTCGATGTATAAGCTGCGCGCAGATGTGGCGATCGCCGCCGATCCACGCAGCGTTTGGCGCTTGTGGGATACGGATATGGGGCTTGCAGATCCGCGCCATGAGGCGCTTGGACGTTTGTATTACAGCGCTGCTGCGCCTGAGTATACGCCCGTTGATGCAGGGCATTGGGACGCGCTCAGGGTCGCGCATCTGATACCGCAAGCGGGGCAGGAATTGCAGGTGGATGACAGCTATATTCTGGAAATGGCGTTCGAGCGGCTCAATGGCGTGGATTTTCGCAAAGGGTGTTATGTCGGGCAGGAGGTAACTGCGCGGATGAAACACAAGACGTCGTTGCGCAAAGGTCTGGCGCGGGTGGCGATTGACGGATCAGCGTCAGCAGGGGATGCGATTACGCTGGGCGGCAAGTCGGTTGGTGTCCTGCATACGATCGCAGGGGATCAGGGGATTGCCTATTTGCGGTTTGATCGCGCGGGTGCGGGGATGCAGGCGGGTGAGGCAGCGATCACGCGGATCGAATAGTCTCGCATAACTTGTCATTGAGGCCTGAGTTGCAGGCAATCACGGTTCCGCTCGTTAGCGGGTCGTCGTCTTTGATGATCCCGTCCACGAAGCCGCCAGCCTCGCGCACCAGAAGAAGTCCTGCGGCCATATCCCAAGGCTTCAGGCCAGCTTCCCAGAAGCCCTCGTAGCGCCCGGCGGCGACATAGGCCAAATCGAGCGCTGCTGCGCCCCAGCGCCGCAAGCCAGCGCATTGCGGGGACAGAGCGGCGACTTGTTGCAAGAAGGTCGGAAGATATGTGTTGCCTGCAAATGGAATGCCGGTGGCGAAAACGGCTGAGATCATCTCGCGGCGGTCGGAGACGCGGATACGGTTGTCATTGAGCCAAGCGCCCTTGCCTTTTTCTGCAACAAACATCTCGTTTTTTACCGGATCGAGGATGACGGCAGAGACGATAGCGCCTTTATGCTCGAGCGCGATAGAGACAGCCCAATGGGGCATGCCGTGCAGGAAGTTTGTGGTGCCGTCGAGCGGGTCAACGATCCAGCGGCGGGTTGGGTCTTTGCCGATGATCTCGTTCTCTTCTTCACCCAAAAAACCGTAAGTCGGGCGGGCCTCGGTAAGGGCTTCCTTGATGATTTCCTGCGCTTTGATATCGGCGCGGGAGACAAAATCACCGGCGGATTTGGAGGAGACTTGCAGATTTTCCACCTCGCCAAAGTCGCGCACGAGCGAGCGGGCCGCCGAACGTGCGGTTTTCATCATCACATTGATATTGGCGCTGAACGTGGACATATTCGCGTGGCTTCTTTTCTGGTCGTGAGAGCGTGTGGCCCAGGTCAGGCCCGTTCGACGTACTCAAATGTCTCTGTGTTGACGATGATCGCCTCGCCTTCGCCGACAAAGGGCGGGACCGAGACGCGGATGCCATTGTCCAAAAGGGCAGGTTTGAAGCTGTTGGCAGCGGTCTGACCTTTTACCACAGGTTCTGTTTCGGTCACCGTGCAGGTTACTTTTTCGGGGACCTTGGCCGAGAGCGCTTCCTCGTCGTAATACTCGATCTGAACCATCATGCCGTCTTGCAGGAAGGGGCGACGCTCGCCGAGGATTTCGGCATCAAGCTCGATCTGCTCATAGGTATCGGTGTCCATGAACACCAGCTTGCCGGTGTCTTCATAAAGAAATTGCTGGTCTTTTTGCTCGAGCCGTACACGCTCGACCTTGTCAGCAGAGCGGAAGCGTTCATTGAGCTTGGAGCCATTGCGCAGGTTTTTCATCTCGACTTGCGCAAACGCACCGCCTTTGCCCGGTTTGACATGGTTGACCTTAACCGCAACCCAAAGACCATCTTGATGTTCCAGAACGTTTCCAGGGCGTATTTCGTTTCCGTTGATCTTGGGCATGATAGGTGGCCTTTATCGAGTGATCTCATTCGCAGCCCGCCCTATAGGGCAGAGCGGTGGATGGGACAAGGCTATAGCGTTTCCAGATTACATTGAATTCTGTGTTCGTTGCCTCTCGCTTTGCTCGAACGCGAAAGGCGATCAACGTGCACCTATGAAAACTGGAAACGCTTTAAGTCGCGGTGTCGATAAAACTGGCCTGACCTTTGGTGATGCGCACGGCGGTCAGGCGGTTTGAAAAAAAGGCACCGGTATCGATGGCGATGCGCCCGTCTTTGATGTTGGCCTCGTTCTGGACAGTGTGGCCGTGGACGACCCAAATTCCGTCCTTGCGCGGCTTTTTCATCTCGCGGATCCACAGCAGTGTTTTCGGCGTTTGTTTTGCGATTGGTACAGCCGGGTCGGCTCCTGCGTGAGCGATGAAGATGTTGCCGGACTGAAAACTGAGTTGCAGGTTTTCGAGGAACTTTTTGCGATCATGGCCGAGTGCGCGTTTGAAACGTGTCGAGGTCACTTCCAGTTCATCATCGGGGGCATCTTCGGCAAGCTGCAATCCGAAACTGTAGAGCGTATCTGTGCCGCCCAAGTTCAGCCAACGGCGTTGGCGCGTGGGGCGGTCGAGGAATTTGAGGATATATTCGTCATGATTGCCCATTAGCGTGATCAGGCGATCCC
This sequence comes from uncultured Rhodobacterales bacterium, assembly GCA_964425135.1. GTDB lineage: Bacteria > Pseudomonadota > Alphaproteobacteria > Rhodobacterales > Rhodobacteraceae > CAYLLD01. Next base: position 3,782 of record CAYRKW010000066.1, read on the forward strand.
CCATTTCGCGTTTGAGGGCAATCAAATGGTCGATCACTGCGCGGCTGTCGGGACCACGGTCGGTGTAATCGCCAACGAGGATAATGCGCGGGTTTTCGATATTGTGACGCGCGGCATCTTCTTTGATCTTGGCGAGGATGCGCAGCAACAGGTCGTTCATGCCGTGTACATCGCCAATGACATACAAGGGTTCTTCAGGTTCTAGTTCAGCTTTGAACCGTCTACGAAACATCAGCGCGCAATTTCAATCTCCTCACGAAAGGATGGCGTAACGCATGTGCCGGTTTCAGGAAAGCGCTATCTGCTTGGGCAGGTGAATATTGAAGCGTTCGCGAATGGCAGTATCGATGGCATCGGGGAAGGCTGCTGAGCTGGGTGCGCCGAGGATTTGTTCCTTGCGCGCTGTGGCCGCTTTGATCAGATCAGGCCGCCCGACTTCGACCCATTCCTTGGGCGATGTGCGGTCTCCAAGGGCCGGGTAGACATATTCGGACTGCATCAGACCGAGCGTTTGGGCGTGGCCTAGGTAATGGCCGGGGCCTTCGAGACAGACCTCGCGCATCACGTCGATTGAAATGCTATCGGGTGTTACGTCGATGCCGCGCACGCAGCGCAGCGCCTGTCCGATCAGATCATCGCCAAGGATGAGCGATTCGAGGCAAAAGCCAAGGAGGGAGGCATGCATGCCAGCGGCCTCATAAACCATATTGAGACCCGACAGGCCCGCCATGACATTGGATGTAGCTTGTTCCCACCCGGCCTGCATATCTGGTAGCTTGGCATCCGCAATGCCTGCCGCTGCGCCACCCGAAAGCCCGTAATAGCGGTGCATTTGCGCACAGCCTGCCGTCAGAAGTGCTTGCTCGCCGGAGCCGCCGGACATTGCGCCCGAGCGCAAGTCAGAGACAAACGGCCATGTCCCGAAGACAGCGGGATGACCGGGGGCAAGCGCATTGACGTAGACAAGACCCGCGAGGCATTCAGCCGTGGCTTGCACGATGGATGCTGCTATCGGGGCAGGGGAGGTGGCCCCGGCCTGCCCTGCCGAGAGCAGCAATACGGGCATGCCTGCGCGGATGCAGGCCTCCATCGTCTCGCAGCTTTCGGTGGCAAATTTCATCGGCGGGACGACGAAACAGTTGGAATTGGAGACAAAGGGCCGGGCGCGCCATGCCGCCTCGCCACCTGCTATCATGTGCAAAAGCGCGATCAGATCCGGCGTGAACTGCGGTTCGCTGATCGACGTGCCGATGTGTTTTGTCGTACCGGAGGTGCAGGCGTAGATGGTGTTGAGATCCATCTCGCGATTGTCTTCGATATCGCGGGCAACCATCGGGCGCTGGAAGAAATGCACATTGTCGAGTGTTTGGGTAATCTTGGCCGCATCAAAGAGGTCCTGCAACGTGCATTCGCGGTAGTCGCGCGCCTCCACATCGACCATATGCACCGCCGCGCCCGCGGTGCCATAATGCACTTTGGACCCGCTCAGATGCAGATCATATTGCGGATCGCGGGCGTGCAGCGTGATGTCGCGGGCTGCAATCGCCAGCATGTCTTCAATGAGCGCGCGCGGGTATCGCAGCCTGCCATCATCGCCAAGCTGCGCGCCCGCTTTTGTCATGATCTCAACACCGCTGGGCGGGGCATCGGCGAGACCGATCTCTTCGAGTGCGGTCAGCGCAGCCTCGTTGATCTTGTCGCAGTCTTCAGCTGTCAAAGGATTATAGCTGCCGCCCTCAAGTCCGGGTCGGATGGGTTTGATCGCATCATCAAGGGGGGCGGCGCGCAGCGCCTTGCGGGCGGCACGTCCACCGGCGCGTCGGGTCGGTTTAGGGTCTGTCATGGGAAACCTTATGGTCGTAAATATTGCAAAATAGCGTAAAGCGGCGGCTATATTTGCGGGCTCCCCCGTGCCGCACGACCCCGGTTCGCCCCGATGGTGCGGCGGATCAATTCCTGAAATGACGCTATACTCGCCATTTTGTCGTCCCTCTTTCCCTGCGCGTATTGAGACATGGGTGGGCGGATGCGACTATCCTGTTTGCGACATGGCACTCGTCGGTAATTGACGGATCAATTGCGGAGCGGTTTGAGCCGATCTGCATAATCCTTCGTTCTATGGACGTAATCCTTAGTCGTATCAGCGGGTGAATAGCGCTTGGTCACATATATTTTCATGATGATTTGAGGTGAAAAGCGGTCATCAACCATAGGAGAGAAAAGATGAACCGAACGCTCAAATTAACAACCGCCATTGTGCTGGTGACTTGCTTTGGAACACCGGGATATGCGCAAACCGCTTCAGTGGAAAGCTATGTGCAGCAGTTGCTGGATCAGGGTTACACGAACATCGAGATTTCGACGACGTTTTTGGGGCGCACCAGGATAGAGGCCTATCGTGGGTCGCTGGAGCGCGAGCTGATCGTGGCCCGCAACGGAGCGATTTTGCGCGACGACACGGAAGAGTCGGATGATGAGGACGACGACGAGGATGACGAGGACGATGATGATCTAGATGACGATGATGATGACGATCTCGACGACGACGACGACGACGAAGACGATGTGGATGACGATGACGAAGACGAGAATGACGATGATGACGACGACGATGATGACAACGACGAGGACAACTGATCTTGTCTGGAGCGATATACTCTGATCCTGTAGGGCCGAGTGTTAACCAAAGACCTGCGCCCACGTGGCGCGGGTCTGTGGGGAGAATTATGAACAACAAGCTGATTGCTGCTGCTTTGGTTGTGCAAACCGTCTCGCTTGCACTGTTTTGCTATCAGTTTCTAGGCACGCTAATCGCATCGCCTGCGCTCAAAATCACATGGCGGATCCACGAGATGATCGAGATCACCTCGATTGTCGGCTTGGTCGTGGGGGCTTGCATGACGCTCTACGCGCTGCGTGCGTCGTTGAAGCGGACAAAGCGGGTGGAAGAGCAATTGGCGATAGCCTCTGCCTCTTTTCATCAGATGATGCTGGCCAAATTTGACGACTGGGCCTTGTCGGATGCGGAGCGGGAAGTGGCCACGATGATCATTAAGGGGTTCTCGGTTGCCGAGATCGCTGAGATGCGCAACACATCGCAAGGGACGATCAAGGCGCAAAACACGGCGATTTATCAAAAATCAGGCGTGTCGGGGCGGGTGCAGCTGGTGAGCTTTTTCCTTGAGGAATTGACCGCAGATTTGTGAGTCTTTCTGATAGTCGGAGATTTTGCGCTTCGATATTCGCGCGAAATAGCATTTAAAAACAAACGCCTAAAAGCGCATTCTCAAACTACTATATATTTAGTTTGACAGTTTTAGTAGATTCTGCCCATGCTGAAGGAGCCGCTCAAAATGCGGTCCAAAAATAATATAACTAGGGAGACTACCTGATGCGCAAACATCTATTCTGTGCTGTGGCTATCTCGGCCATGATTGCTGGATCGGGCGGCGCTTTGGCGGATGCTGATGCTGCAAAACGCTGGATTGATTCCGAGTTCCAACCCTCCACGCTCAGCAAAGACGAGCAAATGGCAGAGATGCAGTGGTTCATTGATGCCGCCAAGCCCTATGCGGGTATGGAGATCAATGTATTGTCCGAAGGTATCCCGACACATGGATACGAGTCTGAGGTTCTGACAAAAGCGTTTGAAGAGATTACCGGCATTACGGTCAATCACCAGATTTTGGGTGAAGGCGAGGTGGTGCAGGCGGTGCAAACCCAAATGCAGACCCAGCGGAACCTTTATGATGGCTATGTAAACGACAGTGATCTGATCGGGACGCACTCACGCTTGCAGCTTGCCTATAACCTGACCGAGCAAATGGCGGGTGAGTGGGCGGCGACGACATCGCCGACGCTGGATCTAGACGACTTTATGGGGATCAGCTTCACCACCGGGCCGGACGGTAATCTCTATCAGCTTCCTGACCAGCAGTTCGCGAACCTCTACTGGTTCCGCAAGGACTGGTTCGACCGCGAAGACCTTCAAACCGCCTTCAAGGCCAAATACGGCTATGATCTGGGCGTTCCGGTAAACTGGTCGGCCTATGAAGATATCGCGGCGTTTTTCTCGGAGGATGTGAAGAACATTGATGGCGTCGATATCTTTGGCCACATGGATTACGGAAAACGCGCGCCTGATCTGGGCTGGCGGATGACCGATGCGTGGCTGTCGATGGCTGGCGCTGGCTCTAAGGGCGAGCCGAACGGGGTGCCGATTGATGAGTGGGGCATCCGCATGGAAGCGGGCTCATGCAACCCGGCTGGTGCATCTGTGGAGCGCGGCGGCGCGGCCAACGGTCCAGCTGCGGTTTATGCGATCCGCAAGTGGGATGAGTGGCTGCGCAACTATGCGCCGCCCGGTGCAGCATCCTATGACTTCTACCAGTCTCTGCCTGCACTTGCGCAAGGCAATGTGGCTCAACAGATTTTCTGGTACACGGCCTTTACCGCGGACATGGTGAAACCGCAGTCGGAGGGCAACAACACCGTGGATGCGGAGGGAAATCCCCTGTGGCGGATGGCACCGAGCCCGCATGGTCCGTATTGGGAAGAAGGCCAGAAAGTCGGTTATCAGGATGTGGGGTCCTGGACGTTCCTCAAATCCACCCCATCGGATCGCGCACAAGCGGCTTGGCTTTATGCTCAGTTCGTGACTTCCAAGACGGTCGATGTAAAGAAGTCCCATGTGGGTCTGACCTTTGCACGCGATAGTTCGGTCAATCACGAAAGCTTCACCGAACGCGCACCAAAACTCGGCGGGTTGGTTGAGTTCTATCGCTCGCCCGATCGTGTGCGCTGGTCGCCAACGGGTATCAACGTGCCTGACTATCCAAAATTGGCGCAAATCTGGTGGCAGCAGATCGGGGACGTAAACTCCGGTGCCTTTACGCCGCAAGAGGCGATGAACCGTTTGGCTGAAGAGATGGATATCACCATGGCACGGATGCAGCAGGCGGATGAAGCGGCCAATGTCTATGGCGGCTGTGGACCACGTCTGAACGATCCGAAGGATGCATCCGAATGGCTCGGAAAGGGCGGGGCGAAAGCCAAGCTCGACAACGAAAAGCCGCAAGGCCAAACCGTCAATTATGACGAGTTGGTCTCTCGCTGGGCGGCTCAATAAGACCCACACCCACCAGCACACGGACCGGGGCGCAGACAATCGCGCCCCGGTCCAACTGATCAACGATATGTATTGAGGCAGCGAGACCCATGACGCTCGAATTGCGCGAAGCAACCAAACGTGTCGGCGCCATTGACCACATCAAGCCTACATCGCTTGTTCTTGAACCGGGTGAGTTCAACGTCCTTCTGGGGCGGACCGGATCGGGCAAGACCAGCCTGATCAAGTTGATGGCCGGTCTTGATCCGCTGGCGTCTGGTCAGATTTTCATGAACGGCGTGGATGTCTCCAAACAATCAACCCAAGCCCGCAAAATCAGCCTCGTGCATCAGTTCTTTGTCAACTACCCGCACATGACTGTTTTCGATAACATCGCCTCCCCGCTGAAGGTCGCGGGCATGGCGAAATCTGAAATTCAGGGGCGCGTGGAGGAGGCAGCAGATATCTTGCAATTGCGTCCGATGCTGCACCGGCGCCCGCATGAATTGTCGGGCGGACAACAGCAGCGCACTGCGCTGGCGCGCGCAATTGCCAAGGAAAGCAACGCTGTGTTTCTGGACGAGCCGTTGGCCAATCTCGATTACAAGCTGCGCGAGGAGTTGCGCGAGCAATTGCCCGAACTGTTCGCAGGGCGCGGCGCGGTCGTAGTCTATGCCACGTCAGAGCCGGAAGAGGCGCTCTTGCTGGGCGGCACTTCAGCGCTAATGCACGATGGCACGGTGGCGCAATTTGGTCCCACCGCACACATCTACCGCCATCCGCAATCGCTTCTGGCGGCCTCCGTATTCTCCGACCCGCCGATCAATGCAGCGAAAGTGACGAAGTCCGGCACGATCGTATCACTGAACGCCCGAACCCAATGGCCGCTCGATGGTGCCGCCGCGGGTTTGGCGGATGGCGCGTACACCGTCGCCGTGCGTCCTGACAATGTGCGCCCACAAGCCGATGCCGTCCACCGGATCGAGGTTGTTGGCACGGTGCAAGTGACGGAGTTGTCCGGCTCCGAAAGCTCGGCCCATTTCGATGTGGATGGCCAATCCTGGGTGTCGCTCGCTCATGGCGTTCACCCCTATAAGATCGGTGCGGATCACAGTTTTTACATCAATCCTGATCGCTGCTTCTACTTCGATCAAGGCGGGGCGTTGGTGGCGTAGTGGCAAAGGTAACGCTCTCCCATCTCAAGCACAGCTACATGCCGAACCCGAAGTCGACCGAAGACTATGCGCTCAAAGAGATCGACTTGGATTGGAGCGATGGCGGCGCCTACGCGCTGCTTGGCCCCTCCGGTTGCGGCAAGTCCACGCTCTTGAATATCATCTCCGGCCTGCTGACGCCGTCGAACGGCAAAGTGCTGTTCGATGATCGCGATGTCACCGCGCTGCCGCCCGATCAGCGCAACATCGCGCAAGTGTTCCAGTTTCCGGTGATCTACGACACCATGACCGTCTACGACAATCTCGCATTTCCCTTGCGCAATCGCGGTGCAAGCGAGGCTCATGTTGATGCGCGTGTGCAGGAGATCGCCAAGATGCTCGACGTGACCGACATGCTGGGCAAACGTGCCGCAGGACTGTCGCCTGACAACAAGCAGAAAATCTCGATGGGGCGCGGTTTGGTGCGCGAGGACGTCAATGTGTTGATGTTCGATGAGCCGCTAACTGTCATTGACCCGCATCTCAAATGGAAGCTGCGCTCGAAGCTGAAAGAGCTGCACAGCCGTGTGAAAGCGACGATGATCTACGTCACCCACGATCAGACCGAGGCGTTGACCTTCGCGGATCAAGTGGTGGTGATGCAAGAGGGCGAGATTGTGCAGATCGGAACGCCTGTGGAGCTCTTCGAGCGGCCTGCACATACGTTTGTCGGGCACTTTATCGGGTCGCCGGGCATGAATGTGTTGCCTGCGCAGGTGCGCGGCGGGGCGGTTTATTTCGGTGATGCGCAGGTTGAGATCGAGGGTGCGACAGCAGTGGATGGTAGCGCGCAGATCGGTGTGCGGCCTGAATTCGTATCGGTGAGCGATCAGGGCGTTCCGGCAGTGGTGCGCGCGGTCACGGATGTGGGCCGACATGCTGTGATTACGGCGATGGCGGGCGATGTTAGCATCAAGGCGATTTCCCAAGATGATGTGCCTGAGCAGGGGCAGGCGATCCATTTGAAGTTCGAGCCAAGCCAGACGCGCATCTACAAGGACGGCTGGATCGCATCGGAGGTGCGGACATGATGGCGCGTGATCAAACTGTTAGAGGCCCCGGATCATTGTCCGGGGCGGGCGGGATTGCAGGGGGCGTCCCGGACTTGATCCGGGACCTCCTGCGCTGTTGTGGCGAGGCCCCGGATCGCGTCCGGAACGGGGAGGCTTTGCGATGAAGACCGTTAACCAGAAAGCCTGGTTTTTCGTGCTGCCGGTTTTGTTCCTGGTCGCCTTCAACGCGCTCATTCCGATGATGACGGTGGTGAATTACTCAGTGCAGGAGACTTTCGGGAACAACGTCTTTTTCTGGCAGGGGCTCGATTGGTTCGAGCAGCTTTTGCGCTCTGACAGATTTCACGCAGCCCTTGGACGGCAGTTCCTTTTCACAGGCCTGATCCTTGCTATCGAAATTCCGCTGGGCGTGATCATCGCACTGTCGATGCCGCGCTCTGGTTTCTGGGTGCCGGTGTGCCTTGTGACTATGGCGTTGCCGATGCTGATCCCTTGGAACGTGGTGGGCGCAATGTGGAATATCTTCACGCTGCCCGATATCGGCCTTCTGGGCTATTTCATGAACCACACGCTTGGGATCAATTATGATATGACCCAGAGCCCGTTTGCCGCTTGGGTGACGATCATCACTATGGATGTGTGGCACTGGACCTCGTTGGTGGTCCTCTTGAGCTATGCGGGTCTCGTGTCGATCCCGGACGCCTATTATCAGGCGGCGAAAATCGACGGGGCAAGCCCTTGGAAAGTGTTTCGCTACGTCCAATTGCCAAAGATGAAGCAGGTGCTCACAATCGCGATCCTGCTGCGCTTTATGGACAGCTTCAACATCTATACCGAGCCCTTTGTGCTGACCGGTGGCGGGCCGGGCAATTCGACGACGCTCTTGTCGATTGATCTGGTGAAAATCGCGCTGGGACAGTTCGATCTGGGACCGGCTGCGGCGATGAGCCTGATCTATTTCGCCATCACGCTGCTGGTCAGCTGGCTCTTCTACACCCTCATGACAAAGGATGACGCGAAATGAAAAAACGCGCGCTGATCCCGATCCTCTACATCGCGTTTTTGCTCCTGCCGATCTATTGGCTGGTGGCGATGTCGTTCAAGACGACGAATGAAATCCTGTCCGGCTTCTCGCTGTTCCCGCAGACTTTTACGACTGAGAATTACCGGGTCATTTTCACCGACCCGACATGGTATTGGGGTTATATCAACTCGATTATCTATGTCTCGCTCAATACTGTCATCTCGGTCTGCGTTGCACTGCCCGCCGCCTACGCCTTCTCGCGCTATCGGTTCCTTGGAGACAAGCAGCTCTTTTTCTGGCTCCTGACCAACCGGATGGCACCTGCGGCCGTTTTTGCGCTGCCATTCTTCCAGCTTTATTCCGCCGTTGGCCTCTTTGATACCCATTTGGCGGTGGCGCTGGCGCATTGCCTCTTTAACATCCCGCTCGCGGTCTGGATATTGGAAGGGTTCATGGGGGGCGTGCCCAAGGAGCTCGATGAGACGGCTTACGTGGACGGTTATTCCTTCCCGCGCTTTTTCGTGCAAATTTTCCTGCCCACGATCAAGGCTGGCGTCGGGGTGGCGGCGTTTTTCTGCTTCATGTTCTCCTGGGTCGAGCTCTTGCTCGCCAAGACGCTGACGGCGGTGCAGGCCAAGCCGATTGCTGCGACCATGACCAAAACCGCGTCATCGGCAGGATATGAGCTGGGGCTGCTGGCAGCGGCCGGAACGCTGACGATCATTCCGGGCGCTATCGTGATCTATTTTGTGCGCAATTACATCGCCAAGGGCTTTGCGCTGGGGAGGGTGTGATGGAAATTCTATCGCTTCTCGGGATTGGCCCTGCGCAAGCCCAGAATAGCGCAGGTTGGGGCAATGTCGCCAAAGAGGCGGAGGCGAAAGGGTTTTCCTTCACCGATCCATTGTTTGGTGGCACATGGATGGCCTGGACCGGGGCGACTGCGCTGGTGTTTGTCGGCATATTCTCTGCCATGTTCATCATCACGATTCTGGAGATACGGCGTCCCGGCGGGGACGAACGCAGGGGCGTTCTGGGTCTGACAACGACACGGGGCGACAGGCTCTTTATCACGCTTTTAGGCACGGCTTATATATTCCTTGCATGGCTTGGAATTATGGGTATGCCCTTGTGGGCCCCGCTGGCCATCAGTATTGGCTGGGGCGTCTTTTGCTTTTGGAAAGTGTAGCGGTTTTAGCGATGCGGCAGAAAAAGAAAAACGAGTTTCTCACCGAGGTCGAGTTGGAGTTCATGTCGCGCCTTTGGGATTTGGGCGAAGCGTCGGTGCGAGACGTTTTGGAGGCGCTCGATGCCTCGCGCAACCTTGCCTACACCTCTGCGGCAACTATCATGCGCATTTTGGAACAAAAAGGTTTTGTGAAGAGCGAGAAGCGGGGAAAAACCTTCTACTACAAGGCTTTGGTGGCCAAAGACACCTATCAAACCCGCTCTATCCGGCGGCTTTCGGATGCGCTTTTTGACAAATCGCCTGCGACTTTGGTCGCCAGACTGGTTGACGACAACGACCTTTCGGAGGCAGCCTTGGCGGAAATACGCGCGTTGCTCGATGGAAAGTTGAACGACAATGATAGAGATTAGCACCGTATTTGACGCCTATATCAACGCCAATATTCTGTTGGTGTTTGGCTTATGTCTGTGGATCGGTGTGCGCGCTTTGATGGTGCGGATGGGGCTTGGATCGGCCTATCTGACACAGCTTCAGATCCTCAACGGTAGTTTTCTGGCGATCCTTGCCTGCCCATTTGTGGCGGCGCTCTACGTGGCGGCGCTTGGCGCGGGGCTGATCCCGCAGCAGTTTTCGCTCAGCCTGACGGATCTTGTTGTCTCGCAGTATCTGGAAGGCAATGTGGCGATGACACCGGCGGCGTTTGAAAGCGCATTGTCGTGGCGGGATCGCGTGAGTGCGGATTTCCTGGCGCAGCAAGGCTGGATGAGTTGGAGCATCGCCGCACTGCTGATCATCGGTGGGATTGTCATTGCCACGCGCACGCTGCTGAGCATTTTGCGCCTGCGACGACTGATCGCGCGCAGCTATCCGTGGCGTCGGTTCGGGCGGTTAGACATTCTGCTGTCTGATCAGATTGCCATCCCGTTTTCGACACGCGGTCTGATGCGCCGCTATATCGTGTTGCCATCCGCGATGTTGACCCAAAGCGAAGATATGAAGATGGCGCTGGCGCATGAATTCCATCACCTGCGCCATCGCGATATCGAATGGGAGATCGGGCTGGAGTTGATTAAGCCGCTGTTCTTCTGGAACCCGGCCTTCCACATCTGGAAACGCAATGTGGAGCATTTGCGGGAGCTTGCGTGTGATCAAGTGATCCTTGAGCGCCATTGCCTTGACCCCAAAGACTATGGCGCGTGCCTTTTGCGGGTATGTCGCGCCTCGGTGACGCAGGATCGGACACAAACGCTGCTGATGCCGCAGGTGGCGCTTGTTCAGATGGAGCGGCCGGTTTTGCGGCCTAGCGGAGATGTGTTTCTGAAACGCCGCATCGCCTCCATCCTCGATGTGGGGGCGAGCAGCAGCAAACGCGGTTCTTGGGCACGCTGGTCGGTTTTGCCGATGGCCGTGCTGATCGTCGCGGTGGGGCTGTCGTTTCAAAAACCTGCTGACTGGAGCCACGACCGCCTTATGCTCTCGACGATTGTCAATCTGGAGCGCATGGAGCTGATCAACGGGCTGGGCGTGCGCCGCCCTTAGGCATTCTCCGCGATAATCTGTGCGGCTGCCGGGATTGCGCCATCACCATGCGGGATATTGAGCGCTTTGAGGCCCGCTTCGATTGTGCCAAGCGTGCCCAAGATCATCGGCGGGTTCAGATGGCCCATGTGGCCGATCCGAAAAATACTATCACGTCCGCTTTCCTTGATATTATCCAGACCAAGCCCGACACCGAGCGTGAGACCGCAGCGGCTTTCTGTCCAGCTGCGCAACGTCTCTGCCTGCTCGCAGATGATCGTGGTCACAGCCGTTGAGCGTTGCGCCGGATCCGTGATGTTCATGCGCAACGCGCCTGCGCTCGCCCATGCCTCAAGCGCAGCCCAGACTGCACGGGCATGGATGTCATGGCGTGCCCATGCAGCCTCTAGCCCTTCTTCGCGCAACAGCATCTCAAGTGCGCATTCGAGACCAAAGAGATGATGGGTCGGAGCCGTACCAAAGAAATTCATGTAGAAAATCTCAGGGTTCTGGCGCATGCGCCAATCCCAGTAGCCGGTGGCGGTCGTCACCCTATCGCGGTGCTTGCTGGCCTTCTCGTTGACGAAATTGAAGGACACGCCGGGCGGCACCATCAGACCTTTCTGACAGCCCGCAACCATGACATCGACACCCCATGCGTCCATCTCAAACGGCTCGCACCCCAGTGATGCGATGCAATCAACCAACAAAAGCGCCGGATGCTGCGCGGCATCCATGGCCGCGCGCAATGCGGGTATGTCGTTGCGCACAGATGAGGCTGTGTCGGTGTGAACCGTCATCACCCCCTTAATCTCATGGTTTGTATCGGCGCGCAGACGTTCTTCGATTTTATTGGCATCAAGCGGGCTTTGAGTGCCGAAGTCGATCTCTTCGACATCTGCACCCAGCATTTGCGCGACTTCGATCCAGCCCTTGGTAAACCGTCCGGTCGAGATTGCCAGAAACTTATCACCGCGATTGACCGTGTTCGACAGCGCTGCCTCCCACGCCGCATGACCATTGCCGATATAGATCAAAGCATCGCCCGTGGTCCGCGCAACATCCGCCAAATCCGCCTTGATGCTTGCTGTCATCGCGGCGATTTCGTCCGAATAGATATTTGGGGCCGCGCGGTGCATCGCATTCAAAACGCGATCGGGGAACATGGATGGACCGGGAATGGCGACGGTCTTGCGGCCATGGGAGAGGTGCATTGGCTTGGAAACTCCAGTTTGAATGACGCGCGATGTATGAGAAAATGAGACCGAGCGGAAGGGACAATTGCGCCGAAGATTGAAGAAAATTTGTTAAGTTACAGAGGATTGTGGGAGGTAGCGCCTTGGCTCGTACAAGCGGGTTTGAAATTGAGACAAACATACTCATTTTATGATCTTCGAGCCCGCGGCCGCGAACTTAATCTTTGAAACACAGCGCGTTCGAGCGCCTGCACTTATCCCGAGTTTCGATTTTCACCGCCATGCCCAAATCGGTGGTTTCGCGGCTTCATTCCCTCATGCTAAGGCGCATCTGAGATAACGCGAAACGCATGGGCCTTATGGACAACGGCTACAAACGATTTTGGCGCGACTATGTTGTGCAGCATAAGGCGATATTGCTGCTGGTCATTGTATTGATGACGATCAGCGCGGCGGTGTCGGGGGCTTATGCGAAATTTGTGCAGATCCTGATCGAGGCGATGGAGGCAGGCGATCTCGATTTTCTCTATATCGCACCGCTGCTTATCGTCGGGCTGACCTGCATCAAGGCGGTTGCGTTTTTCTATCAGATTTATTTCAGCGCCAGAGCGCTTGGGCAAGCTGAGGCGGATTTGCAAGACGCCATGTATACGCGGCTTGTGCATTCTGATCTCGCGCATCTGCAAACCGAAGCCCCTGCGTCGCTGGCCGCGCGCTTTTCAGCGGATGTGACGACCGTGCGCGGCTCTGCCGAGGCGATTCTGAACGGATTGTCCAATCTCTTCATCGTTCTGGCGACCTTCGGGATGATGCTGTCGATCAACTGGACAATGACCATCGGGCTGATCCTGATTTTCCTCATATCTGTCTGGCCGGTCTATTGGATTGGTCAGGTCGTGCGCCGTGTCTCCCGTCAGGTGATGGAGCAGATTGCGCGGATGACGGCGGATGTAAACGAGGGGCTTTCGGGCATCCGCCTTGTGCGCACTTACGGGCTGGAACAGCGCCTGACGGGGACGGCGCACGAAGTGTTCGACACGCTCCGAGCGCAGAAAATCCGCCAGAAGACTTGGACCGCCGGGGTAGAGCCGGTGATGGAGGTTATGGGCGGGTTGGCGCTGGCTGGATTGCTTGGGCTGGTCGCGTGGCAGATGGGGCAGGGGCGCGGTTCGCTCGCGGATTTCATCGCGCTGCTGACCGGGCTTGCGGTGGCATCCACGCCTGCGCGGCGTCTTGGCGCGACGTTTACGGCGTCGCAATTGGGGGCGGCGGCTTTGGAGCGGATTTTCGGGCTTTTGGATCGTGAAGATACGATCCTGGAGAGCGGCGTGGCGCAGTCCATCGACAAGGCCAAGGGCGCGCTGGCGTTTGATGCGGTCTCCTTCGCTTATCCCGACGGCACCCAGGCGCTGCATGATTTCACTCTCAACATTGCACCCGGTCAAAAAGTCGCCTTTGTCGGGCGGTCGGGTGCAGGGAAATCCACGATCTTCAATCTGCTGCCACGTCTCTATGATCCGACGCGCGGTGTCGTGCGGCTCGATGGTGTGGCGCTCACCGAGTATCGCTTGAAGGATTTGCGCGATCAGATTGCAGTGGTCAGTCAGGATTCGGTGCTGATGACCGGCACGGTGGCCGAAAACATCGGATTCGGGCGACGGGATGCGGATCGGGACGCGATTGTCGCGGCAGCGAAGGCGGCGGAGGCACATGGGTTTATCGAGGCGCTCAGCAATGGTTACGACACGCACGTCCATCCCAGTGAGGCAAGTTTTTCCGGCGGAGAGCGCCAGCGCCTGTCGATTGCCCGTGCGCTGTTGCGTGATGCGCCGCTGTTGATATTGGACGAGCCGACAAGCGCGCTTGATGCCAAGTCGGAAGCCGTGATCCGAGAGGCATTGGACCGGTTGGCAGAAGGACGCACGACGCTGGTGATCGCCCATCGTCTGTCCACAATCCGGGATGCAGATGTGATTGTGGTGATGGATCAGGGACGGATCGTCGATCAGGGCACCCATGAGGATCTGCTGGCGCGGGATGGAATATACGCCGAGTTGCACGCGTTGCAGTTTGGGGCGGGTTGA
>CAYRKW010000067.1:0-17606 GCA_964425135.1 uncultured Rhodobacterales bacterium
ATTGTGCCAATGTTGCAATGCGGCTTGTTACGCTCAAACTTTTCCTTCGCCATGGCGCTTGTCCTACTCTTCGCGGTGCCCTGCCTAAATTGCCGATCGCACCTGTTTCTTTGCGACGCCGGATGTAAGCTCTGCGCACTGCAAATTCAAGCCTCAATCAAAAGACGCAGCAATGTGCCAGATCGACGCCCGCCAAAACGCGCTTTTTGCAACCGCTCGCTCAATTGTGAGTTCAGGAACATTCCCATCTGTGCGACCCTTATGGTCCAGATCCAAATTCACGAAAATGGGGCTTGAAATGAAAACTCACGTTGCAGCCACCCTCGCGCTTGCCATGGCCACTTCCGCTCAGGCAGGCAATCTCGTCACCAAATCCTCACCGCATTCGGTTGATAAAACCGTCGATAAACTCGTGGCCGCTGTCGAAGGCGCCGGCGCAAAGGTCTTCGCCCGCGTCGATCATGCAGCAGGCGCGAAAAGCATCGGCAGCGACTTGCGCGACACGCAGCTTTTGATGTTCGGAAATCCAAAACTCGGCACCCCTGCCCTGCAAGCGTCCCAAAGCGCTGGTCTCGATCTTCCCATGCGCGTCGTCGTCTATCTCGATGAGGCCGGTCAGGTGCATCTGTCCTATCATGCTCCAGCAAATCTCTCCCGCGATCATGGCGTCCCGCAAGATGCAGACGTCCTGATGAACATGACCGGCGCGCTCGACAAACTCACCAACGCCGCCATCGCAGAATAATCTACCTTCTTTGGTTCGGCAAATATCCCGCCCGTCGCGCGCAGCGACGGCTGCGTGCCGAACGCAAAACAAACATCTTGCCCGCCACTTTGGCGGGTTCGATGTGTCAGGCAATCCGCCGCGATGCGGGCCGTTTGCGATTGAGCGCTTTGTCCGAATAAATATGCTCCGAGTAATCTTTGATCGAGATCGACAGCATCGACTCAAGCGTAAAATACGCCCGCAGTACTCTAAAAATCAGATATTCGGGCACATAGAGTATCCCCTTCACCGACCCATCCAACAGCGAGGAGATCGCCGCCACAATCGTCGGCGCGCCGACCGCCAATGCCAATACCGACTGCCACTTCACATGCGCACCTGTGTTAAACCCGGTCATATATTCAATAATCCCAAACAGCAGCAACGGCACCATCATCGCGCGTCGCCCCGAATTGATCAGCATGTAAGGTAGGATCAATTTTCCCCGCAATGTCAGATGCTTGCCATAGAGCAAATCGCGGCAACGGGCGGAGATATGATAGATCGAGCGGAACCAACGCATTCTCTGCTCGCGCATATGCCCGTAAGATGCAGGCACCTCCGAGATATATTTCACCTTCGGATCCACCACCAAACGATAGCCAAGCGAGCCGATGCGCAAGCTGATATCTGTATCCTCACCGTTCATCCCTTCGACAAACCCGCCCAAACGGCGCGGCAGTTCGGTCTGATAGATCGCCAGCATCCCCGGCACCCCAACCACCCCATTGATCGCGCCCATCGCCACTGAATAGAACCCGTGTTTGACCACCACTTCGAGATACCGCGCCCGGTCGAACATTGCACCAAAGGGTGGCACTGGCACACCGCCCACGACCGCAACATTGGGATCGCGGAAATGCCGCATCGCCAGTTTGAGTGCCATCGGATCAATCAGCGTATCTGCATCCACCCGCACAAGATAATCCGTGCGTGCCGCCGCCAAACCAGCGTTCAGTGCGTGCGACTTGCCCGCCTTATACTCGTTCACCACTTCGCCGCGCGCGTGCTTGAACTGGGCGAGTGTCCGTTTGGCAATCTCCTCGGTCGCATCTTCCGAGTTGTTGTTCATCACCAAAACCCGCACACCGCCCGCATAATTTCCAGCAGCCACATCCACCGCATTGAGCGTATTTTCGATGATATATTCTTCGTTATGCGCCGGAATGATCAGTGTCACATCAGGGGCAAACCGACCAATCGAAGCACGCGCCAGATCAATGCGACCGATGATGTAGAAGGTGCAAAATAGCACCGGCAAGAACAGAAAAACCCCCGGCCCGATCCCGCCCAGCAAGGAAAAGGACCGCAAAACCTCGATGGTTTGAAACTCCTGCGACGACACCCAGAGCGAGACGGCTGCTGCGAATATCGACACAAAGATCAGTCGGCGCGTCGTATAGGCCAGATCGCCTGGATTGATATGCATCCCAATCCGCGCGGGCATCGATCCGTTCTCCAAGAGCTTATAGGAATAGACCGCAAAGCCGATAATCCCGCTGGCAATCTCGGCGGCATGAACCGAGATCAGCACATCCGCCCATTCGCGCAACAAGAGCGCGCACATATCCATCAGCGCGCATAAAACGCCGAAGGTCAGCACCATATCCAGGCCAAACCGGATCTTCTTCTTGAATTCCTTTTCGCAAAACGCCGCAAACGAGATGAAAAAGCAAAACAGATAAATCCGCAACGGAATGCCGTGATTGCCTGCGTATTCCACCAGCATCAGATCATCATTGGGAAAGAACGCATCGCTGAAGGCAAACTCATTGACGCTATAAAGCGCGATCAGCGACAGGATCGAAAAGAGCACCAGCACCTTGGGCGCGCGCGATTGCTCAACCTGGCCCGCAAATTTCTTTGGCGCGCTATCGACCGACCAGAACTCATTTTGCGAACGCTCCATCGACATCGCTCAGATCCCCTCTTCAAACTGGCGCACCACCATCACCATCTCTGGCCCACCCGTCGTGAGGCGCCTCGCGGTCACCGCATCATCGGCGCGCGCAAGTTGCGTGCCTTCATCCGTCTGCCAGACCACCCAAACCGGCTGCACCGACGGGTGGATATATGTGCCGTAATCCAGCGCCGCATCATCTGCCGATTGCACTGTGATCCCCAAAATGCTGGATGTGTCGGCGGCGTAGCTCACCCCCATCTTTTTGGTCCCCAGCACATCTGCAATCATCTTGCGCAGGTCTTCCGCGCGGCTCGCAGGCAGCTGCGCATCAAGGCTCAATTCGATGCGCGAGGCTTTGCTAACCGCCGAGAGCAAGGCACCCGATGAATGCGTCTTGGTCGTATCGGCGGGCCAAAGCGACGCGCCCTCGCGTACCTGAGCGACAATCGGTAGCGGGAAATTGCACGGATGGGTCCGCACTTCGGACCGCACGAGCGTCACATTCACCGTATTGTTAAGCCGCTGACGGTGCAGCGGCAACTTCACGGACCTGCGGATCGCGTTTTCGGTATGGGCAAGATTCTCTGAATGCACCAATGCCCCGTTCAGGGACACATAAAGTAAATACCGTTCGTCGCGTGAGGCACCGGACATTCCCATCTCGAACTGGAATGTCCCCGGCAACTCCCCGTCCGGCATCTGCGAGTGTAAATAATTGAACGACCAGGTGTTCTCAGATGCAAATTTTCGCAACCGCGTATCAAGCGGTCGGTCAAGCACTGGCACTGGCCAATTGACGTTATCGGGCCCGTGCAAATACCGCTCACTGCGCGCTGGCGCGATCTCGTTGAACGCATTGGCCACGAACGTCTCATCTACGATGATATCCTTGGGCATCCGAAAGCCCGAGGCCACAAAGGACAGCTCCGCCAGATCATCCGCTTGCACGTTCTGCGTCAGTTGTAAAAGCTGCGATTGCAGATCAGGCGATCCCGTCTCCGGCCAGATCACCCGCGCCGGATCACCGGCTTTGGCCAGCACATCGCTGAATTCTCCAAGCTGTTTGCCAAAGGTGGCGTTCATGCGCGTTGTCGGCAGGACATCAACGACAACGCCCAAGCCCTCATCCTGCCCGCACACCTCTTTGTGCGAGCTGCCGCGCGCAGTAAGGCTGACTTCAACGAAGGGCCCGTCGAGATCATTTTCCTCAAGCGGGATATGAGTATTGATCAGGTGCGTTCCGGGCTGAAGCAAAATCTCACCCCGCTTCACACCATTGATCCGCACAACCACAACCCCACTCCCGCTCTCCAGGAGTCGCGTTTTCAGATCAAGATGCACAATGCCATAGGTGACATCGACACTGCGGGGCAGCCTGAAATTAAGTTTGGCAAAATCGGGAAAGCTCTTGAGCGAGCGATGCGCAGAGCGGTCCGTGGGCGCGATATCTTCCACCCGCGCCCCCGATAGATCAGAGTCAAACATCAGCGCAGTGGGCGTCTCAAAGACAAGATCAATGGGCGCATCCTCGCTGGAGCCAGCAAAATACTTCGCGATCACATCATGGCGATCGAGAAGTATTTGCGTCAGCCCAACGAGCAGCACAAACACCAATGCCAGTCCAATAAGACGCACGTTTACGCTCTACCTAAAGGGAGATTTTGGGTCTTAGGCGACCGCCGCTTTGCCCGCAGGCTTGACAACACCGGGCCGCGTTTCCGAAGACCATGTGGAGACACAAGGGATCATGTCAAAATCGCACCGATCCGCGTATTTGCCCGAAATCTCCAGACTTTCGGACAGCAATCCTTCGGCCAATGTCATTGGCTTCAGGCCAAGCTCCAAAAACGCATCGCGGCAAACGTTCAGATCATTCTCCGCCGCTTCCTTGCGAGGATTGTCCACAAAAGCGACGCTCGCCCCTGTGACCTCTGCCACCAAAGCGGCCAGATCGCGCACCCGGTGCGTCTCCGTCACCTGGTTCATAATTTTGACGCGCTCGCCAATCTCAGGCGGATTAGCCACCGCAATCGCAAGACATTTGACCGTGTCCTGAATGTTGATGAATGCCCGTGTCTGACCGCCGGTGCCATGCACCGTCAGCGGATGACCAACGGCTGCTTGCATCAAGAAGCGGTTGAGAACCGTTCCATAGTCGCCATCGTAATCAAAGCGGTTGATCAAACGTTCATCCAGACGCGTCTCCTCGGTCTGAGTGCCCCAGACAATACCCTGATGCAGGTCAGTGACGCGAATATTGTCGTTCTTGACATAGAACTGGAACATCAACTGATCCATCGACTTCGTCATATGATAGACGCTGCCCGGATTGGTCGGATAGAGGATCGAGCGGGGCAACATATCCTCGCCCTTGGCGACAAAAACGTCCTGATAGCCTTCAGGAATTTGCAGCCCGTCGCCATCATAACCGTAAACACCCATCGTGCCCAAATGAACCACGTGAATATCACGCTCCAGTTTGGCAACCGCGACCATCAGATTGTGTGTCGCATTGATGTTGTTGTTCACCGTGTAAATCTTTTCGGTCGTGCCTTTCATCGAATAAGGCGCAGCGCGCTGTTCGCCAAAATGAATGACCGTATCAGGCTCATAAAAGTCAAGCAGTGCTTCAAACGCATCGTATTCCGCCGCGACATCCACATCGCGGAACTCGATTTTCCGCCCGGAAATCTCTTCCCAAGCCGCCAGACGATCTTCGATGGACGCAATGGGGGTGAGTGACGAAACGCCCAGGTCCTCATCAATATCCCGACGTGACAGATTGTCCACGATCATGACATCATGCCCTTGCTTGGACAGATGCAAACATGTCGGCCAACCACAAAACCCATCCCCACCAACGACTACAATACGTTTCATACTTTCCTCACTTTGTGTTCTCGTTACGCAACCAACCGGAACGCGTACAAATTACAGAACCCCAGCGATACATGTGCTTGGGATAGTCCGTGTTTGCTGTGTGAATTGGACAGGATTGAGCGCAGTTTCAGCCCAAAGTTAGGCATTTGTTAACCAAGCGCCAATTTGCCGCCTTTTGGCATGAACCACACGGGCATGGGGCTATTTCGGCCCGCGCGGCAGCACGATTGCAGCAACAATCAAACCACCCAAAGGGCCTAGAGTGAGGATCGCAAGGTTCATCGACCCTGCCGTGTCCCCGAATGTTTCATTGTGAAGAAGAACAATGGAGACAATCAGCCCGGCAATCACCAAAAGCTGCGCCGGAAACCAGGTGGAGGCCCCATTCCGACGGTTCGACAACCACAATGGGCCTGCGATGATGATGATCAGCATTGGAGCGATGAAAAACAGAATGCGCGCCATGTTACCTCCCTAAATGCCGCTGACGTTAGCGTTTGCGTCGATCAAGCGCAATCAATGCTGCGACGTCGCGCGCCGGTGTGCCGGGATCACCTCAAACACGCACGCCGCTACAATCATCACCCCGCCGCACCATTGCATTGCGCTCATATTTTCTTCGGGCAGGAACAATGTCGCCGTAATGATCGCTACGATCACCTCAGACATCATCAATATACCCACACGTCCTGGCGATAGCTGCGTCGCGATCCAGAAAATCAGAAAGATCGACGGAAACAACAGAAATACCCCGACAAAAAACGCTGGTGGGATCGCTGCGGTGATCGCGTCGGTCGGCGGAATACTCCCCCGAAACAGCACCACAGCAATCAGCGCCGCGATCAGCGAGGTGCAGACAAACTGCCCGGTTGTTGTTGCGAATATCGGTACCTGCGGCCATCGCTTCAGCGCCGTCGCCCCAAGCGCCCAGGATATCCCTGACCCAAACCCGAACACATCGCCCAAGCCCAATGGCGTGCTCCCCGCATGCGCACCTGAAAGCAGCAAAACCATTCCGCCGAGCCCAATGACAATCGCGACGATGCGCGTCCGGTCGACGGTCTCGCCCAGCCAATACATCCCAATCAAAGTCGACCAGATAGGCGTAAGGTAGAAGAGCAATGTCGCCCGCACCACAGAACTCATCATCAGCCCGCAAGCGTATAGCGCAAGTCCACCACCCGTAAATATCGATATTACAACAACTTGCGACCAACTCTTGACCTTGCCACGTCCAAACAAAATGAAAAGTGGCAGCAGCGCGATCAAAGGGGCTGCGTTGAAGATCACCACGCTCCAAACGCCCGTCACGCCAAGACTGTCCAGATACCGCAGCGGTACCCAGTAAACGCCCCACAAAGATGCCGATGCGAACAGCAATGCAGAGAGGTTAGTCTGAGAAAATCGCGGTGCCATGCGGCCCACTTTTGGAGGGATTTTCGGAAACTGCAATCCACCCACTGCATAAATGTAACATATATCTAGTGCTGTGATTGCATCGAACTGCCAACGATTGCGCTTCACCACTGCGCATGCCACTAATCGCAAAACCAAGCACGAGGGATATCACCAGATGCGCTGCCCATTTTGTGGAAATGTTGATACACAAGTGAAGGACTCGCGTCCTGCCGAAGACCATGTCGCCATTCGCCGCCGCCGCTACTGCCCGTCCTGCGCAGGCCGCTTCACCACCTATGAGCGCGTGCAGCTGCGCGATCTTACAGTCGTTAAGAAAAACGGAAAACGCGAGGAATTTGATCGCGACAAGCTGGAACGCTCCATCCGCATCGCACTGCAAAAACGCCCGATTGAATCAGAGCGCGTCGATCAAATGATCTCCGGCATCGTGCGGCGTCTCGAAAGCACGGGTGATACGGACATCGCCTCCGATCAAATCGGTGCGATTGTCATGGAAACCCTCGCCCGCATCGACACGGTCGCTTATGTGCGCTTCGCATCCGTCTACAAGAACTTTCAGGAGGCGGATGATTTTGAAAGCTTCGTCGCAGAACTACGCCCGAATGTCTCCATGGGTGACGACGAAGAAGGCGCGTAGCCTCCATGACCAGCATGCCGCGTGACGCTGAGTGGATGCGCGCGGCAATCGCGCTGGCGCGCAGCGGTCTGGGGCGTGTTTGGCCCAATCCAAGCGTCGGCTGCATCATCGTCAAAAACAACCGCTGCATCGCCCGCGCCCGCACTGCCGACCACGGCCGCCCGCATGCGGAAACACAAGCGCTCGCGATTGCGCGCAGCGCAGCGCGCGGCGCAACAGCTTACGTCACGCTGGAGCCATGCGCCCACACCGGAAAAACCGGCCCCTGCGCCCAAGCGCTCATAGACGCCGGGATCGCGCGCGTCGTCATCGGCGCGACCGACCCAGACCCACGCGTCGCCGGTCGCGGTATCGCCATGCTCAAAGATGCAAATATCGCAGTAGAAACAGACGTCTGTGCAACGCAAGCCCTCGACGCCAACGCAGGGTTCATCAAACGCACCACACATGGGCTGCCCTGGCTGACCCTAAAACTCGCCGCCACCCTCGACGGCAAAATCGCCATGCAGAACGGCCAAAGCAAATGGATCACCGGCCCTTCCGCCCGCACCAACACCCATCTTGAGCGCGCCCGCCACGACGCCGTGCTCGTTGGGGTCGGAACAGTGCGCGCCGACGACCCCTCGCTCGACGTCCGCCTCCCCGGCACCGCCGCCACCCCGCTGCGCATAATCTTCGACACAAAACTGAGCACGCCGCCAGACGCAAAACTCATCAAAACCGCCCAAAAACACCCCACATGGATCGTCACAGCGGCAAAAAACATAGACCCGGGCCTCCAATCCGCAGGCGTCAAAATCATTCAGGCCACGACCCAAGGCGCCCATCTCGATTGTAAAATCGCCCTGCAAAAACTCGCCGATGAGGGCCTCACCCGCATCTATTGCGAAGGCGGCGCCACACTGGCCGCCTCCTTGATCCGCGCAGGCCTCGTCGATCAGATAAACCACTACACAGCAGGCAAACTCATCGGCGAAAATGGCCTCTCGATGATCGCCGATCTGGGCCTGACCGATCTGGCAAACGCCCCAAAATTCACCCTTATGCAAAGTCAAAAAATCGGCAACGACTACAAAACCACATGGCGCCCTGAAAGCAGCTAACCCTCGGCACACAAACCAAATTTTCGCATTTTCCAAATACTCCCCCGCGCGGGAGCGCATCACCTAAAATCATGCGTGCGCATCTGCGCACGCGCCGCTTGATCCCTCACGCGCCGCCCTACCGCCAAAAGCGCGCATACCTTGAAAATACGTCTTGCAACCGCGACATCCCCGAGCGACGCCACCCTGCCTCGCCCGCCGACAGCCGCTCAATCAACACCTCAGGCGTGCAGGCGGTCCTGCGCAAGGGGTCAAAATAGACCGGATAATCCACCAGCGCTGCATGGGCCAACCCCTCCAGCGTCACTCCTGTCGCCTTACGACGCGCACATCGCATATGATCTTCCGTCAGCCCCCATCCCGCATAAAACGGCATTCCAACTGTCACGACATCCCGCCCGCGCAACAGCGCCTCAAACCCGATCAGCGAAGTCATTGTCCAAACCTCATCCGCCGCCTCAATCGCCGAAACAGGATCCGTCTCGCGCAAAACCGCATCAGCCAAAGCCTCCAGATCCGACGCACCAACCGCCCCAACCCGCAAACCCGCCTCTACATCCGGGTGTGGTTTATAGGCGATAAACCCGTCCGGCCTAGCCGCCCTTGCCGCTTTGAGCAGTCCTAGGTTGGTCGAAATATCGCCGGTCGCGAACCGCACCGACGCATCATCTTCGACCTGCCCCGCAACCAAAATCACCGGCTTTTCCGTCTGAGGTTGCCAGCGCGTTGCATCAAGATTGTACTTGCTCGTCCGGCTTTCAACAATTTGCGCAATCAACCCCCGCGCGCGCCTTATGCAAACGTCTGGAAGATCAACCGAAGCCGCGATCAACCGCTCCAGATCACTCGGCGCACGCGCATCAAAATACAAACCAGATCGATCCACACACAGCGATAGCGCCGGAACCAGTTGCGCGCCCAGCCCCTCCGAGCGGATAAACCCATCCTCAACCCGCATCACATCGTCTGACAGCTCACCAACGCCCCAGCGCAAGATCGGCGCGCCATCGCGCACAGCTTTGGTCTGCGCCTCGCCACTTGAAGACGCAAACGACCGCACCCCCAGAAACTTTCGCATATGCGCCCGTTTCCAGCGCCGTATCCCAAGACCCACTGGCCGCGTCGATGCAACCCGCGCCACCGCGCGTTCTGCCTGCAAGCAAAACGCGACCGTTTCAAAATCGCACAGCGCATCACGCTTAGCATCATACCAAACCGGATACTCCAGCACCGCACGATGAAACAGAGTCTGCACATCAAGCCGCGCTGCCCGCCGTGGCAGATCGATCCGGTCTTCGCTAAGACCCCACCCCGCGTAGAACGGCGCACCAAACACATGCGGGCGATGCCCGGCCAGAATAGCCTCAAATCCCACTTGCGATGTGACGCAATAGACCGAACAGGCGCGTTCCAGAATATCCCAAACGTCGAACCCATCGGCCAACGACGTCACCCCCTTTGGCAGAGGCCCTTGAAAATGCCCGGCACCTGCGCGCGGATGTCGTTTGATGCAGATCGGCGTTTGAGGATGATCGGCGCGCGCTGTCTCCAGCATCTGCACAAAGCTGTCGCGCGACGCCAGCCCATTGGCAATCGAGGCATCGCCTTCGACTTGATCGACCACCAGCACAAATCCCGCTGGCGGCAACTCACACGCGTCCCGAAAGGTATCATTGTATTTCGACAATTTCAGATGTGCGATCAGCGAAATCAAATCCTGCGCGCGCGCATACTCCGCCTCCGATAGCTCAGGTCCGGCATTCAGCAAATCTTCGAGATCAGAAGGCGCGGAAGCATCGAAATGCGGGCGCTGATGATCAATCAGCAATCCATGCGGCGCATCTGCCCCGCAGGCTCCAACGCTTCGATAAAACGGATCCTCGATGTGCAAGAGCGGCACATCACGCCGCGCCGCCGCCGCCCGTCCGCGCTTTGCAACCGGCCGATCTCCCCAAACCGCGATCGCATCCAGATCACGCGTCAGCGGACCTGGAACAATGCTCCATCCCGCCAGCTCCAGAATACGGCGTGTTGTTTTCTGCCGAAAAAAACCCAGCGAATACGCACCGAGCCGCCGCTCCTGCGGCGCCTTCATCAATTGGTAAAGGCCGTCGATGTCGCGCCGACTGAGCCTGCGAAATTGACCGAGCCAAGCGTTGCCGCCATGATTTTCTGCCAGCTCACAAACGGCGCTTCGGTCGTATAGATCGTGTCGCCATCGCGAATATTGAAATCCCGCGCAATGAACATGCCGTTCGGTTTGGTCAGATCAATCACATAAGCCATGCGCTGCTGCGCTTGCAGATCACTCCGGCCCAACACGCGATTGGCGATGTAATTGGGCTCGTTGCGGAAAATAAAAATGCCCTTGGGATCGGCCAAATTGGCGTTCAGCCCGCCGACCTGTGCAATCGCTTCGAGCACCGACAAATTCCGGCGCGAGAAATTGACCTGCGCCTGCCCGCCTGTTGCACCCAGCGCTGTGTATGAGCGGCGATCTTCTTCGACAATGATCTTGTCGCCCGCACGCAGCGCCACATCAGCCATGGTGTTGTCATAGAGGTCCTGCAACCAGATCGTCCCGACCTTGCCGCTGCGCAAAATACGCACCTGCGCCACATCCGGCTCAATGATCACACCGCCCGCCTTAGCCAGCATCGGCGCAAGGCGACGGGTTGAGGCCTCAATCGGATAGACGCCCTGCAAACCCACACCGCCGATGATCGACACCGTCGCGCCATCACCCGCAAGCCGACGCACTTCAACCTGAGGATCGGGGGTCTGGTCTTGAAGATTATTCGTGATCAGACGGCGCAGTTGCTCGGGCGTTTTACCCCGCGCCAGCAGTCGTCCAGCGTAAGGAATGAAGATCAGCCCTTCCTGATCGACCTGAACTTCCTGTAGTAGCGTCACCTTCTGACCGACACTCGCCAAAAGGCCGTTGTCGATATTTTCCCAAACCGTCACGCTCAGCACGTCCCCGCGTGAGATAATATCCGCACGCTGCGCACCAGCGTTCAAAAAGTCACTGCCAAAGCCAAGCGACTGGATCGAGCGCGCTGCCGCGACAACTGTGTCACTCACCTCGACAATATGAACATCATTCGGGCCGTTATTCGCACCGGCCAAAATCTCACCTCGGCTCGGTCCCGAACGCGGCAAGGCACATGCCGCCAGCACGCTAATCCCCAAAAGGAACACAAGACCGTTCCGCATAAAAGCGCCTGTATTCAAATTCATGTGCTGTCCATTGCTCATCAAAGCCAGATTTACCGGCAATTTTTTGCAGTATTGACGACCAATAGCTATGCGACGTCAAGTTTCAAACGCATACAACCATGGGCTTAGTTGCGCAATTGCGACGCAAGCTCTGATCGGTATGATAGGGATCGCGCGCGCTCAGCATCTTATCAAGGACCCCGCGAACGGCAATCTTGCGGGCAGGTTTGGTGTAAAACCCGCCCCGGATTTGCGATGTATCGAGAAGAAACCGTCGATACGCGCGATAGGTTTCCAGGTCAGGTTTCTGCGGTTCTCTTAGAAAGGCCGACAGGCTTTGCGGCGAGACAAATTCTGGCCGGTCATAAACACTCGTCCCGAATACTTTAAGCGGCAAACCGCGATAAAGCACCTGTTGCCCGGCGGTGGAATTGATCGTCAGCGCCGCCTTCGCGCTATCAAGCAGCGCACCCAGCTTACCGCCCGTCAGGAAATCCACGCGATCCGATACGCCGCAAGCCGCCGCCTGCTCGGAAATAAAAGCCTGAACCGGCATCCGCCCGTCCTCCAGCGGATGCGCTTTAAAAACCAGCCGGTAATGCGCAGGAGCCGCCGCTGCGAAACTCTTGATCACATCGGCAATCACGCTTTCAGGCGAGCGCCCCTTGGCGTGGTGCCGGATCGAGGCATCATGCGCCAGTTGCAGCAGAAAAACAAAATACGGCATGCCGCCCTGCTTCAGCCGCCGCGTTCTGCGCCACCGATCCATCGCGCGTGCAGGGATCAGCGCCAACCGTTTGCAGTGCAGCAACCACTCGCGCCATACCGATTGCGCGCGATGGGTTTTGAAGTGCGGATATCGTTGGTTCAGGAAAAGGATGAACCCGTGATAAATGCACCCGTACCACGTATGATGCCACAGCGCGCCCCAGTGTCCGGGCGCAGCGGCCGTTTCATGGGCAGGACCCGCGCGCGCCAGGATCGTCTCCAGCGACAGGCCCATCAAAACCGAGTGCCCGTTTGACCCATCCCGCTCATAGGTGATCCAATAGGGGCGAATATACCCTTCTTCAAAGCAGTGAACCCGCAGACCTGCCGCCTGCGCCACCGCCTTGGCCTGCTCATGGTGCGGCTTGGTATCGCCGTAGAGAACCAGATCGGAGACCCCGTACTCTTCAATAAACGCACTCAGATAATCCGCAAAAGCCGCCATCGGCGCGGTATAGCCGGTGTAGTCCGCTGCATGCGACCAGTAATGCGCATCCCCTGCGTTAAACCCGATATGCAGCGCCCCATGTCCAGCAGCGCGCAGCGCCTTTGCCAAATCATCAAAAAACGGCCCATGCGGGCCTTGCAAAAACAAAAAGACACGCCGCGCCTGCGCGCGCGCTCCCGAAGTATGTGCAAAACCGCCATCCATAGCACCTCTCACTAGCCAGCGATTTGGTGAATTTCCAGTTAAAGCGCGTTACCAACACCAAATCCCCCTTTCATCGCTTGTCGCATCCCCAAAAGAGGTCTACGAAAGGCCGCGCGAAGAGATGAGACAATATGTTCACCGGAATAATCACAGATATCGGACAGGTGCGAAGCGTCGAAGAGCGCGGCGATACCCGTGCGCGCATCAAGACCGCTTTCGATCCTGCCAGCATCGATATCGGCGCATCGATTGCCTGCAATGGCTGCTGCCTGACAGTGGTGGATCGCGGCGCAGGTGCTGATGGCGCTTGGTTTGATGTGGATTATTCTGCGGAAACCCGCTCCAAAACCAATCTGGGCACGTGGTCGGAAGGCAGCCGCGTCAATCTCGAACGCTCCTTGAAAATCGGGGATGAGCTCGGTGGGCATCTCGTCTCAGGCCACGTCGATGGCACAGCTGAGATTATCAACAGCCAAGCCTCCGGCGATAGCACCGTGCTGACCTTCGATGCGCCGCGTGATCTGGCGCGGTTTGTCGCCCCCAAAGGCTCGGTCGCACTCAACGGCACGTCGCTCACGGTCAACGACGTTGAGGACACGCAGTTTTCCATCAATCTGATCCCGCATACACAATCGGTCACCACATGGGGCGAAGCGCAGGTAGGGGATAAGGTCAATCTGGAAATCGACACGCTCGCACGTTATGTCGCGCGCCTGTCGCAATTTCCTGCGCGCTAGGACATACGTTACGTGAGCGAGCCCTCCATATATCACGACGCAATCTCCAGCATCGAAGAGATCATCGAAGACGCGCGCAATGGTCGGATGTTCATTCTGGTCGATCACGAGGACCGCGAAAACGAAGGTGATCTGATCATCCCCGGTCAGATGGCAACGCCTGATGCAGTGAATTTCATGGCCACCCACGGGCGCGGGCTTATCTGTCTTGCCCTGACCGGAGAGCGGATTGACGCGCTCGGCCTGCCTCTCATGGCCTCCACCAATTCCTCGCGCCACGAGACCAAATTCACCACCTCCATCGAAGCACGCGAAGGCGTTACCACCGGCATCTCCGCCCATGACCGCGCCCGCACCATTGCGGTGGCGATTGACCAAACATCACAACAATCAGACATCACCACCCCCGGCCATGTTTTTCCGCTGCGCGCCCAGGAAGGCGGCGTGCTCCTGCGCGCCGGCCATACCGAAGCCGCCGTCGATATATCGCGCCTTGCGGGCCTCAACCCCTCGGGCATGATCTGTGAGATCATGAACGAAGACGGCACCATGGCCCGCCTGCCAGATCTTGTCGCCTTTGCCCAGCGCCACGCGCTCAAAATCGGCACCATCTCTGACCTGATTTCCTACCGTCTCAAACACGACAGCCTTGTGCGCGAAACCCGTCAACCTCGCTCGGTGACCTCCGAGTTCGGCGGCGACTGGATGCTGCGGGTCTTCTCGGACGATGCGGGCGACACAGAACATCTGGTGCTGACCAAAGGCGATATCCCCGGCGATGCGCCGGTTCTGGTGCGTATGCACGCGGTCAACCCGCTTGACGATCTGCTCGGCCTCAATCCCGGCAAATCCGGCGAATTGCAGCGCGCAATGGACACCATCGCAAAAGAAGGACGCGGCGTCGTTGTCCTGCTGCGCGATATGTCCATGCGGCTCGATCTCGATAGCGGCGCCTCCCCGCAAACACTGCGGCAATACGGGCTGGGCGCGCAAATCCTCGGCGCGCTCGGAATCCACGACCTCATTCTCGTCACCAACAGCCCCAAACCCCGCATCGTCGCGCTCGACGGCTACGAGCTGTCGATCACCGGCACCCATAAAATCATCTCAGGAGACAGCTAATGGCATCGTCTCAAGACCATCACCAACTTCCCGCGCCCAAACTGAAATACGCCCCGCGCATCCTCATTGTACGCGCGCCCTACTACAAAGACATCGCAGATGATCAGCTCAAAGGCGCCAAGCGCGCGCTCAAGAAAGCTGATGCGCTGGTCGATGTGGTCGATGTGCCGGGCGCGTTGGAAATCCCCACCGCCATTGCGCTCGCCAAGAACAGCTACGACGGATTTGTCGCGCTGGGGTGCGTGATCCGTGGCGAAACCACCCATTATGACACCGTCTGCAATGACAGCTCGCGTGGCCTGACGCTTTTGGGGCTCGATGGTGTGTGCATTGGCAACGGTATCCTCACCGTCGAGAATATCGGGCAAGCCGAAGTACGCGCCAATCCCAAGGATCAGGACAAAGGCGGCGGCGCGGCCATTGCTGCCCTGCACCTCATCGCCCTGCGCCAATCGCTCTCGCGCGAGCGCAATCAAGGCTCCTTCGCCCCCGAAAGCGAAAATATCATCGTGGCAGACACACAATAATGGCCGATAAACGCAAAATGCGCTCCGCCTCGCGGCTTTATGCCGTGCAGGCGCTCTTCCAGATGGAAGCGAATGAAACCGGTCTTGAGGCCACGATTTCCGAGTTCGAAACCCACCGCTTCGGGGCCGAGATTGACGGCGATACGCTCCAAGAAGGCGATGTCGACCACTTCCGCGCCCTGATGCGCGGCGCGGTGACCCATCAGGCCCGCATTGATCAGGCAACAGATAAGGCCCTTGTGGCCAAATGGCCGATTGAGCGCATAGATCCCACCCTGCGCTCGCTCTTTCGCGCCGCAGGGGCCGAGTTGATCGATAACAATACGCCCGCCAAGGTTATCATCACCGAGTTCGTCGATGTCGCCAAAGCCTTCTTTCCTGAGGGCAAAGAGCCCAAATTCGTCAACGCGGTACTCGATCACATGGCCCGCGCAATGCAGCCGGACCAGTTTACCACTTGATTTCCCGCAAGCGCGGCACACCTATCCCGGTATGAGGTGACCGCTATGGCAAAAGACCTGAACAACCCGTCCTTTCCGGTGATGGCAAACATCGCGACAGAGCCATTGGGCTTTTTCGGCAGCCTCACCGCAGCGCGCAATGATTTGATGAGCATCATCCCCGGGCTCGCCTTCCAGCAGCCCATCGTCTCGGGCCGCACCGGCATCCGCTGGCACATGGTCATGGACCCCGAGTGCATCGAACGCATCCTCAAAACCGCCGTCGATGACTACCCCAAATCAGACGTCACCAAACGCATCCTGCGTCCCGGCATCGGCGAAGGTCTCTTCGTTGTGGAGGGCCAAAAATGGCGCTGGCAACGCCGCGCCGTCGCCCCGATCTTTCAGGTCCGCAATATCGACAGCCTCGCCCCGGTGATGAGCCATGCGGCGAAGAACTCCGCCGACCGCATTGGACGCCACGTCGGCGGCGTGGTCGATGTGAACGAAGATATGGTTCGGATGACCATCGAGGTCATCGCCGATGTCACCTTCTCCCGCGATGATGTGCTCGATGCTGAAGCCGTCAGCGCAGCCATGAGCAAATATATCGAGCAAATCGGCAAAATCTCGATCCTCGACATGATGGGCGCGCCCGATTGGGTGCCGCGCATCTCCCGCATCCTCAGCCCCGGCGGTCTGACCGATCTTAAAAAAGTCGCCGACCGCTCGATCACCATCCGCGAAGAGCAAGGCGCCAAGGAGGTGCCAGACCTGCTCGATCACCTGATGGCAGCCCAGGACCCCAAGTCAGAGCGCAAAATGACCCGCGAGGAATTGCGCGACAACATTCTGACCTTTGTTGCGGCCGGGCATGAAACGACCGCGCTTGCGCTCGCATGGGCGCTTTATCTCTGTGCCTTCGATCAGGACGTTCAGGACAAGGCCCGCGCTGAGGCGCAAGCGGCGCTTCAAGGCGGTGTTGCAGGCGCCGCGCACATCCCGCAGCTCAAATACACCCGCCAGATCATCGAGGAGACGCTGCGCCTCTACCCGCCTGCCGCGATCGTCTCGCGCACCGCGCTCAAACCCGACCGTCTGCGCGACCGCGAAATCCGGCGTGGCGATACCGTGATGCTCCCGATCTATGCGCTGCAACGGCACGAGATGCTCTGGGACAATCCCAACCGGTTCGACCCCGACCGCTTCGGCAAGAACGCATCTCACGACCGCTACGCCTATATCCCCTTCGGCCACGGGCCCCGCATCTGTATCGGCATGGAGTTTGCCCTGCGCGAAGCCCAAATCGTGCTTGGCACGCTCCTGAGCAAATACCGCTTTGAACTCACCGACGATGTGCCAGAGCCGCATCTTCTGATGACCCTGCGCCCCCGAAACGGCATCAAATTGAAGGTCAGCGCAGCCTAGATGTG
>CAYRKW010000068.1:0-17489 GCA_964425135.1 uncultured Rhodobacterales bacterium
CCTGCTTTGCGCTCAGCGACGCGGGCTATGAAACCATCATGGTCAACTGCAACCCCGAAACCGTCTCCACCGATTACGACACCTCCGACCGCCTCTATTTCGAGCCGCTAACCCTGGAGCACGTCCTTGAAATCCTGCGCGTTGAGCAAGACAACGGCACGCTTCACGGCGTCATCGTCCAATTCGGCGGCCAAACCCCGCTCAAACTCGCCAATGCGCTCGAAGCCGAAGGCATCCCCATCCTTGGTACCACACCCGATGCAATTGATCTGGCCGAGGATCGCGAGCGTTTCCAGAAACTCCTGAACGATCTGGGCCTCAAACAACCCGTCAACGGCATCGCCCATTCCGATGAGGAAGCGCGCAAGATCGCCAAAGACGTCGGCTACCCCCTCGTGATCCGCCCGTCTTTCGTTTTGGGTGGCCGCGCCATGGAAATCGTGCGCGACGACGACCATCTCGACCGCTACATCACGCATGCAGTGACAGTCTCCGGCGATCATCCGGTGCTGCTCGACAGCTACCTCACAGGCGCGGTTGAGGTCGATGTCGATGCGCTCTCCGACGGCAAATCCGTGCATGTGGCAGGCGTGATGGAACATATCGAGGAAGCCGGCGTTCATTCCGGCGACAGTGCCTGCTCCCTGCCACCCTATTCGCTCTCGGACGAGACCATCGCCGAGCTAAAACGCCAATCGGTCGAGCTTGCCAAAGCGCTCAATGTCGTGGGCCTGATGAACGTCCAGTTCGCCATCAAAGACAGCGAGATTTACGTCCTGGAAGTCAATCCCCGCGCCAGCCGTACCGTGCCTTTTGTCGCGAAAGCCACCGGCTCGCCCATCGCCTCCATCGCCGCCCGCGTTATGGCCGGTGAGCCGCTTTCCAATTTCGATCTGGTCGCCCCTGAGACAGATCACATCTCGGTCAAGGAAGCCGTGCTCCCCTTCGCCCGCTTCCCCGGCGTCGACACAATCCTTGGCCCCGAAATGCGCTCCACCGGCGAGGTCATGGGCGTCGATGCAACCTTCAGCGGCGCATTCCTTAAATCGCAACTGGCCGCAGGCACAATCCTGCCTTCCGAAGGCACGGTTTTCATCTCCGTTAAAGACGCCGACAAAGGCCCGATTATGGAAGAAGCCGCCAAACTCATGGACGAGTTGGGTTTCAGCATCATCGCCACCGAAGGCACGGCCAACTGGCTCTCGTCCATCGGCCTTGCTCCAAAGCGGATAAACAAAGTCTTCGAAGGCCGCCCGCATATCGTCGATGCGATGAAGAACGGCGAGATCGCACTGGTGTTCAACACCACCGAAGGCGCCCGCTCACTCGAAGACAGCAAAGACATCCGCAAATCCGCGCTCTACGACCGCATCCCCTACTACACCACCGCAGCAGGTGCCCGCGCTGCCGCCCGCGCCATGAAAGACCGCACCACCAGCGAGCTGAGCGTGATGGCCCTGCAGGACTTCTGATGGGCCAAACAGTGCCGCGCCATGGCGCGGCGCGTCTTTATGTTTGTTTGAGTATTTGGGGAAAGATGAAACGCGGCTCTTGAGACCGACCCAAAACGTCAATTGGCACCCGATGCTTCAAAGCCAGAAGAATTCATCCGTAAAAGGCCCATCTTCCGCAGATGTGCCGTCATGCTGATGTTCTTCAAACATTTCCAATTGCTGTGCAGATGAGTCCGCTTCGATTCTCGTTTCTTGTTTGATTTTGTCAAAACGTTCCCCGATTTTTGATTCAATCCGGGAGTCTTTATAGACCTTCAACAGGTAATGCCCTGAGGCAAGCAGCCCCAAAACCGAGCTTGATACAGATAACGCTATCAACATAAACGCGCCCCTTCGCTACACACTCAAATTTACAGAATCATTTTAAAAACAGCTTAACTATTGAGTTTAGAGATTTCCGTGTGCCCAGTCCGTCAAAACCAGTAAGCTCGCGATATCTGACATCTCCTGTGACCATTATACACCTGTAAGTTGTTTTCTAGGTGATGCACGTCCTTTTGACACCTCACCCCCGCCCGCACCCATACGCCCAAATTCTTTGGTTCAAAAATATCCCGCCCGCCCCGCGCAGGGGCAAACATAAAGACGCGCTGCGCGATCAGCGCAGCACCGCTGGATTGCTTAACTGCCCGAAAAACGCGCTTCTAGTTCTGCGCGCGTCTCATCCGTGATCTTGGCGAACAGCACCTCCGGCACCTCAAAAGCATGCCCTGCAGGCAAGGTGCCAAGATAGGCCTCCAGATCATGCGGCCAATCCTTCGTTGCCCCCAGTGCCGCCAAAATAGACGCGGACGCATCAGGCACAAACGGCTCCGCGAGAACCGCATAAAGACGCGCCAAATTCAGCGCAAAGCGGATCGTCGCCGCAGCAGCCTCCGGGTCGGTCTTGAACACAGCCCACGGCTCGGCCGTTTGCAAATACTCATTGCCCGCAACCCAGATCGCCCGCAACTCGCCCGCCGCCTTGCGCAGCTCAATCGCCTCCATCGCCGCTTCATAGCTCTTGAGCCGGGCCGCAATCTCCCCAATCACCGCCGCTTCCGCATCTCCATATGCGCCGCCATCAGGGACCACTTCGCCGAATTTCGCGCGGCAGAACTTGGTCACGCGGCTGACGAAATTACCCAGCACATCCGCCAGATCCTTGTTCACGCCGCCCTGAAAGCTCGCCCAGGTGAAATCACTGTCATTGCTCTCTGGCGCGTTCGACAACAGCCACCAGCGCCAATAGTCGGACGGCAAAATCTCCAGCGCCTGATCCATAAACACACCGCGCCCCTGACTGGTCGAAAATTTCCCGCCCTCATACAAAAGCCAGTTGAACCCCTTGATATAATCGACCAGCTTCCACGGTTCCCCAGACCCCATCAGTGTTACCGGAAAACTCAGCGTGTGAAACGGGATGTTGTCCTTGGCCATAAACTGCACATACCGCACATCGTCCGCGCCCTTGTCCGTCCGCCACCAACGCTCCCACGCTGCGTCCGACAGCCCTTGCGCATCTGCCCATTCCGCCGTTGCTGCGATATATTCGATGGGTGCATCAAACCAGACATAGAAGACCTTACCCTCCATGCCCGGCCAATCCGCATCTCCGCGTTTGACCGGCACGCCCCAATCCAAATCCCGCGTGATCCCGCGATCCTGCAACCCGTCCCCATCATCGAGCCACTTGCGCGCAATCGAGGTGGTCAACACCGGCCAGCCGTCCTGCGCGTCGATCCACGTCCGAAGCGCATCGCGCATTTGCGATTGGCGCAAGTAAAGATGTTTGGTCTCGCGCACCTCAAGATCGGTTGAGCCCGAAATCGCCGAGCGCGGATCGATCAGATCGGTTGGATCAAGCTGCTTGGTGCAATTCTCACACTGATCGCCGCGCGCGTTTTCATAGCCGCAATTGGGACAGGTGCCCTCGATGTATCGATCGGGCAAAAACCGCCCATCCGCATGCGAATACACCTGCTTTTCCGACACCTCATCAATCAACCCCGCATCCGCCAACCGACCGGCAAAATGCTGGGTCAACCTGTGATTACGCTCCGAGGACGAGCGGCCAAAATGATCAAACGATAACCGGAACCCATCAGCGATATCCTTTTGAACCGCCCACATATCCGCGCAAAACTCCGCC
The DNA here is from genome assembly GCA_964425135.1 of uncultured Rhodobacterales bacterium. GTDB lineage: Bacteria > Pseudomonadota > Alphaproteobacteria > Rhodobacterales > Rhodobacteraceae > CAYLLD01. Next base: position 3,646 of record CAYRKW010000068.1, read on the forward strand.
ACCGGCTTGCCCGCCTTGGCCGCAGCCAATTCGGCGGGCGTGCCATGCTCGTCGGTTGCGCAAATCAGCAAAACCTCATGCCCCTTGGCCCGCATGAACCGCGCATAGGCATCGGAGGGCAACTGGCTGCCCACCAGATTGCCCAGATGCTTGATCCCGTTGATATACGGAAGCGCCGATGTGATCAGAATGCGTGCCATGGCCCGGTTGTTCCCTAAAGATGTGGAGCGCCGTTCTAGACCATACTGAATTCAGGTGAAAGATGCGATTGTCGCCGCATCACTGCGTAAGTTGACGTGCTGGAACCTCACCCAACAGCACCATCGGGCGCCACCATACATCATCCCGTTTGTAACGGTCCAATCGACCCCGTCAGAAGCCACCCAACCGCACCACCGCCACCGGCAAATCGCCCCCGCCCCGGTCCCGCTAAATCGCTCTTGTCTGCCCCAAGCCCATCACGACAAAGCGTTTCCAGTTTTCATAGGTGCACGTTTATCGCCTTTCGCGTTCGAGCAAAGCCAGAGGCAGCGAACAAGGGATTCCATGTAAACTGAAAACGCGATAGGACGTGAAGCCATGATCAACTTCGACTGTATCGTGTGGGATTTCGACGGCGTTCTCAACAAAAACGCGCGCGATCGAAAGTTCTTCTGGGCCGACACCTTCGAGACCGACACAGGCCAATGTCGCAAAACATTCGAACAGTTCATGTTCATCGACGGCCATGACGATCTGGCCACAGGCCGCATCGATCTGCTCGACAAACTCCAGAACTGGGCCGATCACGTCGGCTACACACCCGGCGCAGCACACATTATAAACTACTGGTATGCGCGCGACCGCATGCCCGATGCGCAGCTGCTGAACCTGGTTCATTGCCTGAACGATGCTGGCATCACCCAGGTCATAGGCACCAACTCCGCCGCCCACCGCGCCAATTTTGTCGAACACGACATGGGCTACGGCGCGCATGTGGAAAAAATCTACGCTTCAGGCCGCATAGGCGCTTGCAAACCCCACCAAGACTTCTTCCACCACATCACAAACGATCTCAAGATCGCCCCAGACCGCATCATCCTGATCGACGACTTTGAAGAAAACATAGACGGTGCCAAAGCCTGCGGCTGGCACGCCCACCACTTCCAATACGAAGGCTACACCGCCCTAAACAAAGCCCTAGGCCTCCCCCAGACACAACCAGTTTCGCATTTTCCAAATACTCCCGCCGGAGGCAAATTCACCTTTAAATCGTAACGTGCGTCAGCACGTTGCCGCTGGATTGCTCAAAGCCTCAGGCACAGATCCTAAAACTCCACCCCGATCTGCGCCTTGATCCCCGAGCGGAACGGGTGCTTCACCAACTCCATCTCCGTCACCAGATCGGCCGCCTCAATAAGCGCATCGGCCGCATTGCGCCCGGTTAACACCACATGGGTCATCACAGGCTTATGCTCGGCCAAAAACGCCACGACCTCCGCCACATCCACATAGCCATAACGCAGTGCGATATTGATCTCGTCCAAAAGCACCATATGGTTGCTCTCATCTAGTATCAGCTCTTTGGCTTTGGCCCAGGCCGCTTGCGCCATCTCGATATCGCGGCTTTTGTCCTGCGTCTCCCAGGTAAATCCCTCGCCCATGGTGTGAAACGCGCAAAGATCCGAGAACCGCGCCAAGATCATATCCCGCTCGCCGGTGCTCATTCCGCCTTTGATGAACTGCACCACCGCGCATTTGCGCCGATGCGCGATATGGCGAAAAATCATTCCGAATGCAGCCGTCGATTTGCCTTTCCCCTTGCCGGTGTGAACAATCACAAGTCCCTTTTCCTCGGTCTTGGTCGCCATGATCTTGTCGCGTGCGGCTTTCTTCTTGGCCATCTTCGCGTTGTGGCGTTCGGTATCATCGCTCATCTCATCTCTCCTTTTGTCCTGTCCAAATTCCCCGCAACGCGCCGCGCGCGCCCACTCTTGCATCTTCCCGTTCGTCTCCATCGTAGAGCGCACCATTTTCGTCGCTACAACGCCATCTCCTCACCCACCGCGGTAAGCCATATTGCAGCGCTCAGCACGTGATGGACCGCAAAGCTTATCACGGGGGTCTGCCCCAGTGGCACATCGTCAGAGCATGACTGCCCCAGACACCGGGTTGACTGGAACCACTAAAGCAGCGCGCCCGAAACCCGCCGATCTGACCTCAGACTTGCAATGCCGGACCCGCTCAACCGTCGGTCCACCCGTATAGCGCATATCAGCCCGCACTCCAGCCACGCCAACAAAAGCGCGATTGCGCATCCGCTCCCCCGATATCGCCGCCTCGACCCGATCTGCCGAAAAGCGCCACACCCACCCTTCTTTGGTTCACAAATATCCATCCCATATCGCCACAAGACCCGGCCCAATGACGGCAAACACCCCAGTCACCGCCCCAAAACAGCATCAATCAACCCACGCGCAGAGTTCGATTTCGGCACCCAAAGCCCGCGCGCAATCGCCTCGTCAAACCGCGCTGCCATCTCTTTGAGCGCGCTCGGATTATGCTCTTCAATAAAGGCCCGCACCCGCTCGTCCTCCACAAAGGCCGCATGCACCAGATCAAAATGATGGGTCTTCACCGCCCGCGTCGTGGCCGCAAAGGCAAAGAGATAATCAAGCGTCGCCGCCATCTCAAACGCACCCTTGTAACCATGACGCATCACACCCTCGATCCACTTGGGATTGACCGCCCGCGCGCGGACAACACGCCCGATCTCCGCATCAAGTGTCTGAATTTGCGGACGTTCCGGGCGCGAATGATCATTGTGATAGATCGGACGATCCTGCCCTTGCAAATGCGCTACCGCCGCCGCCGCGCCGCCTTCAAACTGATAGTAATCGTCTGAATCAAGCACATCATGCTCGCGGTTGTCCTGATTGTGTACAATCCCCTCAACCCGCGCCAGCTGCCCCTCCATTTCCGCCCGCGCCCGCACGCCATCTGCCGCACGCCCGTAAGCGTAGGACCCCCATTCCAAGTAAGCATCCGCAAAATCACGCCGCTCGGTCCAGACCCGCTCATCAATCAACGCCTGCAACCCCGCCCCGTAAGCGCCCGGCTTCGAACCAAACACCCGAAACCCCTGCTGATCCTTGCGAAATTGCGCCGCCGCCGGGTTCATGTCATCAGGCTCATCAAGCGCCATCACCGCATCGGCCGCCGAGGCAACAAGGTCCATCTGATGCGGAAAAGCATCGCGGAAAAAACCGGAGACCCGCAAGGTGACATCGACGCGCGGCCGGTCCAGCACACTGAGCGGCATGACCTCAAATCCGGTCACCCGCCGGTTCGCATTATCCCAGGTCGGCCGCACCCCCATAAGCGCCAGCGCCTGCGCAATATCATCACCACCCGTGCGCATATTCGCCGTGCCCCATGCGGTCAAAAGCAAGGCGCGCGGCCAGTCGCCATGGTCCTGCAAATGCCGCTCAATAAGCAGATTTGCCGATTTCCACCCCAGCGCCCAAGCGGTCGGTGTCGGCACCGCGCGGCTATCGACCGAGAAGAAATTGCGCCCGGTTGGAAGGACATCCAGACGTCCCCGCGTGGGCGCGCCGGAGGGCGCCGGGGCGACGAAGCGCCCGGCAAGGGCGTCGAGAAGCCCCGCCTCCTCCGCCGGTCCACACCCCTCAACGGCGGGCCGCACAGTGCACGCAGCCCCATCCAGAACCGCACGCACCCGCGCCCAATCGGCGGGCACATCCACACCACCATCCAAAAGCGATCCCGCCAGCAACTCAATCCGCTCCACCGTATCGCCATGACTTCGCCAGTGATCCGCAGACATATCCCGCAACACAAGCGGCTTATCCCCCACCCAAGGCGCGGCCATATCGCAATCGAGCGGATCAAACGCCAGGCCCAAATCCGCCGCAATCGCCCGTTGCAAGGACGCATCCGCCCCCTTGCCCGACCCGCGCGGCACCCGCAGCAGCGCCTGCACCAGATCGCGCTCCAACCCGGCTTGCGGCGATTGCCCAAACACATGCAGCCCGTCCCGGATCTGCGCTTCCTTCAATTCGCATAAATACGCATCAAGCTGCGCCAGCGCTGCCGCATCATCCTCCCCGCGCGCAATTCCCGCATCCTCATCCAGACCCGTCGCAGCCATCAGCGTCAATATCTCCCGCCGCAGATGCGCAAGTCGCCGTGGATCAACGCCCGCCGCCTCGTAATACTCATCCACCAACGCCTCCAGATCACGCAGCGGCCCGTAAGTTTCCGCTCGCGTCAGCGGCGGGGTCAGATGATCGATGATCACCGCTGAGGCGCGCCGCTTGGCTTGTGTCCCCTCGCCTGGATCATTGACAATAAACGGATAAACATGCGGCACCGGTCCCAGCACCGCCTCAGGCCAGCACGCTTGCGACAGCGCCACCGCCTTGCCCGGCAACCACTCCAGATTGCCGTGCTTGCCCATATGCACAACCGCATCCGCCCGCCAAGGCCCGCGCAGCCACGCATAAAACGCCAGATAGTTATGAGGCGGCACCAGATCAGGCGCGTGATAGGTCTCGGTCGGGTCCACATTATAGCCGCGCGCAGGCTGCAAGCCGACACAGACATTGCCGTATTCAATCACCGACAGCTTGAAATTTTCCCCGTCAAAAAACGGATCATCTTCAGGCGCGCCCCAACGGTCTTCAATCGCCACACGCAAATCATACGGCAGCGCATCATAATACGCCCTGTAATGCGCCATCGTTAGCGCAACACCGCCCTCACGCTCGGCCCGATCTGTCAGCCAATTGGTCGGCCCGGCCATGATCGCATCCATCAAAGCCTTGGAATCGCGCGGCAAATCCCGCGTGTGATACCCTTCGCGCGCCAGCGCCGCCATCACACCGACCACAGATGCGGGCGTATCCAGCCCCACACCATTGGCGAGCCGTCCGTCCTTATTGGGGTAATTCGCCAGCACCAAAGCCACCTTGCGCGCTTTGACATCCCTGCCCCGAAGCTGCGCCCAGGAACGCGCCAAATCCGCAACGAAATCCACCCGATCGCCCCGCGCCTGATAGCTTGCGATCGGGCATTGCGTGGCCGCGTCAAAATACGCCTCACCCTTGAACGACACCGCACGCGACAGGATGCGCCCGTCCACCTCCGGCAAGGCGACATTCATCGCAATATCCCGCGCAGACAGCCCGGCGAGCGATGTCTCCCAAGCCTCTTCCGATGCACCCGACAAAACCACCTGAAACACCGGCGATGTATTCGCCGCCGCCATCGTCAGCGGATTTTGAACAGCAACATCGCCGGCGTGCGGCGAGCCGACAGCAAACGCCGTGCAATTCAAAATCACATTCGGCGGCGCGGCCTCAAACAGCGTCTCCAGGGTCGCCACCGACAGCGCATCTTTCAATGAGGCGACGAATATGGGAAGCGGGTTCAACTCCCGCCGCAACAAAGCGCGCACCAGACGGTTGATCGGCTGCAATCCGGCCCCTTGCACCAAGGCACGATAGAAAATGATCGGCACCACCGGCGCCTCGTCCTGCCATGCCGCCTGCGCCGTCTCAAGCGAGCCAAGCTCCGCCCCCGGCCAGTAAACGCCTGCACGCAGCAGGGTTTTCGCCCCCTCCGGTGTCTCTCCACCGCTTAGCAGCGCTTGGGCATATCGCAGAAAATTCGCCGCATTCTCCGGCCCGCCCTCGACCAGATACGCCCAAAGCGCATGCCAATCGGACGCTTTTATCGTCGACAGACGCAGCAATTCCTCATCGGGCTTATCATCACCCGGAAGCGCTACAAACGGCACACCTGCTTGCGCAAGCCGGATGGCGTACTGCTCCAGTCCATACGACCAATAGCCCGAGCCGCCCAGCACCCGCGCGATCACGATTTTTGACTTGGTCGCGCAATCATCAAGATGCATATCGACCGACATAGGATGCTGAAGATGCGATAGATTGGCCAGCCGCAGCGAGACATCCCCCGCGCCCTCCCGCGCCTCGCTCAGTGCCGCAAGCTCAGTGTCAGCAGCCGAGATAAACACGATATCCGCAGGCGTTTGCCCCAGATCAACCGGCTCCGATCCGTCCTCAACCGCGCCTGCCTGTGCCTGCAATAGATGCATCAGCCCAGCGCAATCCGCTTTTGCATGAACACGTTATACGGACCGCCCTCATAGTCCCCGAACGGTCCGCGCGTGGTAAATCCGTGCCGGTGATAAAGCCGATGCGCCGCGTCGAGCCCCGTGCCTGTTTCCAGCAATATCAGTGATTTTCCGGCGGCCCGCACCTCGTCCTCCAGATGTCTCAGCACTGCATCCGCCACCCCGCGCCCGCGCGCCGCTTCGCTGGTGAACATCGACTTGATCTCGGCGTATTCCTCGAACACCGCCACCGCCCCACAGCCCAGCGCCGCCGCGCCACCCTCCCGCGCTGCACAAAGCGTAACATGCGGCGCGCGCAACGCATCGAGCGACAGATAGTTATTCGCCTCAGACGGATACATCGCCTCCATCAAGGCGTGGCTTGCTTCCAGCAATGCGCACACATCCGGCTCATAGGGATCGACAGATGTGATGCGCAGATCGCTCATGCAGCGAGCGCCGCCTCAATAGCCGCCTGATCCAACCCCGCCTGCCCGATCACCACCAGCCGCGTTTGCCGCGCGCCCTCAAATGGCCTGTCGAAATAGCTATCAATGCGCGGACCAACCGCCTGAACAGTCAGACGCAGCGGCTTGCCCTCAACCGCGATAAACCCCTTGAGCCGCAGCACATCATGCGCGCGAATAACATCCGCAATCCGCTCCAAAAACGCATTCGGCTCAGTGATTTCCGGCAATCGCACGACAAAGCTCTCAAAATCATCGTGATCATGGTCATGATGGTGGTGATCCTCATCATGATGGTGATGATCCTCATCGTGATGGTGATCATCCTCGTCGTCATGGTGATGATGGTGATGCACTTCATGGCGCGCCTCCAGATCATCCTCCGCCCCGATGCCCTGCCCCAAGAGGACATCTACGGGAAGCGCGCCCATGCTGGTCTTGAGCACCTGAACACCCTTGCGTGCCTCCCCCTTGAGCCGCGCTGTCAGCCCGTCACCGCCATCCTCCAAAAGGTCCGATTTGTTCACCACAATCATATCCGCACAGGCAATCTGATCTTCGAACAATTCCGACAGCGGCGTTTCGTGATCGAGGGTCTCATCCGCCTGCCGCTGCGCATCAATCGCGCCCAGATCATGCGCAAACCGCCCATCCTCAACCGCCCGCCCGTCAACAACCGTCACAACGCCATCTACCGTCACCTTCGTGCGAATGTCCGGCCAGTTAAACGCCCGCACCAGCGGTTGCGGCAAGGCAAGTCCGGAGGTCTCAATGACGATATGATCCGGCGCATCCTCACGCGCCAGAAGCGTCTCCAGCGTCGGGATGAAATCCTCCGCAACAGTGCAGCAGATGCAGCCATTCGAGAGCTCCACCACATCCTCCTCGCTGCATGTCTCATCACCGCAGCCCTTGAGAATATCGCCATCCACACCCAGATCGCCAAACTCATTGATGATCAACGCAATGCGCTTTCCCTCTGCGTTTTCAAGCATATGGCGGATCAGCGTCGTTTTTCCCGCGCCCAAAAAGCCGGTGATAACTGTTGCTGGAACTTTTGCTGGCATGAGACTGCCCTTCCCTGAGGCTCAAATGAAGAGACCGGGCGCGATGCCCGGTCCCACTGTCTTGTGGTGACCTCAGACTAACCGCCCAGGCCAAGTCCGGCCAAAATCGGTCCTTCGACCGCTTCGAGCGCGAGAAACAGTCCAACACCGGCCACCGTAGCCCCTGCAAGACGCGGCGCCATGTCGTTGCTCTCTTCGGTAAACCAGAAGTATTTCATCGCAGCACCTGCCGCGATAGCCAGCAGATATTGAACCACGCCCAGACCGATCAGATAGCCCGCAATCACCGCCATGGAAGCACCGCCCTCTTGACCGACGATGGACCCCGCGAAAGCCGATCCGTGAAAGAGACCAAAACCGCCGAACACAACCGCTGCGAGCCCCATGTTCAAACCACGACCCGATGCCACAAGATAGCCCAGCACCAGAAGCGATGCGACAATCACAAGCTCCACAATCGGCAACGCAATGCCCGAGATCGTCAGAACGCAGCCCGCCAACATGCCCACGATATAGAACGCAGGCGACAGCAGCGCACGGCCTGTAAAGAGCGCAGCAACACCAACCAAAAGCACGAAGAACAGATGATCAAAACCCAAAACCGGGTGACCGACCCCGGACAAAACCCCATGCACGAAGGTTTCCATCGGCATACCGTTCAAAGGGTGGTGCGCAAGCGCAGGTGTAGCAACCGTCAGCGCGGCGGCTGTTGCGAAAAATGTCTTCATATCGATCACTCCCTGATCGGTTTGGGCAGGGATATGATGGACAATCGAAGCGGCGACTTGCCGTCACGACCACCGACACACCCCGTCCGGTTCACGTCTGTTTCGCACGCATCTTGCGCACGTTTGCAGGCTGGTCTCCTGGCTCCGCGGCTCAGACGTTCCCGGCTGCCTTCCCAACCCAATTCGGATCAGTGGCGCTTTGCCAAAAACTCGCCGCGTACAGTCGCGGGGGCGGCTGCGATCTTCAAGGTCTGGTATAGATCCCTCAAATCCGCATTCCCATTTCATCTCGCAAGAGGCTTAGCCCCAAACGCGAGAACCTAACGCTCCGGTTTTTGCCCCAAAGCCGCCGCGCGTCAAGATCAATTCCGACCCTAGACGGCCCGTTCACGGCAAAACCACAACGCGGCCCACCCGTTTCTATCACGCCAGACCGGCAGACCTGCAACGTTGCGTAAACCACCGGAATCCCTGCATATGCTCACATATCTTGTGGATAACTCCGCCAAAACGGCTAAATACAGTTGTTTTTGCACACGCCCTGCCCCATAAATCCTTCCAATAAATGGGACAACGCCAAAAGAATCGGTCTCCAAAGACGACCTCGTAACCAACAAGGGCAGGCACTTTACCCGAATGCGCTTTTCCAGGCTCAGATTGCTCGGCTTCAAAAGCTTTGTGGACCCCACAGAGCTGGTGATCGCTGACGGGCTGACCGGCGTTGTCGGGCCAAACGGCTGCGGAAAATCCAATCTTCTTGAAGCGCTGCGTTGGGTGATGGGCGAAAACCGCCCCAAAGCGATGCGCGGCTCGGGCATGGAAGACGTGATCTTCAACGGCGCCTCCTCGCGCCCTGCCCGCAATTACGCCGAAGTGACGCTCAGCCTCGACAACGAAGAACGCACCGCACCGCCTGCCTTCAACAGCGAAGACAAGATCGACATCGTCCGGCGCATCACACGCGATGCGGGCTCTGCATATAAGGTGCTGGGCAAGGAAGCCCGCGCACGCGATGTGCAGATGCTGTTTGCCGATGCGTCCACCGGCGCGCATTCGCCCGCATTGGTCCGGCAGGGACAGATTTCCGAGCTGGTCAACGCCAAACCCAAATCGCGCCGCCGTGTGCTCGAAGAAGCCGCCGGCATTTCCGGCCTCTACCAGCGCCGCCACGAGGCAGAGTTGAAGCTGAACGCCACGCTCACCAATCTCGCCCGCGTTGATGATATTCTCGAACAGCTGGCCACCCAGCTTTCATCACTGGCGCGGCAAGCCAAACAAGCCGCCCGCTACCGCGAGATCGCAAACGCCCTGCGCCAGTCCGAAGGTGTGCTTCTCTACCGTCGCTGGGCCGAATCCGATGAAGCGCTGCAACTCTCCCGCGATGCGCTCAAAGCGGCAGTGACAGCAGCGGCCGCCTCTCAATCGGAGGCCAGCAAAGCCCTCACCGCACGTCAAGAGGCAGAAGAGAAAGTCCCGCCACTGCGCGAGGAAGAAGCGATTGCCGCCGCGCTCTATCAGCGCCTGACAATCGAGCGGGAAACGATTGAAAACGAGCGCAGCCGCGCGGTTGCACAGATCGAAACGCTCGATGCACGGCTCGTTCAGCTCAAGACCGACCAGGAGCGCGAGACCTCCCTTTCGGGCGACGCCGATGAGATGATCGCGCAGCTTGAATGGGAAACAACCGCAATGGCCGAGGCTGCTGAGGGCTATGACGGCAAGGTCGATGCCGCCAAAGACGCCGCCCGCCTCGCCATGGTCGCGCTACAAGAACAGGAAAGCGGCCTCGATCAATCGACAGAAGATCTGGCCCGTCTCGAAGCCCGCCACCAATCCCTCGCCCGCCGCCTCGAAGATGCGCAGACACTCGCAGACAAAGCTGCGCAAGATGCCCAATCCGCGACCGAAGCGCTTGAGACTGCGCAGACGGACCTCAAAGACACCAAATCGCGCCACCTAACCGCGCAGGACAATTTGGGTGACGCCCAATCCCGCGCCGAGGCGGCAGAAAAGACCCTCGCCACCGCAGAGATCGAGCGCACCAGCGCGCAGGCCCAAGAGGCAGAGACCCGCGCCGCGCTCGCCGAGGCCGAAGGCGAAGCCAAGGCGATCAATGCCGAAGCAAACGCGCTGGAGCGTCTTCTGGCCCGCGAAGGCCGCGACGGGGCCGCCGTGATTGACGATGTGCGCGTCACCTCCGGTTTTGAAACCGCACTCGGGGCCGCTCTGGCTGACGATCTCAAAGCCCCGATGATCGCGCCGGGGATCAACGCAGGCTGGGCCGCGCTTGACGCCTATGACAACCCGCCACCCCTCCCCGACGGTGCAACCCCGCTCTCGGAGGTCATCAACGCCCCCGACGTCCTGACCCGCCGCCTGACCGCCATCGGTCTTGTCGACAAATCCGATGGCGACCGCCTGCAACCGATGCTCGCCATGGGCCAGCGTCTCGTCAGCCGTCAAGGCGATCTGTGGCGCTGGGACGGTTTGCGCGCCAATGCCGAAGACACGCCCACCACATCCGCGCTCCTCCTCCAACAGCGCAATCGGCTCGAAGAGCTGAACCGCGCGCTCGACCGCTCCAGCACCGAAGCCGACAAAGCCCGCGTCGCCCAAGAGGCGGCCCAATCCGCGCTGGAGACCGCAACCCAAGCCGAACGCAACGCTCGCGAGGCACGCAAAGCCGGTGACGCCGCGCTTGCGGATGCCCAGCGCCAGGTTGCCCGCTTTGAGGCCGATGTCTCCATGCTCGAAGGGCGGATCGAGACGCTGCAACATACCCTCTCGCGCCGCAACGAGGACGCAACGCAAGCGGCCGAAACCAAAGCCGCATCCGAGCGTGAAATCTCCGGCCTCGATGATCTGAGCGAGCGCCGCGATCTCATCGAGGCCACAAAAATCACCGTCGCCTCCGCCCGTGCCGCCATGCTGGAGGCCCGCGGCAAAGCCGATGACCTGCGCCGCGAAGAAGAAGCCCGCATCAAACGCGCCCAGGAAATCACCAAAGAGCTGTCCGGCTGGAAACTGCGCCGCGATACCGCCGCACAACGTCTGCAAGAGTTTGCAGATCGGATCACCGAAACCACCAGCGAGCTGGAGAACGCCCAAACCCGGCCGGGCGAAATCGACACGCGCATGGCCTCGCTGTCATCCGCACTTGAAGACGCACAAACCCGCCGCACCGCCGCCAGCGATGCACTGGCCGTCGGCGAGACCGCCCTGCGCGCCGCCGAAGACGCCGCACGCGGCGCCGAGCGCCACGCCTCAGAAGCGCGCGAAGGACGCGCCCGCGCTGAGGCGCTCTGCGAAGCAGCCGAAGCCCAGCGCGACGCCGCCGCCGAACGGATCGAAGAGGAAATGGAAGTGTCCCCCGACCAACTCCTGGACACTCTCGCCATCGATCCTGCGCAAATGCCCAGCGCCGACAAAGTCGAAATGGACGTCGCCCGCCTGCGCCGCCAACGCGACAGCCTGGGCGCCGTCAACCTGCGCGCAGAAGAAGACGCACGCGACGTCGAGGCCGAATACGACACGCTCGCCGCCGAAAAAGCCGACCTCGATCAAGCCGTCGAGAAACTGCAATTTGGTATCGAAAGCCTGAACAAGGAAGGCCGCCAACGCCTCCTCGACGCCTTCGATGAGGTCAACCGAAACTTTGCCCAACTCTTCACCCACCTCTTCGGCGGCGGCGATGCCAAACTGGTCCTCGTGGAAAGCGACGACCCGCTCGAAGCCGGCCTTGAGATTATGTGCCAGCCACCGGGCAAAAAACTCGCCACCCTGTCCCTCCTGTCCGGCGGCGAGCAAACCCTGACCGCCCTGTCGCTCATCTTCGCCGTCTTCCTCGCCAACCCCTCACCCATCTGCGTGCTCGACGAGGTTGACGCACCGCTCGACGACGCCAACGTCACCCGCTTTTGCGACCTGCTCGATGAGATGACCCGCAAAACCGACACCCGCTTTTTGATCATCACCCACCATGCAGTCACAATGTCGCGCATGGACCGCCTTTTCGGCGTGACCATGGCCGAACAAGGCGTCAGCCAGCTGGTCAGCGTCGACCTCAAAGAAGCCGAAAAAATGGTCGCCTGACCACCCGGCCCCGCAACAGCCCAATCTTCTTTGGTTCAAAAATATCCCGCTGCGCGCGCAAGCGCAAAAACAATAACGCGAGCCGCGATAGCGGCTCACATCTACCGCGCCACCCAGATCACCCGCTCGACCAATCGCATCGTATTGCTCGCTGCATGCGGCACCAACTCCACAATCTTTTTCTGAACAAGCCCCAGCTTGCCCGCACCAATCCGTGCCGGAACCGCCAGTGCAGCACCGCCCATCACCAGCACCTTGCGCCGTGTCGGACCCTTTGACCGTGACATAGGCTCTCCTGTTGCTTTCACCCCCAAAGGACATAAGCACTATCTTCAAAATGTGAAGAACCACGCAATTGTGAGGTGTCTCGCAACCGATTGCGCGTTACGCTGCGCACATGCTCAAACCACTCCTGCCCCTGCTTGCACTCGTCCCAACAACAGCCATCGCGCAAGATTGGAACATTCGCCCCTGGGACGAAGAGCTGCCCCGCGCTGCAATCGTGGACCGCATATCGGGCAATACCTTGGAGTTTGCCGACGGCGGCAAGTCCGAGTATCTCGAAGATGGCAGATACGCCTATATCTACTCTAACGGCAACCGGGTCGAAGGCAGCTATGAGATCGCCGAAGACGGCTCGGTCTGCGTCGCCTTTGACAACGGCTGGGCGCGCTGCGATTACTATGTCGCACAAGGCGACCGGCTTGTCCTGATCAACGAGCAAGGCGGGCGCTATCCGATCAACCAGCTTCCCTGAGGCCCTTATGCCCCCCAACACTCCCGTTTGCGATTTTGGCTGGACCGCCCCGGAGTTCTCGCTCCCCGACCCGACCGGCACCGTCCACAGCAAATCATCTCTTATGGGAGACGGCGGTCTGCTGATCGCCTTCATCTGCAACCACTGCCCCTATGTCAAAGTCATCGGCGACCGCTTGGCAGAAGATGCCCGCGCCCTGAAAGAGGCTGGCGTGAACACCGTGGCGATCATGTCCAACGATTTTATCGCCTACCCGGCAGATGCCCCCGACAAAATGGTGAAATTCGCACAACACCACGGCTTCGATTTCCCCTATCTCATCGACGAAGACCAATCCGTTGCACGCGCCTATGACGCCGTGTGTACACCCGATTTCTTCGGACTGAACGCCAAAGGCGAATTGCAATACCGCGGCCGCCTCGACGATGCACAGATGGGCGATGCCAGCGCACGAACCCCAGAACTCCTCAACGCTATGAAGCTGGTGGCCGCGACAGGTGCCGGACCCCAAGCCCAAACCCCGAGCATGGGCTGCTCCATCAAGTGGAAATAAACGCAACCACTCCACGCGCCCCGTCATCCCCGCGAAAGCGGGGA
>CAYRKW010000069.1:0-17404 GCA_964425135.1 uncultured Rhodobacterales bacterium
AGCGCCGTGCAACAAATCTGATCAACGCCGCCACTAATGCGCCATCAAGTCTTTCAAAGCCACTCGTTAGGGATTATATCTGCACCCGTTGCGCGATAATTCGCAAAACACGCATCTAAAACCAAACGATATAATTGCGGGACGCGAGGGAGCGATATGGGCAAAACAACCGACAGCCAGTCAGATGTGGAATTCATTTCGGCCTTGGCTGAATTGCTACGCAAAAATGACCTGAGCGAATTGGAAGTCTCGCGCGAAAGCGGCGAAGACAACAGCCTCACCGTCCGCGTTGCGCGCCAGGGGTCCGCGCCTGTATTCGCAGCACCCACCGCCGCGCCAACGCCAGCCCCGGCTCCCGTCACAGCCGCACCTGCTGCCGCGCCAGCATCTACCGCTGCCGCCGCTGCACCGGCTACCGATCCGGCACAAGATCCCAATGCCGTCTCCTCGCCGATGGTTGGCACCGTTTATCTTCAAGCCGAACCAGGCACGCCCGCCTTTGTGAGCGTTGGTGACAAGATCGACGAGGGTCAGACAATCCTCATCATCGAAGCCATGAAAACCATGAACCAAATACCCGCACCGCGCAGCGGCGTGGTTAAACGCATCCTCGTCGAAGACGGCTCTCCGGTTGAGTTCGGCGCGCCCCTGATGATCCTCGAATAACGCGAAATACTCAGGTCTTTCCATGTTCAACAAAATCCTGATCGCCAATCGCGGCGAAATTGCCCTTCGCATCATCCGCGCCTGCCGCGAGATGGGCATTGGCTCGGTCGCCGTTCATTCCACCGCCGACACCGACGCCATGCATGTCCGCATGGCTGATGAGGCAATATGCATCGGCCCGCCTTCGGGCGCGCAAAGCTATCTGTCGATCCCCAACATTATCTCCGCCTGCGAGATTTCCGGCGCCGAAGCGATCCATCCCGGCTACGGCTTTCTCAGTGAAAATGCGCGTTTCGCACAAGTGATTGAGGATCACGGCCTCACCTTTATCGGCCCCAGCGCCGAACACATCCGCGTCATGGGTGACAAAATCGCCGCCAAAGACACAATGATAAAACTCGGCGTACCCTGCGTTCCCGGCTCCGATGGAGGTGTGAATGACGTCAAAGACGCGCGCAAAATTTCAGGCGAAATGGGCTATCCGGTGATCGTGAAAGCCGCCGCTGGTGGCGGCGGGCGCGGCATGAAACTCGCACCAACAGCCGATGACATAGAACTTGCGTTTCAATCCGCCCGTAGCGAGGCCAAAGCCGCTTTCGGTGATGATGCGGTCTACATCGAGAAATATTTGGGCCGCCCGCGCCACATCGAAATCCAGGTCTTCGGGGATGGCAAAGGCAATGCCGTACACTTGGGCGAGCGCGATTGCTCCTTGCAACGACGCCACCAAAAAGTGCTCGAAGAAGCCCCCTCACCCGTGATCGATCCCGACACCCGCGCCCGAATCGGCAAAACCTGCGCCGACGCTATTGCGGATATGAAGTACTCCGGTGCCGGCACCATCGAGTTCCTGTTTGAAGACGGCGAGTTCTATTTCATCGAAATGAACACCCGTCTTCAGGTCGAACACCCCGTCACCGAAGCGATCTTCGGCGTAGATCTTGTGCAAGAGCAAATCCGCGTCGCGAACGGCGACGGCCTGTCGTTCACCCAAGACGACCTGGATATCAACGGCCACGCCATCGAATGCAGGATCAATGCGGAAAAACTCCCCGAATTCACACCAAATCCCGGCAGGGTCACCGCCTATCACGCCCCCGGCGGCCTTGGCGTACGCATGGACAGCGCACTCTATCAGGGCTATTCCATCCCGCCCTACTACGACAGCCTGATCGGCAAACTCATCGTCCACGCGCCAGACCGCCGCGCCGCCCTCGCGCGGCTCGACCGTGCTTTGTCGGAAATGGTGATCGACGGCATCGAAACAACGGCACCGCTTTTTCACGCCTTACTCGAAGAAAAGGACGTGCAAACCGGCGATTACAACATCCACTGGCTTGAGAAATGGCTTGACGCAGGGCAGTAATCAGCCAGTTTGAGGGCATGAGCAAGCCTCAGTCCTTTCTCCAAATCTCGCCCACTATGCTCCTGCGCGCCTACGCCTCAGGCGTGTTTCCCATGTCCGAAAGCGCCAATTCTGACGAAATTTTCTGGGTCGATCCGAAAACCCGCGGCATTATCCCGCTAGATGGCCTCCACATCTCCCGCTCCATGCGCAAATTTATTCGCAAAATGGATTACGCGATCACAGTAGACAGTTGTTTTTCCGAAGTCCTCGCCCATTGCGCAGACCGGGAGGAAACGTGGATAAACGACGAAATTTCAGAGCTTTACCGCATCCTTCACAATCTGGGATACGCCCATAGCCTAGAGGTTTGGGACGGCAATCGCCAACTCATCGGCGGGCTTTACGGCGTCTCACTGGGCGGTGCGTTTTTCGGGGAAAGCATGTTCTCCACCGCCACCAACGCATCCAAAATCGCACTGATCTGGCTTGTCGCGCGGCTCAATGCGGGCGGATATAAGCTATTGGACACGCAATTCATCACCAGCCATCTCACCTCGCTGGGCGCGATTGAAATATCCCGAGATGACTACCATAGCCATCTTGATGCAGCGCTTGATGTAAAAGCCACCTTTATGAGCATCCCCGAAAACGCCCCCATCGATCAGGTCTTACAACTCAGCACCCAGACATCATAACGCGGATGGTCCAGCGCCGAGAGCGCCGGGCTGGACGCAAACATCCACCCCTCAAAACTGAGTTCTTCTTGCCGGATATCCCGAATTTGCAGATAGGCAAACCCCTCGACCTGCGCCTCCCCATCCGGGTAACGGCACTCGGTCAGGGTAATTTCCAACCGCTCGTAGACATGACTACCGCCCGGCGTGATCTCAAAATCCACCGTCGCACCATTGATCCGGTCCAGCCCGCGCAAGATAACACCTTGATCCGCGACCAGCCCTTTGCCCACATCAATCACGACATTATTGGCAAGCGTGGGAAACGAACTCAGCGCCAAAGCCGCAATTGCGAAAGCAACGCGTATCATTGGTCAGAACTACCCGATTGAGAAGCGAAACGGATCAAGAGGTTCAAAAGGCTCACCGCGCTTTGCGTGTTCACCAATTCGTCGCCCCCCTCCAGCATGAACTCAGAGGCGCCAGGCACAATTTCGATGAACGCACCGCCCAAAAGCCCTTCGCTCGCAACCGCCGCTTCGCTATCGTCGGGAACGAGAATACCGTTTTCCACCGACAGCTGTGTATTTGCGAGATAGAGATCGCTATCGAGCGAAATATCAGTGACCGACCCAATTTTAACACCCGCCATCCGAACGTCCGAGCCTAAAACGATACCCTCGACCGAACGGAACCGTGCATCTATCTCGTAACTGCTGGTGCGCGCGCCAACGCCTGCGCTTTGCGACAGGAAAAACAAAAAAGACGCCGCGCCCAAAAGGACGATCGCGCCCAAAATCGTTTCAACAACATTCTCTTTCATCTGGATAAGCCCACCCGAACCATTGACCCGTTATTCTGGCGTCCACGCTTCATAATCCGAGCGGGTCGCTGGCGCCGGTTTCAGGAGCGAGCCGCTTGGGCGATAGGCCTCTTGCGTACCGGTCAGGTTCGGCAAATGTGGCTTTTCCCACGATTTTTTGGGTAGCGGCGCTTCCGTTGGTGGCTCTTTGAACGTGTGATGAAGCCAGCCATGCCAGTCCGGAGAGACATGGCTCGCCTCAGCTTCACCCGCATAGATCACCCAGCGCTTTTTGCCGTCTTTGGATTGGTAGAACACATTTCCTTGCGCGTCCTCACCGACCCGCTCGCCATGCCGCCATGTGGCAAATCGCGTGCCAAGCGTCTGGCCGTTCCACCACGTGAAAATTTGTGCGACGATGCCCATGGTTCACCCTACTTCTAAAAGCGATTGCCAGTCAGTTACGCCCAAGTGCTGCGCGCGTCCACCTCAATTTATGAGGCGGACGGGCTCTCTTCTTGCACGTCCGAATAGACCAGAAGCGGATCGCCTTTGCGGTTGACCGCATCCTCATTGACGACAACCTCTTCCACGCCATCAAGGCCTGGCAGATCGAACATGGTGTTGAGCAAAATCTCTTCCATGATCGACCGCAACCCCCGCGCGCCTGTCTTGCGCTCGATGGCCTTTTTCGAGATGGCCGAGAGCGCATCTTCGGTGAAGGTCAGATCAACCTCCTCCATCGAGAACAGCCGCTGATACTGCTTGGTCAGTGCGTTTTTGGGTTGCGACAGAATTTGCACCAGCGCGTCTTCGTCGAGATCTTCGAGCGTCGCGATAACAGGCAAACGTCCGACAAATTCCGGAATCAGACCAAAACTCAGCAGGTCTTCCGGCTCAAGCTCTTGAAACAACTCGCCCACGCGGCGGTCGTCATCGTCTTTAACATCAGCGCCAAAGCCGATCGCCGTGCCTTTGCCGCGCCGCGCGATGATCTTATCGAGACCCGCAAACGCACCGCCGCAAATGAACAGTATGTTGGTTGTGTCCACTTGCAGGAATTCCTGCTGCGGATGTTTGCGCCCGCCTTGCGGTGGGACCGAGGCAACTGTGCCTTCCATGATTTTCAGCAAGGCCTGCTGCACGCCTTCGCCTGACACATCACGGGTGATTGACGGGTTGTCGGATTTGCGGCTGATTTTATCGACCTCGTCAATATAGACGATCCCGCGCTGCGCGCGCTCGACATTATACTCAGCCGATTGCAGCAACTTGAGAATGATGTTCTCCACATCCTCACCCACGTAACCCGCTTCGGTCAGGGTTGTCGCATCCGCCATCGTAAACGGCACATCCAGTATACGCGCCAGCGTTTGCGCGAGCAGCGTCTTGCCGCAGCCCGTCGGGCCGACCAGCAGAATATTCGATTTCGCCAGCTCTACCTCCGCTTCTTTTTCCGCGTGGTTGAGGCGTTTGTAGTGGTTGTGCACCGCGACCGAGAGCACCCGTTTCGCTTTGCCCTGCCCGATCACATAATCATCGAGCACGTTGCAAATTTCCTGCGGTGTGGGCACGCCGTCGGTGGATTTGACCAGATTACTCTTGGTCTCTTCGCGGATAATATCCATGCACAATTCGACGCATTCATCGCAGATAAACACCGTTGGTCCAGCGATCAGTTTGCGCACTTCATGCTGCGACTTACCGCAAAAAGAGCAGTAGAGCGTATTTTTGGAATCGTTCCCGCCTGATTTCGACATATCTACTCCTAAGCCGTAACGCGCCTATCGTCCTTATTTTTAAGGTCTGGACGTTGTTCTGACGCTGGCTCCATATCGGGTTTGGTACTGACTAGCAAAAACAAATTAAGGTATAATGTAAATGGCAAAAGAATGGCAACGCATCGCGCTATCACTCTTTTGACACGTGTTATGATCGTTACGAAAGTGAGCGCGCTCCATTTACCACATGAAGCGCGCTGATGCGTTAATCCTCCGCAGGCAGATCGCGCTTGTCGACAATCTCATCGACCAGCCCCCAATCCTTCGCCTCGGCAGCGGTCATGAAGTTGTCGCGGTCCATAGCCTTCTCGACATCACCCATTTTCTGACCGGTATGATTGACGTAGATCTGGTTGAGCCGGTTTTTCAACTCCAGCGTATATTTCGCGTGGATTTCAATATCTGAAGCCTGACCCTGATACCCGCCCGATGGTTGGTGCACCATGATGGTCGAGTTGGGCAGCGTAAAGCGCATCCCCTTCTCGCCAGCGGTCAGCAAAAGCGACCCCATAGAGGCCGCCTGGCCCACGCAAAGCGTTGAAACAGCAGGGCGAATATATTGCATCGTGTCGTAGATCGACAGACCCGAGCTGACCACACCGCCGGGCGAGTTGATATACATCGCAATCTCTTTTTTCGGGTTCTCCGCCTCCAAAAACAGCAGTTGCGCCACCAGAAGTGTGGACATGCCGTCATGCACCGGGCCGGAAACGAAAATGATCCGCTCTTTGAGCAGGCGCGAGAAAATATCATAGGCCCGTTCCCCGCGCGAGCTTTGCTCGACGACCATGGGAACAAGTGTATTCATATAAAGATCGATGGGGTCTTTCATGCTGCCGGTCCTGCCTGGAATTTATGTTGGGACCTCCTCGCATAACGAAGAGGCAGTTGCCTAGTCATAGTATCGCGCGAACGCCTCTTCAAGAGTACACGCAGTCTAATTGACGCGATATTAATCAAGGCGCGTCCATAAGGCGGCGGTCCAGACCAGACGGAGCGCATACGCCATGAACCTCTACCATTGCACGATTGATCTCAAAGACGACACCCGCGCGCTTGGATTTTCGCAACTTGTCGGACAGTGGATGGACTTGCTGAAAGCTGAGGGGCGTATCCGAAACTGGCGGCTCCTGCGTCGCAAGCTCAATCTGGCCGCAGATGAGTGTCGCGATTTTCTGCTGGAGATCGAAATTGATGATCTGGCGCAACTGGATGCAGCGTTTCGGTTCGCCAAATCCGACAATGCCCAGGCCGAAAAGCTCTATAACCAGCTGCACGGAATGATCGAGGTGGCGAAATTCGGACTGTATCGGCCTTTTCCCGATCCCGAGAATGCGGAACGTATGGGGCTGCTCTAGCTCCATCGCGTTTTGATATCACTCGCCAACGTGCGCTGACCGAATGCCTTCGGTCGCTCCGCTTTCATTTCGCGCTTTCCGCACCGCTAATAAAAACTGCATCGCGAAGATAAACCGAAAACAAAGGCCAGTCCTCCTAACCAAAAAGCCCCCGCAATCGCGAGGGCCTTTCATTCTCAATCAAATCCACCCAATCAGGCGACTTCGAGCGCCTCGACGGCCTCTTCGAGCTTCTTCTTTGTCGCCTTCTTGTCGGTCACCGTCGCGAGCTCAAAGATGAAATCCACAACCTTATCTTCGAAAATCGGCGCAGAAATCTGCTGCTGCATCTGCGGGTTTTGCTGCACAAACTCCATAAACTGTTGTTCCTGACCAGGATATTGACGCGCCTGCTGGAACACAGCCTGCTGCACCTCCTGTTCATTCACCTGAATGTCATTCTCACCGCCAACATCTGCCAGCAACAGCCCCAAACGCACCCGGCGCTCGGCCAGTTTCGTGTGCTCTTCATCCGCTTTGATCTCTGGATGATCATGACCTTCGACATCAGGATTGTCATTGTGCCACATCTGATGCGCGATCTGATTGGCTTCCGCTTCGACCATGCTTGGCGGCAATTCAAAATCAACGACATCTGACAGAGCATCCAGCAGATCACGCTTCATGACCATGCGCGACGCTTGGCTGAACTCATTGCCAAGCTGCTCGCTCATCTTGCCGCGCAACGATTTGAGATCCTCTTCGCCAAACTTCTTGGCCAACTCATCATCAATCGGCGCCGGCTTGGGCTCTTTGACTTCTTTAACCGCACATTCAAAAACCGCATCCTTACCGGCCAAATGCTCGGCTTGGTATTGCTCGGGGAATGTGACCTTCACAGATGGCGCGTCGCCAACCTTGGCCCCGACAAGCTGCTCTTCAAATCCGGGAATGAAACTGCCCGAGCCAAGCACCAACGGAAAGTCTTCGGCCGAACCGCCGTCAAACTCGACACCATCAACCGATCCCTTGAAATCAATCGTGAGCTGGTCGCCGTCCTTGGCTTTGGAGCCTTTCTTGCGTGGTTCAAAATGCTGAGCATTCTCGGCGAGCTTCTCAAGCGCCTCGTCGATATCCTTGTCCGATGGCTCAACCACCAGCTTGTTCAGCTTCAACTTGCCGTAGTCCACATCTGGAATATCCGGCAAACGCTCGTAGCTGACTTCGACCTCGACATCATCGCCCTCTTTCCAGTCTTCCTTGGTCATTTTGACCTCAGGCTGCTGCGCGGGACGATCACCGCTTTCACTCAGATGCGATTGCAACGCACCGTCAATGCTTTCTTGCATGGCCTCGCCCAAGACAGATTTGCCATACATCTTCTTCAAGAGCGCCATCGGCGCCTTACCCTTGCGAAAGCCTTTGATGGAGATATTGCCCTTGGCGTCGGTCAGTTTCTCGTTGACCTTGTCGTCAAGCTCTTGAGCAGTCAACGTGATCTTGTAACCCCGTTTGAGCCCCTCATTCAGCGTCTCAGTGACCTGCATTTTAATCTCTTTCCTCTGTGGCCGCCCACTTCGGGCAACTGGTGCGGGCGGAGGGACTTGAACCCCCACGACTTGCGTCACTAGAACCTAAATCTAGCGTGTCTACCAATTTCACCACGCCCGCAAAATTTCAAAAGCCACGGGGCGCGGGTTGCCCCCCGTGGCGTCGGCGCACGGTGTAGCAGAGGGGCATTACTGAGGGAAGAGGCAATTCGTGCCTTTTGCGCATCCCAAACCGCAAAATCGGGCGCTGCGCCCTAGTTCGACCACGATCCTCGTTCAATTCGGCTTTCAATCTCGGCCAGGCGCAGGATCAGGAACCCGTTTGAAACTGACATCAAATACACCCCAACGCCTGATCGTTGAGGACAAACCCTGGTTCATAGCCATCTGCATCAGCCTTCTGACGCTTGTAATGTCCCATATGAGTGCAAAACTCCTGATCGAGGGATCATCACTGGGATATTTCTACGCAGCCGGCGCAATATTCTGTCTTGTGTTCTTCTACATCTTCGTGCGCCGCGTTCAGGTCATTTTCGACGCAGAGCACCGCTATATAGAAGTGCGGCAACGGACCCTCTTTCGTATGAGCTGCAAGCGGATCGAGCTTGCGGACGTCTTTGAAGCGACTATCGAAGACATGAGCAGCAGCGAAGGCGAGCAAGCATTTCGGATCTCACTTGTGATGGCTAAAGGCTCAAAGACCGCAACACAGCCACTTACCAAAACCTACGACAACGCGATGAAGGGTGAGAACCTTAGAAATTCAATTAACAAATGGTTAAGCGCATCGCGCGATTGAACTTTTTCTTTCGCAACGGTTTTGCGCGGACCCGCGCATCCACTGCGTATCGATTGTGCATGGGGTGTGCATCGCTTGTGCATGTCTATTTATTGCAGTTTGCGGGTTGACGATGCACAATATGACATGTTGATTGCAGCACGCATTGGAGGCGCAAACCTACGATGGTCTTTGCACGGAATTTGTCGTAAGACTTTGTTCATACTTACAAATTCCACCACGACAAATAACGTGAAGCCAATATTTCACGCAAAAAATATGTGAAAAATCAGACCGTTTTACGGTCTAAATCCAGCAAAACTTCATTTTTTGTTGACGCATTCCCTCAAATCCCCCTACACTCGCACTATTCGGCAAGGGTGGGTCCGATATGCGTTTGGGGGAACGCATCGTGAATATGAGCGATTTCGGTGAGATTGGGTATCCTTTCAGCGTCGGCACACACAGACGTTACACCGCAAACACTCCACAAATCGAACACACTCTTGCCACTATTGAACCTATCTATTTGTCAGAAGAGGATGGAGATATTAAAATGAACGCACGCATCGGCTCGCCCCATAATTCGCAGGTTGAAAAAGTCGTCGAACTATATGATCACCTCTCCGAGGACGCGCTGCGCGCGATTAAGAACGCTTATGCCATCGGGCGTGCGGATACGCTTGCACAGTTGGGACTGGAAGAAACCGATCTTCCACAAGCTGAAGGGCCAACCGCCTGGGCAATCTAAAAAGTGATGTTTTGCGGTTTTTTTATCGCAAAATCTCTACATTGCGGTTGAAACTAAGATCAGAATCAAGCAATATGGTTGCACGGTTTTTTAGAATGGTTTTCTTTACCAACGCGTAAGCGACGGCATTTAAAACTTTTCACATTGAACCGCCATTGTTGCAATTGGAGCGAAGATTTTCGGAGTTTCGTGCGGGGGCGTTTGAAACTTCGAGCATTAGACAACTAGCACCCTTCTTCACAGAAGGAACCGAGCCAGCGCTAGGAGTCGTTTCGCGGTGGGGGCACCATTGCCGATTGTAACATGCGCCGCGAAGGGCTAGACGCTCTTCGCGGCGCACTTACTTGCAGCGGCTTCCACGAATTTTGGAACAATGTTCAAATTTACCCATTTTTTGTCGTAATTTTGGGTGAAATAGTCGTTGAATCTCTTGATTTACCTTCCGTTAAGTAAGAGACTAACATCTAGGAGTTCACCAATTCCAACACACCACATCTGGTGCCTCAAAGAGGCTGAAATGCTCAAAACGAACAGTGAAAGCGCTTACGCAACACTGCGAGATATCGCGGACAATGGCTATGTTCTCATTGAGAAATTGAACACGCCATCGCCGCGCGTATTTTCCGTGTTTTCTCTTGAGGATCCGGATCTTGACCCCTCCAAACTGAGGCTTGATCCGACCGATCCTATCGTGACCAAACTATCGGATGTGATCGGCTCGATCAGCTTGAATGCCAATGTTTCGGACTCTGCGTTCGCGCAGCAATTGAATTTCTCCGGTAACGCGATTGGCGTCACGGGCATGATTCTAGGAAACAAAATTGGCATCGTTGTGTTCAGAAATGACCAGTCAATTCCCGATACCGCAATTGCCGAAACGGTTGCTGCGATGATCGATATCGCCTCCTCGTCAATCACAAAAGCGCCGATTCAGGCCTCAACCAAAATCAGTGCCTACATCAGCAAGGTAATTGACGGGTTTGACGATCAACAAATCGCAGATGATCTGTCCCTGTCTTTGCGCGCAGTAAAAGAACGCAAGAAAAAAGCGATGGAAGAATTTGGCGCAACAACCCTTTCGCAAGCAGTCGTAATGTCGATGCGGCAAACCCAAGGGGCCAAACCCTCTTAAGCTTCGTTTTTCTCTTCCAATTCAAGCCACTCGCTCTCCAGCCCATCCAAGCGTTCCTGCCGCTCAACCAGCGCCTTTGTGGCTTTCGCGCATTTATCAGGCTCATTTTCGAAGACACCGGGCGTAGACAAAAAAGTCTCGATCTTGGCAATCTCTGCTGCCACTGAATCAATCTCTTCGGGCAGTTTTTCCAACCGGTGCCGCTGCGAGAAACTCAAGCCCTGCGCGTTTTTTGCTTGCTGCACAACTTTGGGCCGCGCCTTCTTCGCTGTTGGCTTTGCCACAGTGTCCGAAGAGGCTCGTTTAGGCAGCGACGAATACCCCCCCACATGCAGGCTCAACACACCATTGCCCTCAAAATACACCGTCCTCTCCGCGATCCGATCGACAAAATCACGGTCATGGCTCACCAGCAGCACGGTCCCTGAATACCCGTCAATCACCTCCTGCAACAAATCGAGCGTCTCGATATCGAGATCATTTGTCGGCTCATCCAGCACCAAGAGATTGCTTTCGCGGGCGAACAATCGTGCGAGTGTCAGTCGCACTCTCTCGCCCCCCGACAACGCATGAATCGGGCTACGGGCTTGCGCCTCATCGAACAAAAAGTCCTTGAGATAACCAACCACATGGCGCGGTGTGCCCTGGACTAGAATTTGATCATTCTTGCCCGACATCCCCAAATCCGCATCCTGGGTCAAGGTGCTCCAAGGCGTTGCATCCGGGTCAAGGATCGCCTGGGTCTGGTCAAACACACTGATCTCAAGGTTTGTGCCAAGCTTTATATGCCCGTCGTCCGGTTCAATATCGCCAACTAACATCTTGATCAGGGTCGTTTTTCCAACGCCGTTCGGCCCAACAAAGCCGATCCGCTCGCCGCGCGAGATGCGGATCGAAAAATCGCGGACAATCGGCACATCCCCATAAGTTTTACACATCCCCTTGGCATCAACCACAAGATTGCCAGACTTCTGCGCATCGGCCAGCGATAGAGCTGCCGTGCCTTTACGCAACCGCGCAGTCGAATGCTCTTCCCGCAATTCAGCTAAGCGGCGCACCCGCCCCATATTCCGCTTGCGCCGCGCTGAAATCCCCTCAACCGCCCAGCGCCCTTCGGCCTTGATAAGACGTTTGAGTTTGTGCCGCGCCACATCCTCTTCTTCATAGATCTTGTCCCGCCATTCCTCGAAATGCGCAAAACCCTTCTCAGATGTACGCACCACACCGCGGTCCACCCAAATTACCGATTGGGTCGTATTCATCAAAAACCGCCTGTCGTGACTGACGATAATCATCGCTTTTGAACTGCTACTCAGGTATCGCTCCAGCCAGACAATCGCCTCCACGTCCAGATGGTTTGTCGGCTCATCGAGCAGAAGCAAGTCCGCATCGCTTGCGATAAGACGCGCCAAAGCCGCCCTGCGCCGCTCGCCACCCGATGCGGTCCCGGGGGCAAGCTCTCCATCGATTTTCAGGCCCTCAAGCGCGCGCAAAACCAAATGGTGCTGATCAGCAGGTTTACCGTGAATCGCAAACTTTTCCAAACTTGAAAACCCCTTAAAATCAGGGTTTTGTTCGAGCATCTCAACCTGTGTTCGCGGCCTCAAAAATCGTGCCCCGCGATCCATCTCGCGCACGCCGGCCATGATTTTCATCAGCGTGGACTTGCCCGACCCGTTCCGCCCCACCAGCGCAATCCGCGCGCCCTCATTCACCTTAACGTCCACGCCATCAAGAATGGGATCACCGCCAAGCGTGAGCATTCCATCAGATATCGTGAGCAAGGGAGGACGTGCCATAACGCCCCTATCGCCTTATCGCGCGCACGACGTCAACCCGCTTGATGCAGCGCAGGGCGAGCAGTAAGGCTGGGCGCGCGAGGCAGATAAATGCGGGCGAGGATCCATGCAGTTTTCAAACACCCTGATACAGACACAAGAGCCACCGATTATGGCAGCGTTCAAATGGATCGATGCCACCGCGCGCAATCCCGATCTGCCACTGCTCAATCTCAGCCAAGCCGCCCCCGCCGACCCGCCGCCTGCGCCATTGCGCGCGCATCTGTCCAAGCTGATCGCGGATGATCCAAGCCTTCACGCTTATGGCCCGGTACTTGGCAACGATGATATGCGCGCAGAGGTCGCGGCTCGGTGGAGTATCGATTACCATGGCCATATCAACCCGTCCAATATCGCCATCACATCAGGCTGCAATCAAGCATTTTGCGCCGCAATCAACACGGTCGCAGCCCCCTCAGATGCCGTCATTCTGGTAGCGCCCTGGTATTTTAACCATAAGATGCACCTCGATATGCAGGGGATCGAAACGCGCGTTTTGACCTGCGATGCGACCATGCTGCCTTCGGTCAAAGCAGCCGAGAAATTGCTCGACAGCCGCGTGAAAGCAATCGTTCTGGTCACCCCTAACAACCCCACCGGCGCAGAGTATCCCGATGATCTCATTACGCAATTCGCCGATCTCGCCAAGTCGAAGGGGATTAGCCTTATCCTCGATGAAACCTACCGCGATTTTCATTCCTCGGACGATCCGCCGCATACCCTTTTCGCCGACCCCGACTGGACGCAATATCTGATTCATCTCTACTCCTTTTCCAAAGTGTTCCGCCTCACGGGCCATCGTGTCGGCGCGCTGGTCGCAGGGACCGACGTTTTGGATCAGGTCGAAAAATACCTCGACACCGTATCCATCTGCGCCAATCAAACAGGCCAGCGCGCAGCCCTTTTTGGGCTGCAAAACCTCAAATCATGGGTGGATGGCGAGCGGGCAGAGATATTCGCCCGCCGCGATACCGCACGCGCAAGTTTCGGCAAAGATGAGACCGAGCTTTTGTCCTGCGGCGCCTATTTCGCCTATCTCAAACACCCGTGGGACATGAGCGCAGAGGCGCTCGCCAAACGTCTTTTGTCCGAACAATCGCTGCTTGTCCTGCCAGGCTCAATGTTCATGCCTAGTGGCGCGGGCGCGCCCGAATTGGCCGAGAAGACCTTGCGCATTGCATTCGCGAATGTATCAGGCAACGGGATTGTCGAGGCTTCGCGCAGAATTGCAGCGTTTAAGCCCTGAACGCCTCTTGTCATGCCCGGTGCGGCACCGTAAGTCCTGCCCGACGTCTAACAGATCGGCAGGCTGCCATGCTCAAATCGCTTCGTTCATCAGGATCCAACGTTTTTGTCTGGATTATCATCCTTTTGCTCATTGTCGGACTTGCTGGATTTGGCATCGGTCAATCGGGCGGTGGCGGCTCGAATACGGCAGTTGCAAGCGTTGGCGATGAGGATATCACCGTGGACGAATATGTGCGCGGTCTCAATCAAGAAATACGCCAGATCTCCGCGCAGTTCGGGCAGCAATTGACGGTTGAGCAAATGGCCGCGCTCGGCCTTGATCAACAGCTTGTCGGCCAGCTGCTTGTTGGTGCCGCCCTTGATAACGAAGCAAATCGTCTCGGAATATCCGCAGGTGATGAAACCGTGCGCGATCGCTTGATGGCCACCGGTGCCTTCCGTGATGCGGGCGGTAACTTTTCGCAAGTGACCTATGACTTCGCGTTGCAAAACGCCAATCTGACGGCTGCACAATACGAAGATAGTCTCCGTGAGGAAACCACACGGCAGCTTTTCCGCGCTGTTGTCGCAGGCGGCGTGCAAATACCCGATGATGCTGCGCGGGCTGTGGTGAATTACCTGTCAGAACGCCGCGCCGTTGATTGGTTCCGCCTGACAGATGCAAACTTGTCCGAACCAATCGCAGAGCCGGATGATGCGGCGCTCATGGAGTTCTACACGGATAACGAAGATCGCTACATGATCCCCGAAACCCGCATAATCACCTATGCCGCCGCGACCGAGGACAGCGTTCTTGAGACCATCGATGTTAGCGATGAAGAGATTGCAGCGCTCTATGACGAGCGCGCCGAAACCTATCAATCCCCTGCCCGCCGTCTGGTAGATCGCATCATCTTTGGGACAGATGCAGAGGCCGACGCGGCACTTACATCAATCCGGGACGGCGAACGCGGCTTTGATGAGATAGCAACAGACCGCGGCCTTGATGCCCGCGATATTGATCTGGGCGAAGTGACCGAAGATAGTCTAAACGCAGCGCAACGCACTATGCTGTTTGGTTCCGACACACTCGGCGTAGTGGGCCCTGTCGCAACAGATTTTGGCCCCGCGATCTACCGCGTGAATGCGGTGCTGGATGCCTCCACCACCACGCTTGAAGAGGCCAGCGCAGAATTGCGCGACGAGATCGCACGCGACAAGGCCATCGATGCAATATCTGCTGCGTCAGAGGACGTGGTTGATCTGGTCGCAAGCGGCGCACCGCTCGAAGAAGTGGCAAGCGCGACGATCATGGAAATTGGCACGGTGACAATGCCCGACGAAACCCCCGGCGCAATCACCGATGATGCGAATTTCCGCGAAGAAGCCTTGACCGCAGAAGTGGGCGAAGAGCGTGACGTCATTGATCTGACAAACGGGATCGCCATTGTACGCGTTGATGAGATACGCGAGCCGACCCTTCGTCCGTTCGAAGAGGCAAAAGCCGATGTGACAGCCGACTGGATCGAAACACAAACACTCGTGGCACTGTCTCAGCTTGGCGAGAGCATCGTCGCCCGACTTGATGGCGGAGAAGCGATTGAGACCGTTGCCACCGAGCTTGGCCTCATCGTCTCGCAAGAGGAACCGCTGCAACGCTCGGACATCATCGAAGACACACCGCCGACGTTCGTGAGCGGCATGTTCGAAACCGAACTTGGTAAGTCAGTTTCGATTGTCGATGGTCAAACCATGCTCATCGGGCAATTGAACGAGATTGTCGCCGCCGATCCGGCCTCCGAAGAGGTCACAGCCCCCTTGTCCGCCATTCAGGCCGAAATGACCGCTGCCACCGCGCAGGACATCCTCTCGCTCTTTATCGGCGCCTTGCAGGATGAGGCAGGCGTGCGGGTTAATCATGCCTATATCGCGAACATCCAGACGCAGATGATGGCTAATGGAAACGCGTATTAACGTCGATGCAACTGTTTCCGAAACCTCAGGCGTTTGAGACGGCCTACAAGGCCGGCCGCAATCAGGTTGTATGGACCACGTTGGTCGCCGATCTCGACACGCCGGTTTCCCTGATGATGAAGCTGACCAATGCCGGCGAAAACAGCTTCATTCTGGAAAGTGTGACAGGCGGCGAGATTCGCGGGCGCTATTCGATAATCGGCGCCAAACCGGATTTGATTTGGACGTACAAAAACGGCGAAGTTTGCACAAATTCGGCAGCTCTCTACGATACCGACGCCTATGAGGTGCAGAGCGATGATGCGCTTACCTCGCTGCGTTCCATCATCGCCGCCTCCCATATCGACCTGCCAGACGCCCTACCACCGATGGCAGCAGGCCTCTTCGGTTATCTCGGCTATGATATGATCCGAGAAGTCGAACACCTGCCGAATGTGAACCCCGATCCGCTACAATTACCCGATGCGGTTATGATCCGCCCGACAGTTGTGGTTGTCATCGACACCGTTAAAGGCGAGATCAGCATTGTCTCACCTGCGTGGGTATCAGACGGCCTCAACGCCAAAGCCGCCTATGCGCAGGCGGCAGAACGTGTGGCGAGCGTTGCCAAAGACCTTGAACGTCCCATCGCAACGCAAACCCGTGAAATCACAGACGACGCGACCGGCACCGCTGCGGTTTCCAACACCACCAAAGATCGCTATTTCGAGATCGTCGCCAAAGCGCGCGATTACATCAAAAAAGGCGACATCTTTCAGGTTGTCCCCTCACAACGCTGGGCACAGGAATTCAAGCTGCCGCCCCTCTCACTCTACCGCGCCCTACGCCGCACCAACCCGTCACCCTACATGTTTTTCTTCAACTTCGGCGGCTTTCAGGTCATTGGGGCCAGCCCCGAAATTCTCGTACGGGTCCGCGACAACAAGGTTTCCATCCGCCCCATCGCAGGTACGCGCCCACGCGGTGCCAACCGCGCTGAGGATGAAGCATTGGAAAAGGATTTGCTCTCCGATCCAAAAGAGCTGGCCGAACATCTGATGTTGCTCGATCTGGGCAGAAACGACGTGGGCCGCGTCTCCAAAATCGGCACCGTAGATCCGAACGAGCAGTTCATCGTCGAGCATTACAGCCACGTGATGCACATCGTCTCCAACGTCGAAGGCGAGTTGTCAGACGAGCACGACGCTTTGTCTGCCCTTCTCGCAGGCCTGCCTGCAGGAACTGTCTCGGGCGCGCCAAAAGTGCGCGCGATGGAAATCATTGATGAACTGGAAACCGAGAAACGCGGTATCTACGGCGGCGGTGTCGGATATTTTTCCGCGAATGGCGACATGGACCTGTGCATCGCACTTAGAACAGGCGTTTTGAAAGACGAAACGCTCTACATTCAAGCTGGCGGCGGCGTTGTCTGGGACAGCGACCCGGAGGCTGAATATCAAGAAACGGTCAACAAAGCCAAAGCACTCGTGACCGCCGCCAATGAGGCCTCCCGCTTTGTTGCGCTGAAAGGCAACTGAGACGCGATTAACGCATCATCTTTGATAGC
>CAYRKW010000070.1:0-17316 GCA_964425135.1 uncultured Rhodobacterales bacterium
CACGCAGCGCAGGGCGCATATCACGCCACATCATCCCCGCGAATAACCGTGTTCTCCACCGTGACCCCATCCCCCAGAACATAGATCGCATCCTGATCGCCGGAGAGGTAAATCGACACGCCATTGTCCCGCTGCACAACCGCTTTCACAAGGCTCGGATCCTCCAGAACCACCTCATCCACCAGCGGATCAAAATCAAGGATCGCATCCTGCTCCTTGATGCCATTGCTGGTTTCCGCACCGAAGTAGAAACAATCCTTACCTCCGCCGCCAATAGACTGATCATACGCGCCCGCACCGCTCTCAATGCGCTCATCAGCATCCGTCCCAAACAGCCGCTCACTCGCATCCGTTCCTGCAACGATGATCTTCTCAAGACCCCCACCGATGATCGGTTCACCACAACTATCGCCTTGTATAATTGTAACATTATCCGGCGTCAGATTTTCGCCCAGCACATAAATCGCGTCCCTGTCACCCGACAGGTAAATCGAAACACCATTGTCCCGCTGCACAACCGCTTTCACCAAGCTCGGGTCAGACATCACGATCATGTCCTCATCCGCATCGAAATCAACGATTGCGTCTTGCTCACGAATGCCGTTCGAAGTTTCATCACCAAAGAAGAAACAATCCTTCCCCTCCAGCCCGCGCATCTGATCATAAGCTCCGGCTCCAGACGCGATGCAATCATCACCATCGGTGCCAACCAGCCGATCGCTGCCGTCCGTGCCTTCGACAATAGTCTTGTCACCACCGCCACCACCGTCACCGCCTTCATCAACATCTGTGACTGTCACCTGAACCTGTTGCTCGATCACATCGCCCGTGATGCTCGCAGAGACTGTGACGTCATAGATATTGTCGCCGCCCTCGTCGGCAGGGACTTCAAAATCAGGCGCTGCTTTGAACGACAGGACGCCAGTTGCCGCATCAATCTCAAAGAGCGCAGCATCCGTGCCGGTCACGCCATAGCTTGGTGCTTCAGCGCTCGTGGAATTGCTCGCCGTGATCGCGAAATCACCGGTGGTATTCTCTGGCGTTGTGAACCTATCGCCAGAGGTAAATTCGAAGGAACCGCCTCCGGTGCCGCCACCCTCTTTACCATAGACAGTCACCGTCACCTGCGCCTGATCCTCAAGCGCGCCGTCCGAGATGGTGTAGCTGAAAATCACATTGGCAACTTCACCAGCGTCCAGATCATCAAAGAACCCATCCGCATTAAACGTCAGATCACCAGCAGCCGTGATCCCAGCCTCACCAACACCACCATTGAGCGCGACCAGCCCTGCGCCCACCGTGATGGTTTGCAGAACATTCCCGTCGCTGTCCTTCATCACAAAGTCGGTGATACTCAGTGCATCGCCGTCAGGATCTGTGTCCACACCGCCCGACGTAATGACATTGAGCATTGCGCTTTGATCTTCGAACAACTGCGCAATATCTGCGACTGCATTGGGCGCGCGATTTCCGCCCGTTCCGCCGCCGCCGCCTTCGATGGGGGCGACAAACACGGCCGTATCAAGGAAGGCATCTGCCTTGTCCGCGACCTCTATCTCAATCGTGTTGCGCCCGTCGACAATCGGTCCGCGCACCTGATAGGCTGCAGTGAAGGCATCGCCCTTTATCTCGTCTTTCAGCGGCCCGTCAGAAATCAGGTTCAGCGTCAGGCTCTCGTCATAATCGCCATAGGGGGACCACGCCAGATCGTTGAGCGTAACAGCCGTGCCGTCCTCAGTGACCAACACATCGAAACCGTTGACCTTTACGCTAACGACATCGGGCATCTCCGCCCCGCCGCGCTCCGGCAGTTCTTCGGTCACAAGGACAAGCTGGAAGAGATCGACGAAATCAAACTCGTTGAAATCCGGGCCATCTTCCGCGCCAAAATCAACGGTAAACTCTGCACTTAAGCGCGTTGTATCGCCAGCAAGACCCGGTGCGCCCAGATCAGTGGACAGATCGCCTTGCGTGCCAATCGGCTCGTCAGACACCTTGATCGCGCCGGTCAGATTTTCCGCCGCCCCCACTTCTGTCAGATAGAGATACTTCGGCGCGTCATCGGTTGAGAACACCGGCGTGTTCATGTTGAACGCCAGCACGCCGCCCTCACCGAATGTCAGCCCGCCGCCGGTTGCAGAAACACCATTGAACCAGTCAGTCTGGGACAGGTTCGCATTGGCCACATCGACGCGCCCGTTCACCTCGCCGAACATATCATCATCGGCAAAGTTGCCAGCGCGCTGCGTACCGGCGGTAAAATCGAAATTCGCGACGTTATAATCGATCACATCGAGCCGCTCGATTGCGTTTACATCCGCTCGGTCCAGACCAGCGGTGCTTTCGATCAACTCTTCACTGACGAAAAGCGCATCGAGATCAAATGCCGTGAACCGGCCCGTCGCACCGCCCGCGAAATCTGCGTCATCGGTGAAACTGAGCGATGAAATTCCGTCCAGAAGATCCGGCAGTTTTGCGCGATAGAGGGTTGTCGTCTCACCGGTTATGTCCAACGCACCGACCGCTTCGAACACCAGCGGTATTTCCGAGGACGGACGCGGCCCGATCACCGCCTGCCCGTCGATCTGATTGATCCCCGGAATATCCATGACGCGCCCTGTGCTCAGAACGAAACCTTCTTCCAGACCGAACGCATCTGTAAAGGTGCCTGATGCGCGCACATCACCCTCATAGACGATATCAAGATCGGCCTGCGCAAATCCTGCGATTGCGTCGCCGATAATTTCGTTGGCCATCGGCAAAACGTCACCGGCCATGATCGTGTCGGAGGTGATTGCTTCGAGCGAGGTAGTTGTCTCCAGCGATGACATTACCTCCAGATCACCGGAAATCAGCGCTTGAACAGAACTGAAATCCGCCCCGCCGCGCGCCATCGAATTATCGGCAAACACCTGCATCAGATCTTCATCGCTCAGCCCGCCCTTGCGCCACAGCGCAATGGCAAGACTGGCCTCACTCGTCACCGAAACCTCCAGCGCGTCGAGCAGGTCTGACGCGGCATTGCTTTCCTGCCGTGCCTCCGCCTGATCGCCAAGCGTCGCTGCGAGGAAAGGCGGGTTCACGATAACGGGGGGGTCGATGACGACAGGTGGGTCGATGACGATAGGTGGCAGCAACGTCTCGTAATCCACATCTGTGTTCAGGCTGACGCTGCCACCAAACGAAAACACCTGCAAGAACAAGCGATCCGCTGTTCCGTCATCTGCCTTGGTGAAGAACAACGTGATGGCACCATTGCCGAAGTTCTGAACCTGAGTGACATAGTCATCTGCCGACCCCGTAAGGACGATTTTATCGCCAGCGGTTCTGGAGAAATCGGAAATTGTACCAACATCACCAACCTTGTCATAGTAGAGCCCAAAGGCATCTCCAACAAGGAACCGATCCGCACCAAAGCCGCCTTGCATCGTATCCTGTTCGGTCTCATCCCCGCCTTTGGAGCCGCCCTGAATAGTGTCATCACCATCGCCGCCTTCGAGAGAGTCAGAGCCTTCGCCGCCGCGCACAAGGTCATTGCCGGCCCGGGCCTCAACACTGTCATCTCCGCCCAGCGCGTTGATGATATCACCAGCACCGAAAAACGCGCCGCCAACACCTGTGATGATATCGTTCTGATTGGTGCCGGTCGCAAACAGACGCTCAATGTTCAGATACTCAACTCCGGCAATGTCATCGGGGTCTTCAATCGCCTCATCAACTTCCAGAAGGATCGATCCATCGTCCCCGTCGTTGTTCGCGCCAGAGAACATCCGACCGTCGGATGACGAATAATCGACGATCAGCGTGTCCAGGTCCTCAAAGAAAATGTCCGTGCCGTCGATAAAGGTACTACTCTCACCACCATCAACTGTGTCAAAGCCAAACCCGACAACAATCGTGTCTGCGCCTGCCGTCGTGCCAAAAAGATTATCGACATCGCCCGCCTGCCCGACAACATCATCACCGCCGCCGGTGATCAGGCCGCCATAAATCTCGAAATTGGCAAAGACAGATCCGGTGGAAGTGACGTGGAACTGATCGCTTTGCGTGCCATCAGGCACCGCGCCCACCAGCGTCTGATCATTGTTGTCGAACGAGATATCAATGAAAAGCGTATCAACGCCGTTCCCGCCGTCGAGATAGAAAGTCTGATTAAACGCATCTCCATTGCCGGTGATGACGCCGAAATCCTCCGCAAGTGCGTCGATCCTGAGAACCAGATCATCATCATCGCCTGCAAAAACGTAATCCGACCCGGTCCCCAGCGAGAGCGCATCCGCGCCCGCGCCCGAAACCACAAGATCGTCGCCACCCCGGGTGCTGACAACAATATCGTCGCCGCCGCGCGTGAACACCTCCAGATCTTCGATGCTCTGCATGGTGACGGTCTGCCGGTTGCTCGCGCCTTCGATAGCACGCATCTGACCATCGCCTGAATTGCCGAGGTTCACCGTGTAGTCGATATCGCCAAACTCGGAGGTGACATTCAGAACGGCAGTATCCGTCCCGCCATTGCCGATCAGGTTTTCGGTGAGCTGCGTGCCATTGCGGTAGGGGTCGAGCCGGTTATTCTCACCATCCCCGATCAACGTATCCGCAAACTCCGACCCCACCAGATTCTCAACGCCTGCGTAGCTATCGCCTTGCGCATGCCCGCCTGTGCCAATCAAGTTGAGATTTGCCGTAACCGCCGCGTCGCTCTGTTTATACTCCGCCGTATCAACCTCTGCGCCACCGGTCAGCGCATCCGCGCCCTCTCCACCGATCAGCGTATCACGCCCGTCACCGCCATTGAGAATGTCATTGCCATCCAGCCCTTCGATGACGTTATTTCCATCATC
The DNA here is from genome assembly GCA_964425135.1 of uncultured Rhodobacterales bacterium. Taxonomy (GTDB): domain Bacteria; phylum Pseudomonadota; class Alphaproteobacteria; order Rhodobacterales; family Rhodobacteraceae; genus CAYLLD01. The sequence goes on from CAYRKW010000070.1 coordinate 4,842, forward strand.
ACCGCTCAGCGTGTCGTCGAAATCGGAGCCGCGAATATCCTCAAACGTGCTCAGCCGTGGTGCGGTATCATCGTCCACATCCACGATCTCGTTCTCTTCACCATCGTTGAACTGAACCTGCTGCGCGCGCTCTAGCGTATCGGACGCCCCGAAGATCACACCTGTATCTGCGCGCCCTGCAATCAGATCGACATTAACGCCCCGGTCCAGATCCTCGTAGCTGATCAAATCCCGGCCGCTCATGTAATTGGTGAAACCACCGCCGTTGAGAACGTCGCCATCAAGACTGCCGGTGATCGTATCATCGCCCAACCCGCCGTTGAGCGTGTCTGACCCCTCGCCGCCATCCAGCAGATCATCGCCATCATAGCCATCGACCAGATTGTCCGCCGCATCGCCCGTGAACCGGTCACCGTATTTCGAAAGCTGGAAATCCTCGATCCCAAAAAAGGTATCGCCCGTCGCATAGCCCCCAAACGCCGTGTTCGAAATCAGGTTCACCTGTACCGCTGCGGTGGAGAACAGATAGGATGTCGCATCGCCTGCCGTGTTCGGCCCGCCTTCGCGGTTTCCGCGCATGACATCACCGCCATCGCCGCCAAAGAAGAAGTCAGCCTCATTGCCGCCAACAAGCTGATCGTCCCCGTCGTTGCCTTCAAAAATGTTCGAAACATTGGCATTGCCAAAGAACACATCGTCAAAGGCCGAACCGATAAAGTGCTCAACATTACGGATCACATCGCCCTGAGCGTCACCACCCGTGCCGCGAATGATCGAGGGATCAAGGAGGTCAGGCGCCAATTGGACACCAACATTCGACGATGAGAAATCGACCTGATCGAGTTCCCCTGCGCCGCCGTCAATATCATCGGCACCGCGCCCGCCTGTCAGCAAATCATTGCCCTCGCCGCCACGCAGCGTGTCATTGCCTTCGCCGCCGCTAATCAGGTCATTGCCGTCATCCCCATCAAGCGTGTCATTCCCGCCGCCGCCAGAGACAACATCGTTGCCGTCGCCGCCCGACAGATCCGCATCAATTGTCAGCGCATCCGACACGCCCAACGTATCATCGGCCGACCCGCCATCGGCAACAATTGTGCCAATTGGCTCGTTCTTGCCAAAGCGCTCAAACACACCGAATGCAAAGACGGCAACTTCACCCGGAGCAGCTGGTATCTCGTCGGTGCTCGGCACTTCTCCGACAATAAATATCTCCGACTGCGCGCGCCCGGTACGATTGCCATCCTCGTCGAACTCCGCATCCGCCGCCTCTTCGATTGTCCTCAGATTAGCGCGAGACCCGACATTGAGCGTCAGCAACCCGGCATCATTGTCTGTCGCAAGCCCGGCGTTCTCAACTTCAAGCTCATCCATCACATCGGTTGGCGGCGGGTTGCAGGGATCAATGTTGAATTGCGCGAGTGTGACTTCGGCCAGCGAGAGGGTTTTGGTGAAGGAAAAGAAGCCAAAACCGATTTTGAAAACCAGATTGATACCGGCAGTGATCTTGCCGGCAATGTCGTTGAAGAAGCAACCACCGAGCTCGGACAGACGCGCTTTGCTATCGCCCTCGCCTGTGCCGCCCAGAAAAACGTCGATCTGGCCAATGATGCCGCCTTCCACAGCGACACGGGCAATTACGACATCAACGCCGCCTCCCGCGAACAAGCCAAGTGAAGAGTTTGCAATTGGTTGTTTAGTTTCCGCATCCACGCCTTCGCCAACTGTGGTCTCCGGCAGATCTGGTGAGATGAAGAACCCTTCGAGGAAATCAAAATTTCCGTCAAATCCTGCCGTGTCGTAGCCAATATTGAAATCAATAGCCGCGCCGAACTCACCGCGAATGTAGCCGACAAATGGTCCGAACCGAATTGCCAATTCCTTTTCCAGCCCAAACGAAAGCTCTGGAATGTCAAATTCCACCAGTGAGATCGGCGGCGCGCCAACGCCATTGAGCAGCATGGAGGTGATCGCCTGCACCAGCGCTTGCGGGCTGTCGAGGAACGGGAACTTGAGTTGGAAATCGTCCGGATCGAAAACATCCGCCGCCGCAGAATTTGTGGACGTGGGCTCAACCGTCGCAGATGCGCTGCTGCCCAGCCCTGTGAAGGCAGCAAAACTGCCCAGCGCATCGATTAGCGTTGCCAGATCGTCAAGATCGCTGCTGTCTTCGTCCAGTAGCTCTTCATCATCGCCAAACGCGCCGCCTGTCCCGATCTTGCCCAGCGCACCCGAAGTCAGACGCAGCGTCCCAAGATCGAAAGCATCATCCTCTTCCAGGCTATCCGCAAGACTATCAATCGCATCAATAACCTCTGCCAATGTAACAACCGCATCCAGGAATTTCAGCGCGACGTTGTCTGGATTTGCTTGCGTAAAAAATTCAATGACATCACGCAGCGAGATTTTGCCGTCGTCATTGAAGTCAAAGGAGTCCGGTGCAAGATCATCCACGACCGGTAAGCGTGCAAGCAGCAGATCGACAATCTCGCCAATCGGGAAGGTGTCCGTAATATCGCTGACTTCGCCAAACACATCCTTAAGGATGCCCGTCAATGCCTCCAGTTTCAGCTTCACATCCCGCAATTCGATATTAATAGCCGATTGCGCCGCATCAGAACCCAGCAAATCCGTATCAGTATATTCAAATTCGACCCAGACATTCGCCTCCACATCCGGCAGAACCGGAATGAGGGGATTTGTCGTGGCCACCAACGCATCCAGCGTGGCCCGCCCGTTGAGCTTCACTTCAGGATCAAGAATCTCGTCCTGAAGGTCGAGTGATATCTCAAGGCTTAGATCAGGATCGGTCGCTTCGGGATTGTCCTCCACATCAACCTGCAAGAATCCAAGCCGGTCGCCCACCGAGGTTTCGAAATCCACGTCCCCTGTGAGGGTCAGCTTCAGTTCCTCATCCGTCGATGTGTCACGCTCCAGCGTCGAGCTCAGCACATCGAGCGTGTAGGCAATCTGAAATTCGAGCGCAGCGTCCACCGCCAGATCACCAGCAAAGGCAAACGCCCCGACGCCCAAACCGACGCTGCCATCGGTGTCGAGCGCAATACCCGAAAGGCTCGCTGCGTCTTGATAATTGAACGACAAGCTGAGATCGCCACCATCGATTGAAGCGGTGATCCCGTCGGTGGAGCCCATAAACTCAATATCGTCTATCGCCTGCGCCAATGCCTCCAGATCAGCGTATCCTGCCGCATCTGTAATTACTGCATCCAGCTGCGTTTTGAGGCTGTTCACACTGGCCAGAAGCGCTGCGGCCTCCGCTGCAATCGTGTCCGAGAGAAACGGAATATTCGCGTTCAGAACCAGATCGGTTATATCCGCGATATACCCATCGAGCGCAGATTGTATGTCGTCAGATAACTGTTCAAGCTCGGCTGCATTGGTGACATCAAACATGATTCACGCCTCCCCAAAAAGATGTATGCCTATGTTTTTATTAGCTAAAATAGAAACGCTGAACCAAATACACAAAAAGGCTGCACTCTAAATTACGTTACGTCAAGTCACGCAGATGGCAGGTAGCGGCAGTCGGAAGTTCTACGCCGAAGTCGAATTTTTGGTGAATTGAAGATTTCAGACCAATTCGCATGATCGATGCCTAGCCGAAGCAGTCACTCAATAATGTGATAAAAATCACTTGTTGAACTTTGGGCGATTTTACCCTTCGTCAAACAGATCGTTCTGCTTTGCCTCTTTGGGCATAGGCAACCCCAGATGTGCCCAAGCCTTGCGCGCCAGCATCCGGCCGCGCGGTGTGCGCTGGATCAGGCCCTGTTGCAGCAGATACGGCTCAATCACTTCCTCAATCGCGTCCCGCGCTTCCGAGAGCGCCGCTGCAATCGTCTCCACCCCGACCGGCCCACCGTTGTAATTCTCCGCCAGAAGCGAGATGTAACGGCGGTCCGCGCCATCGAGCCCAAGATCATCAACAGCCAGCCGCGTCAGCGCCCGATCCGCAATCGCCTGGTCAACCTTGCCGTTGCCCTCGACAATCGCAAAATCCACCACACGCCGCAAAAGACGCCCGGCAATGCGAGGCGTTCCGCGCGCGCGCCGCGCGATCTCATGTGCGCCATCGGGTGTCGCATCCGCGCCCAGCAGTTTGGCCGCGCGGCTTACGATCTGCTCCAGCTCTTCAACCTTATAGAACTCAAGCCGCGTCGGAATGCCAAAGCGATCCCGCAAGGGTGTTGTCAAAAGCCCTAACCGCGTCGTCGCGCCCACCAGCGTGAACGGTTGCAGATCAATCCGCACCGTGCGCGCCGCCGGACCCTCACCGATCACCAGATCAAGCTGGAAGTCCTCCAGCGCTGGATAGAGCACCTCTTCAACAGCCGGATTGAGCCGGTGTATCTCATCGATGAACAGCACGTCGCGTGCATCCAGATTGGTCAGGATCGCCGCCAGATCACCCGCCTTGGCCAGCACCGGTCCGCTGGTCATGCGAAAATTCACGCCCAGCTCACGGCTGACAATCTGCGCCAGTGTCGTCTTCCCCAGTCCTGGCGGTCCATAAAAGAGCGTGTGGTCCATCGCCTGCCCACGCTGACGCGCGCTTTCGATGAACACCGCAAGATTGGCCCGCGCATCTGCCTGCCCAATGAAATCCTGCAAAAGCTGCGGGCGCAGCGCGTGGTCCATGTCTTCGGGAAGCGCGTTGGCGCGCAGGGTCGGGTCAGGCTCGTTCATGATCGATCCTTATCCCGCGGGTGCCAGACGTTGCAACGCCATGCGAATAAGCGCTGGCGCGTCCGCATCTGGGGCTTCGCCTGCCGCCTCCGCCACCGCGCGCGCTGCATCGGCAGGCGCGTATCCCAGATTGCCCAGTGCCGACAGCGCATCCGCCTGCGCCCCCGCATCAATGGGCGCAGACGCGACCGGCGCACTCGGTGCGGGTGTGTCGCGCACATCCCCATCCGCGACCGCAGCCGTTTGCGCGCCGCCTGTGCCCATCGCCATAATCGCAGGCGCTTTGTCCTTGAGTTCCAGACACACACGTTGCGCGATTTTTGGCCCGACGCCGGGCGCTGCCTTGATTGCCGCTGCATCGCCCAACGTGATGGCCCGGCTCACACCATCCGCGCCCAATGTCCCCTGAATCGCCAGCGCCGCTTTGGCGCCAACGCCTTGCACAGAAATCAAGAGCTTGTGCCATTCCCGCTCGGCAATCGTGGCAAAGCCGTAAAGCTGCAACAAATCCTCACGCACCACCAAATCCGTGTAAAGCGCCACTGCCTCACCCGATGGTGGCAACATCGCCAGCGTGCGTTCCGAGCAAAAGACGATATACCCAACCCCGCCCGTGTCGATCATGACGTGATCGCTCGCCTTCAATTCCAGCCGTCCGCTTATCTTACCGATCATCGCGCGCCCTCCGATGCTGCGATTGCCTCCGCCAGCCGTCCTGAGAATTGCGCGTGATGCGCGTGGCACAGCGCTATGGCCAAGGCGTCGGCAGCATCTGCGCCTGCAATTTGCGCACCGGGCAATTGCAATTTCACCATATGCTCCACCTGCGACTTCTCTGCATGGCCAACGCCCACCACGACCTTTTTGACCGTATTGGGCGCATATTCCGCCACGTCCAGCCCTGCCTGTGCAGGCGCCAAAAGCGCAATTGCGCGTGCCTGACCCAGCTTCAACGTCCCGGCAGCGTCCTTATTCACGAATGTATGCTCAACAGCAGCGGCTTGCGGTGCGTGACGCTCCAAAATGTCCTGAAGTTGTGTGTGCAGCGACAAAAGCCGTATCGCGAGAGTCTCGCCCTTCGACTGGCACACGCCATTCGCGACGTGCCGCACGCGGGAGCCGTGAGAATCAACCACACCCCAGCCCATGCGGCGCAACCCCGGATCAATCCCGATTACCCGCATCTTCTGCCCGCCTTTTATTGTTATGGTTACGTATTCGTTAGCACGAAACATGAACAAAAACCAGTTTGAATTGTGGCGAACAAAGCAAAAACATAACGATTCCAACCCCGCACCTGCCACAATCCCTAACCCTTTCTAAAACATGCAAAAATTGCATATCTGGGTTGCGCAAATAGCATTTGTGAATCCGGAAAGCTGATCCTAGATGCGCCTTACTCCACCGACACGGCGTCAGGCGGAGTTCTTCTAAATTGTAACCGCTAATCTGAAAGTCTTCACCATGGCTATGTATCTGAACACAAAACCTGTACCAACTGGCGCCTCAGCAATCTTCCGCGCTGTAAATCGTCTTGAGGGCATCGTCGAAACGATCATCAACTGGAACGCAAGCCGCAAGACTGCAACCGTTCTGAACAGCCTGTCCGACAAGCAGCTTGAGGATATCGGTCTGTCCCGTGGCGACATCGATGGCGTTGCCAATCGTCGCTAACCTGTCGGGGAGTTTTTCTCTTAACGAACGCCCGCGTTTGGTTGTCCAGCGCGGGCGTTTTTCTTTGCGCGCGCTCTATCCGCGCCGCAACGTCAGCGTCGTCCACTCGCCGATCACCTCGCGATGCTCACACGCAAAGCCATGCCCGCGATAGGTTGCGACAACGCCTGCCGCTTGCCGGTTCAGAATGCCCGACAGGATGACAACAGATCCAAGGTCCGTGTGCGCTGCCATATCTCGCGCCAGCCGCTTAAGCGGTCCGGCAAGGATATTCGCGAACACCAGATCATAGGGCGCGCGCTGCCGAAGCGCGTCCGCTTTAAACCCCGGCGCTGTGACACAGCGCACCCGCGTGCCCAACCCGTTCACAGTCATATTCGCCCGCGCCGTCGCAACCGCTACCGGATCCATGTCCGAGGCAATCACATGGCGCGCGCCGGTCCGCGCCGCCGCCATCGCCAGAACGCCTGTCCCCGTGCCAATATCCGCCACATGCTGCGCCATTAGTCCTGCACGCAGCAAGCGGTCATATGAGCGTAGACAGCCCAAGGTCGTGCCGTGATGTCCGGTGCCAAATGCCATCGCTGCGTCAATCTGCAATCCGATCCGGTTGATCGGCACAAGGGCCGCATCATGCGAGCCGAAGACGATGAACCGTCCGGCCTCAACCGGTGTTAACTCGCGCCGCACCTGCGCGACCCAATCGCGATCCGGCACTTTGGAGATGACGAAAGGCTGCGCGCCCGCCATGCTTGCAAGCAGCGCAAGACCGGCCTCATCGGGCTTTTGGGTAAAATACCCCGCAACCTCCCAATAGCCTGATCCGTCCTCAATCTCGAAGGTACCAATCCCCATGGGTTCGGGGTGCAGCGCATCCATCATATCTGAAAGCTGATAGGCCGAAGCCTCGGAGCGCAGTGTTGTGAAAGCCGTATACGTTGTCATGCTCCGCGCCTACTGCGTTTTATTCCCCAATGACAAGGCTGCATTGTGCGAACGATTGCCCAACGAAAGGCTTTGGTGAACACCTGAAAGCGCGTTCAGCGGCGCGAGATATTTAAACGCTGGTCGCGGCGGATCAGAACCGGCTTGTTGCGCACAGATTTGATTTCAGCCCAAATATAGGCACAGCACAGCGCCGCAAACATCAAGAGCCCGCCTGCCAAAAACCCAATCGGCGCGGCCCAGAAAGTCGACATGGTGATGGGCTGCGCCTGCTCGGGCATCTCGCGCCGATAACGTATCTCCACGATCTCACCGGGCTTGTAGGACCAGCGCGACGAGTCAGACAATGCGCCGCCGATATAGGACGCGCCGTTCTCATGGGTGTAGAAAAAGCCCGGAATGAAAAAGAGTTCATTCGGCCCATAGTCACCGGCCTTCACGCCTTCGGCCACACGCACCGGCATCTCCACCCGCGTCGGCTCCATGTTCACAACAATCGCCGATGTGCGCAGCGAATTTTTGTAAAACGCCATAAAATCGAGCATCAGGAACGCACCATAGCAGATCGGAATCAGCGCAAGCATCAAGAACAACGTCCTGAACCCTTTTGGCAGCCGCACCGAATTGCGCTGCTTGATTGCACTTAAATCTAGCATTGTTCGTCCCTGTCCCCGCAGATTCGTGTGTATAACACAAATATTTAGGTAAATTAACTCGTTCTTCATGAGTTTTGCCGCGTCACATCTCAATGTGACATTCCAACTCGGCCTCCTCGGATTGAAGCCGCAAAGCCCCGTAACGACGCTGTTTTTTGTGTCTTTGCATTTCCATACAGACCCTCCCGCATGGTGCTGCGTTGCGCACAACGCTTGCGTTTTTGGTCTGGGGGTCACATCCTACCGTTACGTCAATCGATTTATCCACGAGGAGACACTCCATGCATCTCAAAGCTGTACTGCTCGCTACGACGCTACCCACCCTCATCGCGGCGCCCGCGCTCGCCCAAACACAGGTCGAGTTCTGGCATGCCTTCACAGGCCGCCTTGGAGAGTTGGTCGCGGAACAAGTCGAGACTTTCAACGGATCGCAATCTGACTATGAAGTTGTGGCGACCCACAAGGGCAACTATTCCGAAACACTCAACGCAGGTATCGCCGCATTCCGCGCGGGCGAGCAACCCGACATCCTGATGGTGTTCGAGGTCGGGACAGCCACAATGATGGCAGCCTCCGGTGCAATCAAACCAGTCCATGAGGTTATGACACAGGCCGGTGCAGATTTTGATGCGGCGTCGTATATTGACAGCGTAAAAGGCTATTACACGTCATCTGACGGCGAGATGTTGTCGCTGCCGTTCAACTCCTCAACGCCAGTGCTCTGGGTCAATCGTAATGCGCTTTCAGACGCAGGCATTGACCCTGACGTGGATCTGAGCACGTGGGAAAACGTCGATGGCGTTCTGACACAACTCAAGGACGCGGGCAGCACCTGTCCGCTGACAACCGCATGGCAAAGCTGGATCCATCTGGAGAACTTCTCCGCTTATCACGACGCCAGCTTTGCGACCAAAGCCAATGGCTTTGGTGGGCTTGATACCGAACTTGCCCTCGATGGCGCTGCGCAGGTTGCGCATATTTCCGCCATGGGCGAATGGGCGCAGGACGGCAAATTCATCTACGCCGGTCGCCGCAACGAAGGCGGGGCCAACTTCCGCGCCGGTGAATGCGCGCTCTTTACCGAAAGCTCCGCCGGTTATGCGGGCATCAAGGCAGAGGCAGAGTTTGACTTCGATGTCCGCCCGCTACCCTATTGGGAAGCTGTCAAGTCCGAGCCGCAAAACACCATCATCGGCGGCGCATCGCTTTGGGTCATGGAAGGACAAACGGAGGAAGAATACAAAGGCGTAGCCGCCTTCCTCAACTTCCTGTCGTCGGCTGAAATTCAGGCCAAATGGCATCAGGACACCGGCTATCTGCCGATCACACAAGCAGCCGCTGATCTGACGCGCGAGCAAGGGTTTTACGCTGAAAATCCCGGCACCGATATCGCCGTGATCCAGATGACGGCCAAAACACCAACCGACAACTCCAAAGGCCTGCGCCTTGGATCGTTCGATCAAATTCGCGGCATCATCGATGAAGAGCTCGAAGCCGTTTGGGCCGGAGATAAGTCTGCACAAGAGGCCCTTCAAAGTGCCTCGTCCCGCGGCAATGAATTGCTGCGCCGGTTCGAGCAAGCCAACCGCTAACGGCAACTCTAAGCGCGCTCGCCCCGCAAATAACGCAGGGGCGGGCGCACCAAAAAATAACACGCGCCGAGGTATACCATCGAAAAACGCGTTACTTTTAGGGGCATCTGGCTGCCGCTTCTCCTGATCGCGCCGCAGATCATCATAACGGCCGTCTTTTTCTTCTATCCCGCAGGCCAGGCGATCTATCAGTCGCTCTTCATCCCCGACCCCTTTGGCCTGTCGATGCAATATGTCGGCCTTGGCAATTTCGAGTATCTCCTCGGTAATTCTTACTACCGCGCCTCTTTCATCACCACCGCGATATTCTCGATCCTCGTCACGCTGGTCTCGATGGGCGTCGCCCTCTACCTCGCCGTCCTCGCCGACCGCCTGATCAAAGGCTCCGGCGTCTACCGCACATTGCTCATCTGGCCCTACGCCGTCGCCCCAGCCGTCGCTGGCGTGCTATGGCTCTTCATGTTCAACACCCGCGTCGGCGTGGTGACATGGTATCTAGGCCTTCTAGGCTATGACTGGAACCACGTCCTGAATGGCGAGGAAGCGATGGGCCTCGTGGTCGTCGCCTCAGCATGGGGTCGCATCAGCTACAACTTCCTGTTCTTCCTCGCAGGGCTCCAAGCGATCCCGAAATCCGTGATCGAAGCCGCAGCCATCGACGGTGCGCGCTTCTGGACCCGCTTTCGCACCATCGTCTTCCCGCTCCTGTCGCCCACCACCTTCTTTCTGCTGGTCGTCAACATCGTCTACGCCTTCTTTGAAACCTTCGGCGTGATTCACACCATCACCTCCGGCGGCCCGCAACAGTCAACGACCATCCTCGTTTATAAAGTCTATTCCGACGGCTTTGTCGGCCAAGACCTTGGCTCCTCCGCCGCCCAATCGGTGATCCTTCTGGCCATTGTTGGCACCCTGACCATCGTGCAGTTCAAATTCATCGAGCGGCGGGTGCATTACTGATGGCGGATCAAGGCGGCATGGTCGAAAAACGCGGCTCCGGCTACTGGCTCACCCATGTCGGGCTAATCATCGGGTTAATGTTCGTGTTCTTCCCGATCTGGCTGGCGTTCGTCGCCTCTACGGTCGATCAGCAAGACATTGTCAAACCGCCCATGCCGCTCCTGCCGGGCGACCAGTTCTTCAACAACTACCGCGAGGCATTATTCGCAGGGATCAACGCCCCCGTCGCCTGGATGATGCTCAACTCGCTGATCATGGCCATGGGCATCGCCATTGGCAAAATCATCATCTCGCTTCTGTCGGCCTTCGCAATCGTCTATTTCAAATTCCCCGGTCGCCGCGTCTTCTTCTGGCTAATCTTCCTCACGCTGATGCTCCCCGTCGAAGTCCGCATCGTCCCCACCTACGAAGTCGTCGCGAATTTCGGCATGCTTAACAGCTACTCGGGTCTGATCTTCCCGCTCATCGCTTCTGCGACCGCCACCTTCCTCTTTCGCCAGTTCTTCATGACCGTCCCCGACGAGCTGGCCGAAGCCGCCCGCGTCGATGGCGCGCGGCCCATGCGGTTCTTCTTCGACATTCTCCTACCCATGAGCCGCACCAATATCGCCGCCCTCTTCGTCATCCTCTTTATCTACGGCTGGAACCAGTACCTGTGGCCCCTCCTGATCACCACCGACCCGTCGATGAACACCATCGTCATGGGCATCAAACAGATGTTCCCGTCGGGCGATGACATTGCCGACTGGCCCGTGATTATGGCCACCTCTATCCTCGCGATGATCCCCCCCGTGATCGTCGTCATCTCCATGCAAAGGCTGTTCATCCGCGGCCTTGTCGATAGCGAGAAATAATCCATGGCCACCGTCACCCTCAAAAACATCAAAAAGAGCTTTGGCAAAACCGACGTCATCCACGGGGTCGATATTGACATTGCAGACGGCGAATTCATCGTGATCGTCGGCCCGTCTGGCTGCGGCAAATCCACCTTACTGCGCATGGTTGCAGGCCTGGAGACCGTCACCTCCGGTGAAGTCCATATCGGCGGCAAGTTGGTTAATGAGGTCGAGCCCATGGACCGTGACATCGCCATGGTCTTCCAGAATTACGCGCTCTACCCGCATATGTCCGTTTTCGATAATATGGCCTATGGCCTCAAAATCGCAGGCCGCCCCAAAGACGAGATCGCCGAGCGTGTGAAGTCCGCCTCCGAGCTCTTGCAACTCGAACCCTATCTCGACCGCCGCCCGCGCGAGCTATCAGGCGGCCAACGCCAACGCGTCGCGATGGGCCGCGCCATCGTGCGTAAACCGTCAGTGTTCCTGTTCGACGAACCGCTCTCCAACCTTGACGCCAAGCTGCGCGTGCAGATGCGCCTTGAGATCAAACAGTTGCAACGCCGCCTCGGCGTCACTGCGCTCTATGTCACCCATGACCAAGTCGAAGCGATGACACTCGCCGACCGCATGATCGTCATGAACGCAGGCCGCGCCGACCAGATCGGCGCCCCGCTCGACGTTTACGCCAATCCTGCCACCGCCTTCGTCGCCGGCTTCATTGGCTCCCCGCCCACCAATTTCATTTCAGGCGATCTGATCGGATCATCCGCCGCACGCATCGGCATCCGCCCCGAACACCTCAGCCTGACAGACACCACCCCGCGCCTCATGGGCACCGTCCTCTACTCCGAAGCCCTCGGCGCAGAAACGCTTATCCACGTCAAACTCGCCAACGGCACCATGATCACCGCCCGCCAACCGGCCACCGCAACTCTCCCCGCTGAAGGCGCAAGCGCAGGGCTCACATGGAGCGACAAAGATCAAATGATATTCGGCGAGGATGGTTTGCGGCTGCCGTAACCCTCAGCCCCGACCTTCTTTGGTTCCACAAATATCCCGCTGCGCGCGTAGCGCATCTCAAAAAATAATGAGGCGACCCGTA
>CAYRKW010000071.1:0-17259 GCA_964425135.1 uncultured Rhodobacterales bacterium
CTAATCTATCAGCGCCGCGACATCGGCGAGCGTTGCGATGGAGACGATTTCCATGGGGCTCAGGGTACGCGCAAGCGCGGCCTCTACGCCGAGCACCAGCCGCATATGCGCCAGACTGTCCCATTCGGGCGTGATCCCGATGGCGGCTTCAGCATCAAGCGCACCGGTGTCCAAATTCAGCGCCTCTGCCAGTATCTCGCGCGCTGTTGCGTTGGCGGAACTCATGATCCATCCCCTCCGGTCCCATTGGCGCGGGCGCGCCATTCGCTGGCCAGCAGACCAAAGATGAGCTGATCGAGCCGCCCTCCCCCATCGACGGCGCGCATCTGCTCGCGCAGCACCGCTTCGCAGGTGAACCCGAGCGCTTTGTAGTTGAAAATCGACGAGACATTGCGTCCGTGCGGGCGGCCGATGACTTTGTGCATGCCCATGGTGTCGAAGAGAAACTCAAGCAGCGCGGTGCGGACTTCCACGACGATATTCTGGCCCCAGCGGGTCTGATCGCCGATGACAACGGCAGTTTCGGCAGTCTTTTGCGCCGGCTCGACGCTAATGGTGAAAAAGCCGATACCCGTCCCGCTTTCACGATCCACAACGAGCAGGCGAAAATCGCGCAGATTGTCTTGATGCAGCACCCAGTTCACCGCTTGCACGCGGGTCATGCGCTTGGCGGGCATGTTCATGCCTGTGGCGACATCGGGGTCGGCAAGCCAGCCTATCAGCTCTTCGGTTGCATCCTCGCGGGTCATGCTGCGGATCAAAAACCGCTCGGTGGTCAGTTCAACAAGATCGCCCGGCTCCCACATGGGTCAGCCTCCTGTCTGCGCAGCGCAATGCGCGGCAACATCAGCGCGGTTGATTTTGCCGCGACTGGTTTTGGGGATGGTATCCAGAACATGCAGCCGGGCGGGCATCGCCTCCTGGCGGACTTGATCTTTGAGCCATGCCATGACCGCGCTTTGGTCAATTTTTTGGCCAGCGGCGGCCACGAGAGCGATCTCCATCGCCTCGCCGCTGATCGGGTCCGGCGTAGCAAACGCACAGGCTTCGACCACATTCGGGTGGCGCTCCAGCAGCAGGTCAAACTCTTCGGGGTATATCTTCATGCCGCCACGATTGATCATGTGTTTGGCGCGTCCGGTCATGCGCAAGACGCCGTGCGCGTCAATCGTGCCCAGATCGCCGGTGGCGTACCAGCCGCCCTCCAACACCTCTTGTGTCAGATCAGGACGGCCCAGATATCCGGCCATCAGCGACGGGGACTGGATCATGATCTCGCCCTCGCCTTGGGACGCCACTCCGGCCTCGCTGCGCACAGCTGCATGGCCACCCCAAAGCCGCCCGATCAGGCCGTCTTCGGGGGTGAATTCGGTGGAGGACGCCCCGCCGATCCAGTTTGATGTCTCGGTGATGCCATAGGCGTTCACGCAAGCCGCGCCTTGCGCCCAGTTGGCGATCTCGGTCCACAGATCACCCGACAAAGGGGCCGAGCCGATATGCACCCGCTTGAGCGTGTCTTGCGCGGGGACGTCCGAGACGCGCAGAGCCATTTTCCAATAGCTGGGCACCGAACTCATGAAGCTGATCGCGTTTGTGTCGATGATCTGCGACAGACGTGCCGCACCCGCGAGCCCTGCGTCAGGCATCAACCATAAGGAGCCGCCAGCGCTGAGAGGCGTGAGCGCGTTGCCGATGAGGCCGTGTCCGAAATGGGTTGGCAGCACCGAGAGGCTGCGCGACAGCACATTGGCGCCGATTTCAGCGCGATTGAGTGCAAGGCGCGCGAGCAAGGCGCGGTGCGTGAGCGTCACGCCCTTCGGATCGCCAGTGGTGCCGGAGGTGAAGAGAACGAGCGCGGGATCATCTAGACCTGCGGCCATCCCCGGCATATCGCGCCCCTTGGCGCGGTCGCGCGACAGGTTCATCAGGGGAATTTCGGTAAAGGGCACATCCCGCTCAGCGGTCAGGATTGCGACCGGGGTGATATGCGCCAGCACATTGCGCAGTTCCTCATCTGTCAGACCCGGATTGAGGCATGCTGCAACGCCACCCGCCTGCCAGATCGCGAAAAGGTCAGCAAAGAATTCGAGTGAGTTTGCGTGCAACACGGCGAAGACACCGCCTTGCGCGCCATCGATTTGCGAAAGACTGCGTGCGCGGCGGAGCGTTTCTTGCGTCAGTTCCTCACCGGTCCAGCGCCTGTCGGCGTTGAGGTCGTGGATATTGCCACGCAACGCGCCGACCAAGGGCAAGGGCCGGGTCATGGGCGGGCACCCTTTGCGCTTTGAATTGTGGCTTTGGCGCGGAGTTTCGCAACGCGGGCGATGATTTGTTGCGCTGGTTCGAATTCGGGCAGGGTTTCAAGCGCGGCCTGCGCTGCGCGCTCTGCTTCATCAAGATCGGCCTGCGCCAGATGACAGCGCGCGAGCACGACCTGCGCTTCGGGCTGAATGAATTTCTGACCCAGGGATTGGCCGAGCACGGTGACAGCTTCGCCAAAACGGTCTTGCGCCTCAAGCGCTTGGCCAAGGCCGCGCAAGGCGTCGGCGTTGTCCGGGCGGCGCTTGAGCGCAGCGCGGAAGCTTGCCTCTGCCGCAACCGGATCGCCTGCGCGGCGTTGGCCGTGACCGATGCGCACCAAATGATGCACCCCGGCGGGTCCCAACGGCACGTCTTCGGATGCGGTTGCAAAAAGCGCCAAGGCCTGCGCCAGGTCGCCCTGCGCTGCGGCGATCTCGCCTGCCAGCGCTGCGTTGCCTGCCGCGAAAGGATCAGCGGCTTGCAGGATCGCAAAACTCTCTTTGGCTGTCTCAATATCACCCAGCGCGAGGGCGTAGCGTGTTTTCATAGGCAGGGCGCGCGGGCTGCTTGGGCTAAGTTCCAGCGCTGCGTCCAAAGCGGTGATTGCCGGAGCGAACTGGCGGCGTGCGCCCAGGGCCATCGCCTTGTGCAGACGGTTCTCGAAGCAGACGGCGCTTTGAAGCTGGTCTTTGGGAATTTTGCCGATGCGCAGGTACCCAAGCGCGGCGGCCTCCTCCATCATCTTGGACGCCCAGACCGGATCGAGCGGTGGCGGTTCTTTCGCAGTCTTCTGTTTCCCATCTTTATAGGGTGTTGCAGGCAAAGGCTCGCTGAACGCGCCCTGCGCCACCTTGCCCGGCATTCCATCGGGCAGTTTCAGGCCCATCAGCGACAGCACGGTCGGGGCGATATCAAAGAGAGTGATACCGGCAACAGAGCCGTCGGGCACAGCTTTCGGGCCATGCACCAGAAACACGCCGAAATCGCGGTAGAGGCCTGTGACCTGATCGGCGATGTTTGCTGCGACCCGCGTGCGCTGCGCGCCAACTTCAAAACCATGATCGGAGGTGAGAATGAGATGTCCACCCTCCGGCAGCAATTCCAGATACCGAGCCAGCAGCATGTCCATGAAATGATATGCCCCATCAACCACGCCGCCGTAAAGCGCATGATCGGTCTGGCTGACGTGACCCATGCGGGGTGCCTGATATTGCAAAAATGCTGCGCTCAGGTGTTCGATGAGATCGAAATGAACGGTGAGCATGTCCCACGCCTGCCTCTCCGCCGCCCATGTGGCCGCGCCATGGGCACTGACGGCGCGGGAGAGGATCTGCATGAACATCGACAGGCGCGTGTCTGTTTCCTGATCAATCTTGGCAAAATCCGGCAGGAAGGGCGCGATCATTTCCGCCTCGATCTCGCTGGGATGCAAGCGGGCCTCGGCCAGATCGTCCAAAAGCGATGCGTCCGACACCGAAGCGGGATTTATCGGCCAGTCCTCGAAGGCTGCACCACGGGGAATGACAAAGCCGTCGCTGATCAGCAGGGACTTTGAGGTGTGGACCGGATGTGTGCCCGGCCAGCCAATGGCGCATGCGCGCGCGCCTTGCGCTGCGGCGATCTCCCACAGCATCGGCGCTGCAATATCGTCGGACCGTAGCGGCCTTGCGCCATAGTCCTTATCGGGCATGAACCCGCTCCAGCATTTGTGCTGATCGGGATGCACGCCGGTTGCCATGGATACGGCCGGTACGGGTCTGTGTAGCGGTGCTGGCGCCCACAGATTGCCGATACATCCAGCATTCACCAGTTTGGAGACTGTCGGCAGATGCCCTGCGTCCACCATGCGGTGTATCTGCGGCCAAGTCGCGCCAGACATATTGATGTGAATGACTTTATTCAAAGACCCCATGGAGCGATTAAGCAATTTTGACCTCAAAAAACAATCCTAATTGACGCGCTCATCAACGCAGTATGCCCGCACATTCGGACCGTTTCGGCACGCGCACAGAAACAAATTGCCACATTAGCGATTTGTAGCTACTCTCGTCCGAGTTTATGTATTTAGAGGGGGATTTCTATGAAAACGAATAAACTTGGCACCACCGCACTTCAAATCAGCGCGGTCAGTACCGCGGCGATTGTTGCAGGAATGGGTGCTGCATCCGGCTCGACGGTCGGTCTGGATGTCAGTGACGTTAACCTCACAACGGGTGATCTTGGTTCGTTCAGTTTCGATCTGAACGACGATGGCGTCGATGATTTCGAGGTTTCCGTCGTGCAGATCGGTTCAAAATCGCGCGGCATTGTCTCGTCAGTGAAGACTAAATCCGAGTTTGGCCGTGGTTGGGTTTACCCAGCGTTTTTTAATGTTGGGGACGTGGTCGATGGGACGCAAAAGTTCGGCTTTGCCAATTTTGTATATGAAGGCACAGACGAAACCACCTTCTTTGGACCAGAGGAAGGAGAAACCACATATCTTGGTCTTGTTCTCGAAACCTACAGCGATGTCGTAGATGGCGGCATCGTTTCCAATTACGGCTGGGTCGAGTTGACACGCGGGTCGTTGACTGCGAGCCGGATTGGCTTTCAGACGAATGCAGGCGTTGGGGCGACGATCACGGCACCTGCGACAGGGCCGACACCTGTTCCGCTGCCTGCAACCTTGCCGCTGCTCGCAGCCGGTTTTGGTGGTCTTGCAGTGATGCGTCGTCGCAAGAAAGCGGCGGCCTAGGCCAGCCAGTTGATTAGCGCTGGCCCGGCGGATCGCTGGGCCAGTGCAAACACTGCCAAAGCGCAATTTTCCTCGACATTATGGCTTCTTGGACCTGCTTTTGCGGGTTGAACTGCATTTTTTTGAACAATAGCGCACCTCGTCCCAGACCTTCACCCATTTCTTGCGCCACGTGAACGGTCGCCCGCAGGTGAGGCAAATTTTGCTGGGCAAATCAGATTTTCGCCGCGCGCGGGGTTTGTCCATTGCTTTTACGTCTCACTTTGCAACACCCGTATGCGATGGGGCACCGCTGCTATTCAAGCGGGGTGATGCGAAAATTTCTGTGGGATCGGGGTTGGGTTGGCGATAGGCTCTCCCAAAACAAATCGGAGGCCAAATCATGCATCTCGCTCGTTTTCCGCGTGTCCATCTTGCTCATCTTGCGACCCCTCTTGAGCCGATGGAGCGGTTGTCGAAGGAACTTGGCGTTGAGCTGTGGATCAAGCGCGATGATTGCACGGGGATGTCTACGGGCGGGAACAAGACGCGCAAGCTGGAGTTTCTGATGGCCGAAGCGCTGGAGCAAGGCGCGGATATGGTGATGACGCAAGGGGCGACGCAGACCAATCATGGGCGTCAGACAGCAGCGTTTGCGGCCAAGCTGGGGCTGAAGTGTCATTTGTTGCTGGAAGATCGCACCGGGTATCAGGACGGGAACTACAACACCAACGGCAATGTGCTCTTGGATCATTTGCACGGTGCAACGACGCAAAAATTTCCCGGCGGTCACGATATGCCCGGTGAGATGGAAAAGGCTGCCGAGGCGATGCGGGCCAAGGGGCATAAGGTCTATGTCATTCCGGGGGGTGGATCGAACCCGACCGGAGCGCTTGGCTATGTGAATGCGGCGTTTGAGCTGGTCTCGCAGGCCAATGATCGTGGTCTCAAGATCGACCGACTGGTGCATGCGACAGGCTCATCTGGCACGCAAGCGGGGCTGGTGACGGGCATGTGTGCGATGAATGCGCAGATACCGGTGCTGGGGATTGGCACACGGGCGCCGCGGCCCAAGCAGGAACAGATGGTCTACGATCTGGCGTGCCGGACGGCGGAGACGCTGGGCTGTGCTGGTGTTGTGGCGCGCGAGGATGTCGTGGCGAACACAGATTATGTGGGCGATGGCTATGGTCTGCCGACGCAAAGCGGAATTGAGGCGATCCGTATGTTTGCGGAGCTTGAAGGTATTCTGCTGGACCCGTGTTATTCGGCCAAGGGGGCGGCGGGTCTGATAGATCTGGCGCGCAAGGGAGACTTCGAAGGCCAGTGCGTGGTGTTCCTTCACACCGGCGGTGCGGCGGCTTTGGGCGGCTATGACTTTGCCTTTGAGCATGCCGGGCGCTGGGTCGAGATTTAAAGCGCGTCCCTGAGTGTCTTCGTTGCGCGGAAAACGTTTGGGGATTGGCCCCAGCGGCAAGCGTTAGATGCGCCGTCGAACACATCTGGTCCAATTCTGCTCGTCTGGGCCGGGTGGCTGCCACTGTTTGTATTTGCGTTGAAATCACGTCTCGCATTAGGATCGTTTGCGGGACAGCGGGGACCCATCGAGGAGAGGCTTTGCTGTCAATACATGATGTGCATCAGGCGCGGGGATATTTGCGCACCTGATATCTGTGCTAAACCAAAAAAGACGCCGGAATCGGCGCGCTCCAACAGAGGAAAACCAAATGAAACTCAATTTCAAATCATATGCGATAGCAGCGGCGGTCAGCGCCTTTGCCTTTCCGGCCCTTGCAGCCGAAGAAGTGAAGATCGGTCTGCCGTCCTGGACCGGTGCGCAGGCCATCGGGCACGTGCTGGGTGAGATCGTCACCTCCCGCATTGGCGGCACGGTGGAATATGTTCCGGGCAACAACGCGACGATCTTTCAGGCGATGGATCAGGGCAAAGGCGATATTGACGTACACCCTGATGTCTGGCTGCCAAATCAGGAGAGCTTCACCAAGAAATACGTGGATGAGGCTGGCACGGTTACGCTCTCGTCAAACCCCTATGAGGGCAATCAGGGCTTTTGCGTGACCAAGGATTTTGGCATGGCGAACAACATCACAGATATCGCTGATCTGGGTCGTCCGGATGTGGCGGCGTTGATGGATAGCGATGGCAACGGCAAGGGCGAGATGTGGATCGGTGCGCCGGGCTGGGCGTCGGCCAATGTGAACGAGGTCAAGACGCGCGACTACGGCCTTCTCGACTTCATCGAGCCGATCCGTGCTGAGGAAAGCGTTAAGACCGCGCGCATCAAGGACTCGATTGCCAAGGGTGAGGGCTATGCGTTCTATTGCTACAAGCCGCATGCCGTCTGGTTCATGTTCGATGTCGAGATGCTGAGCGAGCCGACATATGATCCGGCGAAATACACGATGGTTCAGCCGTCCGATGATGCGGATTGGTACAACAAGTCATCGGTTGCCACAAAAGACGCGCTGAAAAACGTGCAGATCGCTTGGTCGAACTCGCTGGCTGATCGTTCCCCTGCGATTGCTGAGTTCTTTGCCAACTTCGAGGTATCTGCGGATGATGTCAGCTCGCTGGCATATGAAATCTCTGCCAATGGTGTTGATCCAGCGGATGCTGCGAAGGCTTGGGTTGAGGCGAACTCGGATCGCGTTGACGCGATGCTGGGTCTTTGATCTGACACTGTAACACAGTGGCACCGGCGGTATGCTGTCGGTGCCACGCCTTTCCTTTTTCCAAACTTCTAAAGTGATCACCGATGGCGCAGGATACTGTCGTTAAGATTTCCAACGTCTGGAAGATTTTTGGCGATCGTGCCGAAGAGGCGCTTGAGGCTGTCCGCGCGCGGGGCTTGAGCAAGGGGCAGGTCCTGTCCGAATACAATGCGGTGGTCGGCGTTGCCGATGTCAGCCTGTCGGTCAATCGCGGAGAGATATTCTGCATTATGGGGCTGTCGGGCAGTGGCAAATCCACGCTGGTGCGTCATTTCAATCGGCTGCTCGAACCCACGGCAGGCAAGATCGAGATTGAAGGCACGGATGTGATGGCGCTGGGGCCGCGCGCTTTGCAGCGGTTCCGCAATCAGAAGATCGGCATGGTGTTCCAGAATTTCGCGCTGATGCCGCATCGGTCGGTGCTCGATAATGTGGCGATGCCGCTGGAAATCCGGCAGGTGCCCAAGAACGAGCGGATGCGGCAGGCGGCGGCTATTCTGGATATTGTCGAGCTTGGCGCGTGGGGCGCGAAGTTTGCGCATGAGCTGTCGGGCGGGATGCAGCAACGGGTTGGGCTTGCGCGCGCTTTGGCAGCGAACCCGGATGTACTGCTGATGGACGAGCCGTTTTCAGCGCTCGATCCACTGATCCGGCGTCAGTTGCAGGATGAGTTTATCCGGTTGAGCAAAATTCTGAAGAAGACGACGATTTTCATCACCCATGACCTGGATGAGGCGGTGCGTATCGGCGACCGGATCGCGATTATGCGCGACGGTATGATGGTGCAGATGGGTACCGCAGAAGAGATCGTCATGAACCCCGCCGAGGATTATGTGGCGGAGTTCGTCGCTGGTATCTCTCGTCTCAAGGTCGTGCATGCCCATGCGGTGATGCAGCCGATTGCGGCGCATGAGGCCGCGCATGGGCCGATCAGCGCGGATGCGTTGCGGGTCAAGGATGACGAGACCCTGAGCACGTTGATCAACATGGCAATCGACGATGACAATCCGATCATTGTGCAAAGGGGTGGCAAGGATATGGGCGTTATCACGCGGGCCGATCTTCTGCGCACGGTGATCGAGGGGACCGAGGTATCATGAGTGATGTGAACGCGGATCTGGGGGTTAACCCGCTCGAAGACACCTCTTCCGATGCAGCGCTTGCCTACGCGGAAGAGCGGCGCGGGAACATTCGTGAATTCGTGCGCACCAGCCCCGATTACTACATCAAGATGTTCGACAAGATCGGCGCATCGGCGCGGTTCACGGCGACGTTTAACGCCATGGCCGGCGTGTTCGGGCCGATCTGGTTCGGGGCGCGGGGCCTGTGGAGTTGGGCCCTGCCCTTCCTCATTCTCGAAGCGCTGGGATTTGTGCAAATCGCGCGCGGGCTGTTTGGTGATCTGGCTTCGGATGCGATGGCGCGGATTGCCTCGATCGAAGGAACGCTGGAATTGCGTAGGCAGCAGCTTGCCACGGCGATTGAAGACAACTCGGACAAGATCGATGTCTACCAGCGCACGGTGGACTCGCTGGAGGCGAATATCGGCGGGATACGCGCGGAGGCCGAAGCGCTGGCGGCGACAGGTCCATCGATTGCGTTGACCGGGCTTGGCATTCTCATCGTCGTCAAGCTCATTCAGTCGCTTGTTGCAAACTGGGCGTTGGAGGCACGGTTTTCGGAGTGGCTGTCGGACCGCAGTGTGCGCTCTGGCATGCCGGTCGCTCAGATCGCATTTAGCGCGGTGTTCATGATCCTGATCGTTGCAGCGGCGATGCTGCATTACTCGTTTCCGGGGCGATTTGCGCTGCTTAACAGCTTCCCCACCGACCCTGATATTCGTCTGGTAAGTATCGACGGTGTTGAGGCCTTTTTCAACTGGGCGGTGCTGAATGGCGAGGCACTGTTTGACGCGATCACCTATTTCATCCGTCTTGTGCTCGACTCGCTGGAGCTGGTGTTCGTCAGCACGCCCTGGATCGTTATTGCGGCGCTGATTATCCTGCTGACGTGGCTCACTGCTGGCGTGCGTATGGCGATCTACTCGGGGGCGTTTCTGGCCTATATGGGCCTGCTCGGGTTCTGGGAAAAAGCGATGACGACGCTGGCGCTTCTGGGTACGGCGGCGTGTCTGTCGATCCTGATTGGCATTCCGCTGGGCATGTTCGCCGCCCGCCGCCCGCGCTTTTACGCGTTCATCCAGCCGATCATGGATTTCATGCAGACCATGCCGGCTTTTGTGTTCATGATCCCTGTGATCGCCTTTTTCGGGACCGGCAAGCCGGCGGCGGTTGTCACCACGATGATCTTTGGCGGCACGCCTGTGGTGCGTCTGACGGTGCTGGGCCTGCGCGGGGTACCCGAAAGCGTGCGTGAGGCGGCGATCAGTTTCGGGGCGAACAAGTGGTATCTGCTGACCAAGGTCGATCTGCCGCTTGCCAGCCCGTCGATCCGCGCCGGGATAAACCAGACGATTATGCTGTCGCTGGCGATGGTGGTGGTTGCTTCGCTGATCGGGGCCAAGGGGCTGGGTGAGGACGTGCTGGAGGCCTTGCAATACGCAAATGTGGGTCAAGGTATTCTTGCCGGTTTCTCCATCCTGTTCTGCGCCATGATCCTTGATCGCATCGTACAGGGCGGGCGCAGGTGACCCCTGTCGTTTTTGTGCATGGCTTCATGGGGGGCAGTCCTCAGTGGGAGGGTCAGGTGCACGCGATGGGTGGCGCGCGTGTCATTGCGCTCGATCTGCCTGGCTTCGGGCTGAATGCGCATCGACGCGCGCTTCCGACCATCGAAGAGAATGCCGATTGGGTTCTGGGAGAGTTGACGACACAGGGTGTCGCGCGGTTCGATCTCGTTGGGCATTCCATGGGCGGGATGATCGCGCAGGAAGTGACGGCGCGTTCTGAGGGGCGCGTGGCGCGGTTGGTGCTTTACGGCACGGGCGCGCGCGGTGTGTTGCCGGGGCGGTTCGAGAGCATACAGACCTCCAAGGAGCGCGCGATTGAGGATGGGGCGCAGGCCACCGCGCGGCGCATTGCGGCGACGTGGTTTTTGGAGCGGGACCATGCGCCTGCCTATGAGGCTTGTGCGCAAATTGCTGAACGTTCGGGCATCGAGGCGATTTTGACCGGACTGGAGGCGATGAACCTTTGGGACGGGCGCGCGCATCTGGCGGGATTGACGCCCGAAACCCTGATCCTATGGGGTGACAGTGACCGCACGTATTCGTGGAGCCAGACCGAGCATCTGTGGCAGTCCATCGAACGCGCCAATCTTGCCGTCATTCCCAAGAGCGCGCATGCGTCGCATTTGGAACGGGTGGATGTGTTCAACATGCTGGTTGGTGAATTTCTGGCGGATTGAAACGTTCCCAGTTTTCATAGGCGCACGCTTATCGCTTTTCGCGTTCGAGCAAAGCAAGAGGCAGCGAACACGGGAGGCGCTGTTAACTGGAAACGCTATAGGCGCGGGTTTTGTCCTGTCGCGCCCCGGCCTTGAGCCGGGGCCTCTTGGAGTGGGGTATGGGGGGCTTTGGGCCTTTCGTCGGCCCGCTCGATCTGCATCCGTTCGGCGGCATCGTGCGACTGCGATTTAGACGGGCACGGGAAAATGCGGCCGCCCAGTCCGTTGCAGGCGTTAGATCTGCAAATCAAGGCGCGGTTTCCAAAACGGGCGGAACAGCTCGATCTTGGGGCAGCGGTTCATCACCACCTTGAGCCCTGCGTCTTCGGCAAGTTTCGCCGCCGCATCGTCATAAACGCCGATCTGTCCCCAGAGCACTTTGGCCCCTATGGCGATGGCTTTTTCAGCAAGCCCGTAGAATTCTTCCTTCGGGCGAAACACGTCGACCATATCGACAGGTTTGTCGATCTCTTCGAGCGAGCGGTAGACTTTGAGGCCCCGGATTTCGGCCAAATTCGGGTTGGGGTTCACCGGCAGGATAACGTAGCCGATCTCGCTGAGCTGGCGCAGCACACCGTAGCTGAATTTGGTCTTATCCGCGCTCGCGCCGACCATGGCGATGGTTTTGACGGAGGCCAGAATATCAGCCAGATACTGCGGATCATAGTCATAGATGCGGTCGATTTCTGCCTCGGGCATGGGTCAGGTCTCTTTCGTTGTGGCGATATCCGCTTTGAGCTCATGAGGCTCTAACGGGTCGAGGAACGGGTTGCGATAGAGTTTATCGTGGCTGTCCACCCCGATCTCCAGCGTGATGTCGGAGGTTGCGCGGGCAACGCAGAGGATCACATAGCCATGCGCAAGCTGGCGGTTGTTGAGCGCCACTTGGCGGCGCTGATCAACCGAGCCGGATGTCAGCTTGGCCGCGCATGTGATGCAGCCGCCATACTCGCAGCCATAGGGCAGATCGACGCCTTGGTCGCGCAATTGCTCCAGCAAAGGGCGGCGCGCGTTGACCTGAAGGCTCGCGTTGTCACGGTTGGCGAGGGTGACGGTATAGGTGGTCATGGTGCAGCGCGTCCCGGGCTTGACCCGGGACCTCCGGCCCAGCGCTCAAAGAGGCCCCGGATCAGGTCCGGGGCAGGATGCGCGCGCCTCATGCTCACAGCCAGATATCGCTTGTGCAATCGCCGCCCGGATAGCGCGCTTCGTGACAGCGCGAGGGCCCGTTTGGCTCTTTTCCGAAATCGACCATGAAGTCTTCGTTGATTTTCATCCCGCCATTCACCGGATCGCAATCAATCATAACCATTACGCCGCCGCGTTCACGGATTTCCGGGTAGAACTGGTTGTCCCATGTGGAAAACAGCGATGTCGTCACATAGAGCCGCTTGCCATCGAGCGAGAGCTGGAACATTTGCGGGCCACCCGCCATTTCGACGCCATTGACCGATGGGGCCTTGCCCAGCAATCCGCCCATGAACACCTGACCCGTCATAACCGGATTATGCGGATCGCTGATGTCATATTGGCGCATGTCCCCGTGCAGCCAGTTGTTGAGGTAGAGATAGCGGTCATCCATCGAAATCAGAATGGCCGACATCACGCCCGGCAGGGGGATTGGCCAGGCGGGGTGGTGCTCGTTTTCCACATCGATGATCTTCTCCCACTGCCATTTGCCCGCATCGTCCTTCCACCAGTGGATCACGTTGGACGACAGTGCCGCGCCGCAAAAGCCGTGGGTGCTGTCCGGGTTATGATGAAATTTCACTTCCAGAGGCAGCAGCCCGTCTTCGCCCAGATAAAAGCTCTCGACCGGGGTGCGTTTTTCAAAATCCCAGAAGTGCAATTCACGGCCATATTTCAGATGCCCCACCTCTTCGAGATCAAAGCCGGGCATGAACGTGTTTGGCGCCGCCCATTCGGAGGAGACCATCACGTTGTGGCGCGGCTGATACCAAAAGTCATAACCGAACTTGATATCGCCCATAGAGTTTTCCCAGCGCCCGACGATCTCAAAGTCCCTGTTGAGATGCAAATACCCGCCCGGCGCTTCGCCTTTGGCATTGCCCAGAAACGAGATGATGATCTCAGCGCCCAGACAATGCACTGTGTGCGGGCCTGACAGATCAACGCGCGCTTTTATTTCCGCCCCATCAATGACCTTGTGAAGACGCGGCGCGCGCGGGTCTGTGGCGGTATCGACGATATGCAGATTGTTCGAGCGCACGCCGGGCAAGATCAGATAATCGCGCGCCATCTCGCCATCGTCGTGACAGCTTGAGCAGGCGTTCCAGCCCATGTGGTGCAGTTCATCACCGATCCCCGGCATCTCCAGCCGGTGGATCACCTGGCTATAGGTCGGGCTCTCGGGATCCACATCCACCGTGGCCAGATAATCGGGCTTTTGAATGCCTGTGCCAGTATAAATCGCGATGGTATAGAGCAGCTTCTCTCGCGGCGCGTCGATCGCCTCTCGCGGGGATGCGTAGCCCGGTCCGCAACATATCTCTGCCATTTCGGTCTCCCTCTTGCCCGCTTGCGCGAAAGATTGCGCGCCAGTCGGGGGATGCTGTCACCCGTTCGCGCTGCGTTTCACAATCTGCGGTGGATCAAAAGCGCGTATTTTTGGCGGTGGCCCTTCAAAGCGCTCGATCCGCGCAAGGCATGTATGCGCCGTCGGTCCCTGCCCCAGATCGGATGTGCCTTTATCGCGGGTGAGCGCGTTGGGGTTTCCATGACGGCACATGCCATCCTCATCCGGGTCCCACCATGCGCCTGTGGCCATTTGCATGACGCCAATGCGCACCTCATCCGACACTTGCGCCACGGCAAGACAGGCCCCCCGGTCGTTGAAAAGCCGGACCAGATCGCCATGGGTGATCTCACGCGCGGCAGCGTCTTGCGGGTGGATCAGCACAGGTTCGCGCCCGTCGATTTTGCCAGCGCGGCTGATCGCGCCTTGATCGAGTTGCGAGTGCAGTTTGGTGCCGGGCTGGTTGGAAATGAGATGCAGCTCTTGCGCATCTGCATTGCCCAACCACTCGTAAGGCGCGAACCAGGCCGCATGGCCGGGGCAGTTGTCATAGCCGAACTGCGCTACGGTTTGAGAAAAAATCTCGATCCTGCCGCTGGGCGTGCTCAGCGGATGCGCCTCCGGGTCCGCGACGAAGTTTTGCAACATCACGCGTGGTGTTTTATCAACATCGATCTTATGCCAGCCCTTGGCGCAGAACGTCTCCCAATCGGGCAGATCGAGTGTCGGCAGGGGCTGCGTTTCCTGATCGGTTTCGGTGGAGGCCAGATCCCCGACTTTGCCCGCAGAATAGGCGGTTTTGGCGTAGAGCGCGCGGATCCAGTCATCTGCGCATTTTCCTTCCGAGAATTGTTCCTCCAGCCCCATCTGACGGGCGATACCGCGAAAGATATCATAATCATCGCGCACGCCCGGAGGTGGCGGTACGGCCTGCTCGACGCGCATCATATACGGGTCGCGCTGGGACATGCTGATGTCGTTGCGCTCGACATGGGTGGTGCAGGGCAAGACGATATCTGCGCGCTTGGCATTGGCGTTCCAGCACCAGTCATTGCAGATGATCGTGTCCGGTTTTTCCCAAGCCTTCGCCAGAGCATTCAAGTCCTGATGATGATGGTAGGGATTGCCGCCAGCCCACCAGACGAGCTTGATGTCGGGATAGGTCAGGGTCTGCCCATCGAACGGCACTTGCCTCCCTGCCCCCAGCAATAGGTCCGTGATGCGGGCGACAGGGATAAAATCGGCGACCGGGTTTTGCCCTTGTGGCAGCGCGCCGCCCTTGAGCAGCGGGTAATCCGCCCCGATGCTGTTGCAGGCGGCAAAACCAAAGGCGAAGCCCCCGCCGGGCGTTCCGATCTGCCCGAGCATGGCGGCCAGTGTGATTGCCATCCAGAATGGCTGCTCTCCATGGTCCTGACGGGTGAGCGACCATGCGACAGAAATCATCGTTTTGCTGCGCGCCATGCGTCGCGCCAGTGCGCGAATAGTCTCGGCGGGCACTTCGGTCAGCGGGGCGGCCCAATCGGCATCTTTCGCGATGCCGTCGCTTGCGCCGGTCAGATAGTCAGCAAAGCGCTCAAATCCGGTGCAATAGCGATCAAGAAACGCTTGCGCATGCAGGCTTTCGGTGAAGATCGTATGGGCCAGACCCAGCATCAGGGCGACATCGCTGTTTGGGCGTACGGCGAGCCATTCGGCGTTCGTCTTTGCAATCACATCGTTTTTGAGCGGTGAGATATTGATAAACGCAACGCCAGCAGCGGCGGCTTTTTCGATCCCCTCCCGCTGGCTATGAACGCCCAAGCCGCCCGCATCGATCTGACTGTTCTTAATGGGGATGCCGCCGAATGCGACGACCAACTCGCCGTGCTCTGCGATGGAGGACCAAGCGGTTGTGGTGTTGAGAAACTCGCGGTACGAGCCAAGCACATGCGGGATCATGGCTTCGGCGGCGGCGAAGGAATAGGTGAATTTGGAGCTTGTGAAGCCGCCGGTGCAATTGAGGAAGCGTTTCAACTGGCTTTGGGCGTGGTGGAACCGACCCGCGCTGGCCCAGCCGTAGGAGCCTGCGTAGATCGCGCTTGAGCCATGTGCATTGCGCACGCGCGTGATTTCGTTGGCAACGAGCGCCTCTACCTCGGGCCAGTCCACCTCAACAAATCGATCTTTTCCGCGCAGGTCAGTGCGCGCGCCAGGGCCATCGCGCAACCAGCTTTCACGCACCATCGGCGCAGTAACACGGCTTGGTGCGTTCAGGGCATCGACGATGCCTTGCCCGATGGGCGAGGGGTCTTTATCCTCTTCAAAGCTGCGCATTTCGACGAGCTTGTCATCCTCGACAATCGCACGATAGGTGCCCCAATGGTTGGTCGTCAGATATGAGCGTTCAGCCATATGTGGTCCTCATTGTGCTTCCAAGGCGATCTGGTCCGACGCGCCGGGAACGAGGGCGTGTGGTCGTGCTTGCCTTACTCTCAACTGCGTCGATATCCGAAACCATGAAAATTGAGCCATCGAGGCGGTCGGGCCACGGCATAGGCCGCACGCGTTCCCCGGCGCAATGCGCGTCCAGCACAACGAAACCGTCAGCGCTCAGATCACATTCGCTCATTCCGTCTCCGTCAAACCGTATCCGGCAATCTTATCCATCACGTCTTGTACTTGTTGCTCTGTCAGCAGGGGCGGATCACCGAGCAACAACGCCCCGTGGTATTGCCGCGCCAGGTTTTCCAACTCTTCCGCGCGCCAAAACGCCTGCGCAATCGATGTGCCCAGCGCGATGGAGCCGTGGTGGTCGAGCAGGCACGCCTGACGATCCTCCAGCGCCTTTATCGCGTGATCGGACAGCGCCTGACTGCCGAAAATCGCATAGGGCGCAACGCGGATGCTCGGCCCACCAAAGATCGCAATCATGTAGTGGATGGGCGGGATCTCGCGGCCGTGGATCGCCAGAATTGTGCAATAGGTGGGATGGGCGTGGACAATTGCATTCACATCGGGGCGCTGCGCCAGAATATCGCGATGGAAGCGCCATTCGGACGACGGTGCTATCGGCCCCTCGGCCCGACCATCGCTATGCACAAAAGCGATCTTGTCCGGCGTTAAATCGGTATATGGCGTTGAGGTCGGGGAAATGAGCATGCCATCGCCATGCCGGATCGAGACATTGCCGGATGTGCCTTGGTTCAGGCCTGAGCTGTTGAGCTTGAGGCAATGATCGATAATCGCCTGCCGTTTGTTGTATGCGTCATCCTGCGTCATGGTTCTACCCGGTTGCGATGCTGGCGGGGTCGAGACCAAGGCGGGCGAATTGCTCGGGCGGGCAGCCTTTTTGTTGCAAGCGCTTGTCCAACAGAGCCGCCAAGTTGTTCTGTGTCTGCAAGGAACGCACCACCTCAAGCCTGCCATCGGTGACTTCAAGGTCTTTGGGGACGGTGCGGATGTCATCGTAGAGCGCACCTGAGCGGTGCAAACAGGTGCGTCCGGGCACTTTGATCAAGGGTTCCAATTGTAGCACCCCGCAGTAGCAGTGGCCCGAATTGCCCTTAGTTTATCAGTATGTCATTGAGATA
>CAYRKW010000072.1:0-17176 GCA_964425135.1 uncultured Rhodobacterales bacterium
GCAGGACGCGCAGGCGCCAATGCGTAATTGGGTCGTGTAATGAACGTTTCACACTCCAAAACCGCGATTGTTGTTGGCGCTGGGATTACCGGTGTGGCATCAGCCCTCCACCTGCAACGCGATGGGTGGGACGTCACACTGATCGACCGCATGTCTCCGGGAGACGCGGGTCAGACCTCATATGGTAATGCCGGATTGTTGGCACGTTGTGCTGTCGTGCCGGTTTCGGTTCCTGGTCTTTGGAAAACCGCGCCGAAAATGTTGCTGAACAAACGTCAGCCGCTTTTTATGCGATGGTCCTACTTTCCGCGATTGCTCCCATGGCTCATCCCTTTCCTCAAAAATGGGCGGGCGGATCGGATGAACGCCATAGCGGAGGCACTGTCGCATCTGACATTCGATAGCGTCGACCAGCATATCCAACTTGCACAAGGGACAGATGCGCTTCGGCATATCGAAACCGGCCCGTATTCTTATATCTATACCTCGCGGGACAGCCGCGCCAAAGATGCGCCGTACCACCAGATACGTGCAGATTTTGGGTTGCCATCGGTTGAGCGTGATCGCGCGTATCTGGCAGAGAAAGATCCGCATCTTGCGCCTGCATTCGAATGCGCCAGTGAATTTAGTGATCATGGATGGATTAAGAACCCAGGCGCCTATGTTTCTGCATTGTTTGAGGGTTTTGAGCGCGCAGGCGGGCAGTTTGTATCTGGTGAGGTCCAGAAGATTGATACATCATCACAGCGCTCCTCAATCAGTATAGGATCAAAGGTGTATGATGCTGACAAAATTGTGGTTTGTGCCGGGGTTTGGTCGCGAAAACTCGTTGAAACGCTTGGTCTGAAAATCCCGATGGAAAGTGAGCGGGGTTATCACCTGATGCTTCACGGTACCAACTTCAAACCGCCGCATCCCTACATGATTGCGGCGGGCAAATTCGCGATAACGCCGATGAGTGAGGGCATTCGCGTGGCAGGTGTGGTTGAGCTTGGCGGCATTGATGCACCGCCATCCAAGGAGCCGTGGGAGATGTTACGCCACTATCTCAGCCATGTTTATCCAGATCTGCAATACGAGCGCGAAGAGACGTGGATGGGGCACCGGCCAAGCACCATTGACAGCCTGCCGGTTGTGGGCGCGATCCCGAAATCCAAGAACATAATCCTCGCGTTTGGCGGTCAGCATATTGGCCTGACCATGGGACCAAAAGTGGGTCGTATGGTGGCAGATATCGCGGGTGAGCGACCATCGAACGTTGATCTCTCGCCCTATCGCGTGGATCGCTTTGCCTGAAATTGTCACATGCAAAGCCTGATCTGGCTGGGACGCAACGCCAGGTTTATTCTGGCGGTTGGATGTTTTGCGGGGTTGCTGCTTCCGCAGCTTTCTTCAGTTTTGCGACCCTACCTGCCGTTTTTTGTGTCTCTCGTTCTGGGTTTGTCGATTGCCCGACTAGACCTGAAGGAAATATTCACAGGCCTTCTTGACGCGCGCAGGTTGTTGCGTTTGCTCGCTATTGTTCTGGCTTTGATGCCGCTGACAATCTTGATTTACGCGGGCATTGCGCGGCTTGTGGGGCTGAATGATGCTGACAGTGCGTCCATCATTCTGCTTGCCTGCGCACCGCCAATCGCATCAGCCGCAGGCATCTGTTTCATCCTTGGCTATAATGCGCGGGTCGGGCTGGAAACGACCCTTCTTGCAACGATTTTGACGCCTTTGATTGGACCGTTGGCCGTGTCGATCTTTCTGCCCGATCTCCCGCAGGTCTCCAGCCTCGAGTTGGCTATTCGCTTGGCGAGGATGATCGTGGGAGGGTTCGTTATTGGTAGCCTGATCCGCCTAGTCGCCGGTGGTGAAACTATTTCGAAACATGGCATCGTGTTTGACGGGATTGCAGCGTTGGGAATGCTTGTTTTTGTAATTCCGGTTTTTGATCAGGTTGGTGCGATTATTCTCGCCGATCCGGTGCGTGCAATTCAGGTGCTGCTTCTGGCAATACTTGTAAATCTGGGTGTATCGATCTGCATTATTGCAGCGTTCCAACGCAATACTTGCGCTCAAACAGCAGGCTCATTGGGAGTTGTGTGGGGCAATCGCACAATTGCACTTTATCTCGCTGCGCTCCCCTTCAATCCGGATTTTTCGCTTTTCGTGGCGCTCTATCAGTTTCCGATGTACTTCACACCGCTCGTGTTAACCTGGATAGGCTTTAATCGGCTGAAGCAATGATTATGACCGACAAAGATATCGCGAAGACGGGCGTAGCGCTTTTTGCCAAGCAAGACACCGGCACATCGCATTGTGGAGTAACCATCGATAAAGTTGGGCCGGGATTTGCGCAAGCGTCGCTGATGATAGATGAGAGAATGCTCAATGGATACGGAGGCGGGCACGGTGGCGTGATCTTCACGCTGGGACTGGCTGCGCTGGGATATGCATCGAACACCCAAAATCGGAAAAGTTTTGGTCAATCTGCATCGATAAACTTCCTTGCTCCCGCCCCGTTAGGGGCGAGATTGTCAGCGCGTGCTCAGGAGGCAAGCCGGTCGCAACGTTCTGCCATCTACGATGTGAGCATTGCGACAGAACAGGGTGAGATCATCGCTTTGATGCGTGGAACGGCCTTCATTTCCAAGGACAAATGGATTGCTGACGCGGATTAGGCTATTCCTCTAAGAAATACTGTAAAAACAGTATATTAAGCGAAAAAACTCTGGTTATGTCCTTCTGCTGGGAATTGGTTGCTCTAGCCTTGTGCGACGACTAGATTGCTCATTCAATGCACCCTGGGGAGAGTCGGTTTTGGCTGAAACACACGGAACATCTGAGTATCTAGTTCTTGCGCGTAAATACCGTCCAGCAACATTTACCGATCTACGCGGGCAGGAAGCTATGGTCCGCACTCTGAAAAATGCGTTTGAGTCCAATCGTATAGCCCATGCCTTCATTCTCACGGGTTTGCGCGGGATCGGAAAGACCACAACGGCGCGAATTATCGCTAAAGGTCTGAATTGCATTGGTCCTGATGGGAACGGCGGGCCGACGACTGAGCCTTGCGGCGAATGCGAGCCGTGCCAGTCGATCACTGCGGGCAATCATGTTGATGTGCTGGAGATGGATGCGGCATCGCGCACCGGCGTTAACGATATTCGCGAGATTATTGACAGCGTAAATTACCGTGCCGCATCGGCACGCTTTAAGGTCTACATCATCGACGAGGTTCATATGCTTTCAACGCAGGCGTTTAACGCGCTGTTGAAAACGCTAGAAGAGCCACCGGAGCATGTGAAGTTTATCTTTGCGACGACAGAAATTCGTAAAGTCCCGGTTACAGTGCTGTCCCGATGCCAGCGCTTTGATTTGCGGCGATTTGAACCTGAGGTGATGATCGAATTTCTTAAGGACATCTCGAATGCTGAGAGCGCTCAGATTGCAGATGATGCGCTTGCCTTGATCACACGCGCGGCAGAAGGGTCGGCACGTGATGCGCTGTCACTTTTGGATCAGGCGCTATCGCATGGTGCGGGGGAGACGACGGCCGAGCAAGTTCGCGCGATGCTGGGGCTTGCGGATCGCGGGCGTGTCTTGGATTTGCTCGAATATATTCTGCGCGGTGAAGTTGGGACGGCCCTGCAAGAGCTTGCAGCCCAATATGCCGATGGGGCCGATCCTATGGCGATTTTGAGGGATTTGGCTGAGGTAACGCATTGGGTGTCCGTTGTTAAGATCTCGCCAGAGACCAGCGATGATCCAACCGTATCGCCTGATGAGCGCACGCGCGGATTGGAGATCGCCCAAAGCATCCCGATGCGCGTTCTGACGCGTATGTGGCAAATGCTGCTCAAAGCGCTTGACGAGGTTGCCTACGCGCCAAACGCGATGATGGCGGCGGAAATGGCGGTTATCCGTCTGACCCATGTGTCTGATCTGCCGACACCGGATGATTTGGTGCGAAAACTAAAGAATGAAACGGGATTCCCGAGCTCTCCATCTGCGCCAGCGCCGGGCTCGTCTGGTGGTGGGCCCGCTGCTCAGGCGCGTTCGCTCGAAGTCGTCGCGGCAACCGCGCCGCAACCGCGCAACGAGCCGCAGATACGACCTTCCACGACAGCGCTCGCGCGGTTCCAGCGGTTTGAAGATGTCGTTGGTCTTGTGCGGAGCAACCGAGATGTTGGCTTGCTGATCGAGATTGAAACAAACCTTCGGCTCGTATCTTATGAGGCGGGGCGGATTGAGTTTGAACCGACGCCGAATGCTGCCAACGACCTCGCGCAACGACTTGCACGAAACTTGCAGGCTTGGACCGGAAGCCGTTGGGCAGTTTCGGTTGTGCAAGAGGGCGGCGGCAAGACCATTGCCGAGGTCGCTGAGCAGGCGCGAAACGATCTTGTCGGGCAATCCATGGCGCATCCTTTGGTCCAGTCTGCTTTGGATGCATTTCCGGGTGCGAAAATCTCGAATGTGCGCGTTGAGACCGAACGCGATCCACTTGACCCTGCCACACCGATGGAGGAAATGGAGGAGAACTGGGATCCACTCGATCCGTTTGAGGAGACTGACTGATGTTCAAGGGTTTGGGCGACATGGGCAAGCTGATGAAGCAGGCCCAAGAAATGCAATCGAAAATGGCCGATGCGCAGGCCAAGCTCGACGACGTCACGGTCACGGGAGAGGCAGGCGCTGGCATGGTTCAGGCGGTCTGCACTGCCAAAGGAACGCTGACCGGCCTGACAATTGATCCATCGCTCTTTAATCCCGAAGAAAAAGAAGTGGTCGAAGATCTGATCATTGCTGCGATCAAGGACGCACAGGCGAAAGCTTCTGAGGCTGCGCAATCTGAAATGGGCAAGCTGACCGAAGGGCTTGATTTGCCGCCAGGGATGAAATTGCCATTCTGACGCGAGAGTGCGGATCACATCATGAATGATCGCGCCGGGCAGGAAATCGAAAATCTGATCGAATTGATGGCGCGCCTGCCGGGGCTGGGCCCCAGATCAGCGCGTCGTGCGGTTCTGCATATGATCAAACGGCGTGGACGATTGCTGGAGCCGTTGTCGCGCGCAATCCAGGATGTTTCGGCGACAGCGCGCGAGTGCGTTAGCTGCGGGAATATCTCTGGAAAAGAGATATGCGAGATTTGCACTGACCCCAAACGCGCAAATGGCGAAATTTGTGTGATTGAGGACGTGGCCGACCTGTGGGCGATGGAGCGCGCTTCGGTGTTTCGTGGTCGCTATCACATACTGGGCGGGGTGTTGTCCGCGCTTGACGGTGTGGGGCCAGATGCACTGCGTATCCCGCGGCTGGTACGGCGGATCGAAGAAGATAGCATCAACGAGGTTATCCTTGCGCTAAACGCCACGATTGATGGGCAAACCACATCGCATTACATCGCCGATCAGCTTGAGGGGCGGGAGGTGCAAATCACATCTCTTGCACAAGGCGTTCCAATTGGCGGGGAATTGGACTATTTGGATGACGGAACAATTTCAGCTGCTCTCAAAGCGCGCAAGACGTTTTAGCCAGCTGCACTTAGGAGGGAGAGATATGAAAAACACAACGAGAGCCTTGGCCTTGCTGGCCGCTGCCGCGACCGCGTCCTGCGGGTTTATCGACCGGATCGGCACAACGCGCGCTTATAACTACGGTGTGATTACACATTCATCGGCCCAGATCGGTGCGGATGAAGATTTCACGGAAAACAATCCCGGATTTGGGATTGGGTCTGAAGCACCCATTCGCAATTCCAACCTGGCTATCGGTCTTGAGGTCGGGCGTTATCGTGACGCGGTGAACAACCGTTCAACCTATGCGCTGACTTATATGGAGCAGCCGATTTTCGCAAATAACCCGCGCCGTTTACGTATTGGTGCCTTTGGTGGATTTGCAGAAATGCCGGATGATGCGAACCGACTAGATGACCGGCTCCCGACGATCGGTGACATGGTGCTGGTCGGTGGTTTGCAGGCCACAATCGCCACCTTTGGTGCGCATGAGTTTCGGATGCGAATCGCGCCGGGTCTGCGGTCGAGCGAAGCCACCTTCATCGTTCAGTCAAACTTCAAGTTTTAGAGGCGCGTTTTCTCTCGCGCCTGCCGATGTAGATCGTCGAGGCGACAATGATCGCGGCGCCCATCAGTGCGGCGCGGTCGGGGATTTGACCGAAGATCAGATAGGCCCCAAAGCCGATAATGACCAATCGCAGGTAGACGAAGGGCGCTAAGAGGCTGGCCTCACCTAGTCTGTAGGCTTGCAAATCCCCTATTGATCGCAGTGAGCCGGTCACAACGACCATGAAGAGAAGGAATGCGATCAGTGGCGTTGACGGCAGAGCGAGTTGGTCTGCTGACAGCGGTATAGAAACGACGAGTGTCAGGAATATCGCTGAGATGAAGGCTGCGAACGCCCCATCGGCTTCGGCGACCGCGCGCGACATCACGAGTGCGATTCCAAACAGGAGCGAGCTTGCCAGAGCCGCAAACATGGCCGGGTCAACCGACCCAAGGTCCGGGCGCAATACGATCAACACGCCGACGAACCCGACACCGATTGCGATCCAGCGACGAATACCGGGCAATTCGCGGTGTACGAATATTGAAAACACGGTCGCGAAAATGGGCGCAGTGAAGAACAGAACGGTTGCTGTTACGAGTTCGAGATTTGCGATTGCGTAGAAGCCCAGATGGGTCGATATGCCAATTGCGACACCGCGCCAGATATGCATCCATGGACGCGAATAACGCAGGTTCCGTCTCCATTTGGTGGCGAACAAAAGCGCGATGCAAATAACGGCGAGCGAGATGGCTGCGCGGTAGAGAACGATGACGGACGGGTTCAGATGATCTGACACACCGCGCACAAACAAGGTCATCGCGCTCGATCCGACAACGGATATCAATATCCAGACAATCGCGCGCATGTTGTCATGGGCAAAGAGATCGGGTCGCTCGGGAGCAGCAGTCCCGGCGGAGTGATCGGTTTTCATAAAGCGGCGCATGGGGTCGGGACCGGGAACTTCATGCGATCAGCCTTGACGGTTGGTCTTTGCGCCGTCAACCTCAAGCCGAACCGTTTGCACATATGAGAGGCTCTTATGGCGAGGCTATTTCGTTGGATTATCTTTTTGTCATTCATCGGAGGGATCGTTTTTTGGTGGATCTCGCGGCCTCAGTTTATTGACCCAAGTACAATCGCCGATCTGAGCGGCGACGCTGATCGCGGAGGCATCGTGTTCTACGCGGGTGGGTGTTCTTCGTGTCATGCTGAGCCAAAAGCGACCGGCGATGCGAAGCTGGTCTTGAGCGGCGGACTTGAGTTTCATACCCAATTTGGGACGTTCGTGGCCCCCAATATCTCACCGTCTGACGAAGGCATCGGCTCCTGGTCCGCCGCTGATCTTGCGAATGCGATGTTGCATGGTGTTTCGCCAGATGGTGCGCATTACTACCCGGCCTTTCCCTATACCTCCTATTCCAAAGCATCCTTGCAGGATATCGTGGACTTGAAGGCCTTCATAGACACGCTTCCCCCCAGCGATGTTGCGAATATCCCGCATGATGTTGGGTTTCCGTTTAATATTCGGCGCACATTGGGAGGATGGAAATTCCTCTTTGCCAGTGATGCGTTTGTTCAAAACGACATTGGCCCGGAGTTGGAGCGCGGGCGCTATCTTGTCGAGGCGCTTGGGCATTGCGCCGAGTGCCATACGCCGCGCAACATCCTTGGCAGCTTAAAGAATAGCGCCTGGATGAGCGGTGGTCCAAATCCCAATGGCCGGGGAAACATTCCGAATATTACCCCCCATGAGACAGGGATCGGGTCTTGGAGCAGGGATGAGATTGTTGAGTATCTCACGAGTGGATTCACCCCCGAGTTTAATGTTGCGGGTGGGGGGATGGCGGATGTTGTCTTGAATACCGGACAATTGTCGGTCGAAGATCGCGGCGCGATTGCTGACTATCTGATGTCGCTTCCGGCGCTGGAAAAGTCCTATTGAGCGGCTGGACTAAATTCGCCGTCGGTATCTGAGTAACGGGATGTTAAGGCGCGTCGTTGCCCATTGCATGCGCTGCGATCTGACGCGTATCTTTATGATATGAACGAAATTTCCGCAAATGAGTCGAGCGATATACGTCGCGAAATCAGGTTTGTCCTAAACAGCGAAACGATTGCAATCGAGACATGTTCGCCAAGCGATACATTGCTTGACTATTTGCGCCTCAAAAAACGACTGACCGGAACCAAAGAAGGTTGCGCGGAAGGGGATTGCGGCGCTTGCACAGTGCTCATTGGCAGGATCGTGAACGGCGTCCTGAGGTATGAAACGGTGAACGCCTGTATCCGGTTTTTACCCAGTCTCGATAGCTGTCATGTCGTGACAATTGAACACCTGATGCGCGGCGACAAGTTGCATCCGGTACAAGAGGCGATGGTCACGCATCACGGTTCGCAATGCGGGTTTTGCACTCCTGGGATTGTTATGTCGCTCTATGCGCTTTGGATGCAAAATCCGCGCCCGACGCAGAGCGAGGCCAAGCGTGCGCTGCAAGGGAATTTATGCCGTTGCACAGGCTATGCGCCGATCATACGGGCCGCGATGGCGGTGAGCTGCGATCCTGAGCGCGATGTCTTGACGGTTGAGCGTGACAGAATAAGAGACCGTCTTGCGCAGTTGGATGATGGGCGCAGGGTGGAGGGTGATGGCTTTACGATCCCAGCCGATGTTGACGATCTTGGAGCGGTTTTGGGTGAGGTGCCCAATGCGACCGTGATTGCCGGATCAAGTGATGTCGGGCTTTGGGTGACCAAACAATTTCGCGACATAAGTCCCGCTGTATTTATCGGTCATTTGGACGGGCTTCGAGGTATTGAGTTGAGTGACGATGCGATGGAGATTGGTGCGCTTGTCTCTTATTCGGACCTTTGGCCTGTTTTTGAGAAGGTTCTGCCGCAAGCCATCCCCTATCTGTCGCGCATCAGCGGCGCGCAAATTCGCAACATGGGGACGGTCGGAGGGAACATCGCCAATGGATCCCCCATCGGAGATTTGCCGCCCTTGTTCATCGCGTTGAGGGCGATTGTGTATCTGAGACATGCAGGTGGCGTGCGGTCACTGCCGCTGGAGCAGTTTTTCATCGCGTATGGCGAGCAAGATTTGCGGGCTGGTGAGTTCGTGGAGAAAATTCATGTACCACTGCCGCGCGCGGATGAGATATTGGCGGTGCATAAGATTTCCAAGCGCAAGGATGAGGATATATCGGCGCTGACGGCAGTTTTCTATATTGGCTTGGAGGGAGAGAAGATCGCGTCTGCGCGGGTGGCTTGCGGAGGTATGGCCGGGGTTCCCAAACGCGCGACGCATCTGGAAGATGAATTGATTGGCGCGGCATGGTCAGAGGACAGTCTGCGTGATGCAGCAAAAGCACTTTCGTCCGACTTTGAGCCTCTGAGTGATGCGCGCGCGTCGGCTGAGTATCGTATGACGGTTCTGAAAAACTTGGTTGTGCGCACCTATGTCGATGCGACGGGTGGTGTGGTATGAGCAATCTTGCCCATGAAAGCGCCGAAAAACATGTCACAGGTCGCGCGTTCTATATCGACGACATGCCGCAACAGGAGGGGTGTTTGCACGCCTATCTTGGGTTGTCTGAGGTCGCGCGTGGACGGATTAAGACACTCGATCTGGCGGCGGTTTGGGCGTCGGACGGGGTGGTAGATGTGCTCTCCTCGGATGATATTCCGGCGCATAATGATATCAGCCCGACAGGCAAGGGCGATGATCCGGTGTTCGCGACAGATGTGGAGTTTTATGGCCAGCCGATTTTTGCGGTGGTTGCGACGTCGCGACAAGCTGCGCGGGCTGCGGCGCAAAAGGCAGATGTGTCCTATGCTTCAAATGTGCCTGTTCTGGGGATCGAAGATGCGGAGGCTTTGGTGACGGAGCCGCTGACGCTCGAACGCGGGGACGTCGATAAGGCGCTTGAGAGTGCACCGCGCAGGATCTCAGGGCAGATGGCGATCGGAGGGCAGGATCACTTTTATCTGGAAGGCCATATTGCGCAGGCGGAACCGGGTGAGGATGACACGATCACAATCTGGTCCTCCACGCAGCACCCTTCTGAGGTGCAGCACATGGTTGCGCATGTGCTGGGCGTTCCCAATGCTGCTGTGCAGGTAAATGTGCGCCGGATGGGTGGCGGATTTGGCGGAAAAGAGACACAGAGCAATCTCTTTGCGTGCGTAGCTGCCATCGCTGCCAAGAAGCATGGACGGGCGGTGCGGATCAGGCCGGATCGCGATGATGATATGATCGCCACGGGAAAGCGGCATGATTTTTTGGTCGATTATGATGTTGGTTACGACGAGACCGGAAAGATAAAAGGCGTGCGTGCCGTTTATGCGGCGCGTGCCGGGTTTTCGGCGGATTTGTCGGGTCCGGTGACGGATCGGGCGCTCTTTCATGCGGATAATTGTTACTATTATCCAAACGTCTTGCTGCAATCCAAGCCGCTCAAAACCAACACCGTGTCTAACACCGCATTTCGAGGATTTGGCGGACCGCAAGGAATGGTTGCCTGTGAGCGCTGGATTGAAGAGATTGCCTATGATCTGGGCGTTGATCCGCTGGAGGTGCGAAAGCGCAATCTCTACACGGATGATGAAAATATTACGCCGTATCATCAAGAGGTTACCGACAATATCGCATTGCGTCTGATTGAGGAACTTGAGGCAAGCTCTGACTATCATACGCGCCGTGCAGCGGTTCTGGACTTCAATGCCGCACATAGGTTCAAAAAGCGTGGCATTGCGCTGACACCGGTCAAGTTTGGTATCTCATTTACTGCGACCTGGTACAATCAGGCTGGCGCTTTGATCCATATTTATCGCGACGGGTCCATCCATCTTAATCATGGCGGGACCGAGATGGGGCAGGGGCTGAACACCAAAGTGGCGCAACTGGTCGCTGACCGGTTTGGAGTTCCCATGGAGGTTGTTCGGCTCAACCCCACATCAACAGCGAAGGTTCCCAATACATCTGCAACGGCTGCATCCTCTGGATCTGATCTCAATGGAATGGCGGCTGTGAACGCGGCGGAGGTTTTGATTGCGCGGCTTGAGGAATTTGCGGCGGAACAATTTCAGGCAGATGCGCTGGAATTTCATGGCGGGCAGGTTCGTTGGAATGGTGGCAGCATGCCGTTCTCGGATTTTATCGACGCGGCCTATATGGAGCGTGTTTCTCTGTCGGCGACGGGATTTTACAAAACGCCGGATATCCACTGGGATCGTGAAAAAGGGCAGGGCAAGCCGTTTTACTATTTTGCCTACGGGGCGTCGGTCTCTGAAGTGGAGATCGATACGCTCACCGGGGAGTATGACCTCACACGCGTGGATATTCTGCATGATGTGGGTGTATCGCTCAATCCTGCGATTGATATCGGGCAGATCGAGGGTGGGTTTGTGCAAGGAATGGGCTGGCTGACCACGGAAGAACTGGTGTGGAATGACGCGGGACGGTTGCTGACCCATGCGCCCTCGACGTACAAGATTCCTCTGGCCTCCGATGTGCCGGATGCGTTCAACGTATCGCTCGCGAATTGGTCGAAAAATCCAGCAGATACGATCCGGCGCTCCAAGGCGGTCGGCGAGCCGCCGTTGATGTTGGCGATCAGTGTTTTTGAAGCGCTTTCGATGGCGGTGGCGAGCGTTGCTGATTACAAGATCTGCCCGTGTCTAGATGCACCAGCAACGCCCGAGCGCGTGTTAATGGCAGTGGAGCGTTTGCGGACTTCATGAAGACTCTTGAGGCGTTTTTGGCGCGCGAGCCTGATGGTGTCGTGATCGAAGTGACCGAAACCAAAGGATCGGTGCCGCGAGATACGGGGACGTGGATGCTAATCGGCACGAGCACGCAATATCGCACCATTGGCGGCGGCGCGCTGGAGTATCGCGCCATCGAAATTGCACGCAACTGGCAGGCTGGAGAGACGCACCAATCGGAGCATGAATTGGCGTTGGGACCAGAGAGCGGGCAATGTTGTGGCGGTCGGATCGTCTTTAAACTTTCGAAAGTTAACGACGTTGGCCGCGAGACTCTTCTGTTACGCGAAAAAGATGAAGATATTACTAACCCGGTGGTAAATATTTTCGGTGCTGGCAATGTTGGACTTGCTCTGCGCGATGCCTTTGCATTGTTGCCAGTGCAAACACGGCTTTATGATCATCGGGATGGCTTTGACGGCGTAGCTCTTGCTGCGCCTGAGCAGGTGGTGCGTGATACGGGATCGATTGCGGCGCATATCGTTACAACGCATGATCATGGACTTGATTTTCTCATCGTTGGCGAGGCTTTGGCGCAGGGAGATGCGGTCTATGTTGGGATGATCGGATCGAACACCAAACGGGCACGCTTTGAAAGCTGGCTCAAACAGGAAATGCCAGGGGTCTCCGCGCATGAATTGCACTGTCCAATGGGGGCGTCGGTTGCAGTGGACAAACGCCCGCAAGTCATAGCAGCGCATGTGGTCAGCGAGGTGATGACGGCCTTTGCGAAAGGAAAGGGCGCATGATTGTTCGCGGACGATTGCTGAGCTTTTTGCGCGCACCGCATTCTGCCGAGGATCATGAGGCGTATCGTTACATCGAAGATGGCGCGATTATTGTGCGCGATGGCCGGATTGCGAGCATCGGGGCGTTTTGCGAACTTGATTTTCGGGATGAGGTGATCGATCACCGCCCGCATCTGATCTTGCCTGGGTTTATTGATCCGCATCTGCATTTCCCGCAGGTTCAGGTGATCGGCTCCTATGCGGCTGATCTACTGGAATGGTTGGAGGACTATACGTTCCCCGCCGAGATTGCGTTTGAAAATGCTGAGCATGCAGCCCGCATGTCGAACGCATTCTATGATGAGTTGCTCCGCAATGGAACGACCACTGCGGCAGCGTTTTGTTCATCGCATAACGCTTCGGTTGCTGCCTATTTTGAGGCCGCGCAAGCACGCGGTATGTGCGCGATTGGCGGCAAAGTGATGATGGATCGCGGTGCGCCGGAGGCTTTGTGTGATACGGCGCAAACTGGCTATGACGACAGCAAGGCGATGATATCGCGTTGGCATGGGCAGGGGCGCGCGCACTATGCGATTTCGCCGCGATTTGCGATCACCTCCACGCCGGAGCAATTGGCTGCGGCAGGCGCGCTGGCGGCAGAACATCCCGCGTGTTTCATACAGACCCATATGAATGAAACGCGCTCCGAGATTGAGGCTGTGGCGCGGCTTTATCCCAACGCTGAGGATTATCTGGCGGTTTATGAGGCGCATGGTTTGGTGCGGGACAATTCACTGATGGGGCATTGTATCCACATGAGCGAAAGCCAAACCGCGCGAATGGCGGAAAAGGGTGCGGTTGCGGTGCATTGTCCGACGTCAAACCTGTTTTTAGGCTCTGGCCGGTTTGACTATTTCGGGCTGACGCACGCAGGTGTGAAGGCGGCGGTTGCAACAGATATCGGTGGTGGGACGTCATATTCGATGCTGCAAACACTTGATGCTGCTTACAAAATTCAGCAGAT
Organism: uncultured Rhodobacterales bacterium; assembly: GCA_964425135.1. Classification (GTDB taxonomy): domain Bacteria; phylum Pseudomonadota; class Alphaproteobacteria; order Rhodobacterales; family Rhodobacteraceae; genus CAYLLD01. The sequence goes on from CAYRKW010000072.1 coordinate 13,579, forward strand.
GCGCCGTGAGCGATTGAACCCCTTGTTGTCAATGTATTGGGCGACGCGTGGCAATGCTGAGTGCCTGGGGCTAGAGGGCGAAATTGGAACTCTGGATGCTGGGTCGATGGCCGATTTTGTCGTGTTGAACGCAGCGGCTACGCCTGTTGGCGCACTGCGTATGGAAACGGTGGAGACGCTCGATGAAGAGCTGTTCCTGCTGCAGACCATCGGTGATGATCGGTCTGTGGTGGAGACCTATGTCGCCGGGCAGGCGTCCAAGCCGGTTAACTGAGCGCCGCGACCGCCGCTTTCACATGCTCGCGCGATATCGCCGCCGCGCCGGCCTGTTTTCGCAGATCGAACGCTTTGGATATGACGCTGGCATGGCTTTCGCCCTTGGGCGGTGTAAACGTGTAGGCCGCAATTTCGATTAGCAATCCCAGCGGGTCTCGAAAGTAGATCGAATCCATAAATCCGCGATCTTTTGGACCTGCAAAGGCGATATTATGCGCGGTGAGATTGTCCATCACGGTCGATAAATGATCCTGACTGACCTCAAAAGCAATATGATGCACATCGCCCGGATCATCCGAGGTTCGTGTTGCATCCGCTTTGCGATCCTCGTTGGTGAACACGGTGATGAGGCGATCATCGCCAGGGTTGAAATAGAGGTGATTTTCCTTGGGATCATCGAGGTTGGGTTGTTCGGCAACGAAAGGCATGCCCATGATATTTTGCCAAAAATCCATCGATGTCTGGCGATCCGCCCCGTTCAGGGTGATGTGATGGACGGCGGTGATGGGTAGGGCAGACATGATGTTTCCTCGACTTTACAGGGTTTTGTGACGTGCTCGCGCGCCGCGCTCGATGGCGGCGGCGGCAAGCCGGTCGATGTTAAGCTCATAGCGAATTTCTTCGAGTATCCGCAGCTCTGACTGGCGCAGTTTTCCGTCGGCCGCAGCCACATCGCAGGAGATCGCATAAGCGGTCTCGAACAGCTCTTCAGGAAGCGCATCGCGTACAAGGCCGAAAAGCGCATCGAGCCCTTCCTCTTCCTCGAATAAATCCGTCAGCATCTCTGAAATCGTCGCAATCCGATCGGTGTCATACCCTGCAAACGCAGGCATATAATCAACAATTCGCGCGATGGAGAGCAACTCTGAGGTCTGCATATCCTGATCCGCGATCGACACGGCAATCATTGTCGCGACCAACGCATCTTGCGGTGACATGAGCGGCGTTAATCTATCGTCCATCATAGCAAATTCTAATCCCTCAATGACGTTTACCCGCATAGATATTGACGCCTTGTGCCGCTGACAATAGGGAGAAGTCGGAATTCAAACCCGCAAAGCCAAAGAGACACTCCATGAGCGATTTGACAGACACCGCACTGCGCGCCAAAGCCTGGCCCTTCGAAGAAGCGCGCCGGTTGGTCAAACGCTACGGCAAAGCACCGCCCGAGAAGGGGTATGTGCTGTTTGAAACGGGTTATGGCCCCTCGGGCGTGCCGCATATCGGGACATTTGGCGAAGTAGCGCGCACAACGATGGTGCGCCGCGCGTTTGAGATGATGAGCGATATTCCAACGCGGCTTATCTGCTTTTCTGATGACATGGACGGTCTGCGCAAGGTGCCGGGCAATGTCCCTAATCAGGCGCGCATGGCAGAAGATCTAAACTTGCCGCTGACGGTTGTGCGCGATCCGTTTGAGACGCATGAGAGTTTTGCGCATCACAACAACGCGCGGCTGCGCCGGTTTCTGGATGACTTCGGGTTCGCGTATGAATTCATCTCCTCCACCGAGCACTACAAAAGCGGTGCGTTTGACGAGATGTTGCTGGTGGCGCTGGAACGCTTTGATAAAATTCAGGAAATTATGCTGCCAACACTGGGCGCGGAGCGTCAGGCGACCTATTCGTGCTTTTTGCCTGTCTCGCCCAAAACCGGGCATGTTCTGCAAGTCCCCACCCTTGAGCGCAATGTCAGCAAGGGTACGATTGTCTATCAGGAGCCTGATGGTGAGAAGGTAGAAATTCCTGTCACGGGCGGCCATGTCAAAATGCAATGGAAGCCCGATTGGGCGCTTCGTTGGGCGGCGCTCGGGGTTGACTATGAGATGGCCGGAAAGGACCTGATTGATAGCGTGACGCAATCGGGAAAAATCTGCCGTGCGCTGGGTCGTCCTGCACCGGAGGGGTTCAACTATGAGCTCTTTAACGATGAGGAAGGGCAGAAGATTTCCAAGTCGAAAGGCAACGGAATTACACTCGAAGAATGGCTTGCCTACGGCTCGCCCGAGAGCCTGTCGCTCTTCATGTATCAAAAGCCGAAATCAGCTAAGCGCTTGTATTTCGACGTTATTCCCAAAGCCTTTGATGAATATCATCAACATCTGCGTGCCTTTGACGGGCAGGATATTGATCAGAAACTGAGCAATCCCGTGTGGCATATCCACCAGGGGCAACCGCCTGCGTCCGATATGGCGGTGCCGTATTCGATGCTGTTGAACCTGGCGTCAGCGACGAGTGCGAAAGACAAGGGTGTGCTGTGGGGGTTCATCAAAAGGTATGCCCCCGAAGCGAAGCCTGAAACGCATCCAACGCTTGATGCGGCGTGCGGCTATGCTGTGCAATACGTCAAGGATATCGTTGAGCCACAAAAGACCTATCGCGGACCGTCCGAAAAAGAGCGTGCGGCGTTGGAGGATTTACGCGGACGCTTGGCCGATTGGGATGGTGATACGGACGCAGAAACGCTCCAAACCCTTGTTTTTGCTGTCGGAAAAGAGCACGGGTTTGAGCCGTTGCGCGATTGGTTCAAGGCAATCTACGAAGTGCTGATCGGCGCATCGCAAGGCCCGCGCTTCGGCGGATTTATCGCGATTTACGGGGTCTCGGAAACGATTGAATTGATCGACGCGGCGCTACGTGGAGATTTCGTGTCTGGTGGCTGATGTGCGCAATATGTGCGATGCGGATTTGGATCGCGTGGCAGATATTTGGCATGTTGCGTGGCACGAAGCTCATGCGGGCTATGTGCCCAAGGCGCTTGTTGCGCATCGCACCCGTGCGCAGTTCGCGGATCGCCTGAAATCCATGCTGGATCATACCAGAGTGAGCGGCCCGGTTGGAGAGCCTCATGGGTTTTGCGCTACGGATAAAAACCAGATAGATCAGATATTTGTCGACAGTACCTCACGTTCATCAGGTGTTGCGCAAGCATTGATGGATGATGGCGAGACGCGCATTCGCGCGAACGGTTTTGAGGATGGGTTTCTCTATTGCATTGCACAAAATGCACGGGCGATACGGTTCTATGAGAAATCTGGTTGGACTAGGGGCGAATTGGTTAACGCCCCGGTGGTTGCTGGTGATGGGCACTTTAACCTTGAGTGCTTAATATTTCGCAAAAATCTGGCGCAAAACAGCGATATTTGACTTTTGTCATAAGGGGCACAGCTTTTCTTTCAGGAGGACCTGTTATGCGTCGTTTTTACATCGTCTTTTTGACACTTTTTTCCCTCGCAATCGCGCCAATCGCCAAAGCGCAGTCTGATGAGATACGCGGTGTGATCAGCGCTCAAATAGATGCGTTTCAATCGAACGACCTAGAT
>CAYRKW010000073.1:0-16283 GCA_964425135.1 uncultured Rhodobacterales bacterium
CGCCGCGCACTGTGTCAGAGCCCGAACGCGTGAACACCAGATCATCGCCGGTGCCCATATCCATGATCTCGATCTCATCGGTGCCATAAACCGTGTCATTGCCCTCACCGCCATAATACTGATTGGCATCCCACACATTCATCTCATGTTCATTGCGCGCTGTGCTGCCATAGAACACATCATTTCCACGTCCGCCAAAGGCAGTGTTCTGCCCTGCGACCATGTAGAAATAGTCATTATCATCGCCGCCCCGCATCAGATCGCTAAAGCCAAGCAGCACATCACTGCCCGCCCCGCCATCAAGCTGATCGCGCGCGGTATCGTTTCCGCCATTCAGAAAATCATTGCCATCGCCGCCTTCCAACGTGTCGGTCCCGGTCCCACCAATAAGAACATCATGACCACCTTCACCGCGCAAAATGTCATTGCCGATCCCGCCATCTAGCGTATCGCGCCCATTGCCCCCGCGCATGGTGTCGTTCCCGCCTTCGCCATAGAGCTTGTCATCATGCTCATTCCCCCAGATCTGATCGTTCCCATCTCCACCGTAGATGGTGTCGTTGCCGTTAAGTCCCCAGATATTGTCATCGAGATCTGTCCCAACCAGCGTATTGGCCGATTGACTGCCTAGGATGAAATTGAGCATGAGTGTACCCCGTGAAATTGCGTAATGCTCACGGTTTAGGGGGCGACCCCGTGTGAAGATGTGCTGTTTGTCACAGTTTCAGGGGGAACGACTACTCCGGTGTTAGAATCTGCACCAACGCATGTCCCATGACCTTCGCACTGTCGATCATATCTTCAATCCCGACATATTCATCCGGTTTATGCGCCAGCTCCAGAATGCCCGGCCCATAAGCGATGCAGTTTTTCAGCTTGCCGATCCGATCAATATGCTTTTGATCATAGGTGCCGGGTGAGACCACAAAATCTGCCGGTTTGCCCAGCACATCCTCGATCGCGCGCCCAACGGTCTGCACCACGGGGGCGGCCTTGTCGGTCATTGTCGGGATGACGTGATGCATCTCGCGGATATCATAGCGGAAATTCGGACGCTCGGCCTTCACACGCTCAAGAATATCGCGAATTTCACGGCGCACATCATCGAGTTTTTCTTCAATCAAAAACCGCCGGTCAATCACCACGCGGCAGCTGTCCGGCACGCATGGAGCAGGGAAGCCGTCAAAACCCTCTTCATGCTCCGGCTCGCCGCCATGGATCGAATTGATGTTCATGGTCGAGGATTTCGCGCCATCCGGCACCACCGGCATATCCGTGTGTTTGGCCGCAAGGGCAGGGTAGAGCACATCTTCCATTTCGCGCAACACCGCCCCCATGTGCCGCACTGCGCAATCGCCCAGAAATGGCATGGAGCCATGCGCAATCTCGCCATAGGTCTCCAATTCCGCCCAATAAACCCCGCGATGTCCAAGGCAAATCCGGTCTTTATTGAGCGGTTCTGGAATGATCACGTGCTGGACTTTGGCCGGATCGAAAAAGCCCTGTTCCGCCAGATACGCCACCCCGCCATAGCCGCCGGTCTCTTCATCCGCGGTGCCGGAAATCTCAATCGCGCCTTGAAAGTCTGGATTGGCCTCGATGAACGCTTCGGCCGCAATAATCGACGCTGCCAACCCGCCTTTCATATCGCAGGTGCCGCGCCCGTAGATCTTACCGTCCCTGATCTCTCCGCCAAATGGATCAACCGTCCAGCCGCGCCCAACCTCAACCACATCGATGTGCGCGTTGAAATGCACGCAATCCCCCGCACGCACCCCCTCGCGTCGCGCAATGACATTCCAGCGCGGATAGCGATCACTGTCGCCCGGCGTGCCTGTCGCGCGGATCATCTCGACGTCAAATCCCGATGCGCTCAGCCGATCTTTGAGATACTCGCAAATCTCCCGATACCACTTGCCCGGAGGATTAAGCGTCGGCATCGCAATCAAATCTTGCGTCAACGCAATCAGATCCTCCCGCTTGCCCTCAATGCGGTGGCAGGTCTCATCTATCCGCGTCTTTTGATCCACACCCGCACACCTTCTTTGGTTATCAAATATCCCGCCCGTCGCGCGGAGCGACGGCTCCGTGCCGAACGGAGACTAAAATCATGCCCTGCTTTGAGCAGGGCACATCTTCGTCATATTAAATGTCATACAGGTTGTGCACAGGTAGTGCACGGGGTGTGCCCCCCCCAATCAGGGCGACCAATTCAGAAAATTCTCAATCAACCGTAGCCCGGTGGCTTGCGATTTTTCCGGATGAAACTGCGTTCCGATCATATTGTCCCGCCCAACAACTGCCGTCACAGGACCGCCATGATCTACTGTCGCCAGTACCACTTCAGGCGCTTTGGCGCGCAGATGATAAGAATGGACAAAATACGCGTGATCGCCTGATCGTACCCCCTCCAAAACAGGATGCGACACAGAAATATTTAACGAATTCCAACCCATATGCGGTATCTTTAAGGTCGGATCATCCGTCTCGATCGCCACCACATCACCGCCGATCCAGTCAAACCCGGCGCTCAACACCCCGTGCTCATGTCCCGATGTCGCCATCAGTTGCATGCCGACACAAATCCCCAGAAACGGCACCGCGCGGGTCATCACCGAAGTTGTTAACGCCTCCATGAGACCATCAACGCTCATCAGCCCCGCACGGCAATCCGCAAACGCCCCGACACCGGGCAACACTACCCGATCCGCGCGCGCCACCACATCCGGGTCCGCACTCACCACGATTTCCGCCGACGCAGGTGCCATCCGCTGAAAGCTCTTTTCAGCCGAGCGCAGATTGCCGGAGCCATAGTCGATTATCGCTGTAATCATCTGATTACCTTGAAGAAAATCACAAAGTACCTTTGGTGGACGGGATCGCATCCGCGCGGCGCGGATCGGTCTCCAGCGCATCGCGCAGCGCGCGCGCCACCGATTTGAACGTCGCTTCTGCAATGTGATGCGCGTTCACACCCGACAGGCACTCTACATGCAGCGTCAGCCCCGCATTCATCGCAAAGCCGGTGAAAAACTCGCGTACCAACTCGGTATCAAACGTCCCGATCTTCGGCGCATCAAACGGTACATCCCACACCAGATAGGGCCGCCCTGAAATATCCAATGCCGACCGCACCAGCGCATCATCCATCGGCAGAAGGCAAGAGCCATACCGCCGGATGCCCGCTTTATCGCCAACCGCATTCGCCAAGCATTTTCCGAGCGTTATCCCAACATCTTCAACCGAATGATGATCGTCGATATGCAGATCACCTGCGCAACGCACCTTCATATCGATTAAAGCATGGCGCGCCAATTGATCGAGCATATGGTCAAAAAAACCAATGCCGGTCTGATTGTCGTAGGTGCCAGTGCCGTCCAGATCGATCTCCACCGAAATTGACGTCTCAACCGTTTTGCGCTCCAGCTTTGCCTGTCGTGCCATCGCCTCAAACCTCAAGAAAGTCGCATGTCGCGCTTATAGGCGCGCGCGGCGGGTGCGCCAAGTGAAATGCAACTATTGGATTGATTCCGTTACATTATTATCCGCTTTTATGGCTGAGGGTTCGCGCAACCGCATCGCCCCATGCCGCGAATTTTGCGTCCCGCACACGCGCCTCCATTGACGGCTCGAATGTTCGGTCAAGCGACCAGTTCTTCGCGAAACCGTGGCTGTCAGGATAGAGCCCGGCTTTCATACCTGCGAGCCAGGCAGCCCCAAGCGCCGTGGTCTCCAGCACTTTGGGCCGATCCACAGGCGCATCAAGAATGTCCGACAAAAACTGCATGGTCCAATCGGATGCGGTCATACCGCCATCGACCCTTAATGTCGTCTCCCGCGCGCCATCCCAATCGCTGCGCATTGCTTCCCACAGATCACGGGTCTGATAGCCGACGCTTTCGAGCGCCGCGCGAGCAAACTCCGCAGGGCCGGAGCCGCGCGTCAGCCCGTAAACCGCGCCGCGGCAATCCGCATCCCAGTAGGGCGCGCCCAATCCGGTGAAGGCGGGCACGATGATCACGGATTGCTCATCGTCGGCATCTTTGGCGAGGTTTTGAGTTTGTTCAGCGTTATCAATGATTTGCAATCCATCACGCAGCCATTGTACGACGGCGCCTGCGATAAAGATTGACCCCTCCAGCGCATATGTCGGCTTGCCATCAAGCTGATAAGCAATGGTTCCAAGCAGCCGATTTTGCGAGCGCACAAGCGTATTGCCTGTGTTCAACAGCGCAAAGCACCCGGTGCCATAGGTAGATTTCAGCATCCCCGGCTCAAAACACGCCTGACCCACTGTTGCGGCTTGCTGATCGCCTGCAACACCCAGGATCGGGATATCTGCGCCGAAAAACTCTGCATCCGCAACGCCAAATTCCGCCGCGCAATCAAGCACCTCTGGCAGCATCGTGCGCGGGACATCCAGCTTGTCACAGATCACATCATCCCAGGCGCCCTCGGTGATATTATAGAGCATTGTGCGCGCGGCGTTGGTTGCATCCGTCACGTGCCGCGCGCCTTTGGTCAGCCGCCAGATCAGAAAACTGTCGATGGTCCCAAACAACAGATTGCCAGCTTCGGCTTTCGCGCGGGCACCATCGACATTCTCAAGAATCCAGCGCAGTTTTGTGCTTGAAAAATAGGGGTCCAGCAGCAGACCAGTGCGCTCTGTGACCTCGTCCTCAAAGCCATCCGCGCGCAACTCATTGCAATAGGCTGACGTTCGGCGATCCTGCCAGACAATCGCATTGTGAACCGCGTCACCTGTCGTCTTGTCCCATACCACGGTCGTCTCGCGCTGGTTGGTGATCCCGATGGCGGTCACGTCCGATGCGCTGAGCCCGGCCTGATCAAGACAATCACGGCATACTTTCAGAACGGACGACCAGATTTCCTCCACCTCATGCTCAACCCAACCTGAAGAGGGGTAATGCTGGGTGAATTCCTGCTGCGCGATCTCCACAATCGACATGTTTTTGTCGAAGAGGATAGCCCGACTTGACGTCGTTCCCTGATCAATTGCGAGGATATGTGTCAATGCGCACCGCTCCTTAACGAATTTGGCGCAGAATGATCGGTTCGCGCGGGATTCGCAATCGGGCAACTGCGCCAATGGCGCGGTCAATCGGGTCACTCTTGTGCCACATGCGTGTGCGCAAGGCCGTAGGGCTGTGGATAAGTCTGGTAGATTTACCCGATTTAGTGTTATGCTATTCAAATCGTACAACAATTTGAGCGATGGATTGAAAAAGAAGAAGCAAATTGCAGCGCTACCAGTGAAATATACGCGGAAGGGGAAAATCCGTGTGTTGATGGTCACGTCGCGGGAAACCCGTCGGTGGGTCGTGCCCAAAGGCTGGCCTATGGACGGGAAGAAACCGTGGAAGGCCGCTGCGATTGAGGCCATGGAAGAGGCGGGCGCGATTGGTGATATCTCCAAAGAGCGCTACGGCACGTTCGACTATTATAAGCGTTTGAACGATGGAACGCGCATCAAATGCCGCGTATCGCTCTATCCGATGGTTGTGCGCAAACTTAAAAAGAACTGGCCAGAGCGACATGAGCGCACAAGACGCTGGTTCACCCTGCGCGAGGCGTCAAAACGGGTGCGCGAGCCGGAACTGAAATCGATCTTTAAGAATTTGCGCAAACAGGCGAAGCGTGACCGGGCGCAACAGAACTACAGGATCGCATCCTGATCCCGTGATTTTTCGCAAACGAGTGGTTGACCAGACCGCGCATCGTGCCTAAACACCGCGCTGATTTGGCGGAGTAGCTCAGGTGGTTAGAGCAGCGGAATCATAATCCGCGTGTCGGGGGTTCAAGTCCCTCCTCCGCTACCAAATCTCCCAGTAGATTCGCTTAGGCCTGATTCCCTTGATCGGGGAGCGCGCGCCTTGTTGTGGACTTTTTCGCATTTTGCAAAATGATGCAGTTTGTACGGATTTGAGACAGGAATTAGTGTGTTTCAACCACGGAGATCAACCTTAGGTGGAATACGGCCGCAATTCTGCCATAATCACACCGAATTTCAGTCAAACATTTTGACGATAACAATCTTGCGTAAGTGAGCACACACTCACACTCAATATGAGCGAAAGAAAATGCCCCCACCTTCTTTCCCTCATGACTCACATTTGCTTACGTCGAATGAGACGGGATCGGATCCACACTCCGGTCCCGTTTTCTTCATTTGAGCAGATTAACAAGCCCAAATTAGTGACCACACACCGCGATACGCGTGGGGATCGGCATTTTTACCGACCCCCGCTGTACTACCCCCGTAGCATTCACATTCGCTCTGTTAGAGAGATCGTCAGAGTGACAATCCGGTAAACCCACCGTCGTGCTAACGGCCCAGATTGATTCGCGCAACAATAAATGCAGAAATGCTGACATTTTGCTGCGAATTAGTGAAATTCATGCGCAAAAATACACCAAATCACTGATTTCGCTCAAGAATTCAGCGTTAATTTCCTGTGAAAGCCGCGTCTTCATCAGCTTTACGACACAGCACACGCGCGCTAAGTCGAGAGCATGAAAATACTCGGTTTGAAAAATTGCGATAGCTGCCGCAACGCGCGAAAAGCCCTTGCGCATCATAATCCAGACCTCATCGATATTCGCGCTGACCCTTTGCCCGCGCAGGATTTGAGCGCGCTTCTGGATGAAATTGGTGCGGGCGATCTGTTGAACCGTAAATCGAAGACATGGCGCGATCTGAGTGAGAGCGACAAATCGATGTCGCCGCTTGATCTGCTCACCCGCCACCCCGCACTCATGAAACGTCCTGTTATCCAGCATGACGGACGCAGTTTCATCGGAACAAAAGCCGAGATTGCCAAACTGCTCTGAAACCTTGTGCATTTGCCGCACTCGTGTTTGGTTTTTGAAAAACACGCCGGGAGCGCACCATGGAAGTTTTGTCTCAAGCCCAGATCGACGAGTTCAATGAGATTGGCGGCATTGTCGTCCCGGACCGCGTTTCCAAAGCCGAGCTAGCCAATATCCACGCCGAGATCGCGCGCTTTATGGATGAGGCGCGGGAGATGAGTGAAAGCAATGCACGGCTCGACCTGGAGGACAGCCACACGAAAACTATGCCGCGTGTGCGCCGAATTAAATTGCCGCATACCATCTCGGATGTTTTCAACCGGCTGATGCGCTCTGATGCGATTTTAGCGCCAGTGCGCGATTTGATCGGTCCTGATCTGCGGCTCCATACCTCCAAGTTAAATATGAAATCCGCGAATTTTGGTGCGGCGGTCGAATGGCATCAGGATTTTGCGTTTTACCCACACACCAATGATGATGTTGTCGCAGTCGGTCTCATGATTGATGATATGGCGCAGGAAAACGGGCCACTGATGATATTTCCGGGCTCTCACAAAGGTCCGATCCACGATCATCACGTCGATGGGGTTTTTGCGGGGGCAATGGATCTGGACGCCTGTGGTCTGACGATGCGCGATGCGATTCCGTTGCAAGGAAGCGCGGGTTCGATATCAATCCATCACGGCAGGGTCGTCCATGGCTCCGCGCTCAATACCAGCGATCGCGACCGGCGCATTCTCTTTTACGAAATGATGGCCGCAGATGCGTTTCCGATCATGGGCTCAATGACGTCGTTTGGGTCGCTCGATGAATATAACGCGCTGATGCTCTGCGGCGCCCCATCGATCACGCCGCGCCTGAAGCAGGTGCCCGTGCGCATTCCGCTACCCCAGCCGGAAAATCGCGGGTCCATCTATGAGATACAAAAAGGTCTGCAAAATCGTGGTTTCGGCATTTATGACGACACCAAGTTGTAATCGCATGTGCCAAACGGTTGCGCCGCGCCCGCCTCTGGGGCAGGGTCCGCACCAAGAAACAGCGTATCAGAAGGAAGCGGAAGTATGAGCAAACCCAAAATAGGGTTCATTGGCCTTGGCCTCATGGGATCAGCGATGGTCGGGCGTCTGTTGGACAAAGGCTATGACGTTACAGTGATTGCCAACCGCTCGCGCACCAATGTCGATGCAGCGGTTGCGCGCGGTGCTAAAGAAGTCACGACCACCCGCGAGGTGGCGCAGCAAAGCGATATCGTGATGCTCTGCGTTGATACATCCGCCTCAGTTGAGGCGCGCATGCGCGGCGCGGATGGGGTGATTGCGGGTCTGAAACCCGATGCGATTGTCATCGATTTTGGAACGAGCTTGCCAAACTCAACGGCTGCGTTGGCGGCAGAGGTTGCGGAGGCGGGCGGCGCTTACCTCGATGCGCCTTTGGGGCGCACACCGGCGCATGCGGTCGATGGCCTGCTCAATATCATGGGTGCAGGCGACAAATCAGCCTTTGATCGTGCCAAACCGGTGCTCGATGATCTTGGCGAGAACGTCTTTCACGTCGGGCCGAGCGGTGCAGGTCATACACTTAAACTCATCAATAATTTCGTCTCGCAAACCTTCGCCTGCGCCATGTCGGAAGGGTTTGTCATGGCTGATCAAGCCGGACTTCCGCGCCAGGCGCTCTATGACGTGATGGCGGCTGGTCCCAATCACAACGGTATGATGGATTTCGTCAAAGCCTTCGCAATCGACGGCGATCCGAGCAAACTGGCCTTTGCAATTTCGAACGCGGATAAAGATGTGGGCTATTACACCGAAATGGCGCAAGCTTTCGGAACCCCGAGCAAGATGGCGCAAAGCGCGAAATCGGCGCTCGATAGTGCGAAATCTGCCGGATATGGCGACAAGATGGTGAGTGAGATGGTCAGCTACTTCGAAAACCATCTCAAAGACGGCTAAACTCATGAGGTTAAAGGGCAAAACCGCGTTTGTGACTGCCGCAGGGCAGGGCATAGGGCGCGCGATTGCGGAACGTTTCATCGCAGAAGGCGCGCAGGTCTTTGCCTCGGACATCAATCCAGCATTGCTCGATGGCCTGTCGTGCGATGTCCAAACACTGGATGTGACCGACAAAGCTGGCGTGGGACGCGCCATTGATGCCGCGCGCCCGGACATTCTGGTCAATTGCGCAGGCGTTGTTCACGCAGGTACAGTTCTGGAGGTAACCGATGCGCAATTCGAGCAGTGCATGACGGTTAACGTCCAGTCTATGCTGCACACAATCCAGGCTGCGCTTCCGCATATGATCGAACGTCGTTCCGGCGCGATCATCAACATCTCCTCGGTTGCATCCTCGATCAAGGGCGTGCGCAATCGCTGCATTTATTCCGCCAGCAAAGCGGCGGTGATCGGATTGACCAAATCCATCGCCGCGGATTTCATCTCGGATGGGATCAGGTGCAATTGCATCAGCCCTGGCACCGTGAATAGCCCGTCTTTGCAAGAGCGACTGGCAGAAAGCGGGGATTATGAAGCAGCCCTTGAGGCATTTATTGCCCGGCAACCGATGGGACGCATGGGCAGCGCTCAGGAAATCGCGGGTTTTGCGACATATCTGGCCAGCGATGAGGCGACATATGTGAGTGGAATAGACGGCATTATTGACGGCGGGATGAGCCTGTGAAGGTCTTAATTACAGGCGGACAGGGGTTCATCGGGCGCAAGCTGGCACTGGCACTGGCGGATCGCGGGCAAATCGGAGGGCAGGATATCACGCACATAACGCTGGCTGATATCGTGGACGGGCCTTTGCCGCAAAGCGATATCGGTTTTGCACAAGCCTTGCTGGATCTTTCGGATCGCGATGCGGTGAACGCGCTCTTTGAGACACCGTATGACGTCATATTCCATCTCGCGGCCATCGTCTCGGGCGTGGCCGAGGCCGATTATGATCTGGGCCAGAAGGTCAATCTCCATGGCACGCTCCACCTTTTTGAAGCCGCACGCGCGTCCCAAAACGCACCTTGCGTTGTGTACGCCTCATCCTGCGCAGCGCATGGTGGGAACGAGCCTGACCCGGTGCCGGAATATGTCGAGCTGAACCCGCAGACATCCTATGGCACGCAGAAAGTCATCGGCGAATTGCTCCTGAACGACATGTCCCGTCGCGGTTTTATCGACGGTCGCGGATTGCGCCTCCCCACCGTGACCATTCGACCGGGAAAGCCAAACGGCGCGGCCTCGTCCTTCATGTCGTCTATATTCCGCGAACCGCTCCAAGGTGAGAGCGCAAACTGCCCGGTTTCCGAAGACTATCTAGTCTGGCACACGGCACCGCGTACCATCGTGCAAAATCTGATTCACGCGGCTGAAATCGACAGCGCCTCTATGGGCTACAATCGCAACATCAATCTGCCGGGGCGCGCGGACACCATCGGGCAGATGATTACGGCAATGACAAAAGTGGCAGGGTCGAATGCGGCCGGTCTGATCACTTGGAATCCCGACAAAGCTGTGCAGGACATTTGCGAAGGTTGGCGCGGTCAAATCGCGCATGAAACCGCAACCAATCTTGGATTTGTCGCCGACACATCGTTTGAAAACAGCGTCGCGTGGTTTTTGCAAGACGATATCGCACAAAAATCATAAGCGCGCAGCAGGGCTTTTTTTATAGATCAGAGTGGTTTAGGGTTCATCCTATCGGGGGAATGCACCGGCACCGGCGCAACGAATATCAAAGGGCCGACGGGGGACAAAATGGCGTCAGACCATCATGATCAAATAGATCAACTCATCATGCGTGTCTATGACGCCGCTTTGGAGCCAGCACTTTGGACAGAGGTGCTTCACCAGATCGCTGAGTTTTGCAACGCGCGCGGTGCGTTTGTTTTTGAAATGACCGGCAAGGGCGATGAGCGCAACCTTATCGCTTCTCATATCTCGTCCATCTATGATCGCGACACCATCCAGAGTTACCTCGATGTCTTCAAATCGCTGGAGCTGGAAGATCAGGACTTTTTCGCCTCCAAATCTAAGAAGACCGATGCGATTGAGATGATCCCGGACACGGAACTCGTCGCCGCTGCCAATGGCGAGGTCTATTTCGAGCAGCCGCATATGGCGATGCAGATGAAATATGGCTTCAAGCATCGCGGCGGTGCGCTTTTGAACAAGGATGATTATTTCAGGGATCGTTTGGGCATCACGTATAGTGTAGATCATGGCCCGATTAATGAAGACGACATTGCCCGCGCTGCGCGGATTGTACCGCATTTGGCAAAATCCCTGAATGTCGCCAAACCGGCGCTGCGCGCATCTGGACAGTTCGCATCTATGGAAACCACGCTTGATCACTTGCAGGTGGGTATCTGCGTTGTCGATGGGGTTGGCCGCGTTGTGTTCAAAAACGCTGAGTTTGAGCGGCAGGCAGACGTGCATCGCGCCTTTGCTGTCAGTCTGGAAGGGAAGCTGCAATTCAGCCAGGATCGTTTTGATAAAACGCTCATCGATCTGCTCGACAGCTACGCGCATCACGGCAAGTTCGGGGCACGTCCGCGCAAAGAGGCTGTGGCGACCGCAACTGATGCCGATGGCAATTTCTCGCTCTGCGTCGAAGTTGTTCCCCTGCGCAAGGCAAATCTCTTCGGCGGTGAGATGCTCAACGGCCACGTCGTTTACAGTCTGGACACGAGCCAGTCCTACGATGTGCGCTCTGATATGCTTGCGAAGCTGTTCAATCTGACCAAATCAGAAGGCGCGGTGCTGGAGTTGATGGCGGAAGGTTTGACCAACGGTCAAATCTCCGAGCGCCGCACCAAGTCCATTCATACAATCAATAGTCAGGTGAAGTCGATTTTGTCCAAGACCCAGGCGGCCAATCGCACCCAACTTATTCGACTTGCGACCAATCTGAGCTCTAGTTTTGTGCCTGATGCGCCGTGACGTATCGGATTGCGGCGGCTGAAACAGGCGTGCATTAGTCCGGAATTAAACCCTCAAACCGCCAAAATTGCGCCTGCTTTAACAAGCACATAAGACGTGTGAATTAGCAGGTCTGCATAAGAACATGTCTATATACAAATTTCAGACGATAGGTCGTGTCATGGCATGTGTTGCAGCGCTAAGTTGTGCCACGGGCCATTCTGCCGAAGCGCAATCGGGCGCGTCAGAGCAGGAGACAATCCTTGCCTCAATCGCGCTTGATCCTGCGTCTATCATGCCTGCGGGCTGGGAAAGCACGTTGACGGTGGCACAGATCGCAACTGCTTTTGCGATGCTTGATGTGGCATTTGAGCCGAATTTGATTTTGGAGGGTGATGGGGAGTCCTCGCCGCTATCTTTGCTGCTTGCCTACCGGTCAAAAATGCTCATCGCGCATCAGTGCGTTGCCAAGGTGTTAACCCTTGAGGCGCGGTTAAAGACTATCGAAAAGCCGGTTATGCGCGGGCGTGACCTGAAACTTGCGATGGAGGTGGTCGATCGGGATGTGAAAATATTCGAGAAAGAGATTTTTGTGCTCGAGCAATCCATAGAACTGGCAGACCTGGATGACGAACAGGAAATCAGATCCGGATTGCGCGTCCGTCGTGGAGAATTGGCCTCTCTCAAGCGCGAGCGTGAGGGGTTGAGAGAGATCCTCGCTGTCGAACTGTCTCATGCTCTGATCGAAGCCGAAATCAAGCAATTGAACGCCGAGATCAAATCCACGCGGCGCGATGCTCAAACGCTCTTGACCCAGCTGGCAGGTGCACCTGTTGATGCGTCGACAACGTCGCACGTCAGAATGGCGCTTGGTATCCCGGCAACGATGTTTTCCGACAACTAAAGCGCAAGCCGACACAGCGTGAAACGGTTCTGTCGTGCTTTTTTAAGACACGACAGCGCGTCGTCGCGGATCGACTGAGCTTGTGCAATTGAACACTGCAACGGGTCGCGCAATACCTCCAACCTAAGCGGTTTCAGCCGTACTGTGGACGCGCATGTCCGTTACGTCACCTGCATTCAGGGTTGTTCCATCTGCGAGGGTCAGCAGTGTTTGACCGGCCTCAAGACGCGCTTCCACAACATTTGCGTAGACAGCAATACTCACCGGATCGAGCGGCGTGCCATTTTCAGCCGATTGCAGTGTGAAGCGATAGTTTCCCAGCTCGGCCGGATTGCCCTCAGCCGTCAGCCCATCCCAAGTCGCCCGTGATGACCCTGCTGGCACCGCGAAACTATCAACCTGGTTTCCGTTTTCATCCGTCACAGAGATCATGGCAGCTGTTGCGTCCTGCGGCATCTGATACTGCAAATCGATGGGGTCACCGGAAAATTCCGCTACCCGCGCTGCCCGAATATCCGCTCCCAACCACTGCGCCAACCCGTTCGCGCCACCCAAGGACAGTGAACCGATAAGCTCATCCAGTTTGGTGTTTGTCGCGATTTGTTGTTCCACAGCTGAAAAACTCGCCAACTGCCCCACAAATTCTGTGCTGTCGATCGGCTTTGTCGGGTCCTGATTTTTCATCTGCGCGGTTAGCAACTGCAAAAACGTCTCAAAGTCGGATGTGATTGATTCGGTTGCGAGCCGCGTGTCATTGGATGTTGTGGCAGGACCCTGTACATTCGGTTGTGTTGCGCCTGTGACCTCCATTCTACCTCCTAAAGCCTGATATCAAGGCCGGTTTGGCCGTTTCGCATCGCAGCAAGGTCGATGGTACGCTCACCGTCGAGTGCTGCGCTCTGACTGCGCGCGCCACTGTTGCGCTCATCTTCTGCGGTTTCCTGCTCTGATTGCCAATTTTGTGTGAAGTTCAGATTAATGTTGTCAAAACCGGCTTGCCCCAATTCCCGCTGCAAAAGCGATTCATAGCGTCGCATCAGGTCAAGAACGTCCGAGCGTTCGGCGCTCACCTGCGCCATCATTCCGCTCTCGGTTGGGGTCAATTGCATAACAATCCGCCCCAATTCCGGCGGATCAAGCCGGATTTCCACCCGCCCGCTATTGGACCGAACAAGTTGGGCCACGATATCCTGTACTATCGGTGCAGGCTGCACAATCGGTTTGGGCGCAGCGGTGGAGGCGGAATGAACCGCGATATCATGGGCAAGACTGGACGAGGGGGCAGGCATGATCCCAAGACTGATTTCTTCCATCATCAGACCGGGTTTGAGCATAGGTGCCGCAGTCGGAAGAGTGGCCGTGGCCATCCCCACAACAGGCGTGTTGGGACGGGGAGCCTCAATAGAAGCATTTGCAACAGGTGCATGCGTCTCCCGCGACACTGTCGTGTGTTCAACGCGTGAGACTGCTGATTGCCGAAGTGACAGTCCGCTTTCAACCACGCTCACTCCAGCCACGGCGCGGGGTGAAATCTGCGACGTCGTTTGCGCGACGTTCACCTGAATATCAGCCGACGCTGGTTGAAGTTGTGTCGATGCTTGCGCCGTTTCCGATTGCGCAGATGCAACCTGCGGCTCCGAAGCCGTGAGTTCAGCCGCAATCACGGGAGTGTTGGGATCATCACTTGAAACGCCCTGTATCGGCGCAGTGTCGGCGTCAGATACAATCTCACCTGCTGGTTTGCCTTCGACCAGAACACCCGACGGATCATCGGCACCACTGACTTCCTGCGCTTCAACGATATCGTCTGGCGTTTCTTCGGGTTCCACCTCACCAGACGGTGTCTCGTCCGGCAGCGAGAGTGTCAGCTCTGGCGATGATGCAAATACGAAGGCGTCACTCGCCACCACGTCGGTCGTCTCAGACGGATCGCTTTGCGTCAAAACCGCGTCCGCGGAAGGGGGAATGAGAGCGCTTTCCAGCACAATCTCACCATCGCCCGTGTCACGTTCTAATATCGCATCCACATCAAACGCGACCTCTTCACCTTCTGGTGTTTGCGATTTCGGCCGCTCGCTCTTAATGCCACCTGTGCTCGCAATCAGATTTACAATGTCCATGCTGCCCCGCTCATGAATTCACGTCACAGGGTATCGCATCAATTACTTTACGTTATTTTCAGGGAAATCGCGTTTTCTGCTGCCAGGACAAGAAATTTGCGGAGAATTTGAATGACCGACCCGATTTCTGCGCTCGCGCGGACGGCGCTGCCGCAAAAACAGGCGCAATCAGATAAAACCGATCCGGCGCTTTGGAAAGTTGCCAAAGAGTTTGAGGCGGTGTTTCTCAACGAAATGCTCAAACATTCGGGTTTGAACAAAACCAGCGATACGTTTGGGGGCGGGGCAGGCGAGGAGGCTTTTGGCTCCATGCTCACCTCACAATACGCAAAGCAGCTCTCATCTGTGGGCGGGATCGGCATCGCCCAACACATCTATGACGGATTGATAAATAAAGGAAAAACCGATGACCAATAAGGACGGATTGAAGGCGGCCAAGAAGGTGTTGAAGACGATTTTGATCGAACGGGACCGCATTATCAATGGCCAGCTTCTGGAGATTGAAGACGATATCGAAGCGCGTGTGACTGCGATGGAGGCAATTTCAGTCCCCAAGGCCGATGCCAGTGGGGAGTTTATCGCCGTTGTCCGGCAAATCTTGCACGAATCTCAGCGTAATTCCGAGCTGATAAACGCCGCCGCACAAGGCATAGCGGAGGCGCAATCTTACATAAGCGAGCTTGTTGCGCTACGCACATCGCTCGGCACATATGATGCCAGCGGGCAGAAATCGGGCGGTCCGGTCGGTGCAGAAAGTATCAGCAAACGCGCTTGACCCGGTATCATCAATGCAACAACATGACCCCACCTGATTGACCGCTCAGGCCCCAGACGCGATACCGATGGCACGCAAGGCGTCGGCAAGTTGGAGCGGGTCATGACACAGATCGGAATTGGAATTGTAGGCGGCGGCTATATGGGCAAGGCGCATGCCGTGGCCATGTCGTCGGTGGCGGCTGTCTTCAACACCGAGCTTCGCCCAAAGCTCGAAATGGTCTGTGCCAGCACGCCCAAGACGGCTGAAAAATATCAGAAGGCCTACGGATTTGCGCGCGCAACCGACGATCCGATGGCCCTTGTCCGCGATGATGCGGTTGAAGCGGTGATCATTGCCTCGCCGCAAGAAACACATCGGGATATTGCACTGGCAGCCTTTGCTGCGGGAAAACCGGTCTTTTGCGAGAAACCGCTTGGCTCAGGTCTTGCGGATGGCATGGCGATGGTTGAGGCGGCGCAGACTTCAGGTTGCGTTAATATGACTGGCTTTAATTATATCCGCACGCCCGCCTCGCAATTTGCGCGCCAGCTTATATCGGACGGTCATATCGGTGAACTGACATGGTTTCGCGGCGAGCATACAGAGGATTTCCTCGCTGATCCTGCCGCGCCCTCCACCTGGCGCACGCAAGGAGACGCGAATGGGACCATGGGCGATCTGGCTCCGCATATGATCAACGGTGCGCTCGCGCTCATCGGGAGTATCTCCGCGATCAACGCCGATATAGAAATCGTCCA
>CAYRKW010000074.1:0-16137 GCA_964425135.1 uncultured Rhodobacterales bacterium
CACCTTGGCCGGTTTGGGGTCAAAATACCCTCCCCCCCCCACGCGGCGCGGGGGGCCCGCGCGCACGACTTAAAGGTTATGCGCTCCCGCGCAGGGGAGTATTTTTCGGAAAGATGAAGCGATGCGCGCGATCAGGTGAGTGCGTCAAAACCATGCAGCCAATCATATCGGCGTGACAAAAGGCGCGGTGCGGAGCGCGCCATAGCCCGCATGCCTGCGTTTTGCACCAGCCGGCGTACTCCCGAGGCGTGATAGAGCAAACCGTTTTTGAGGGCCGCTTTTTGCACCCGTTCCACACGCGGCGCGCGCTGCGCTTGGTAGGCGATCAACGCCTTACCGATGTCCTCGCTTCGCTTGATGCAATCGGTAAGCACCCATCCATCTTCAATCGCCATCCCGGCCCCTTGCGCAAGGTATGGCGGCATTGCGTGGGCGGCATCGCCCAGGGCAACCACGCGCCCGTTTGACCAGTTGGCAAGCGGGTGATGGGCGTAGATGGCCCAGCCGGAAATCTCTTCAATTGCATCAAACATCTGATGCACAGGCCCCGCGAAATCGTCGAACTTTTTACCAACCTGTGCGCCGTTAACGCTCAAATGCCAGCCGTGCTCCACATCGCCCTGCGCAGGCGCAACCGCAACGATGTTGGTCTCCATTCCGCCCGCGCGCGCCAGCGGATAGGTCACCACATGACGCCCAGGTCCCATCCAGTTGGTGGCCGCGTCTTGCGCACCATATCGCCCTGCCGCAATCGCACGATAGGCGATATGGCCGGTGAAATACGGTGCTGATCCACCAAAGGTCTTGGCGCGTGTTCGGGACTTTACACCGTCTGCGGCCACCACAAGATCGAATTGCTCTGACGCACCGCCCCGCTCGACCCTGCCATCTGGCGCGGCGTCGTCAACACGCGCATCAAAAACAATCCGCCCGCCGGCTTCGCGAAACGACTGCGCGAGTATCGCGATCAGATCAGCGCGGTGCAGATGGAAATAGGGCGCGCCGTGACGCGCGATGATGTGATCTCCAAGCGCCAAGGTGAACAGCTTGTGCCCGCCGATCCCATCGCGCAGCACAATCGCGGCGGGGCGGCTGGCGATGCGGGTCAG
Source organism: uncultured Rhodobacterales bacterium (assembly GCA_964425135.1). Classification (GTDB taxonomy): domain Bacteria; phylum Pseudomonadota; class Alphaproteobacteria; order Rhodobacterales; family Rhodobacteraceae; genus CAYLLD01. The sequence goes on from CAYRKW010000074.1 coordinate 1,110, forward strand.
TTGTTCTTTCAGGCCCAGCGCGATCAGCACGCGGGAGGCATTGGGCGACAGTTGCACCCCTGCCCCGACTTCCGAGAACGCCTGCGCCTGTTCGAACACCGTCACGTTCGCGCCAAGCCGCAAGAACGAGACCGCGCAGCTCAGGCCGCCGATGCCACCACCGATCACCGCGATATGGAGCGCTGCCGCATCCATGATCAATACGCTCTGACACCGAAAAACGCACGCCGGTCGCCCGCGCGTGCGTTGTCCATAGTCTTGCGATGTGTCACGCGATCAGTCGTTGCGATGCACCTTTTCGCGGCGCTCGTGACGCTCTTGTGCCTCCAGCGACAATGTCGCGATGGGCCGCGCATCCAGCCGCTTGAGCGAGATCGGCTCGCCCGTGCTTTCGCAATAACCGTAGGAGCCATCCTCGATCCGGCGCAGGGCACTGTCGATTTTGGCCACCAGCTTGCGCTGGCGATCGCGGGTGCGCAACTCGAGCGCCCGGTCGGTTTCCTCGGAGGCGCGATCCGCCACATCGGGGATATTCCGCGCGTCCGATTGCATGTCCTCAATCGTTCCCTTGCTCTCTTCAAGCAAATTCGTCTTCCACATCAACAGCTTGTTCCGAAAGTACTCGATCTGTCGATCGTTCATGAACTCTTCGGTGTCGCTGGGACGATAGTCATCGTCCAACTGAACTTCGGTCGTCATAAGTTGTACGCAGCCTCGACTGTTATGGCTGTCACGCCCCTGGCATCCTGTGCCGACACATACGTGCGACAGCCCCGATAAATGGTGGGCAGCACCTACAAAATTTCTGTGTGCCTGTCACCTAAAAATTCGCTCGAACTCGCTGAAACTTTGTGGGAATGTCGTCCGGTCAATGCGCAATCAGGAAATGAGCTTCATGAAATTCACTGGCACGGGTGACTATGTCGCAACCGATGATCTGATGGTTGCGGTCAATGCCGCGATAACGCTGGAGCGTCCGCTTCTGGTCAAGGGCGAGCCTGGAACCGGCAAGACGGAGCTTGCACGTCAGGTGGCCCAGGGGCTCGATCTGCCGATTATCGAATGGAATGTGAAATCAACCACAAAGGCGCAACAGGGGCTGTATGAATATGACGCCGTCTCCCGATTGCGCGACAGCCAGCTTGGCGATGAGAAGGTGCATGATGTCGCCAATTACATCAAACGCGGCAAGCTTTGGGAGGCCTTCACCGCCAGTGAAAAAACCGTCCTTCTGATCGATGAGATCGACAAGGCGGATATCGAGTTTCCCAACGATCTGTTGCAGGAACTCGATCGGATGGAATTTCACGTCTATGAGACCGGCGAGACCGTTAAAGCCGACATTCGCCCGATTGTGATCATCACATCAAACAATGAAAAAGAACTGCCGGACGCGTTTTTGCGCCGCTGCTTTTTCCACTACATTTCCTTCCCCGATGAACAGACCATGCGCAAAATCATCGACGTGCATCATCCGGGCATCAAATCCTCGCTGGTGAGCGAAGCACTCAGTCAGTTTTTCGAAATTCGCGAGACGCGTGGGCTGAAGAAAAAACCCTCGACCTCCGAAGTGCTCGACTGGCTCAAACTGCTCCTCGCGGATGATCTGGATGCGGGCGATCTCAAACGCGACGGCAAAAACGCCCTTCCCAAGTTGCATGGCGCGCTCCTGAAGAACGAGCAGGACGTCCATATGTTCGAGCGTTTGGCCTTTATGGCGCGCGGCGAGCGGTAAACCAGCCGCATGTTCGACGTTCTGAGCGATCCGATCCTGCCGATCTTCGCAATCCTCGCGATTGGCTATGGATTGGGGCGCAGCGGCGGGTTCAGCCGCGAGGACGCGCGCACGCTCAACAGGTTTGCGCTTTTGATCCCGCTGCCTGCACTGTTGTTCAGCCTCGTGATGCGCACCCCGGTCGAAGGCATCGATTTCACCGCCGTCGCGCTCTATGCCGCCGTTGAAATTTTCGTCCTTGCGGGCGTTTTCTTCATTGCGCGGGCGTTCAAACGCCCCGTTCCAGAATCGCTCCTCATCGCGCTCTGCGCTGTCTTTGTGAACCACTTCCTCTACGTGCTGCCCATCGCCGTGCGTCTTTATGGCGACACAGCCGCCCTACCCGTCACGGCGCTGGTGATCCTCGACGCCGTGATCGTTTTCGGCGGCATGCTCATCGCACTCGAAGCCACCACGCAAGACACATTTTCCCTGATGAACACCCTGCGCGCGATCGCCAAAAATCCGATCATCCTGAGCATCTGCGCAACGATAACCCTCAAAATCCTCGCCGTCCCGATCCCGCAAGGGGTGATGACTTTCACCGATTTCGTCGGCGCCGCCGCTGCTCCGCTGGCGCTCTTTGCCCTTGGCGTTGTCCTATCGAAAAGCCCGGTCTGGCCACCATCGCCCGCTGTGATCACCTTCTCGGCCATCAAACTCCTCGCCTTTCCAGCAATCCTGATGCTGGGACTGGGCGCGGTGGCCGTTCAGGACGGCTGGCACCCGCTGATGATCCTCGTCGCAGCTGGCCCATCTGGCGCAATGTCATTCTCGCTTGCCATGCTCTACAAAATCGACACCGACATCATCGCGCCCGTTATCATTTGGACTAGCGTATTGTCGGTTTTTTCCCTAGCGTATCTGGCGTGAAACATCTCCGCCCGCAGGACTGCCCTGCACGTCCACTCCCACTTCTCAAATCGTGCATATCGGCGCTTTGTCTGATGGCGCTGACCGCCTGCGGGTCCGGCCCGCCGGCCAGTATTGAAGCGCTGCCCGCCGATCTGCCGCGCTTTGAAAGCAAGGGCCAACCGATTGGCGTGGCGCGCGCCAATTCCGACATCGCACGCGACATTCTTGATCTGATGTTCCAGCTCGAAAGCGGTGAGCGGGTGGATCGGCTGCTGAAATACGACCGTCCTGTGCGGGTCTATCTAAACTCGCCGTCCATCGCGACCTATCAGCCCGAGATTGACAATCTGCTCTCCCGCTTGCGCCGCGAGGCGCGCATCGACATCGCCCAGACCGCAAACCGCCCCGAGGCGCAGATATTTATCGAAGCCGTCCCCCGCCGATCCATCCAGCGCGCCTTCCCCGGTGCCGCTTGTTTTATCATCCCCGGCGTGCGTTCGTGGGCTGAATTTCGCAGCCCGCCGCCGGGTGCAAACCTGCGCTGGTCACGGCAGCTCGCACTAGGCCCGACGACCGTCTTCATCCCCTCCGACAGCACCCCGCAAGACACGCGCGACTGCCTGCACGAAGAGATTGCCCAGGCGCTCGGCCCCGCGAACGATCTCTTTCGCATCCATGACAGCATCTTCAACGATGACAATTTCCACTCGGTCCTGACGCCATTCGATATGATCGTGCTACGCGCGCTCTATTCCGACCGGCTCACCAACGGTATGACCCGCGACGAGGTGGCCCAGCGCCTGCCCGGCATCCTGAGCGCCATCAACGCCAAGGGCCGCAGCGCCCGCGCGGTGCCGCAAAGCCCGGACACAAAGGCTTGGAAGCGCCTGATCGAACGCGCGCTTGACCGGCGCAACTCGCGCGGCCAAAGGCGGGCGGCGGCTGACCGCTCGATTGATCTCGCGGGGCAGATGAACCCGACCGACCACCGGCTCGGGCTTGCAATTCTGACCCTTGGCCGGATCGAAGCGCGCAATAACCCAGAGCGCGCCGCCGATCTCTTCCGCTCTGCGCAATCCCAGTTCGATGCGCAATTTGGCCGCGACAATATCCGCTCCGCCCATGTCGCAATCCACCTGTCGCTCGATGCGCTCAGACGCGGCAATCCGGAAACCGCCGCCGCCATTGCCCGCTTCTATCAACCGCGCGCGGCCAAGGCTGAAAACGCGGTGATCCTGTCGGGCCTTCTGGCCATCGAAGCCGAAGCCCTGCGCCTTGCCGGAAATATTGAGGACGCACGGCAAAAACGCATTACATCCCTCAAATGGGCGCGCTATGCGTTTGGCGACCGCCAAGGCGTCATCGCGCGCGCGCAGGCCGAAATTGCCGACTATGCCAAAGGAAACGCTGAACAATGATCTTCATGGGATTTTTTGCGCTTGTTGGCGCGATTTTGGGCTGGCGGCGCGGCGGTCGCAATGATGGCGAGCGGCTCGACCGGCTGCAATATGCCGCCGTTTTCGGGATTATCGGCGGGCTGATCGGGCTGGCATTGCTGATGTTCATCGGCCCCGTGGCGCCATAGAGACGCCCTATGTTGCTTTCGCTCTTCGACAATCTGCGACGCGCCAAACTCCCCGTCTCGCTGCGCGAATATCTGACCTTGCTCGAAGCGATGAAAACCGGTCTTGTGACCTTCGATATCGACGGGTTTTATTACCTCTCGCGCAGCACGCTTATCAAAGACGAGCGCAATCTGGATAAATTCGATCAGATTTTCGCCCATACCTTCAAAGGCCTTGAACACGCCTCCCTCGCCGATGTGATCGATCAGGTGGACCTGCCCGCCGATTGGCTGCGCAAACAGATCGAAAAGCACCTCTCGGACGACGAGAAGGCCGAAATCGAGTCGCTTGGCGGGTTCGACAAGCTGATGGAGACCCTCAAGGACCGGCTCAAAGAACAGCAAGGACGCCATCAGGGTGGTTCCAAATGGATCGGCACTGGCGGCACCTCGCCTTTCGGTGCCTATGGCTATAACCCCGAAGGCATCCGCATCGGCCAGGATGAAAGCCGCCATCAGCGCGCGGTAAAAGTCTGGGACAAACGCGAGTTTCGCGACCTTGACGACAGCATCGAGCTTGGCACCCGCAATATCAAAGTCGCCCTCAAACGCCTGCGCAAGTGGGCGCGCGACGGGGCGGATGATGAGCTTGACCTGGGCGGCACCATCCGCGCCACCGCCGAAAACGGCTATCTCGACGTCAAAACCCGCCCCGAGCGCCGCAACGCCGTCAAAATCATCCTCTTTCTCGACGTGGGCGGATCGATGGACCCGCACATCAAAACCGTCGAAGAGCTGTTCTCGGCGGCGCGCGCCGAATTCAAACATCTGGAATACTACTATTTCCACAACTGCCTTTACGAAGGCGTCTGGCGCAACAATGCCCGCCGCTGGTCCGAGAAAATTCCCACATGGGACGTGTTGCGCACCTATGGACCGGACTACAAATGTATCTTTGTTGGCGATGCCGCGATGAGCCCCTATGAAATCGCCTATGCTGGCGGCGCGAACGAGCATTGGAACGAAGAGCCAGGACAGATCTGGCTCACCCGTGCTCGCGAGCAATGGCCGTCGAATATCTGGATCAACCCGGTGCAGCGCGAGGCATGGGACTACACGCAATCAACCCAAATGATCCGCCAGATATTCGAAGACACAATGTACCCGATGACCCTCAAGGGGATCGAAGAGGGCATGCGCGAGTTATCGCGCTAAGCGCTTGGTCCTTCGGCAATCATTTTCCACAGCGAGCGAAATTAGCTCCGGGTCTCAGGGACCCTGCATCAACCTGCTGACGGCGACGTTAAAGTTTTGTTTCACATGCAAAGCGATTTTCGTCAGATCGTCTTGCTGCGTCTTTTCATTTCGCGCCGCAGCTTCGGCAATCGCGGCTGTTTTTGAAAGCTGATGCGCGCCGACCATGCGACTTGTCGATTTGAGCGTGTGCGACAATCGGATGCAGTCGTTTCGGACGTCCTTTTGCGCCGATTGAACCAGCGCGTCCGAGTATTTTTTGCCATCTTCCACAAAAAGCGACACCAGTTTGTCAAACCGGTCGTTCATCATCGATTTCGTCTCGTCATAGGCAGCCCAGTCAATTGGGTCGACACTGGGTGGCTCGGCCGATGCGACGGGCGGTTCAGTCTGCGTTGGCGGCGCCGGTTTGGCGACCAGCGGAACCGGTTTTGCCGGCTTAGGTTCTGGCGAAAGGGCGGGCTCAGGTGGCGGTGCTGGCTCACGGGGCGGTGCTGGCTCAGGTGCGAATTCGCGGTCGACATGCCATTTTGTCAAAAGATCAGTGATTTCGCGCGCCCGAACCGGTTTGGTCGCAAAATCATCCATCCCTGCTGCGAGACAATCCTTTCGATCTGAAGGAAGGGCATTTGCCGTAATCGCGACCACAGGCGTTTTGGGAATTTCTCCTGCCCCGATCATCGCCTTTATCTGCTTGGTCGCGGCAAATCCGTCCATAACCGGCATCTGGCAGTCCATAAAAATGATGTCGAACGGACCGTTTTCTTTGACGCGCAGGATCGCCTCTTCGCCATTTTGAGCAGAGTTAAAGCTGCAATCGAGATTTTCGAGAACCCCTTCGAGATACATGCGGTTGGTCGCATCATCATCCACGATCAAAATATGGGAACGTCTCTCAGGCTCAGTCGAGCGCTGCGAAGCAAGGACTGTCTGCTCTGGTTCGGGAATTTGTTTCACCGGATCGAGAACACGTGGCGTTTGAGACTTCACAGGTTCAGTAAGTTTAGTTTTGGACAGGTGAGCACGATACGCAGAGGCGATTTTTGCCGCGACAACTTCAGGCAAAACCGGGCGAATGATCATGATATCGAAGGGCGAGCCGGGGTCTGGATCGCGTGTGTTTCCAGCGTTGATACTGGAGCGCAGAAGCAGTTTTGGAATTGCAAGCTGGTGCAACGCGTTGTGATCATCTTGGCAGGTTGGCTCATCCACCAAAATGACATCGAACCACTCCGCATCGTTCAGTTTTTCAATCAGGATGATCGCGTCAGTGATGGTTGGAACCATCCTGATCGCCGCGCCCAGGTTAGACAAGGCGGCAACTTCGCTGGCAGCTTCATTATCCGTACCTGTCACGAAAAGTATGTTGATGTTGAGCATAAGCGCGATATCGCGATTTGGAGGCGTAGGTCCAACTTGAGTGACCGGAGCGACCAGCGTGAACTTTGAGCCCTCGCCCAACTCGCTTTCCAAATGGATTTCACCGCCAATCAGATCGGTGATTTCCCGCACAATCGCCAGCCCCAATCCGGTGCCGCCAAATTCCCGAGTGGTCGATACATCCGCTTGCGCAAAGGCCTCAAAAACAACAGAGGATTTTTCCTTGTCTATCCCGATGCCGGTATCGATGCATTCTATCAGCAGGGTACCATACTCCCCCGGCATCGGCTGTTGATAGCGCAAACGCAGCATGACACAGCCCTCTGCGGTAAATTTCACAGCATTCGACAGAAGGTTCGTAATGATCTGCTGCAACCGTTTTCCGTCCGCCATAATCGTGCGAGGGACCGACAGCGGGTAATCGAGGATCAACTCGATACCTTTAGTTTGTGCCGCCACATTAGCGACCGTACAGCAATGCGTGACAAGCAGTTTGAGATCCGTCTCTTCAGGCTCAAACGTCAGTTGGCTTTCTTCGATTTTCGCCAGATCAAGCAAATCGTTGATCATCCCCAGAAGGCTTTCAGCGGATCGGCTCATGGTGAACAGATTTGCCGTCTGGCGCGCGCTGAGCGGCTCTTGCCGCATGAGCTCGGTCATGCCGATTATTCCGTTAAGCGGGGTGCGGTATTCATGGCTCATGGTCGCCAGAAACCGGCTTTTCTGGAAACTTGCTTCTGCGGAAATCTTTTGCATCTTCCGCGCGCGCCGGCGCGAGAGGTCAATCAGGACGATGAGAACGGTCCCGAGCGAAAACGCACCAGCCATGATTACCAGAAAGGCACGGTGATCGTGCAAAAACGGCATTATCTCGCTTGGTTGAACGGACTCAATATTGAGAAAGATCTCACCGCCCTGAATAGGGAATTGTATCGTTTCCACAAAAGACGATTGCGGCGGTTCGTCGAAAACCGTGATCTGTTGTTCAGCGATGCGGGCCCGGAACGTGGTGATGCGCATGCCGCGTTCGATGTCCAGTGATGATAGCAGATCGTTCAGATTTATCGTCACAAACGTGAAGCCACGGTAGACGCCGCCAAAAGCGTTTCGGATGGCATCAGGTCCGGCGCTGGCGCGTCCTGTTTCGTTCTCCAGAAGTGGAAAAATGATGCTATAGGCAAACTCATCCGGAACTGAATTGAGGTCTTCTATGATGTGTCCGGGGAAAACAACCTGTCCGGTTGTTACGAACTTTTCGGCGAACATCTGTTTTATGTTTCCATCGCGCGCCTCACTTTCGAAGGACGAAATTTTTTGGAACCGATCAGATAGGAATGAAAGATCATCGGGGTTGCCAAGATTGAAAAAGCCAAAGCCGATGATCGGATCGCTGCGCGCGAATGTGTTGCTTCGCAAACCTTCGGCGATGGTTTGAAACTGGGTTTCCCTGACATTCTCGGACGCCATGAAAAACCGTCGGAGTTGTTGGGGAATCTGCCCGATCTCTTGAATTTTGGCTCTCAATTTTTGTTCGATCACTTCGACTTCTGACGCAAGCCGGATGGCGCGATATTCCCGGTCACTTTGCACAAGCGAAAGGATCACTGCCGCAGCTGAAAGCGCCATCACCAAGACCATAACGATTGCCAGATTGGAGCCTTGATCAAGGCGCTTGAGCAAGGAGCCGAGATTTTTCACCATTCGATTTTTGCCTTATTGGCCGCAAAAGCTGCGGCGCGATTGCCAATGTCGTTGTAAACGAGTTTGTCGAAGCTTCGGATATTGGCCTGCGCAATGCCGCGCCCGTGCGTTGTTGCAGCACGGCTTTGATCGGCGGTCAGATAGTCGCGCCAGGCAAATCCCTTGCCCGGATCCGTGACGACAAGATAAACTCCATTGGTTTTGCGGACTATTCTTGCGGAGGCGTGTTTGCCCTCAAGCTCCGGCGCGCTGAGGCGTTCGTCAATTTCGGCGCGCAGGGTCCCGCTTGCAAGCAACTCGCCCTTTCGCGCGAAGCCGATGTCCGCCAATCCGTGCTCAACCGCGTTGGTCAGCAAAGCCGCAACACCCGGCAGCGAGCGTTGGGGAAAGGGAAACACCCGCGAGACAAACATCGTCAGCGCAGCCGCGTCATCGAGCGTGCGAAACGTGAACTCTGCGGCTTGGGTCAGCGCGCTGACCGATAGCGCAGTGCCGCCCTGATCAGCGTTACGGTTCTGCGTGCTTTGCCGTATCGCAGAGGCAACAACGGATTTAAGAAGTCCGATTTTGGCGGGCTTTGTGAGGTAGTAAAATATCCCCGCATCAATCCCTTGCTGGATCTCCTCCTGACTGTCCGCGCCCGAAAGCATGATGATTTGCGTGGTATGGGACAGGTTGCGGACATGCATTTCGCCGGCAGCGGCGATACCGTCCATGTCGGGCATCATCCGGTCAAGAATAACAGCGCCGAAACTTTCAGGCTCGTCTTCAAGGCGGTGTAGCCCCTCAAGCGCGGAACTAACGCAAATGGCGTCATACCCCAGATCAAGAAGCTGCTGTTCGATAAGAAAGAGCGATGTCGGATCATCATCGACGACCAATACACGGCTGGAATAATCAGCCGCACCATCGCCCAGTACCGGCGCGCTCGCATTCTCTTCCATTCTTGGACCGCCCAAAATACGCTTTTGCGATCCCTTAATGGCACCAAATACTTAAGCTTCCGTCATTGCCGACGACATTGCCCGGATGACGGGTTGAAGAAGATATTGCATCACCGTGCGAGTTCCAGTGACAATCTGCGCATCGACGCTCATGCCAACCGCAATGGGATAGCGGGTCGCGCCGGAACCGATAAATAGCCGATCAGGAACAATTTTTGCGGTGTAATACCGTCGGCCAGTCTCGTCGATGAAGGACGCTGCGGAGATCTGAGTGACCGTCCCGTCAATCGTGCCAAACTGCTCAAAATCATAGGCCGAGATGCGCAATCGCGCGAGACTGCCTTCGCTCAAGCGCCCGATATTCTCCGGATCAATCCTGACATTTACCAGAAGCTGCTCGTTTGTCGGGACGATTTTGGTGATCGTGATCGCCGGATCAACAAGCCCTCCGACAGATGCGACCTCCATGCCTTTCAACACACCGCTTGCGGTTGCGCGCACGACCAATGCCTCTTGTTGAAGGATCAGCTTCTCGACCAGATGCGCATTTTCGTCAAAGCGCGCTTTGGTTGCGTTCAGCGCCTGTTGCGTCTGCGCGCGATCGGCCGAAACCACAGCGTCGATGCGCGATGCAAATTCAGCCTGTGCAGATTTCGCACTTTCGATCCGGGTTTCAATCACCGAAATATCCGATTGTAGGGTTTGCACCTGCTGCTGCGCGTCGAGAAACCTGCGCTTGGTGGCAAAGCCGCGTTCGTAAAGCAGCAAACTGTCAGCAAGCTGCGCGCGCGCCGTTTTGACAAGATCGCACGACAACTCCAACTGCTCGGTCAGTATTTGAAGCTCGCGGTCTTTTTGGTTGGACTGCTCCTTAAGGACAAGGATTTGATCGTTCAACGCTTGCTGGCGGGACAAATAGGTGGCCTCAGCGATACGTTGTTCGGCCGACGCAAGCGAGGACAAAACAGCCGGATTTTCAGCGAGATAGGCGTTGAGCGCAACAACCTCAATCTCAAGCGCGCGGCTGCGTTCGAGCGCACGTGCAAGATCGCGCTCCAGATCGGTGTTGCGCAGGGTGAGAATGGGCTGCCCGTCTTCGATATGCTCGCCCTCGCTCACATGAAGTGCCGCAACAATACCCCCGGTTGGGTGTCGTATATCGCGCTCCTGACCGAGGGGTTCGATCTGACCCTTGGCCTGCGCAATCTCATTGATGCTGGTGACATTGAACAGGACCAGCCCGGCCAGAACAATCGCGGTCACAACCCAGAGAGTTGCGCGCGGCAATATCGGCAGCATCGCCTCTTCGATCTGCGCGGTGCGCGACAAAAACCGAAGGTTGCGATTGGTCGCCGTTTTGTCGTGCGGCACGGCGGTGGTATCGTCTGTCATGTTCCTGTTCCCAAGAATTGGTCTGCGGTGCCGATTTTCGGCGCTTGATTTTGCTGGAGCGATATGACCTTGCTCGACATGCGTAGAAAATCAGCGCGATAAGAGACGAAAAAGACAGTGCGCTTGCCGCGGCACATGGTGATAAGCCGCTTGAGGTCGCGGTCAAATCCAGCGCGCAGCACCGCGCCCGGCTGCTCATCGATCAAGATCAGATTGCTGTTGATCAGTAAGGTCCGCGCCAGAGCAATACGATGACATAGCAACTCCCCCAAGAGCGCACCCGGATCGTCAGATACATCTGTATCCATCCCATGCGGCAGATCCAGAACCTCGGCTTTAGCGCCCGCATCCTCCAACGCTTGCACAAGTTTTGCGTCCTCGGCCATCGGGGCCGCGTGCCGCAAGTTTTCGGCAATCGAGCCGCTGAAAAGACGTACATCTTGCGGCATATAGGCGACACGGCGACGGATCGACTGCCCCTCGATCTGGCGCAAATCGAACCCATCAAGCCGCACAGACCCCAATAGCGGGCGTTGAAAACCGGTCAGCAATTTGAGAACACTGGATTTTCCAGAGCCGTTCGGCCCGGCAATCGCGACAATCTCACCGGGTTTGGCGGAAAGATTGAGCCCCATGAACACCGGCCCAGCCGTATCGTCATAGCGGATCGACACGGAAATGAGATCCACTTGGCCCTTGAGCGCGGAAATCTGCACAGGCGTCGCACCGTCATTGCCGCTCTCTTCGGGTGTTTGCATGAAAGTGTTGATCTGGCTCAGACTCAGGCTGGCCTGCTCAAACTGCGGGATCATAGCGCAAAGCGCCTGAAACGGCGACAGGGCCCGCCAGGATAGCATGACCGTGGCAATGAGGGCGGCAGGGTTAAGCGCGCCGGCCCAAACACTCTTTGTGCCAATCCACAGGATCGCAAGCGCGGTCAGCCCTGCAAACGCTGCGCCCAGCTGCTCGCCCATCTGACCCAAGCCCTTCAATCGGTGCTGAGCGAGTGCTGTGCGGGCAGATAAATCACCGTGTTTGGCGTGCCATCGCGCCTCCAATCCGTCCGAGCGTATGCTGTCGAGCTTTTCGATGGTTTCGAGGTTGAATTGCTGGAGTTTGGAGTTTTCCAAAGCCGCTTCCTGCATCGCTGTTCGGATTACGCCGCGCATCAGCAAGAACGTGAGTGTGTAGGCGATGGCTGCAATCGCGATCACAAAACCCAGTGACCCGGCAACCGCGAAGATAATCGCGAAAGATATCATAACGGCGGGCAATTCGAGGAAAGCGATGACCACCGGCCCAGCAAAGAAATCGCGAACAGATTCAAAGCTCTTGATCCGCGATAACTGGCTCGAAATCGTGGTTTGCTCCAGCATGCGTGGTGGCAGGCGCAGGAGCTTGTCGAACATCGCCGTGCCAATCAGATAATCGAGGCGCGATGTGACCCAGGCAACGCTGAAGACACGCAGTTTTCGGAACGCAAACTCCGAAGCGATGACGATGACAGCAGCGCCCCCGATGAACCAAAGCGGCAGAAGAGATTCCGGGCCAATCACCTGATGGTAGGTCAGAAGGATGAAAACGGGCGCTAGAACGGCGGCGAAATTCAGAGCAAATCCGAAGGCGACGATATAAATGATATAGCGGGAATATCGCAAAAACTGGGTTTTGGACCAGCTTTGTGTACGCGTTTTGCGCACATAGTCCCAACTCCACGCCCGATCTTCGCGCAGCTTTGGGAACACAATGACCCGTCGTTTTCTGCGAAGCTCATGCGCCTCGCTATCGTGCATCCGCCCGCCATCCGCATCGGGCACGAACACCACAAAACCGCCTTCGGGCCTGCGCGACAAAAGCACAATCGGCCTGCCTGCATCGTCCCATGTCAACGCCGGAAAGAGCCGCGCATCAATTCGCTCTGGTGACTGATGCGTGCTCTCGGGATTGAACCCAAGCTCAGCCATCGTGTTGATCATGTCGACACTGGCAAACGCGCGATCCGGCTGCGCGATTGCGTCAATATAAGCGCTGACATTTCGGCCTGGAACGAGGATGGAGGCCAGCTTGCAGGTACAAAGGAACATATCATGCCCCCCCGCACCTGTCCCCTGATGCGGGGCCAGACGGGAAACAAGCTCCGCCGGGCTATACGCTGCAAGTGCCGTTTCGCCCTCCCCGCTTGCTGGTCGCGGCAGATGTCTGATCTGCGCGGTCATGTCCGAAGCAAGCGCTGCGCAGGCGTCAGGGCCGAGCCGGTTTCAGCCGCGCCTTCCTCGTTGAGTACTGCGTTTGACAGCACATACCGTCGGAGCGCCATGTCCTGCAGAAAACTGTCGTTAGAGCACAAAATAAGAGTGATGCTGCCGCGCAATTGCTCGAACAACTGATAGGTCAACTCATAGGACCGACGATCAAGCGCTGCATCAGCATTGTCGAACAAAATGAGCTTCGGGCGCAAGGCGAGACATCGCACCATGCCAATGCGTTGTTTCATACCGGGCGGGATTGGATCGGCCTCGTTGCCCTGAAGTTGCGTGTCATACCCCGATGGCAGTCGCGCCACATCCTCATCCAGTTTCAGCAATCGCGCCACATATCGCACATCATTGAAACGCGTCTCGCCAAAGCGCGTGAGATTATCCATGATCGAGCCGCGATAGATGGTCGAGCGTGTGCGGATGTAGCCGACATTCTGCGCCAGTTCATTGGGCGAGAAGCTCAGGACCGGTTTATCGTTTATCAAAACCTCACCGCTCTGAACCGCATGCAGACCCGCTATGGCTTTCAGCAGCGTGGTCGTCCCACTACCCGGTGCGCCGTCGATAGAGATCACATCCCCTTTGCGGGCCGACAGCGAGACATTTTCAAAAACCGCAGGGCCATCGGGATAGGCGAACCTCAGCGCCTTCAGATCCAGTTTCCCATTATTCTGCGTGGATATCTCGGAGGCACGGGGCGTGGCCGGAACCAGCGACTTGCTGGCCAGAAGATCCTCCACATCTGCCTTGCGTGTGAGGTATTCCTTGCGCCGGGACAGCAGAAACAGCCCACTGCGCACCGGCGGCGTGACACGCCCTGCCAGCAGGATACACGCGATCAGACCACCAGCGCTCAGCGCACCCTGAACCACAAGATAGGCCCCAAAGATCACCGTGCCAAAGGTGATCAGATTTCCCGCTGCCATGCTGAGATCGAAAATTCCGGCCAGCGAGGTGGCGACATCGAAATTGCGTTTGGTCGAGCGCTCCTTGAGCGCTTCATATTTGCGTGTGATCTTCCGCTCCATGCCAAGCGCTTTGATCGTGTGCATGGATTGCATCATTTCAATGATGAAATTGTAGCGGCCCGCATCCGCATTGCGGCGCTCGTTCGAGACGGTTTCGAGCTGCTTGGTATGTCGCCAGATGAGGATCGCAAGGCCGATGATCGTAATCAGCGGCACCAGCACCAGCGGACCAGCAATCAAAGCAATGACGCCGAGCAACAGCGGCACAGTCAGCAGTTCAACCAGCGTGATCGACACCTGTCCGCTTTGGAAATCGCGCAAGGCACCAACGGATTCGAGGCGATTGAGCAGATCGTCCTGCCGGGCGTTCACTTGTGCGGTATCTGCGCGCAACAGCGCAAGGTTTACATCGCGCGACAGGCGATGCGATTGGGAAAACCCCGAAAAGCTGATGAGTTTCGCTCGGGAAAGACGCAAAAGCGTCTCAAGCGCGATCGCAACGATCCCCGCAAGGGCAAGCATGGTCAGCGTTTCAACCGCTTCGCCGGGGATCACACGGTTGTAGACCTGCAAGGTGATGAGGGGGATCGCAAGATCGAGAATGATGAGCGCCAGCGACGCAGCGATCAGCTCGCTCTGCGCCCCCCTTGAACGGGCGCCGAGCACCCCGATGTGGGATGCCGCATTCAACCGAAGAGCCCGGACGGCGCATCAAGCACGCCACCATCGCCAAGATCCGTCAGACCTGTCGCCACATCGCCAATCGGGTCTCCCAACTCGTTCGGCGCGCCTTGTACTGATCCAAACGACACCCCCATTTCGACGATCACCTCAACAGAGGCATCAACCGTCGCATCGGGCTGAACTTCCTGCGCCCCACCATGCAGCGCATCAAGCAAATCCGCGTCAATCTCAATTGTCGAGGTCAGGCCCTGGTT
>CAYRKW010000075.1:0-15358 GCA_964425135.1 uncultured Rhodobacterales bacterium
GGTTCAAAAATATCCCGCTGCGCGCGCAAGCGCAAAACAAATGACGCGAGCCGCGATAGCGGCTCACTGCGTGGCCTAGACTGTCAAAACGACCTTCCCCGTTGATTTTCGCGCGCGCATCAGGTCGAGTGCCTCATTTGCGCTTTTGAGCGGGTAGCTCGCTCCAACATGTGGTTTGATTAGGCCTTGCACGTACATGCGCGTAAGGTCAGCAAAACTGTCGGTCAGAACCTTCGGGGCGAATTTCGCGTAGCCGCCCCAGTAGAAGCCCAACACTGAGATGTTCTTGACGAGGATGATATTGGCGGGGATTTGCGGGACGTCGCCGGAGGCGAAGCCCAGCGGCAGGATGCGGGCTTCGGGATTGCAGGCGCGCAGGGCTGCTTTGAACTGATCGCCGCCAACCGGATCATAGACAACATCAGCGCCGCCGAGGTTTTTGACGATCTCGCGGATGTCCTCGTTGGTGCTGTCGATGAGATGATCGGCACCGGCGGCTTTGGCAATCTCCAGTTTGTCGGCTCCGCGTGCGCATGCGATAACCTCTGCGCCCAGCGATCTGCCAAGCTCGACGGCGGTGAGGCCGACCCCGCCCGCCGCACCGAGCACCAGAAGGCGCTCGCCTTTTTGCAGATTTGCGCGATGCACGAGCGCGACGTGGGACGTGCCATAGGCGATGAGAAAGGCAGCGGCGTGATCGAACGGCATCTCATCGGGGATTGGGACGCATTGGGAGGCCTCGATCACGGCGTGCTGAGCAAAACCGCCAAAACCGCAATAAGCGGCGATGCGGGTGCCCTTGGCGAACGGTGTATCTGCGCCCGCCTCAATAATCTCGCCGGCGATCTCCATGCCAGGCGTAAAGGGTGGGTCGCGTTTTTCCTGATAGCTGCCGTCAATGACCAGCAGATCGCCGAAATTCAGACCGCAGGTTTTCACGGCGATCCGGTACTGATTAGCGCCCAAGGGGGCGTCGGAGAGGGTTTGCGCGGTCAGCTTTGCGCCAAGTTCGGTGACCTGCATTGCGGTATATGTCTGGCTCATCTGCTCTACTCGAATTGGATGATTTGGGTGGTGCCGCCTGCTTGCTGGTTCATGGCGATCATGTAGCCGATGATCCCTGCGAGAATTAGACCAGCGAGCACGGCGAAGGTGATTTTCCACACCGACCACGGACGGTCGCCGCGCACAGCGCCGGTGCGGCCGTTGACGACGAAACGGTAAGATTTGCCACGATACTTATAAGCGGCGAGCCAGATGGGCAGCAGGATGTGCTTGAAGGTGATCTGGCCGATGTCGGTGTCGAGATCGTGGATGCGTTGCTTATCGCCTCCGATGTCGAATTTCACATCGCGCACGATGGTGCGTTCGATGATTTGCGATGCCTCGTCATAGCCCTCTTCGAGCGAAACGGTGTAGGCTTCGGCGCGAAATCCGGCGAGGAACTCGGGTTGATAGGGCTCAAGGCTCGACAAATCCCATGGACCGAGTGCGCTGCCGTATTGGGTGGGTAGCGCGTGGGAGGCGAGCACCAACACGTCATCAAAAAAGCGCGCAACGCGGCCGGAGACACTGCTCCAGCGGGTTTTGGCGACGCGGCGTTGCTGCGTGCTGGTTTTGCCGTTGCGGCGGACGCGGACGGTTTTGGTCTCGTAGTAAGTGGTGCCGCGCTCACCGCGATAGCGGGTTTTGGTTTCAGCATCATAGGTCCAATAGGGGATGTAGACCCCTTGCATCGCCCGCCCTGCCCGCGCGTAGGCTTTGAGGCTAGAGGGCGCGAACCATAAGCTGCCCAGCCACTCGTTCATTTGGGCGCGCGCCTCTTTTTCGCTGAGCGCGAACGGCAGAACGCCGCGCGGTTTGATGTGGCGTGCAATGCCGGTGCCGGTGACAACAGGGGTTGCGCAGAACGGGCATTCGGAGGCGTGGGAGTTGGGTTCAAACTCAACATTCGCCCCGCAGTTGGGGCAGTCGAGGATGGTGACGTCCTCCATTTCCGCATCAGGCAATTCTTCGGATACGGCGGTGCGAAAATCCAATTCGCGAATGGAGGCGGATCGCCATGTGCCTTGCGACACTATCTGTTCGTGGTTGCCGCAATGATCGCAGGTCAGGTGGTCGGTGCCCGGCTCAAAGCGCAGGTCAGAGCCGCAGGTATCGCAAGGAAAGCGATGCTCCACCGCTTCGTTGCCGAGAGCTTCGGTTACAGCCATTTGAGACGAGTGCCGCGCGTTGGCATCCAATATCAGCTTTCGGGCGGTGGCGGCGGCAAAACGGTGAAGAGTTGCGCAAGCTCGGCAACTTCGTCAGCGGTTTTCCAGCCGTCCTGCCCTGCGGTCCAAACGTAAGTGTCGCGAGACAGATCACCGTCTTGCGCCATGCGGCCCAGCTTGGCACGGGAATAGGGGCCTTTGGTTTGTTTGCCATCCGCGATGTGCCAGACCTTTTCGACAGACGCAGCCGGTGGTGGCGGCGGCGTGATGATGCCCAGATTGCTGGAATGCGGCGGCGGTGTGGGAACTGGCGCGACCGTGCCCCAAGGCCCCATCTGACCAGTTGCCATTTGTGTCGCCATCGCCATACCCATGCCAGCCCCGACACCAGAGCCAATCATGTTGCCGCCCGGTTGGGCCGCCCCTGTGGTCAGAGCTTCGGCGGCGGAGTATTGCATGAAGCTGCCCAGATCGCCGACGATTCCCATGGACGTGCGCTTGTCGAGCGCGGCCTCAACCGCGTCGGGAAGAGAGATATTTTCGATGTAGAACTCCGGCATTTCAATCCCAAACACTGCCAGCTCGGGCGCAAGACGTTCGCGCAGAATTTTAGCCAGCTCCATCGTGTTGGCCGACATATCGAGGACTGGAATGCCCGAGGCTGCGATCGCTGTTGAGAAGCGCGAGACGATGATGTTTCGGATCTGGAAGCTGATCTCGTCGGTGGTGAACTCGCCATCGGTGCCGACAATCTCGCGCAGAAAGAGACCCGGATCGGAGACGCGGATTGCAAAGGTTCCAAAGGCGCGCAGGCGGACGGGGCCGAACTCAGGATCGCGACAGATGATCGGGTTTTTGGTGCCCCATTTGAGGTCCTGAAAGCGGGTTGTGTTAACGAAATAGATTTCCGATTTGAACGGGCTTTTGAAACCGTGATCCCAGCTGTTGAGCGTAGTGGTGATCGGCATGTTGTTGGTCTCTAGCAGATAAAGACCGGGGTGAAAGACATCTGCCAGCTGGCCTTCATGGACAAACACCGCCGCCTGTCCTTCGCGGACGGTGAGTTTGGCGCCATATTTGATCTCGTGATCTTCGCGCTCGAACCGCCAGACAAGCGTATCGTCCGTGTTGTCGGTCCAGTGAATGACGTCAATAAACTCGCCGGTCAGAAAGTCCAAAATACCCATGTTACCACCTTTGCTATGCGCCGGTTTGGGCGCGCTATTGATCCCCCCGCAACAGGGGGGATCGTTGCGATATCAGTCGTGCTGTCGCACGCGCTCGTGGTCCAGCTTGCGCTGATAGCCCGATTGCACGATCTCGACGAGGAAGAGCACGATGACCGAGAAGTAGAAGGTCGCTTTGGACATCGGGATCACCTCGAAGCCGAAAACCTTGAGGTGGGCCAGATGGCCGCCTTCACCCAGAAGCACCACACCGACGATCAAGAGGATGAAGAGGCCCAAGACCTCATACATCCGGTTGCGTTCGAGGAACTCGGCGACGCTGTCAGCCAGCACCAGCATGCCCACCGCAGAGGCGACAATCGCAATCACAAGGATCGGGAATACATCGGTGATGGCAAGTGCGGAAAGGATGCTGTCGAAGCTGAAGATCAGGTTCATAAACACGATCAGGATGATCACTTGCGTGGCGGATTTGGAGGATTTTCCTTTGCCGTCTGCGTGCAGGTCGTGGATGGTCAGCATGTGTCGGATCTCTTTCACGGCGGTGTACATGATAAATATACCGCCCAAAAGAAACACGATGGTTGCAAAATTAAACTCGCCTTCGATGTAGCCGACCCAATTGATCGAAAAGAACGGGTCCTTGAGCGTTTCGATCAACGAGATCATGGTGAACAAAAGAATGATCCTGAGCGCCAGTGCGATCAGGATACCCCAGCGGCGCACAGCGGCCTGCAAATGGCGAGGCGCGCGTTGCGATTCAATCGAGATGTAGAGCAGATTGTCGAAGCCAAGGACTGCTTGCAGAAAGATCAGCATCGCAAGATTGCCGAGGTTTTCGAATGTAAAAAGGTCAAGCATAAACCTGCGTCCCGTCCGGTTTCATTTTATTTTTCAAAGCCGAAACAACACCAAACTTGGCAGGTATTCAAGTCCATTGGCTGTGGAAGATGACGCAAGGGAAAGGCATCTGACGGGCAATTTTGCTCAAATTTTGTGCAATCAACGAATCGTGGTATGGTTGTCTCACGCATTGAAGGCCGAACTGTCTTGAATGATTGCGTCAGGGCGTACCGGCTTTGATACATTTGCGACGAAGTCGCCGCGGATTTTCGCGACGATCAGAATGTGAAGGAAGGCCCGCCATGGCCAAAGGCACAGTCAAGTGGTTCAACACTGAAAAAGGATACGGTTTTATAGCGCCCGAAGACGGAGGCAGCGATGTCTTTGTCCATATTACTGCGGTTCACGAAGCCGGATTGCAAAGTTTGACCGAAAATCAGGCAATTGAATTTGAGTTGGTTGAGGGACCTAAAGGGCGTTCGAACGCGGGTGCACTTAAGGTTTCGTAAATTCGACGACTGATACGCCATTGAAGTCTGCAAGGGTGAGACGCGGCGGCTGAGTTTGGCCGTCGGTGTGTCGCGCGCATTTGGCACGCCATAGGGCGCGCATGAGAGCGGGCCGCCCGCTCGTTGGGCGATTTTCTCTTATGAGAGCGATCAGTTGCCGCCGACGCGCAGGTTGCGAAAGGCGATGGGGGACCAGCCGCAGACGAAACCGTCGCCATCGGGGTCGATTTTCGCCGGATCTTCTTGTGGACCGCCAGCGGCGAGGAAAGCGCGTTGCGCTTCGTCGGGATTTCCATATGTCCGGCAGGCGCGGTTGGCGCTGGAGCGTGACCGGTTGGGCCGATCGTAGATACGCTCCCCGATTTTATGTGTGGTCGAGCGGGCGAAGGCGGCGAGGTTCACGCTTGTATTTGTCTGCGGCAGGGGCGCCGCTTCGAGCACCACGGTTCGCTGGGCCTGAGCGGCCAAACGCTCGGCATCGGTCTCAATCGTCTGGTTTTGCACCACTGTATCAAAAGAATTGTCGGTTATGCCGTCGCTCGTCGGGAGTTGGGCCGGGACGGTTTGCGCGGATTGGCTCGCTAGAGGGGTTTGCACGGGCTGCAAAGGTTGCACGCTTGCGCTTGCCACGGGTTGTTGCGGGGTGATCGCCAACGGATCAACGTTTGGCGTACCCGCATCGGCAATCGCCTGATCGAGCGAATTGATCAGCGCGGTGTCGCCGGTGTTGACGGTGCGAATGACCTGACCCAAGTTGCGCCGCGCCTGATTGTCCGCGCGCAGCTCGCGGATCACTTGCTGCTGCTGGGCAAGGCGCGGTTGCACTTCGGCAGAAGCGACGTTGGGATTGTCGAAATACTCGCTTTGACCGACGGGCTGTTCGGAGCAGGCCACCAGAGCGAGGGTGCAAGATAATACTACTGAAATCGACTTGAAGGACATGGTTCTCTCTTCGGCTGATCCGCAGATTATATCAGATTTTGTCTCACCACCAAGTCGGCGCTTTGGCATCGAACGCAACGGCGCTCTCAAGCGCATAGGCGGCGTTGAGCATGTCCGCTTCGCCCCATGGCTGACCGATAAGCTGGAGGCCAAGCGGCAAACCTTGTTTGTCGCACCCTGCCGGGACAGATACGCCCGGCAGACCGGCAAGGTTGACGGTCACGGTGAAGACATCGTTGAGGTACATCTCGATGGGGTCGGCGTCTTCCATCTCGCCGATCCCAAAGGCTGCGGAGGGTGTTGCGGGGGTGAGGATAAGGTCGACGCCATTTGCGAAGACTTTCTCGAAGTCGTTGCGGATCAGCGTGCGGACTTTTTGGGCGCGCACGTAATAGGCGTCGTAGAAGCCGGCGGAGAGGACATAAGCGCCGATCATGATGCGGCGTTTGACCTCTGGGCCAAATCCTTCTGCGCGCGAGCGTTCGTACATCTGGGTGATGCCGTCACTGGCGCTCAGGTCGGTGCGGTAGCCGTAGCGTACACCATCGTAGCGGGCCAGATTGGACGAGGCTTCGGCGGGTGCGATCACGTAGTAGGCAGGCAATGCGTATTTGGTGTGCGGCAAGGTCACATCGACGATTTTCGCGCCTGCATCGCGCAGTTTGTCCGCGCCTTCGGTCCAGAGCTTTTCGATCTCATCGGGCATCGCGTCGAGGCGATATTCTTTGGGGATACCGATTGTTTTGCCTTTGATGTCGCCGGTGAGCGCCGCTTCGAAATCGGGCACGGCGATATCTGCGGAGGTGCTGTCTTTGGGGTCATGGCCGCACATCGCCTCCAGCATGATCGCGCCGTCACGGACGGTTTTGGTCATGGGGCCTGCCTGATCGAGCGAAGAGGCAAAGGCAACGATGCCCCAGCGCGAGCAGCGCCCATAGGTGGGCTTGATACCAACGATACCTGTGAGCGCAGCGGGCTGGCGGATTGAGCCGCCTGTATCGGTGCCGGTAGCAGCAAGGCAAAGGTCAGCGGAGACAGCGGCTGCTGAGCCACCAGATGAGCCACCCGGCGTGAGCGCCGCGTCCGAGCCGTCGCGTCGCCACGGGTTGATGGCAGGGCCGTAATGGGATGTCTCGTTCGACGAGCCCATCGCAAATTCGTCCATGTTCAGCTTGCCGAGCATGACAGCGCCGCTGTCCCACAGCTTGGAGGTCACGGTACTTTCATATTCTGGCAGAAAGCCGGACAGCATCTTTGATGCGGCCTGCGAGGGAGTGTGGCGCGTGCAAAAGAGATCCTTGATGCCAAGCGGAATACCACACATCGCAGGTGCATCGCCTTTGCCCAGCCGCTCATCCGCCGCTTTAGCCATATCCATCGCGATATCGGGCGTCTTGGCACTGACAGCGTTCAGCGCATCGGCTGCATCAATGGCAGTCAGGCAGCTTTGCGTCAGCTCCTGCGAGGTGAAATCGCCCTTGCGCAGGCCGTCGCGGGCATCGGCGATGGTGAGTTTGTTCAGATCACTCATAGCCGGTTACTCCACCACTTTTGGCACGGCAAAGAAGCCTTCGCGTGCATCGGGCGCATTGGCGAGAATATCCGCTTGTTTATCGCCGTCTGTGATCTCGTCCGCACGCTGATGAAGTTTCATGGGCGTCACGGAGGTCATTGGCGCAACGCCATCGATATCGACCTCGTTCAATTGCTCCATGAAATTAAGAATGCCCGAAAGCTCTTGCGCAAGTTGGGGCAGATCATCGTCTTCAACGGCAATGCGCGCAAGATGCGCGGCGCGGCGGGCGGTTGTTGTATCAATTGACATGGGATCGAGGCTCAATATCAGCGATTAATCGGGTTAAGTGGCGTCATACGCCGCGCGGGGCGTGCATGCAAGATATCAACGCGCCTGCGGGTGAAGTTGCGCGATGACGTAGATCATCCAGCCAAGCATCAGGCCGTTCAGGCAATGCCACAGGAAATGCGTTCCGATGTGGATGTGATCGCAGATCGCGTGGTCGATGGTGCGCATGATCAGTGAGAGGGTCAGGATGAGCACACCGATAACCAGCCCGCGCGCGACGTTCGGGAAAGATGTGCGGGCGAAAAACGCGTAGATCAGGATCAGAATGGGTACGGGAAGATAAACGACCGAGCCGTTGAGTGATCCCACGAGCGCGCTGAGCCCATAGATCGTCGCGGCGGCATATGGGATGAACCCTACGACCGCGAGGCTGGCGAGGCCGTTGCCCACCACGAAGATGCGTTTGGTCGCGAGAAAGATGTAGACGAAGATATAGGCGACGATGGACAGGCTGTCCGCAAGGCCGGTCCATTCGGTAGCAAAGGAGTGGAATGAGCCGGACGCGAGGCCGATGATTGCGGTGATCAGACACAAAAGCTGCGCGCCCCGGTCGTGGCGCACTTTCGGCAGGACAATGAGGGCGGCGATTACGAAGGCCAGATTGGTCACCAGATTGATCGGCTCGGCCCACAATCCCGGCTCAAGACGTTCGCAATAGGCGTCTACATATTCCATCGCTAACCTCTTTCGCTAATCTGGGACGTTATCGATGCCCGATCCCCCCAGAGGATGACAGCGCATTATGCGGCGGGCGGTCAAAAAGCCGCCTTTGATACCGCCGTGCCGCTCCAGCGCTTCGAGCGCATAGGCCGAGCAGGTCGGTTGAAAGCGGCAGCCGTGGCCGACCATGGGCGAGAAGGTCAGGCGATAAATGCGCACTGGCAGGGCGAGGATATGGGCCAGAGGTGTCACGGGTGTATCTCGCGCAAGGCGTGGCGCAGGTCGCGTGTGAGATGATCGAAGGGCATGCTTGCGGTGATCCCTTTGCGCCCGATCAGGACATAATCCCAACCCGGTTTGCCGCTGGCGGGCAGTTCGGCGTTGGCAGCGGCGCGCAGGCGACGCTTGGCGCGGTTCCGTTCCACCGCGTTGCCGACCTTTTTGGAGCAGGTAAAACCTATGCGGATGCGCCCGTCGGGTTCATCACGATTTCTGGCTTGCAGGACGAAGGCTTTTTTGTGGGTGCGTTTGGCACGGCTGAGCGACAAAAAATCAGCGCGCTTTTTCAGAGTCTCGACCGCCAAAACAGAAACCGCCGGAGCCCGCCCTGCCCCGTTCTGAGATAGATCGGGCTGGTGCGTGTCCGGCGACATCATCTAATGTGCTTGGGTGCGACGCTTAAGCCGACAGCTTCTTACGACCGCGCAGGCGACGTGCATTCAAAATCTTACGCCCATTTTTGGTCGCCATGCGCGAGCGAAAGCCGTGACGGCGTTTGCGCACGAGGTTTGACGGTTGATATGTGCGTTTCATAACGCTCTCCATGTTTTCGCGAATCTGCGCTTTGGGGCGCTGAGATTCGACGGCAATCTCCTGAACGCGCGCTTCTAAGCGGCTGGCAGGCGCAAGTCAATTGCCCGATTTCGACAAAATGTAAGCTGCGTAATAGGTTTATTGTAACAGTTCTTGCAACAATGGGCAGCGGATTCGAAATATTTGCGTCGTATACCTCACGTGCGCGTCACAAAAGCGGCAAATTGGCTGCGTAAGTGAAACATTCGCACAAATGCCCATCAAGGGCGCGTGAGGTGGGATATCTTTTGCGCGTTATTCGTCGCAACTATCGGCAGGTTTTGTCATAACGGGATATGAAAAATGAGCGTTGAACAGATTGGAAGCCATACCACGATGGCCCAAAACGATGATACCCCCAAAAGTGCAGGCATGTCGTTCAAACGCATCCTCCCTGCCCTCATCATAGCGACAGTCGCGATCCTCGCGTTTGTGTTTTTGCGCGATTTCCTGAGCTTCGATGTGCTCGCGGAGAACCGCCAGAAACTGATCGACTGGCGCGATAGCAACTATCTACTGACCGTTCTTGCGTTCATGGGGCTTTATATCGCCTTCGTCGCCTTCTCCATCCCCGGCTCATTGTTCATGACGCTGGCGGGCGGGTTCCTCTTTGGTCTCTTCCCCGGCGTCTTCTACATCGTTATCGCGGCAACCATTGGAGCGGCGGCGATCTTCCTTGCGGCCAAGATGGGCTTTGGCGATGCGTTGCAAGCCAAGCTCGATGGATCGACCGGTGTGGTGCGAAAATGCCGCGACGGTATCAAAGAAAACGAGCTGTCTTATCTGTTCCTGATGCGTCTTGTGCCTGCAGTGCCGTTCTTTGCGGCCAATCTGGTGCCTGCGCTGGTGGGCGTGTCGCTGCGCCGTTTCCTCTTCACCACGTTTTTCGGCATCATTCCGGGCACGCTGGTTTACACATGGGTTGGCTCGGGTCTTGGCGAGGTCTTCGCAAGTGGTGAAAAGCCGTCGCTTGGCATCATCTGGGAATGGCAAATCCTTGGGCCGATCCTGGGTCTCAGCGTACTGGCTGCCCTGCCGATCGTCCTGAAATTCTTCCGCCGGAGTAATGTATAATGTCTGTCCTTAAACCTGATCTTTGCATCATTGGCGGTGGCTCGGGCGGTCTGAGCGTTGCTGCCGGAGCGGTCCAGATGGGTGCCTCGGTTGTTCTTCTGGAAGGCCACAAGATGGGCGGTGACTGCCTGAATTATGGCTGCGTTCCCTCAAAGGCGCTGATCGCGTCGGGCAAAGCGGCGCATGCGATGACGGCAGGTATGCCGTTCGGAATAACGCCGGTTGAACCAACAGTCGATTATGCCCGCGCAAAGGATCATGTTCGTGAAGTAATTGCAGGGATTGAGCCGCACGACAGTGTGGAGCGGTTTGAGAGCCTTGGCGTGCAGGTTATCACCGAATATGGCACGTTCATCTCACCGACGCAGGTCAAAGCCGGTGAGCATGTGATTGAGGCGCGTCGCTTTGTGATCTCGACGGGCTCCTCCCCGTTCGTGCCGCCGATCCCCGGACTGGATGGTGTAAAGCACTACACCAACGAGGATATTTTCGATCTGCGCGAGCGCCCCGATCATCTGATCGTTATCGGCGGCGGTCCTATCGGGATGGAAATGGCGCAGGCGCATCGGCGGCTTGGCAGCAAGGTGACTGTCCTTGAAGGGATGAAAGCGCTTGGCAAGGATGACCCAGAACTGGCCGCGATTGCGCTGGAGAAGATCCGCAGCGAAGGCGTCGAGATTGTCGAGGGCGCGCTGGCATCGAACATATCGGGCGAGGGTTCCGAGATTATCGTCGAGACCAAGGACGGGCCAAGCTATCGCGGCACGCATCTGTTGATGGCGGTCGGACGGCAGGCCAATCTGGACCGGCTTAACCTCGAAGCCGCTGGCATTGAGCGCGAGCGCGCGGGTGTCACGGTCGATGCTCAGATGAAATCCACCAACCGCAAGGTTTACGCCATCGGCGATGCGGCGGGCGGTCTGCAATTTACTCATGTGGCGGGCTACCATGCGGGCGTTATCATCCGCTCGGCCCTCTTTGGGCTGCCGGCCAAAGCCTCAAACGCACATATTCCATGGGCGACCTATACCGACCCCGAGATTGCGCAAGTGGGGCTGACCGAAGCGCAAGCACGCGAGCAACATGGCGATAAGCTGGAAGTTCTGCGGTTTGAGTTTGCGGAGAATGATCGGGCGCGGGCTGAGTTGAAGACCGACGGGCTTGTCAAAGTCATGGTCGTAAAAGGCAAACCGGTTGGTGCATCGATTGTCGGAGCGCAAGCTGGCGAGCTTATTCAGGTCTGGGCGTTGGCAATTTCTGCAAAGCTGAAGATCGGCGATGTTGCTGGCATGGTATCGCCCTACCCGACTTTGGGTGAAGTGAACAAGCGCGCGGCCGGGCAATACTACACGCCGCGCCTCTTCGAGAACGACTGGGTCAAGCGCGTGGTGCGCTTTGTCCAACGGTTCTGACCGGTCCAAAAGGCGGAGGGCGAACGGGTGGGTTTGATCGTAGCGATAATAGCCGTTTTGCTCGCCTATCTCGCGACAATCGTGCTGATCAACCGGTTGGGTCGCCCTGTTTCAGGCCAATTGGTCATCGCCAACAACGATCACCTGCCCGCTGCGGGGCCTATGCTTGAAGTCGGATCGTGGAATATCGGGTTCGCAGGGCTTGGCGCTACAGCGGCGATCGATCCGCGCAGTGCGAAATTCTGGCGGCCTGAGAGCGTCGATTACGTACGACAAGCCGCCGACGGTATTGCCAAGGCCATTGCGACTGATCCACCCGATGTTTGGATGATTCAGGAAAGCGCGGAGCGCGGGTTTTTGACGCGCGGGGTTCCGGTCAATGCCATACTCGCAGCGGAACTACCGAACTTTAGCTTTGTGAATTGGATTGATATGCGGCTGAACGCGCTGCTCCCGTCGCTCAGCATTGCGAACGGTATTGCACAACTAGCGCGGATCAAATCACGCGGATGCCGCGCTGTTGAGGTCACGCAAGACGATATCCGGTTCTTCTTTGGCCTATTCAAGAAATACTATGGCGCGTTGGCCAGCCGGTTTGAGATCGAAGGGTACGACAAGGATTGGCTGATTTACAATCTGCACCTGTCTGCGTTCGATCCCGATGCCGCAGTCCGATATGTACAGGTGGGCGAAGTGCTAAAGGAGGCTCAAGCCCAGTATGACGACGGGCATTATGTGGTGATCGGGGGAGATTGGAATATGATGCTGCCGCCCGATGGACCTGAGACGGCCCATGGTGCAACACAATCGCACTTCCCCCGCGATCTGCTGCCGGAGAATTGGTCACTGGCATTTGACCCAAACGCACCAAGCGTGCGTGATACAACAACCGCCTTTGATCCCGTACGCAGCAGCACCGCGACGATTGACGGCTTTGTGCATTCGCCCAACGTCCGGTGCCACGAGATCGCCACGCGCCGCGATGATTTTGCCCTGTCGGATCACCATGCCATTCGCGCCCGTTTCGAAGCGGTGGCCGCATGAGACATTCTGACACTTGCGATAAAGCCGCGCGCGTCATAATTGTCACCCCATCGCCCAAAGGACGCGCCAGATGATCCTCAATACGCTATCAGGTCGCTTTCTTGTGTTGACGATCATCTTCGTGATGCTGGCGGAAATTCTGATATTCCTGCCCTCGATTGCCCGTTTCCGCTTTGATTATCTGTCCGAACGGCTGGAACGCTCGCAAATCGCCTCGCTTTCGCTGCTGGCCACGAAAAACCAGACGGTCAATCCGGAGCTGGAGGCAGAATTGCTGCAAAACGCCGGGGTGATTTCAATCGCCCTACGACGCGATGATTTTCGCGAGTTGGTGCTGGCGCTACCGATGCCCGGAATTGTTGAAAAATCGTTCGATCTGCGCGACCCAGGTGCATTCAGCCTTATCGGTGATGCGCTGGAGTTGTTCACCTCCGAGGACCGCATCATTCGCGTGATCGGCGTGCCGGTACAATCGGGCGGACAGGAAATCGAAGCCACGCTTTATGAGGCACCTCTGAAGATTGCTATGATCGAATACGGGCGGAATATCTTTATTATTTCCCTGTTTATTTCGGTGATCACAGCGGCACTTTTGTTCTTTGCCGTACGCAAGTTTATCGTCCAGCCGATCAGCCGCGTTGCGAAAAATATGCATCAGTTTCAGGAAAGCCCCGAGGACAATCGCTTGATCATTGAACCCAACGCCTCGGTCTATGAATTGCGCGTTGCAGAAGATGCTTTGCGGGACATGCAGATGAGCCTTTCTTCGTCGCTCAAGCAAAAAGAACGGCTTGCACAGCTTGGCGGTGCGGTGGCGAAAGTGAGCCATGATTTGCGCAATATGCTGACGACTGCAACGCTGGTGGCCGACCGTTTCGAGATGAGCGATGACCCGATTGTCAAACGTACGGCGCCAAAGCTGATCAGCTCGCTCGATCGTGCTATCAATCTGTGTGAGCGCACGCTGACGTTCGGTAAGGCCGAAGAGCCCGATCCGACAATCAAGCCGGTGAAATTGCGCCATATCGCCGAAGACGTGCTGCATAGCGAAAGCCTGCGCGCAGGCGATCACAGCGTAGAGACGATTGCGCAGATTGAAGATGATTTCATGGTCCACGCCGATCAAGAGCAACTTTTCCGCGTGCTGATGAACCTAACCAGAAACGCACGGCAGGCCATTGAGAACTCCGGCAAGCCCGGCACGGTTAAGATCAGCGCGCGCGATACCGGGACCTCTGCGGTGATCGAGGTTCGCGATGATGGTCCTGGCCTGCCGGAAAAAGCGCAGAAGTTTCTGTTCCAGCCGTTTCAAGGCGGCACGCGGCGCGAGGGCAGCGGTCTGGGACTTGCGATTGCTGCCGAGCTGATCCGCGGCCATGGCGGTGCGCTGACCCTTGTTGAGACCGGGGAAAACGGGACAGTTTTTCAGATCGAGCTACCACACGCGCCTGCGTAAATTGCGATGCAATTTTGCCTTGCAAACCCCGCACCCGAGCGCTACACCGCAACCCGGCCTGCACCGGTAGCTCAGCTGGATAGAGTACCTGACTACGAATCAGGGGGTCGGGGGTTCGAATCCTCCCCGGTGCGCCACTTCACTCGTTTAAGTTATTGTTATTATTGAGCTTGTTGGCGCCACTCCAAACAAGCCCCCCAATAACACCCCCAGTCGTTGTTCGTTGACTTTACGTAAACGCTCAACAGCACGGTAACAGCAAGGGGAATAGACCATCATTTGACTATGACCGCGGAT
Organism: uncultured Rhodobacterales bacterium; assembly: GCA_964425135.1. Taxonomy (GTDB): domain Bacteria; phylum Pseudomonadota; class Alphaproteobacteria; order Rhodobacterales; family Rhodobacteraceae; genus CAYLLD01. Next base: position 14,354 of record CAYRKW010000075.1, read on the forward strand.
CAAAATGCTTTCCATCATAAGAGAACAATTTGTGGCTCAAAGTGTGCAAGGTTTCCGGAGATTGCCCAAGAGACTAAAGCAAATTGCGATTGATCTGAATCGAATTGGAATTCCCATGCCCGCGTTTATCTAGAACGCCGTCCAACAAATCTGATTCAGTTCACCTCTGCTGGGAGGTGGATCATGGACAAACCTAACTCTTAGGACCTTCGAGAACGGATTTGTGCCTAAGTCGCTGAGGGCAACTCGGCCCGTTCAGCAGGGCTTTTGTTTGGCGTGAGCGCAACGACGGCGGTGCGATTTGCAGCGGAGCGTCGTAAACACGTTGCGGCGGTTCCCAAGCCATAAGGTCGCCGCGCCTCGAGATCGTGCGGGCCGAACCAGACATTACGCTCAAAGAACTGGCCGCCTCGCCGGGACACATGGCGCATAGGTATGACTTTCCTCATTGCTCCGCGCGCTCAAACGCGCCGGGCTATCATATAATGAAAGGGCTGAACGCGGCGGAACGTGACCGAACAGCGCGGCACCAAGCCCGCCATGATTGGATCACATGCCGCCAGCTCGGCAAGCGCCAGGAGCCGCACAGGTTGGTCTATATCGGTGAGACAACGGTGAAGAAAAACTTCAAGCGAATGCGCAGACGGGCTCCTGTCGGTGAGCGGCTCTATGGTGCAGCGCCTTTTGGCAGATGGGTCACGCAGACCTCTGTCGCAGGGCTGACACAGGATGTCCTGATCGCGCTGTGGGTGATCAATGGCGCGATGAACAGACTTGCCTTCGATACATATATCGAGACAAAGTTGGCCCCGGCGCTCGATCTGGAGACTCTAGTGATCCTCGATAACCTGTCCACTCACAAAAGTCCACGCGCAGCCGAGATCCTGAGAAAACATCACTGCAGGTTGCTGTTCCTGCCCGCCTAAAGCCCCGTTCTCAATCAAATCGAGACACACGCATCGGCGGCTATGACCCGATCCCGCTCATGGAGGATGTGGCCATCGC
>CAYRKW010000076.1:0-14429 GCA_964425135.1 uncultured Rhodobacterales bacterium
CACCTAGAGCGCATCGTATATTGCATAGGCGGGCGCGAGTTTGGCGCGAAGAGCGGCTTCCGTTTCCGCCGAAAGGGTAAGATCACCGTCTGGCGATGCGTTCTGAACCTTTGGTTTCTCGTTACTGTCGAGACGTGCGTTGAGAAACGCAATCGCATCGTCCAATCGATCATAGGCAAACAAATGATCGATCTGAGGCCTCCCATCCTTATCACTGACAAACTGCGCCGGATCGCCGACATTCGCGAAAGCCGGTTTTGGTACTTCAAGATACGCGCAGGCAAAATCTTCGAAATGCATCGCAGCCGTCGAGTTCGGTTTTCCAGCGATTTGAGGCCGTGCGCGATAGCGATACCAACTCCCCAGCCAGTCAATCGGCTCGCGCATGATGCACATGGTTTCAATGTCATCATGACCAATTGATGCGAGATAGGGCGCAATAAATCGGTTATATTTGCGCCAGGTCATATGCTTGTTGCGCGGGTTTCCAGTGAAAACAATATCGGCGAGCGGCGCATAAGCGCGCTCCAAAGACGTGCTGGCCGCTTTCGTCATCGCAAAAAGGCACAATTTTTTTCGCAAGAATATCAGCATATTAGGGGCGCCTGCTCGTATATTTCCGGTCCAAGTGCTTGGATTAATCAATCGTAAACCGCTTTGATCAAAAAACAAACCATATCAAATTTTAGTTGCAATGTTCACATTTTGGTCCCATTGTGCAATATGAGAACAAGAGGCGAACACCGAGCAGTGATTGCCGCATGACACGGGATGTGAAATAAAGGATAAAAGCTATGGCAGCACCCCTTTTGGACTTGGAAGAGAGACGCGGTATGGACAAGCAAAAAGCGCTGGATTCGGCACTGGCGCAGATTGAGCGGAACTTCGGCAAAGGCTCGATCATGAAGATGGGTCAGGAAGGCGCGGTCATTGATATCGCGGCTGTGTCGACCGGATCAATCGGGCTTGATATCGGGCTTGGCATTGGCGGTCTTCCCAAGGGACGGATCATCGAGATTTACGGCCCTGAAAGTTCTGGCAAGACGACGCTTGCGCTGCATGTCATCTCAGAAGAGCAGAAAAACGGCGGGATTTGCGCGTTTGTTGATGCGGAACATGCGTTTGATCCGGCCTATGCAAAAAATCTGGGCGTTGATCTTGACGATTTGCTGATCTCACAGCCCGATGCGGGTGAGCAGGCGTTGGAAATCACTGAAACGCTGGTTCGGTCCGGTGCGGTTTCGGTTGTGGTTGTGGACTCGGTTGCAGCCCTGACGCCAAAATCAGAGCTTGAAGGTGATATGGGCGATGCGCAAGTTGGCGCGCAGGCGCGACTTATGTCGCAAGCCATGCGCAAACTGACCGGCGCGATCAGCCGCTCGAACTGCATGGTGATCTTCATCAACCAGATCCGCATGAAAATCGGCGTCATGTTCGGCTCGCCAGAGACGACAACGGGCGGCAATGCGCTGAAGTTCTACTCTTCGGTGCGGCTTGATATTCGCCGGATCGGTGCGATCAAGGATCGTGATGAGGTCGTTGGCAATTCGACCCGCGTCAAAGTGGTCAAAAATAAAGTCGCGCCGCCGTTCAAGCAGATCGAATTTGATATCATGTATGGCACTGGTATTTCCAAGACGGGTGAGCTTGTGGATATGGGGGTCAAAGCAGGGATTGTCGAAAAATCAGGCTCATGGTTCTCTTATGGAGATCAGCGCATCGGTCAGGGCCGCGAGAATGCGAAATCTTATTTGGCGGAAAATGCCGATGTGGCTTGGGAGATCGAAGACAAAATCCGCGCTGCGCATGGCCTGGATTTCGATGTACCCAAACCGGACGGAAGCGCGCCGGTCGCGGTAACTGACAGTGATGACGCCCAAGAGGTGTTGTCAGATTAACGGCATGATCAGTCGATGAATGCAAAGCCGCCTCATAAGGGCGGCTTTGTTGTTTTGAGCACGCCTCTTTCGAATGTGGACAGGCTCGTGTCGGCGCGATAAATGCGAGGCATCTTTCAACCGCCGGATATGCTGGACAAACCGATGAAAAGCCTCAATGACATACGCTCGACCTTTCTGAATTACTTTGAAGGTCAAGGTCATGCGGCGGTTGATAGCTCGCCGCTGGTTCCCAACAACGATCCCACGCTGATGTTTGTTAACTCGGGCATGGTGCAGTTCAAGAATGTCTTCACCGGTGTGGAGACGCGGGACTATTCGCGGGCTACGACCAGCCAGAAGTGTGTGCGTGCGGGCGGTAAGCACAATGATCTGGACAACGTCGGGTATACGGCGCGCCATTTGACGTTTTTCGAGATGCTCGGCAATTTTTCCTTTGGCGATTACTTCAAGGAAGACGCCATTAAATTCGCCTGGGATTTGCTGACCCGCGAGTTTGGGATCAACAAGGAAAAGCTGCTGGTCACCGTGTATCATACGGATGAAGAGGCAGCGGGCATTTGGCGCAAGGTGGCCGGGTTTTCCGATGACCGGATCATTCGCATTCCAACGGATGACAACTTCTGGATGATGGGCCCGACGGGTCCATGCGGTCCGTCTTCCGAGATTTTCTACGATCACGGGCCGGAAATCTGGGGCGGGCCACCCGGATCACCTGAAGAAGACGGGGATCGGTTTATTGAGATCTGGAACCTTGTTTTCATGCAGCATGAGCGGTTTGAGGATGGGCGGCAGGAAGATCTGCCGCGTCCCTCGATTGACACTGGCATGGGGATGGAACGGTTCGGTGCGCTTTTGGGTGCGGGCAGCCATGATGTCTTTGAGACCGATACGATGCGCGCGCTGATTGAAGCGTCTTCGTCGGCGACAAACGTTGATCCCTATGGCAAGCAAAATGTGCATCATCGGGTGATCGCGGATCATTTGCGCTCAACCTCGTTTTTGATCGCCGATGGGGTTTTGCCTTCGAACGAAGGGCGCGGATATGTGCTGCGCCGGATCATGCGGCGCGCGATGCGGCATGCGCATCTGCTCGGGGCAAATGACCCGGTAATGTATCAACTGGTGCCGACACTGGTGCGTGAGATGGGACAGGCCTATCCTGAGCTGGTTGCGGCCCAGAGCCTGATTACTGAAACGCTTGAGCATGAGGAAACGCGCTTCAAGACGACTTTGGAGCGTGGCCTGCGGCTTCTCGATGATGAGGTCGGGTCATTTTCAAAGGGCGATGTCTTGGATGGCGCGACTGCGTTTAAGCTTTACGATACCTACGGCTTCCCGCTCGACCTGACGCAAGATGCGCTTCGGGAGCGTGGCTTTGAAGCAGATACCAAGGGCTTTGAAGATGCAATGGCGGAGCAAAAGGCCAAGGCGCGTGCGGCATGGACTGGGTCTGGTGACGCCTCACTTGATGCCGTTTGGTTCGATGTTGCGTCAGCGCATGGAGCGACGGAGTTTTTGGGGTATGAGACCGAGCAGGCAGAGGGTCTGGTCACCACAATCGTTCAAGACGGCGCGCAAGTGAGTTCTGCGCCCGACGGCGCGGAGGTTTCTGTGGTCTTGAATCAAACGCCGTTTTACGCGGAAAGTGGCGGTCAGGTCGGGGATAGTGGCTTGCTGCGCGCAGGTGATGTGACGTTGCTCGTTACAGGGACGCGCAAGATTGAGGGCGTGTTCATCCATGATGGCAAGCTTCAAGGCGGCGGGCTTTCGACAGGTGACGCGGTTGAGGCGCAAGTTGATCATGACCGACGCGGTGCTATTCGCGCGAACCACTCGGCAACCCATTTGGCACATGAAGCCTTGCGGCGTGCGCTCGGGGATCACGTAGCACAGCGCGGATCACTGGTGTCACCAGATCGTTTGCGGTTTGATTTTGCGCATAACAAAGCGATGACGGCGGATCAGACGGCGCAGGTTGAGCGCGAAGTGAACGACTATATACGCCAGAATGCACCTGTGGAGACGCGGGTTTTGTCGATTGATGATGCGCAGAAAATGGGCGCGCGTGCGCTCTTTGGTGAGAAATATGGCGATGAGGTGCGTGTCGTTGCAATGGGCGTCGATCCCGATGCTGGGATTGGCGTTGCGGGTGATACCTATTCGCTGGAGCTTTGCGGCGGAACGCATGTTGCGCGTACCGGCGATATTGGCGTTTTCAAACTCGTTTCGGAAAGCGCATCGGCATCTGGTGTCCGCCGGATCGAGGCATTGACCGGAGATGCAGCGCTAGATCACGTCAGCGCATCGGAAGCGGCGCTTGGGGATGTGGCCGCCATGTTGAAAGCCAAGCCGGAAGATGTGCCGGAGCGGATCAAGACACTATTGGATGAGCGCAAGGCGTTGCAAAACGAGATTGCGTCGCTACGCCAGTCGGCGGCGCTTGACGGCGGCGGGGACGCTGCGGCGCGCGATGTGGCAGGGATTCCGTTTTTGGGGCAGGTTCTTGAAGGCGTCTCCGGCAAGGATTTGCGCGGATTGATCGACGCCCATAAGTCGCGGCTTGGCTCTGGAGCGATATTGCTGATTGCAGATGCGGGTGGGAAACCGGCGATTGCTGCGGGTGTCACTGATGATCTGAAATCGCGGGTCTCGGCGGTTGATATGGTGCGTGCAGCAGCACAGGCTATGGGCGGGAAGGGCGGCGGTGGTCGCGAGGATTTTGCCCAGGGCGGCGGTGTGGATGCATCCAAAGCGGATGAGGCGATTGCGGCGGCGGAAAACGTCTTGGGCGCTTAACGAACCGCTTCAATCGGCCCGTCTGCACTGCCCGAAAGGAACTGGCGGAGATAGGGATCATCTGCGCTGTCCATCGCTGTTACAGGTCCAAACCATTGAACCTTTCCGTCATGGAGCATTGCGACCGTGTCAGCGATGGTCCGCACGGACGACATGTCGTGGGTGATCGTCATTGTCGTGGCACCCATTTCCGTGACGATTTCGCGGATCAACTCATTGATAACGCCTGACATAATCGGGTCGAGGCCAGTGGTCGGCTCATCAAAGAAGATGATTTCGGGATCGGTTGCGATGGCGCGGGCGAGGCCGACGCGTTTTTGCATCCCGCCTGAAAGCTCTGCCGGGAACTGGTCTGCGGTAGATGGGTCGAGGCCAACGCGTTTGAGTTTTGTCACCGCGAGTTCTTTGGCGTTTGATTGGGACATGCCTTCGTGCAAGGCGCGGAAGGCGATGTTTTTCCAGACTGGCAGGCTGTCAAAAAGCGCGCCGCCCTGAAAGAGCATGCCGAAGGTTTTGAAAAAGTCCTCGCGCTTGCCGGAGATGGGTTTGCCGCGCACGCGAATCTCGCCACTGTCGGGTTTAATCAGGCCGAGAATGCATTTGAGCGTGACGCTTTTGCCGGTGCCGGAGCCGCCGATGATGGCGAGGGATTGGCCTTGCTCCACTTTGAGCGAAATGCCGTCGAGAACCGTCTTGGGGCCGAAGGATTTTGATATGTTGATAAGCTCGATCATGCGATGAAAAACGCTTCGTTCATGATGTAGTTGGCAGCAAGGATCAGGACCGATGACGTGACGACGGCGTTGGTGGTTGCACGGCCGACGCCTTGGGCGCCGCGGCCTGAGTTATAGCCTTGATAGCAGCCCATGATGGCGATGATAAAGCCGAAGACGGCGGCTTTGATCAGGCCGGAGGAGACGTCGGAAAACGTAAGGAAATCAACGGTGTTTGTGATGTAGTTCCCCGAATTGAAGCCAAGGCGCGAGGTGCCGACCGCATAGCCGCCCATGATGCCGATGATGTCGCCGATGGCGGCCAGGATGGGCATGGTCAGTGTGGCGGCGAGGAGGCGTGGGGCGACGAGGTAGCGCATGGGGTCAGTGGACAGCGTGGTCAGCGCGTCGATCTGTTCGGTGACACGCATGGTGCCGATCTCTGCGGCGATGGATGAGGAGACGCGTCCTGCGACCATGAGGCCTCCAAGGACAGGGCCAAGCTCGCGAACCATACCGATGGCGACGATGGAAGGGACGACGGCTTCGGCGTTGAAACGTGCGCCGCCTGCGTAGATTTGGAGAGCGAGTGCGGCACCTGTGAAGAGCGCTGTGAGACCGACGACAGGCAGGGAGAAATAGCCGATGCGGATGATCTGGCGGCTCAGCTCGCCGAAGTAGTAGGGGGGTGTCAGGCAGGCTTTGATCGCGTTTAGCGTGAAGAGGGCGACTGCACCTATGGCGCGGATCAGGCCGAGGGTGGCAGCGCCAACGCTTTGAAAAATCGACAAAATTCCTGAAACGATGACCAAGGGACGCCTGCTTTGCTTTTGTTGTCGTGGGTCTGTTAACCGCCCGTATAGACACGTTCGTAGCGCGCGCCAAGGGAGGTCAGGATTTCGTAGCCGATTGTATCTGCGGCGTCGGCGAGTTGGTCGATGGTTTGATGCTCGCAAATGATGTCGAGGGTGGTTGGTTCGTCTTCGAGATGGGTGACGTCTACTGTGATCAGATCCATGGAGACGCGGCCGACGACCGGGCAGGCTGTATCGCTTGAAAAGACTTGTGCCTTACCGCCCATTGATCGAATGAGGCCGTCAGCGTAACCACATGATATTGTTGCTATATTAGTGATAGACTTTGCGACATAGGCGCCTGCGTAACCGACGATTTCGCCCGGTAGGACAGTGCGGGTCTGGATGACGGGCGCACTGAGGGTAACGACCGGTTTTGCGCCCTTGAACGGCTCGCCGCCGTAGAGGCCGATGCCGGGCCGGGTGATCTCGAAGTGATAGGGCGCGCCCATGGTGATGCCGCCGGTTGCTGCGAGTGATTTGGGTGTTGAGAACATGCCTGCGGTCATGGTGGTGAAGGCGGCAAGCTGGGTTGCGTTCATTGGATGCGTCGATTGATCGGCGCAGGCCAGATGGGAGATGACAAGCTCTGGATTGAGTTTCGGCAGATCGAGCGCGAGCGTAGGTAGATCGCTTGGCTCCATCCCAAGACGGTTCATACCGCTGTCGAACTGTACGCCAGCGGGTCTGCCGGGGAGGTCATTCATAAAGCGTTTGACCTGATCGAGCGAGTTTAGAAGCGGGATCAGGTCAGATTGATCGAAAAAGTCGTAATCGCCGAAACCATAGCCGCCAAAGATGAATATTTTATGATCAGGCCCTAGAATCTTGCGCAATTGAGCGCCTTCTTCGGCGATTGCGACGAAAAAGGTCTTTGCGCCTGCATTTGCGAGGGCGGGTGCGACTTTTTCCATGCCCAAACCATAGGCGTTCGCTTTGACAACGGCAGAGGTTTCGACATTGGGCAAGGAGAGCGCATCGAGCGCACGCCAGTTGGCCGTGATCGCATCCAGATCAATGGTTAATGTCGCAGTGCCCAAGGTAAGGTCTTACATGAAGCCAAGTTCAAGGCGGGCTTCGTCGGACATCATATCCATGCCCCATTGAGGCTCCCACACGAGTTGAACGTTGACGGTTTTAACGCCTGCAAGCGGCTCGATGGCGGAGGCGACCCATCCGGGCATTTCGCCTGCAACCGGGCAGCCCGGCGCGGTGAGGGACATGATCACATCGACATTACTTTCTTCATCAATATCAATGGTATAGATCAATCCCAGATCGTAGATATTGACCGGAATTTCGGGGTCGAACACGCTGCGGCATGCCTCCACGCAATCATCATAGAGGGGATGATCGGTGCTTGAGGGCTTGATCAGCGGTGTCCCTTCAAGGGGCGGCTCTGGTTGCTCGTTCATGATTTTGCCTTGGAATTCCTGACCGTTTATATAAGAAAACGCGACCCATTGGTCCAGAGCAGGGATTGCGCATTGGTGCAGAAATTTAACTTTTCTCTTAACGCAACCGACGGCGTTGCGCGGCGCGGGGTCGTTTCGACGCCAAAAGGCGATGTTCAGACACCTGCGTTCATGCCTGTGGGCACTGCGGCGACGGTTAAGGCGATGATGCCCGAAAGCGTTCAGGCGACCGGCGCACAGATACTCTTAGGAAATACTTACCATTTGATGTTGCGTCCGACCGCTGAGCGGATTGCTGCGCTTGGGGGCTTGCATCGTTTCATGAACTGGGATGGTCCGATTTTGACGGATTCGGGCGGGTTTCAGGTGATGTCGCTGACGGATTTGCGCAAGATGAGCGAAGATGGCGTCAAATTCCGCTCTCACGTCGATGGGTCGGAGCATATGTTGACGCCGGAGCGGTCGATGGAAATCCAGCGGCTTTTGGGCTCTGACATCGTGATGTGTTTTGACGAATGCACGCCGCATCCGGCAACGTATGAGGTGGCGCGCAAGAGCATGGAATTGTCGATGAGATGGGCGCAGCGCTCGCGAGATGCGTTCGGGGATCGTCCGGGCTATGCGCTCTTTGGTATCCAGCAAGGCAGTGTTTACAAGGACTTACGGCAGGAAAGTGCGGATAAGCTGCGCGAGATCGGCTTTGAAGGCTATGCGGTTGGCGGGCTGGCGGTCGGCGAAGGTCAGGAGGTGATGTTCGAAGTTCTGGATTATGCGCCTTCGATGCTGCCGGATGATAAGCCGCGGTATTTGATGGGGGTTGGCAAGCCATTGGACATTATCGGTGCGGTGGCGCGGGGGATTGATATGTTCGATTGCGTGCTGCCGTCGCGGTCGGGACGGACGGGGCAGGCGTTTACCTCGCAGGGGGTGGTGAATATCAAGAACGCGCGCCATGCGGATGATCCACGGCCTTTGTCGGAGGGCTGTTCTTGTCCTGCGTGCAGCAACTACTCGCGGGCCTATCTGCATCATGTGTTCAAGGCGCAGGAGATCATATCGTCGATGCTGCTGACGTGGCATAACCTCCATTTTTATCAAGATCTTATGGCGGGGATACGGGCTTCGATAGAGTCTGGTTCTTTCGCGTCTTTCAAGGCGGATTTTGAGGCGCGGTATGGGGCTGGGGATATTGAGCCGCTTTGAGGTTAGGGCGGTGTTGCATGATTTTTAGACTTTAGCGCGGAATGAAAGCGGGCCAAGCGAGGGTAACCCCGTCGCTTGAATGCCTTGATTAGGCTCACTTCGTTCAACCGATGGCATTCTACCGAAAATCGGCATGCACAAGCCATGCACAGAGTATGCACAACCTATGCACAGTCGGATGCGCAGTGGCGGGATTCGTTGCGGTTTGAGGTTTTGAGCGTGCGGCGGGGGCTGTAAGACATTAAGGATTTTGGCGGATGGTGCGGCCAACTCAAATCAATCCCGGACCCCGTTTTGCTATCAGTGGATGCTATCGCGAGTGAGATTGTTCAGCGCGAGGGTGGCTATGTTAACGATCCCGATGATCCGGGCGGGGCGACCAAGCATGGGGTCACAATCGGCACGCTTCGCGCTTTGGGGATTGATCTGGATCGCGACGGCGATGTGGATATTGACGATGTCAAAGCGCTGACGCCACCCGATGCGGTCAAGATATTCAAGCAGCATTATTTTCAGAAACCGGGGATTTCCAAGCTGCCGCTCTCGGTGCAGGCCAGCGTGTTCGATATGTACGTTAATGCGGGCGCGAATGCGGTGCGGATATTGCAACGGCTGATGGGTCTGTTCGGGGTGCCTGTGAGCATTGATGGTCAGATCGGCCCGCAAACCGTGCGCGCGGCGCGGCAGGTGGAGGCATTGGCACCTGCGCATTTTGCTGATGCCTACGCGATTGCGCGGCGGAATTACTATTATCAGCTCGCCGATCGGCGCAAAGCGTCGCGCAAATATGCGCGGCGGCGCAATGGGGGAAAGGGCGGCTGGATTGCGCGCGCGGAGGAATTCATGGCTGATATCTATCATTTGAGCGATGCAGAGCACGGGGCGCGGGTGGCGGCATGGGGATAATCTCAACGCTTGCGGGCCTTGGCGGGCTGATGCGTGATGCGGGTCAGCTCACCACGGTGGTGCGTGGCAACAAAGGCGAAGAGGCCAAGGCTGAGCATTTGGAGCATATGGCCGCTTTATCGCAGCTTGGCTCGGAGTTCGCGATTGAGCGGACGAGCTGGTTCGATATTCTGATCGACGGGCTGAACCGCTTGCCGCGCCCTGCGCTGGCGATGGGGACGTTGGGACTGTTCATCTATGCGATGGCCGACCCGATTGGCTTTGCATCGCGTATGCAGGGGCTGGAGCTGGTGCCGGACCCGCTTTGGTGGCTTTTGGGGGCGATTGTTTCCTTCTACTTTGGGGCGCGGGAGTTGCACTATTTTCGCGACCGGCGTCCAAAGGTGTCGCTGGACAATTTGATCGATGTGACGCGGCGGCGGGATATTATCGAAGGAATGCGTCCCATTGAGCCCGGGGCGCCTGAGCGTGTCGATCCGCCCCGTGTCGAGCGGAGTTCCGTGCGCGATCAGGGTGTTGATGGGAATGCTGCGCTGGAGGCATGGCGGGCGCAGGTGTAGCTTCATGATGGTTGCCAAGTTGTGTCTGCTACATGATCGCGATTTTCAAAGGGTTTGAGGCTTTCTAAGCTCATCGCAACGATAGGAGGCGTGCAATGGCGTATGATTTTGATTGGGTGGACGCATTTACGGATGAGCCGTTTGGGGGCAATGGCTGTGTTGTTGTGCATGGGGCGGATGATCTGACAATTATTCAGCGGCTTGCTTTGGTACGGGAGACGAGCCTGTCGGAATGCGCTTATGTTGTCGGCTCGGATGTCGCTGATTTTGGCGCGCGGTATTATCTGGCGACGCGGGAAATTCCGATGGCGGGGCATCCGACGGTTGCGACTGTGGCGTCTATGTTGTCGCGGGGCATTGTGGCGGATGGAGATCAATTTACGCTGGAGGTCGGCTCCGGCGTGATGCCGATTGAGGTCAAGGACGGGGTTGTAACGATGACCCAGGCCAAGCCGGAATTTCTGACGCAATACGATGGGGCTTTGATTGCGGCGATGTATGGGCTGGAGCCGGATGCGGTTTTGGGCGCGCCGCAGGTTGTCTCCACCGGATCGCCGTTTTGCATCACGGTATTGCGCGATCATGGGACGCTCAGTCGTGCGGTTTTGGATGTCGCAGCGTTGGAGGCGTGGCGCGTGGGCGATCCGCATAAGGACGCAGGGTTGATGGAGCCTTATTTGGTCGCAATGGGGGGTGTGGATGGGGGCGACACGCACGCGCGGCTTCTGCTTGCGCCGCCTTTGCCAGCCGAAGACCCGTTTACAGGATCGGCGACTGGATGCGCGGCGGCGTATCTTTGGGCGCACGGCTATCTGGCGATGCCGACTTATGTCGCGGAGCAAGGGCATGGGATGGGGCGGCCCGGTACTGCGCAGGTGGAGGTTTTGGGTCCGCGCGATGCGATTGAGGGCGTTCGGGTTGGCGGGCGCGGGTGTGTTTTGATGTCGGGTGTGCTGCATCTTTAGCCAAGCGGAGCGCCCTCGCGGGCGCGAGATTTAAAGGTGATTTGAGTATTTGTTGGAAAGATGAAGCGTGCATTTATGGGGATGTTCGCTTGTGGGAGTGGGTGCGGGGATTGTGAATTTTGAGTGTTGGTGTGTGAAGCTGGTTTTGGTAGACGATCCGATCAAGACTGCGCCCAGCGGGCATGTTGGCGGGGTTGATCCCGTTGAGGGGGGGCTGGGATTGCCTACGGTAATACCTGATTTTGCGGATTGATCTGTGGTGACGTCGGGCAGACGATTGAGCGTTGACAGGGGCGGTTTGTTGTCTATAAGCGGCGCTTCATTCGGGTGATCTGCGGGTTGCTCGGTCTTGGTGTTGGTGGCCCTCGCGAGAGGATGCCTGTCGGCTTTCGGGCAAAGGACAACATCTTTCAAAACTGAAAGGAGCCAGCCGTGAGCAAACGCACGTCTGCCAAGTACAAAATCGATCGCCGTATGGGCGAGAATATCTGGGGTCGTCCCAAATCTCCTGTCAATCGTCGCGAGTACGGTCCTGGTCAGCATGGTCAGCGCCGGAAAGGCAAGCTTTCTGATTTTGGGACGCAGTTGCGCGCCAAGCAGAAGCTTAAGGGCTATTATGGCGATCTGACGGAAAAACAATTTCGCCGTATCTTTGCGGAAGCGGAGCGGATCAAGGGCGACACGGGTGAGAACCTGGTTGGTCTTTTGGAGCGTCGTCTGGATGCGATTGTGTATCGCGCGAAGTTCGTTCCGACAGTGTTCGCTGCGCGTCAGTTCGTGAACCACGGGCATGTGATGGTGAACGGCAAGAAGGTGAATATTCCGTCTTACAGGATCAAAGAGGGCGATGTTGTTACGGTGCGTGACAAGTCCAAGCAAATGGCGCTGGTTCTGGAAGCGGTTGCGAGCCAGGAGCGTGACACACCTGACTACATGAATGTGGATCATTCGAAACTGTCGGTTGAGTTCGTGCGCACGCCAAGTCTTGGCGACATTCCGTATCCGGTGATGATGGAGCCCAATCTGGTGGTCGAATTTTACGCCAAGAACTAACGTCAGATTTGGATTTCGATTTTGTGGGCCGCTCTGTTTGGAGCGGCTCATGTCGTTTTGGCGTGATGGTCTGGCGCGACGTGTCCCGGACTTGATCCGGGACCTCCTGGTGGTCTGCAAGAGGCCCCGGATCAAGTCCGGGGCGGGGCGCACTTATCTTGAACGGGGGCGCGGTTTGCCGCGAAAGGGTGCTTTGGGTTTGGGCTTGAGTTTGCGTTTCCTGGCAGGATCTTTATCGCCGCCCAGCATGCCACCGATTTGCTCGCGGACGATTGCGCCGCGTATGATCTCAACCTCGCCGCGGGGAAGCTCGCCCAGCTGGAACGGACCGTAGGAGATGCGGATCAGGCGGTTGACGCTTAGGTTGATATGCTCGAATGCGCGGCGGATTTCGCGGTTTTTCCCTTCGCGCAGTCCGACGGTCGCCCAGCCGTTTGCGCCTTGTTGGCGGTCGATGCTGAGGTCCATGCCGCGAAACCTCTCGCCGTCGATGGTGACGCCTTTGCGTAATGTTTCCAGATCGTTCTCGCGCGGGGCGCCTTTGAAGCGGACGCGGTAGCGGCGGAGCCAGCCGGTGGAGGGCAGTTCCAGTTTGCGTTTGAGATCGCCATCGTTGGTCAGCAGCAGGAGGCCTTCGGAGTTCAGATCGAGCCGGCCGACGACCATGACGCGGGGCAGGGTGTCGGGGAGTTTATCGAAGATTGTCGTGCGGCCCTTTTCGTCGCTCGTGGTCGTTACAAGGCCTGAGGGTTTGTGATAGCGCCAGAGTTTGATCGGTTCGGCCTCGGGCAGCGGTTTGCCATCGACGGTGATTTTATCTTGCGCGCCCACTGTGACGGCGGGGGTGCCCAGCACTGTACCGTTGAGGGTCACGCGGCCTTCGGCGATCATCGCTTCCGCCCCCCGGCGTGAGGCGAGCCCTGCGCGCGCGATGCGGCGGGCTATGCGTTCTTTGCTATCGCTCATGGGGCGCTTGTGGCGTAAACATGCTGCTGTTGGAAGAGGTATTTTGCAAAATGGGATTTGCGAGTTTCATGCATATCGCGCTGGAGGAGGCGCATGCAGCGGCAGAACGCGGCGAAGTGCCTGTGGGTGCGGTGGTTGTTCGGGATGGCGCGGTGATTGCGCGCAGTGGCAACCGGATGCGCGAGAGGCTCGATCCGACAGCGCATGCGGAGATGCTGGTGATCCGGGCGGCGTGTGCGGCTTTGGGTCAGATGCGCTTGGCTGGCTGTGATCTCTATGTGACGCTGGAGCCTTGTGCGCAATGCGCGGGCGCGATTGCGGCGGCGCGAATTCGGCGGCTATATTTCGGTGCGTATGATCTCAAATCGGGCGGGGTTGAGCAGGGGGCGCGGGTGTTCTCCCATCCGCAATCGCATCATGTGCCCCAGGTGTATGGCGGGATGGCGGAAGAGGAATGTTCGGCGTTGCTGACATCGTTTTTTGCGCAGCGGCGGTAGCTTATAGCGTTTGCAGTTTACATTGAGTCGATTGTTCGCTGCCTCTCGCTTTGCTCGAACGCGAAATGCGATAAGCGTGCTGCTTTGAAAACTGGAAACGCTCTAGCGGAGTGCCCCTGATCGGGGCACGCGGTATTGGTTTTGCGCTTGCGCGCACAGCGGGATATTTTTGAACCAAAGACGTTAGCCCCAATGATAGGGTAAACCACTCAGGTTTATTGTCGTTCCGGTCGCATTGTTTTCTTTGAGTGATTTGGTCAACTTTGTTTCTGTCTCCCATTCGGTCGGTCCCGGTGCAACAAATGCATTTGGAAAAATTAGGTGATCTTCTTTGTAGGCAAGAATGCAATCATCCAAAGCGAGAGTTGTGTATTCAATTTCTGTTCCATTTGCTTGTGTGCGTTTGTATTTCCCGACAATGGGCTGGTTGGAAACCACTCGTATTTCGGTCTCGCTCGCATAGGCGGGATGTTTCATTCGCAACGATAAGTAGCACAGTCTCGAAAGAGTTTCTTCGGGCAGCGATACGTCATCAATTGATCCGGGTTCGTTTCGGATAATTTCTATGATTTCTTCGGTGATGTCTTCGATCATGGAATA
>CAYRKW010000077.1:0-13799 GCA_964425135.1 uncultured Rhodobacterales bacterium
TCGCCGCAGCCTCTCACCAACAACCGCTGCGCGTATCACCACGACAGCAACGCGCTTAACCAGATGAGGCTCAAAACGGCACGATAGTCCTTAACATGCCCTTACCGGTTAACGAACCGCCCTAATCCGCGACTGCGTATGGTGTGTGCATCGACTGTGCATGGCTTGTGCATCCCCTGCACACCCCAAAACAGCCCTCTCCCCCGACAAAGGTTAACCGTTGCGAACGCTGATGTTTGGGATGACGGTCGACTGGGTATCTTGGGGGAAGGGTGAGGTGCGTATGCGTCTTTCCAAAATACCCAGTCTTCCTGACCGTACGGAGGAGGGAGTGCCTTAAAGCCACGCGGGCACAAGTCTTACGCATCAGCCCCACAACACAATAACAGTGTACTATTGAGCCCGTGGCCGGAGTTAGGTGGGATTGCGGCCAAAAGGTGGCTATTCACACGAAATTGCTGTTTTATGCAGAAATGCGGTTAATAAAATCGGTTTTTTGTTAACTTTTGCGTGATCGCGGCGGTATTTGCAGATTTGCCCGATGCGTCTCAGGCGGCAAAATCAGCGTCTAATCCTCGCCATGGAAAAACGCGTAGACCGTCTCCGCCAGACGCTCCGAGACGCCATCCACCGCCTTCAAATCCGCAAGCCCCGCCCGGCTCACGGCCTTGGCCGATCCGAAATGCGCCAAAAGCGCCCGCTTGCGCGCCGCGCCTACGCCCGGCACCTCATCAAGCGGCGTCGACGATATCGCCTTGGCCCGTTTCGCCCGATGCGTCCCGATTGCAAACCGATGCGCCTCATCCCGCAAACGTTGGACGAAATACAAGACCGGATCACGGAAAGGCAGCGCAAAGGGCGCGCGGCCTTGCATGTAGAACTCTTCCTTGCCTGCATCCCGATCCGTGCCCTTGGCAACGCCGACAAGCGCCACATCCTCAACGCCAAGCTCGGCCAAAACCTCATGCGCTGCCGTCAACTGTCCTGCACCGCCGTCCACGATCACCAGATCCGGCCATTGATCCGACTGACGCTCTGGATCTTCTTTCATCAAACGCCCGAACCGGCGGGTCAGAACCTCGTTCATCATCCCGAAATCATCACCCGGCGTCAGCGTCGTCGATTTGATGTTGAACTTGCGATAGCTCGATTTTAGGAACCCTTCCGGCCCTGCAACAATCATCGCCCCAACCGCATGCGCGCCCTGAATATGCGAGTTGTCGTACACCTCAACCCGCTCCGGCGCATCATCCATATCAAGCGCTTCGGCCAAACCGCGTAGGAGTTTCACCTGCGTTGCGCTCTCAGAAATACGCCGTGCCAGGCTTTCGCGGGCATTGCGCGCTGCATGCTCGACCAGCATCGATTTCTCGCCGCGCTGCGGCACCAACAGCGTCACCTTACGCTCAGCCCGCCCTTCCAAAATCTGCGCAACCAAATCCTCGTTCTCCACCGGATCAGACAGCAGCAGCAGCTTGGGCGGCGTCTTGTTCGCATAAAACTGCGCGATGAACGCCTCCAGTATCTCGCCGTTTTCCGCCCCGGTTCCGGTGCGCGGATAATAGGCGCGATTGCCCCAGTTTTGATGCGCACGAATGAAGAAAACCTGCACGCACGCCTGCCCACCATCGGAATGAAGCGCGATCACATCGGCCTCATCCACGCCTTGCGGATTGATACCTTGGGTGGCCTGAACGTTGGTCAGCGCCTTGATCCGGTCGCGCAGCGCCGCCGCGCGCTCGAACTCCATCGCTTGCGAGGCCGCACTCATATCTTCGGCGAGCTTTTCCTGCACATTCGTTGAGCGCCCCTTGAGGAACCGCGTCGCATCATCAACAAGCGCGCCATATTCCTCTTTGCTGACATACCCCACGCATGGGGCCGAGCAGCGCTTGATCTGATAGAGCAGACATGGCCGCGTCCGGCTTTCAAACACACTGTCCGTACAATTGCGCAGCAGAAACGCCTTTTGCAGCTGATTGAGCGTCCGGTTCACCGCCCCAGCCGATGCAAAAGGACCGAAATACCGGCCCTTCACACGCTTGGCACCGCGATGCTTGATGATCTGCGGGAAATCGGTCTCTTCAGACAAGAGAATATTCGGGAAACTCTTATCATCGCGCAGCAGCACGTTGTATCGCGGCTTGAGCTGCTTGATCAGGTTCTGCTCCAGCAGCAGCGCTTCGGTTTCTGTTTCGGTCGTCAGAAACATCATCGACGCCGTCGCAGAGATCATTCGACCAATGCGTGCAGAATGGCCCGTCGGCTTGGCGTAAGAGGACACCCGCTTTCTCAGATTGCGCGCTTTACCGACGTAAAGCACCTCACCTTGCTGGCCCAACATCCGGTAAACGCCCGGTCGTTCGGTCAAATTTGTAAGATAGGATTTGATGACAGAATGACCGGTCGGCTGATCATCAAGCTGACCGCTCGCTTCTTCTTCAAACTGTGTATCCGGGGTATTTTCCGACATTTCTAAACCATAGGCGATTCTTTGCGGGATTGCTTCCACAAGTTACGGTTTCAGACTGTTCACAGCTTGCCGCGAGCCTGTGGATAACTCTGCGGACAACTTTGAGCGATTCTGTCTTTTTCATTGAATCTTAAGGGTTTTTTGGAAATTACGGCCATTTTGCGGTAAAATCTAACCCATTGTTTTATAGGCGTTTTTCGCACCCCTGCGCCTTAACAATTGAAAACATTGATTAAATTAAGGCAGGCCCGTTAAACGAGTTGGTCAAGTGGAAAAAACCGCCTTTCCCAAAAAATTTCTCGCGTATATCGCGGATTTGGGCTTGTCATTTTTCGAAGGTTATTCAGGCCCCAAGACATCCGGGGTGCGCCATCCCAGGTGCTGCCCGCCGTCGATACATAAGATCTGTCCGGTAACGCTTTGGGACATCAGCAAAAATCGCATCGCGCTGGCAATGTCCGACAGATTCGCACCTCGTTCGAGAATCGTCGCAGCCCTTTGTGCGGCGAAATGTTCTGGCGACTGGCGCGCCCCTTGCATCGTCGGTCCCGGTCCGATTGCATTCACACGCACATCCGGCGCAAGCGCTTGTGCCGCCGTTTGCGTGAAACCCCACAGCCCGTATTTCGCCAGCGTGTAGGTCATAAACTCTGGCGTCAGCTTATTAATCCGCTGATCGACCATGTTGATGATCGCCGCACTTGCCACTGGCTCCCCATTGTCGTCCTTCGCCCCTTTTGGCGCTTGTGCGGCAAAGGCCTGCGACAGGAAGACGGGCGCGTACAAGTTGGACCCCACGTGACGATCCCAGCTTTCAGGGCTGGCGGAGCCAAGGCTGTCATATTCGAAGATCGATGCGTTATTGATCAACACGGCCAGCGGCCTGCCGATGGCAGCGCTCGCTTTCGACACCAACCCCGCGACCGCATCACGATCCAGCAGATCGGCTTCAACCGTGACCGCCTTTTGACCCAGAGCCCGCACATCCTCGGCCGTCTGCTCCGCCGCTTCGGGCGATCCTGCGTAATGCACGACCACGTCATGCCCCATCTGCGCCAACTCAAGACACATTGCTCGCCCAAGCCGCGCAGCGCCGCCAGTGACCAACGCTGCACCATTGAACGCACTCACATCGCGCCCTCCACATGGGTTGCCAGCAGACTGAAGATATAAAGCAGATAGGCCAGCACAAACACGATCCCCCAGCGTTTGCCCAGCCGGACATTGAAAAAGACAATCGGCACCAACGTCAGGGCAGCAGCCGCCATGATCCACAGGTCAAACTCGAGGAAAATCAGTGGCACATCGATCGGGCCAAAGAAGCTCGCAACGCCCATAATCGCCAGAATGTTGAACATATTCGAGCCGATGACGTTGCCAAGCGCGACATCGGTTTGCCGGCGAAATGCAGCCATCACAGTCGTCGCCAACTCCGGCAGCGAGGTTCCAATCGCTACAATTGTCAACCCGATCACCGCCTCGGGGACATCAAAGCCTTGCGCGATGGAAACCGAGGCCCGCACCAGAAGCTCCGCGCCCAGCGGCAAGCCTATCAGACCAATCAAAACAAACAGAATGATCTTCGACCAGGGCGTTTCAGGATCCGCGCTGGTCAACTCATCTGGCAGCTCAATATCCGGCACATTCATCGCGGAACGGATCGTATCCGCCAGCACCAACGCAAGTACGATCAGCAAGATAAACCCATGGCCGTAGTGGAACGGACCGGTAAAACACAAAACGATAAACAGAAACGTCACAAAGACCATCGTCATCGCAGATCGCTTTATGTCGGCGCCATCTGATGTGATCGAATTGATCAGCGCCGGAATGCCCAAAACCAGCCAGACGTTCGCGATATTCGAGCCAACCACATTGCCCAAGGCAAGTTCAGAAACGCCTTCAAGCGCAGATTGAATTGCGATGATCAGCTCCGGTGCAGATGTACCAAAGGCGACCACTGTCAGTGAGACAATCAGAGCCGGAATACCCAACCGCAGGCTCAGTGCAACAGCGCCGCGCACGAGGAAATCGCCCGCAAAGACCAGAACTGCAAATCCGGCAACAAGCATGGCGATATCAAATGCCATCGTCCTGCCTTAACGCGTCGTGCAATCGCACGGGGAAGATTTACTGACAATCGCCCCGCATTTCTTGCACAATTTTGTTTTCGTGATCTCAGGGGGCGGCTTTCTCTTGGTCAGGCGCAACTTGCCGAACATCGCCAGCACAAGCATTCCAATCAGAAACAAGGAAACCGCTTTAATGATCATCTGTTACTGCCCAAACCGAGACCAGCTTGCACGATCTTCGATAGCACCCAGCGCGCTGTCTACCGCCTCACCCACACCCGGCGCACCAAACCGCTGCATCAGCGAGCGTCGCTGCGTCATTACATTGAGTTGGACCTTATCGCCAAAGAGCGATTTCATTTTTGGCACCAGATGACCAATCCCGTCGATCAGACCAATCTCATGCGCCGCCTCACCGGTCCAAATCTCTCCTGTGAAAATGTCATCGCGCTTAAGGCGCGCGCCGCGGCGGGTTGTGACCTGTTCAATGAAATTATCGTGGATCGTCTTTTGCAACTTTTTGACCCGCTCCACATCTTCCGCCCGCTCTGGCCGGAACGGATCGAGCATCGATTTGTCCTCGCCCGCAGTATGCACGCGCCGTTCAATCCCCTGCCGCTCGATCAATTCGTGAAACCCGAACGACGCTGAAATCACGCCGATGGAGCCGACGATTGAGGATTTATCCGCATAAATCTCATCACATGCGGTTGCGAGCCAGTAACCGCCGGAGGCCGCGACATCTTCGCAAAACCCATAAACGGGGATGTTCTTTTCATCCGCCAAACGCCGGATGCGCGCCCCGATGAGCGAAGACTGAACCGGCGAGCCGCCAGGCGAATTAATCGCAACCGCCACGGCCTTTGGCTTTCCCTTGCCAAATGCTCGTTCAATGAGCGGTGCAAGCGATGCGTCATTGAGGTTGCTGCCACCAAGCCGTCCACCACTGGCAATCACGCCGTAAAGGCGAAGAACGGAAACCGATGGCGGGGAGGGAACAAAGGGTAATTTTTTCAACATGTTGCTCACTTAATTTGCACAACGGGCTAGGACAAGGGCACATACATCTTTTGTTCGCGCATCCGCTTGCATCACTATTTCACAAATTATTAATCAAATTTGTCTCAATTTATCTCAAGAAACATGCCTCAACCCGGCAAGCGGTTCGTTTTGACGGCAAAAATATTGGGAGAGCTCGATGGCGGATGCACTGAAAATAACAGAATATAGTGCAGCGTCCAAATCTCCCCCCGCCTCATTTTGCGTCTCCGCAATAGGCTCGTGCCGCATTGTCGCACCGCTGAGGCGCGCCTCACAAACCAGCGGGTTTGATCTGAACCAAAAGGGTGTGTTCGGCTATTGCCACACCGCCGGTGAGGCCGTGCAACAACTGCAATATTTGCACTCCGGCAACGCGCTCCCGTTACATCTCAAGCCGGTTATCGCCCCCAGTTTCACGCCAGAGCGCCACAGCCCGTCGCAATATTACTTTATCGAGATCTCTTCGGCCAAAGAACTGTTGATCGACGGTCATCATGTCCAACTCAACTATCTCACCAAGCATCTAAAATCGTTTTTCAACAACCGCCACCGCACGCGAGAATTCTGGCACCTCGCCAAATCGCAGGACAATCGCGCGCGCAAGACCTTCCTCGAAGCGGATGCTGCCTTTCGAGCGCTTGATGAAGACGCGCAGCATATGTTGCGTACTTTGATCTACTCAGAAACCACGCCCGACGGTTTGCACGACTACATTGCACAAATCTCTGATCTGACGAAGGACGCGCTGTTTGTTACGCATTTTAATGCACGAAAGGCCGATGGCTCGACCCTACGCTCGCGGATCAATTTCATCACGATGCTGAAATCCGAATTGAAATTCGCCAATGCACAGGTGTTTGACCCCAGCGACTATGTCGAGGCGACCGGCCAATCGAATGCGCTTGCCGACGAAGGGACGAGCCTGTCACATTACGCGCCCAGTTTTGAAGCCTTTCTCGCCCGTCACTGGATGACGCGCTATATCGAGCCGCGCTGGCAGCAGCACCGTCGCGACTGCGAGACACCCCCTCTCATCGACGACACTTTGCGCGTCGCTAATGGGTAAAAGACGTTGGACCTGCTCCGCTCATATGTGCTTTCCGGCGTCGAAGACAGCCATCTGACCGACCATGAAATCACGCGGCTGTGCGATCAGATTGAGCTTGAAAAAGACGCAGCAGGCGGTCTGAAAGAGCGTTTGATCTCCGCCTGCGCGCTCGTCCATGATGCCCCTCACCATCCAGCGCCGCAGGTGCTTGCGGCCAAACTGCTCGAACAATCGCGCATCCGAGAGGATATGCTCGATACATGGGAAGGTGTCCACACGCGATTTCCTGCGTCCAACACTGCGCTCAGATTTCGGTTGCGCTGGCTGCAACGTCAGGGCCGCATGGCAGAGGCGATTGCGCTTCTTGACGCACACCCCTGGACGTTTCCGGCCAGTGACGCCCTTCTGATTTCTGAGATCAAAGATGCCGAAACCCAGGATCGCATGTTCGAAAAACTGCTGGCTCAAGACCCGAACAACACACAAGTTCGCGTCGCCTACGGCAAGTCGCTCTTTTCTCGCGGGGCGCTGATGAAAGCGCTCGATATCTTGGATGAAGTGCGCGATGCCCGTCTGTCGCCAAGTGCCAAGCGGGTGCTGGCACGAAATGACGACGCCATCGCTGCTATGGAACAGCTGAGCGCCACCTCGTCGCACAACTCACCTGCGGGGCCGTCCGCGCTGCGCAACGCGATCAGCGTATTTGCAGATCGCACGATTGATCCACCGCGCGATGACAGTCTGCGCAATATTTCGCTTTATTCAGGTTCGCTGGGTGCAGGCGGTGCTGAGCGGCAGATGACCCAACTTGCCAGCGCCTTGCACAAACACTCGGTCACGGGTCGCCGGATCAGCGGCGTCGAGGTCCACGGCGATGTGGAGGTGATCGTCAACACGCTTGATGCGGCGCGCGGCAAGCAGTTTCACTTGCCGACGCTGCTGAAAAATCAGGTGCGGGTGCGCAATTTGGGAAAAATGCCGGCACTCTCGGTTGAACTGGAGCCTCCTCTCGACATTCTGGAACCGTTGCGTCCTCTGCTGCCCAAACAGACCCGCTTCGGGCTGGATCGTTTAACGAGCCACCTTATCGAAAACCGCCCGGACGTCTTCTACATCTGGCAAGATGGCGCAGTTCTGTCAGGCGTTCTGGCCGCCCTGATCGCTGACATACCCCATATCGCCATATCCTTGCGCGGCCTGCCGCCGAACCTGCGACCCGAGATGATGCGGCCTGAGTATCTCGACATGTATCAGGCGCTTGCAGATGTCCCAGGCGTGTCCTTTTCAACCAACAGTTACACCGCCGCCGACGCCTACGCCGACTGGATCCAAATTCCGCGCGACCGGTTTTCGGTGATCCACAATTCCGCTGCCAAACTCGATGCATCGCCCAGCGCCGACAGCCCAAACCGCTGGCACGCCTTCGAAACAGAAACGGCTGATGCGCGCTTTACCCTCTGCGGCGTCTTCCGCTTCACACCCAACAAACGCGGCCAGCTTTGGATTGACTGGGCTGGGCAAGCGCTCCGCACGCGATCTGACCTTCGTTTTATCCTTGTGGGCGACGGCCCTGAGTTTGAAACCTGCAAACAGCGTGCCGCTCAAAGCGACGTCGCATCGCGCATACTCTTTGTGGGCAAAACCGACGACGTCGGCTTTTGGCTTTCCAAATCAGATGCAATGCTCCTGCTCTCCCGCAACGAAGGCTTGCCCAATGTGCTGATCGAAGCACAGCTTGCAGGATTGCCGGTCATCTCCACCCCGGCGGGCGGCGCCTCCGAGACTTTCATCGACGGCGAGACCGGATTTCTGCTAAGTTCCGCAACCAACCCGGATTTCGCTGAATTCGCAACCTATCTTGACCGGCTGATCGCCTCAAACGGAGCGATGTCCGGCAAGGCCAGCGCTTTGGCCAGCCAGCGCCACGACCCGTCCCAAATCCTTGCCAGTACCGTGCGATTTTTACGCGGCGAACAGGTCGGCAAGCTGAAACCCAAAAACAACGTTGCGCAAATTGAAAACGGGTCGGCGATCGGTCCAATTGATAAGCGTGCCCTCGATGCCTATAAGCAGATCGTTCAGCGTTGATCTGTAAAAGTTAGGTAAGGACCCCCGCCCATGCCCAAAGTTCTCGTCACCGGTTCAGCCGGTTTTATCGGCTACCATTTGTCTGACCTGTTGCTGCAAGAAGGCTTCGATGTCGTCGGCTTCGATGGCATGACGGATTATTACGACGTTGCCCTCAAAGAGCGGCGCCAGTCGATGCTCTTGCAAAACCAGCGGTTCAAAGCAGTGAATGAGCGGCTTGAGAACGCGGATGCTGTCATGGACCTTGCCAAAGCAGAAAGGCCGGATGTCATCGTCCATCTCGCCGCCCAAGCCGGTGTGCGCTATTCGCTGGAAAACCCGCGATCCTATATAGACGGCAATATCGTTGGCACCTTCAACGTCATGGAGGCGGCGCGCGAGACGGACTGCAAACACCTCCTGATGGCCTCCACTTCCTCGGCATATGGCGCAAACACCGATATGCCATTCGCCGAAACCGACCGCACGGTTACTCCGCTCACAATCTACGCCGCAACCAAGCTCGCAAATGAAGCGATGGGCCATTCCTACGCCCATCTGTGGAACATCCCGACAACCATGTTCCGTTTCTTCACAGTCTACGGCCCTTGGGGCCGCCCCGACATGGCGCTTTTCAAGTTTGTCCGCGCCGGTCTTGATGGCGATCCTATCGACGTCTACGGCCACGGCGAGATGCAGCGCGATTTCACTTATGTCACAGATCTGGTGCGCGGTATTCGTTTGCTCATCGACGCCGTGCCAGAGCGTCCAGAGACCCCCGAAGATATCAACGACGGCGATAGCCTTAGCCCGATTGCCCCCTACCGCCTCGTCAACATCGGCAATTCGCAATCCGTCCCGCTCATCGAGTTTATCGATGAGATTGAGCGCGCCATCGGCAAGCCCATCGCTCGAAATATGATGGACATGCAAAAAGGCGACGTTCGCGCCACCTGGGCCAATGCCGATCTGTTGCAATCGCTCACGGGCTATACCCCCAACACAAATATTCGCGACGGTGTGCAACACTTTGTTAACTGGTTTAGAGACTATTATCAGGTCTGAGGGCGAACGAGCGGTGGCGGTATCCATTTTGGATGAGACGTCATGGATCAGACCCTGCCGAAAGGCTGGTTTCTGAAAGGGATATTAACGTGGATGTCGGTGATCGGATCACTGACCGTCTACGCTATGTCGACCCGCTTTTCAGGCGGCGCGCGCAATTACATCTGGGCCGTCGTTATCCCGGTCAGCTGGATTGTCGCCATCACGATCTTTTTCGGTCTCATTGGGCGCATGGCCCCCCTGCCCGTTCCGCTCGAAATCTTTATCGCAACCGGCATGCTGCCCTATCTCATCTTCCGGCAAATTGTGACGTCCATGCTGCGGTGCGAACGGGCGCACAGGCATCTCATCATCGCGCGCCTTGGCACAAGCGATGACATTTTCAATGCCGCCGCCATGCTCGAAGCGGTCAGTGCGGTGCTCATCACGATAGTGACGCTGGTTTTCGTATCCCTCCTCAGCCCGCTCCCCAGACCAGAGAGCCTCCTGATGGTGATCGCGGGCTTCACGCTGGCATGGGCACTTGGCGTCTCCTTCGGCCGGTTTTGCGCCGTTCTCGCGCGCCATTTCCTGACCATTCCGCGCCTTGTACCGATCCTGCTGCGCCCGCTCTTCTGGATATCCGGCATCTTCTTTCTCGCAAGCGAGCTGCCCGCGCCGATCGCAAACATCTTATGGTGGAACCCGCTCCTGCACTGCATCGAAATCCTCAGAGACGGCTATTTCGCGTCCTTCCACGCCAGCACCACCAGCGGTTTTGTCCCGCTCGCCTATATCGCCGTTTTTTATTTCGGCGCGAAACTCATCGACGCAGGCGTTTACTCCAGCAGTAATACGGCGGTTCTCACATCGTGATCATCATCTCGCACGTCAGCCACAGCGCAGGCGGCAAACTCCTGCTCAACGACATCAATCTGCGCATAAATCACGGCGACCGAGTTGGCATTCTTGCCTCCAGCGGCGGCGGCAAAACCACGCTCGCACGTATCCTGTCAGGCGCACGCACACCCGACACAGGCCGGGTTTGGAGTGATGCAACACTCTCTTGGCCCCTCACCTATTCGCCGATCCTCAACAGCCAACTCACCGTCAGCGCCAATATCACCATGATCGCTTTAATGCGCGGCCTTGATCCCGACCGCATTATTGCACAGACGATTGCACTCCTTGGCTCGGACACCACGCTGCATCAGCGCATTGCTGATCTCTCCCCGGGCGGCAAGCTGCAAATCATCGTCTCGCTCACTCTCGCGATGCGCTTTGATTTCTACCTTGCGGACGAGATGCCATCACTTGCCGTCTCGCCTTTCAGAGACCGTTTCGAATACGCGTTCGAGCAGCGCCTGACGCAATCGGGCCTGATCCTCCTCACCCGCCACGCTCATCTTTTGAAATCACATTGCCACAGCTTCTATGCGTTATGTGAGGGGCGCTTGATCCCCTGCGAAAGCGCGCAAAACGCCAAAGATATCGTGGAATACTCCGATGAAAGGACCGCGCAGCATGTCAGCGCCTGAGTTTAATCCCAAAGTAGCCTTGTCCGAAGAGATCAACGAAGCGCGGCTCGAAGAGTGGCGCAAGTCACGCGCCGAATTGGCAGCCAAGAGCAAAGCAGAAAGGCTGCGCCGTGCCGAAGAGGATAAGGCCGAGCGTTTGCGCAAATTTGAAGACGAAAAAGCGCAACGCGTCCGGGATGCGGCGCGCAAACGGGCGCAGGAAGAAGCCGCTGTCAAAGCCGAACGCCGCGCCCGCGCGCAGACGCAATTGCCCAGCCGCGTCGAAATAGATGCTGCCGCACAGCGGATCGAACAGCGCCGCGCCAAAGAGCGCCGCGCCTTTTTGGGCTATTTCCTCGCTTTCGTGATCCTGCCCACTGCCGCCATCGGACTATATTTGTTTACCCTCGCGACACCACTTTTTGAGGCGCGCACCAAACTGATGATGCTCCGCGAAGGCATCAGCCAACCGCGCCCTGATGCCGGTTTGTTTGGATCAATTCAGTCGCAAAACGGCGCAGGTGAGATGGTGCGCGACATTGTCCTCTCGCCTGCGATGCTGGAGGCGCTCAATACGCAGGCCGATTTCACCAGCGCCCTGTCCAAGCCCGAAATCGACGTCTTCACACGCTTTGCACCGTCTAGTTTGATGCAAGAAACCCAGCAAAGTGAGTTCGAGCGTTTTGTCACTCTCACACTTGATGCGTCAAATGAAACCGGCGAGCTGCGCATCAAAGGGCCAGACGCTCAAGCCATCGCGCGCTACTCGGAGATTGTGTTGCAAAATCTGAACACGCGTGTTGCCGAAATTTCGCAATCCCTGCCCGAAAGCCAGCGCATTCAAGTGACCCAAACCACCCCAACCTACACCAGCAATATTGCTGTTTATCCGCGCCGTATCGAAAGTCTGCTAACAGCGCTCGCGATATTCGCAGCCGCCTTTGCCATAGGCCGGATCACAGTTGGTGCTGCAAAGACACACGCCAGAATTTGAGACAGGAATAAGCGCGGATTTGAAAAAATCCGTAAGATTTTAGGCAATAATTTTACCACTTGTTAGGCAAATTCGCTCCAATTGGAACTCACCAGTTTAGGGGAGGAAAAGGAGCTCATGAATGTCTAATGCACTGGCGGAACAGCAAGGGATCTATTTTCCGTTTCCCAAGCACACCGGTCCAAAATCTGACGACGAGAACATCGCAATTGTCGGCTTGGGATATGTCGGATTACCGCTCTCCATCGCACTTGCCGAAACCCATGAAACCGTTGTCGGCTATGACATCGACCAACGGCGGGTGGAGGCTCTGGACAAAGCCATCGACTGGACGGGCGAGGTTGATACATTATCGCTTGTCAGCAGCACGCTATCCATTTCAAACCACGTTGCGTCTCTGGCTACCGCGAACTTCTATATCATCGCCGTCCCCACACCTGTCGATGCCCGCCGTCGACCTGATCTGTCCAACCTGCGGCGCGCCTGCCGCACAGTTGGGCGCTACCTCAAACCCGATGATGTGGTCGTATTCGAATCCACCGTCTATCCCGGCGCAACCGAAGAGGTCTGCGCACCCGAATTGTCCAAAGCCTCAAACCTGCAATGCGGTGTCGATTTCAACATTGCCTACAGCCCCGAACGCATCAGCCCTGGGGACGCCAAACATGGGCTAAAGCAAATCAAGAAAATCGTCTCCGCCGATAACGCAGACACACTTGATCGCGTCGCGCGGCTTTACGAGCGGGTCGTGCCGGCCGGAATTCACCGCGCACCTACAATTCAGGTTGCTGAAGCTGCGAAAGTGTTCGAAAACACCCAGCGCGATGTGAATATTGCCCTGATGAACGAGTTTTCACTCCTGTGCGACCGCATGGGCATCCGCACGCAAAACGTCATCGATGCGACCCAAACAAAATGGAATGCCCTCCCGTTTACTCCCGGTCTCGTCGGCGGTCACTGCATCGGCGTTGACCCCTATTATTTGGCCTATAAAGCCGAGGAATACGGGATGGAGACAGAAATACTCACCGCCAGCCGTCGCTTGAACGAACGCATGGGCCCGCTCATCGCCCAGCGCGCCATCAAATTCCTGTCGCTCAAAGGCACACCGCCCGCATCGGCCCGCATTGGCATCGTCGGTCTGAGCTTCAAGGAAGATGTGCCAGACCTGCGCAATTCGAAGGTTTTTAGTATCATCGACGAGCTGAAAAGCTATGCCGCAAGCCCGCTCGTCTACGATCCGGTTGTGACGGCAACCGCCGCCTTTGCTCATGGTGTTCAAACCGTTGAATTAACAGAGTTCGATGATCTTGACGTTTTGATCCTTGCGGTGCCGCATCGCGACGCGATGAAATCACTGCGCCCAACGCTCAATGAACGCCTGTCCGAAGGCGCATTGGTGATGGACATCAAATCGGTGTTGAGCGCAGAAACCCTGAGCGAAACCGCAACACTATGGAGCCTTTGATCCCCAGCTTAGAACGCCGTCCCATAAATCTGACCCCTTCTGACAAGCCATTAGCGTCGCTGACCAACCGCGGCG
>CAYRKW010000078.1:0-4121 GCA_964425135.1 uncultured Rhodobacterales bacterium
CCCGTCAAAACCAGTAAGCTCGCGATATCTGTCATCTCCTGTGACGATTATACGCCTTTAAGCTGTTTTCAAGGTGACGCACGTCCTTTTGAAAATCACATGAAACAAATCAATCCACACCAATTGCAGCCTCATGCCCCGCCCGCACCGATACGCCCAAATTCTTTGGTTCAAAAATATCCCGCCCGCCCCGCGCAGGGGCAAACATAAAGATGCGCTGCGCGATCAGCGCAGCACCGCTGGATTGCTGAGGGTCTCGGACCCAAAACCTGCGGCATTCAACCAATCAGACGTTTCTCCAGATCAAGCTGCGCCCCGGAATGCGGGCTGATTGCCCGGACGAAGGGCGCGGCGATGGGATTGGGGACATTCTGCTTGGCCCGAAGGACTCTGCACACCTCAGGTTTTGGGTCGGAGGCTCCAAAGGTCAGGCAGTGCCTTCGATGTCTCCGAATTTGATCGACTCGCCGCAGCCACAAGCTTCGGTGACATTGGGGTTTTTAAACTTGAAGCCCTGCTCCAGGAGCGACACTTCGTAGTCGATCTCAGTGCCAAAAAGGAACATCTGCGCCATGGGGGCGATCATCACGCGGGCGCCGCCCTTCTCCACGACCTCATCGTTGGGATCAATCTCATCCACGTAGTCCATGGTGTATTCCATGCCCGCGCAGCCACCCTTCTTGACGCCAATGCGCAGACCTTGCTTGTCTCCGTCGGACATCAGGCGCACGATCTCGCGAACGGCGGCATCGGTTATGGAAACAGCGTCTTTTCCGGGAATGGCAAACATGGTGACGACTCTCTTAACCCCAGTACAACACTGAAATTAAGCTGCCTTGCGCCCCTTCTCAAGGGCCAGGCGCTGCATTTGCTCAGATGGTTGCACGCGGGGGCGCTTAAAACGCGGCGTTTTTCAGTAGGACGGTCCGTAAATATCGCCCTTTTGCTCCATCGTGGTCATGAAAGACCCGGCATTCGGGACCTCAGCCTCGATCTGCACCTGCACTGTGGCGAGCGCGGCAACGATGTCGCGCACCTGCTCGGGCGGTGTGTTGACCGGCAGGGTTACGATTGTGCCCGCTGCATTGATGGTGATCGGCTGCGAATAGGGTTCTGGTACCGAAAGTTTCAGCCCGCCAGTCGCTTCTCCGACACGAATGCGCACCGGCCCGTTCGGGACCAGCGCGTCGGCGTTGGAGTTCTCCATCGGCAGCGGCAGCGGATCAACCGGACGGGTGGAGATTGCAACCGGGCTGCTCAGTTGCGGCCCGAAAGAAGCGGCAGCAACGCCTGCACAAAAGGAAACCGTGTCGAGCGCAACGACCGGCACGTCATCCGCAATCGCTGGACCGCCAAAGACGCGGAAGGCTGCGGATGACCCGCGGGTGATATCGCATATCTCGGCGGATACCGAACGGCGCGAGAGACGTTGAACCACCGCCATGGCCTCGTTCCGCGACGGATACGTGCCAACCTCCATCCAGCGCGCTTGCTCCGTGGCCGCAGTATCTACGTCGAAGTTCGGCATCTCGGCAATGATTGTGCCGTCGCTGTCACCTTCAGCGGTATTGGCAAACCGGATATTCTCCAGCGCGCCTGCCAGCGTATCGCGTTCGGTAAACTTGCTTGCGAAAACCCGGTAAACGGACAGCCCGTCGATGTAATCTTCCTGCACATCAGCAGCAATTTCCTGCGCTTCAAGCTGTTCTTGGATGCGGAGCGCGCTGTCGGCTGTCAAAGCTTCGGCCACCTGCACAAAATCACCGGCATCGGGTGCGGGCATAATATCGGGCGTGCTCAGCGCGACTTGCGGCGCAGGCATGTAGAGGTCTTCCACATCAAGCGGCTGCATCGGGCGCATCGGATCCGGCGCTTGGGTTTGCGCGATCTGAACCGGCGCCGCATCTGATTGCGGCGCTTTGCGGCGCAGGGCGGTCACGGTGAGGGTCACAGGAGAGTTTGCACGCACGCCCAACGCCTCGGCAGCGGCAGAGGACAGCTTGATTGGCGCATCCCGATCCACATCTTCACCCGATACGAACATAGCCCCGGTCAGGATTTGCCCGGTTTCCTCATTCTTGATGCGCACACGTTCGGGCTGCATGGCCTGCGGAATTTCCACCCAGATATTGCCAAGCGACGGACGCCCGTCCCAAACGGCGGCATCAGTGACCTCAAACACAGCCGGCGCGACATCATCAGGGCCGCCAGCGATGGATTGCGCCCTGGGCTTGGGGGCCTGCATCTCAAGGCGATTTATGTCATCCGTGGTGCCAAGTTGGGTGTTGCTGCACCCCGAAAGGGCGATAGCCGACGCAAAGGTGCCAGACCAAAACATCGTTGTGGCGTTCGGTTTTGAACGGTTCATCCTGTTCATCCAGTCCCGGGCGGCGGGGTTGCCCGATTGATGTGGTTGTTTTTCTGCGCAAAAATTACTGCATGTCCGGTTATTCACAAATATGGATAAATATTTTACTATTTTTATGTGCTGAATCCGAAACAGCACAAATTTTCTTGTGAAATCCACAATACGAAATTGTGACACCATGTAATGCAATTCCCCCTTATATCAGCGCTGAACGTCAAAGGAGAATTCAATGTTCGTCCGCCATGCGCCTGATTTGAAGTACTCTCAGGTCACCCCACAAAAAGACTATCTGAACCGTCGCCAGCTGATGGCGGGCGCTGCTGCTGTTACGGCATTTGGCCCGACAATGGCGCAAGCTGCAAAGCTCAATGCGGCGCCAAGTGCGTTTTCGGCAGACGAGACGCAAACGCCCTACAAGGACGTAACGACTTATAACAACTTCTACGAGTTTGGCACCGATAAGGGCGATCCGGCCCTCAATGCTGGCAGCCTGACGACCTCGCCTTGGTCTGTGAAAATCGACGGGATGGTCGATAAGCCCGGCGATTACGCGCTGGAAGATCTCTATTCCGAAAATGCGCTGGAAGAGCGTATCTACCGCCTGCGCTGCGTCGAGGCGTGGTCGATGGTCATCCCGTGGATCGGGGTCGAGCTGAGCACCATCATCAATAAGGCAGGCGCGCAATCAGGCGCGAAATATGTGGCGTTCGAAACCCTCGTGCGCCCCGAAGAGATGCCCGGACAATCGGGCCTCTTCCAACCGCTCGACTGGCCCTACGTTGAGGGCCTGCGCATGGATGAGGCGATGCACCCGCTGACGATCATGGCGCTGGGGCTTTATGGCGAGACGCTGCCCAATCAGAACGGTGCGCCCTTCCGTTTGGTGGTGCCGTGGAAATACGGTTTCAAATCGATCAAATCGGTGGTGCGGATCACGCTCACGGACAAAGAGCCGCCAACGACCTGGAACATCTCGAACCCGCGCGAGTACGGGTTTTACTCGAATGTGAACCCAGAGGTGAGCCATCCGCGCTGGAGCCAAGCCTCCGAGCGCGTCATTGGCGGCGGCATTCTGTCAGGCCGCAAAGACACGCTCATGTTCAACGGCTATGGCGATCAGGTTGCCAGCCTTTATGCCGGAATGGACCTTAAAGAGAACTACTGACCCGATGCTGAGCGCCCTGAATGCCCCGTTGCGTAAAATCCCTGTTTGGGTGGTCTATCTGATCGGACTTGTCCCTCTGGGGCTGATGATAAATGGGGTGTTCGCCAATACGCTCGGCGCTGATCCGGTGGCAGCACTGGAGCATCAAACGGGCATCTGGGCGCTGCGCTTTTTGATTGCCGCGCTGGTGATAACGCCGCTGTTGCGGATCACGCGGCTCAACCTCATCAAGTTCCGCCGCGCTTTGGGGCTTTTGGGGTTTTTCTACGTGGTCGCGCATCTGTTGGTGTGGACATGGCTCGATCATTTTTTCGCCTGGGGGCGACTTTGGGAAGAAATTCTCAAGCGGCCCTATATCACGATTGGCATGGCGGCCTTTGTCATGCTGATCCCGCTCGCAATTACCTCTAACGACTGGTCGGTGCGCAAGCTGAGCACATCTGCCTGGCGTAAAATTCACTGGTGGGCTTATGTGGCGACGGCCTTTGGCGCAATCCACTTCATGCTGGTCGTCAAACGCTGGCCGCCGGAACCGATGATCTATTGTGCGATTGTCGCAGGGCTTTTGGGATGGCGGTTTGTCAGCGC
>CAYRKW010000078.1:4221-6834 GCA_964425135.1 uncultured Rhodobacterales bacterium
ATTTCGGCTTGATGACGCTGCATTCCTGAGGTCTTACTGGATTGCACCACCCGCAAAGACATCCAGAGGAACGCAACGCTATGGATTTTGCCCCGTCAGACGAGCAAACCGCAATTTACGACATGGCCTATGCCTTTGGACAAGAGGCAATCGCGCCCAACGCCTACGCCTGGGAGCAGGACGCGAGCATCCCGCGCGCGGTGCTCGAACAAGCGGCTGCGCTTGGGTTTGGCGGCATGTTTATCGCCGAAGAACATGGCGGCATCGGGCTGAGCCGTCTGGATGGCACCTTTGTCTTTGAGGCTTTGTCGGCCGCCTGCCCGTCAGTGGCTGCGTTCATTTCGATTCATAATCTTTGCGCAAGCATGATTGCCGCCCATGGGACAGAGGCGTTTCGCGATGCGCATATGAGCGATATTATCGCTATGAAAAAGATCGGCTCTTACTGCCTGACCGAACCGGGATCGGGTTCAGACGCAGCCGCGCTGAAAACCAAAGCGGTGCGGACCAATGACGGTTATGCGCTGAGCGGGACGAAGGCGTTTATCTCAGGCGGCGGGTATTCGGATTTTTATGTGGTGATGAGCCGCACGGGCAGCGATGGCCCCAAAGGTATTTCCGCAATTGTCGTCGAGGATGGCGCGAAGGGCCTCTCGTTCGGCGCGCCAGAGCGCAAGATGGGATGGCGCGCACAGCCGACCGCGCAGGTGCAGCTTGATGCAGCGCAAGCCGATGCGATCAATCTGCTGGGCGAGGAAGGCGAAGGTTTCACCTATGCCATGGCAGGGCTTGATGGCGGTCGGTTGAACATCTCGGCCTGCGCTCTGGGTGCGGCCCAAGCTGCGCTGGATGCGGCATTGGCCTACATGGGGGAAAGGCAGGCGTTCGGGCGCAAGTTGCAACAATTTCAGGCGTTGCAGTTCCGCATTGCCGATATGGAAATCGAGTTGCAGGCCGCGCGGGTCTTTCTGCGGCAAGCGGCGTGGAAACTTGACACAGGCGCGCCTGACGCGACCAAGCATTGCGCGATGGCCAAACGGTTCGTCACCGACACGGCCTTTAAAGTCGCCAATGACGCGCTCCAGCTCTTTGGGGGGTACGGCTATCTCGAAGACTATGGCGTTGAGAAAATCGTGCGGGACATTCGCG
Source organism: uncultured Rhodobacterales bacterium (assembly GCA_964425135.1). GTDB lineage: Bacteria > Pseudomonadota > Alphaproteobacteria > Rhodobacterales > Rhodobacteraceae > CAYLLD01. The sequence continues at coordinate 5,371 of CAYRKW010000078.1, forward strand.
TTCATCAAATTCTTGAAGGAACGAATGAAATTATGCGTTTGATCACGGTTCGCGCATTGTTGGGTGAACGGGCGGCTTAGGGGAGGACTATCATGAATATCGGATTTATCGGGTTGGGAAATATGGGCGCGCCCATGGCGGCCAATCTGGCGGCAGCGGGGCATAGTGTTGCGGGTTTTGACGTGGCCGGAACACGCGCGGAGGGTGTTGCGCAGGCGCATAACGTCGAGGAAGCGGTTTTGGGCCGCGACGTCGTTATCACGATGCTCCCCGATGGGCCGATTTTGCGCAGCGTCGCGGACGATGTGCTGCCGCATATGGTGCCAGAGACGCTCTTTATCGATTGCTCCACGGTCGATGTGGAAAGCGCGCGCGAGGTCGCGCGCTTGTGCGAGACACGGGGCGTTGCGTTTGTCGATGCGCCTGTATCTGGCGGGATTGGCGGGGCGACCGCGGGCACGCTGACCTTCATGGCCGGCGGGAGTGACGCAGGATTTGCAACGGCAGCTCCGCTCTTTGATGTGATGGGCCAAAAGGCTGTACATTGCGGCGCGGCAGGTGCCGGTCAATCGGCGAAAATCTGTAACAACATGATCCTTGGGATCACAATGATCGGGACCTGCGAGGCCTTCGCACTGGCCGATAAGCTTGGCCTTGACCGGCAGAAAATGTTCGATGTGGTCTCCACCTCATCGGGCTATTCCTGGACGATGAATGCCTACTGCCCTGCCCCCGGTATCGGGCCGGAAAGCCCCTCTGACAACGGGTATAAACCGGGGTTTGCCGCTGAATTGATGCTCAAGGACTTGCGCTTGTCTCAACAGGCCGCTGAGGCGGCGGATGCGGATACACCGATGGGCGAGGCCGCAACGGATCTATATGCGCAATTCGTGGAGGCAGAAGACGGGCGCGGCAGGGATTTTTCGGCCATGCTGCCGCGCTTTGAGGCGCGCGGACGTGGCAATTGAGAACGAACGCGGGTGGGTGGTGCTATTGTTCCCCCGCAATAATGTGATAAGATAACATATCGATTACTCACCTGCTTTGTCGCATGTTGATGCAAAAACCCATCCACCAGAGGAACCTAATGAAATCGCTTGCACCTTTTTTCGTTCTCGCCTGCACCTTTCCTGCCTTTGCCGAAACCTCACGCCAATTGGACGCGCATGAACATGGTGTGGGTGCGCTAAACATCGCAATCGACGGCAACACCGTTGCGATGGAATTCCACGCGCCGGGGGCCGATATCGTCGGCTTTGAGTATGAAGCGCAAAGCGATGCGGATCTGGCGGCGATCGATGCAGCGATTGAGCAGCTTGAAGCGCCGCTGTCGCTGTTTGCTTTGCCCGCCGATGCTGCCTGTTCGCTAACAGATGCACATGCTGCGCTTGAAGGCGAAGAGGGGCACGCGCATGATGAGGACGGGCATGAGGATCACGACAAAGACGAACATGCTGACCACGA
>CAYRKW010000078.1:6934-13300 GCA_964425135.1 uncultured Rhodobacterales bacterium
AAGAGCATGAAGAGCATGCCGATGAGGACGGGCATACGGAATTCCATGCCGAATATGCCCTGAATTGCGAAAATCCTGATGCATTGACCGAAGTCACATTCGCGTATTTCGAAACATTCCCCAACGCGCTCGAAGTGGAAGTGCAGGTGATCACAGCCTCCGGCGCCCAGTCCTTCGAGGTCGAGCGCGATGCGCCCGTGCTTGATCTGGGCGCGCTCAACTAACGTGACCGAGCCTGTCCTGACCCTCAAAGATGTCAGCTTTAGCTGGCCGGGGCGCGCAGGATTTTCGCTGCGTGTCCCCGATCTGATGGTCGGATCTGGCGAGACCATCCTGCTGCTGGGGGAAAGCGGGTCCGGCAAGTCCACGCTGCTCTCCCTCATATGCGGAACAATCCAGGCGGATCAGGGCCACATTGAGATCGCCGGACAACCACTCTCGTCTCTTTCGGGCAGCGTGCGCGACCGGTTTCGGGCTGAACAGATCGGAGTGATCTTCCAGCAGTTCAACCTGCTGCCTTTCGGCACTGTCATCGACAACATCCTGCTGCCCCTGCGCTTTGCCCCCGAACGACGCCGCCGCGCGCATGATGCAGCGACACAAGCAACACGACTGTGCGATGCACTTGGCCTGCCGGCGAACCTGCTGCACGCAAAGGCACAAACGCTGAGCGTCGGGCAACAACAAAGAGTTGCCGTGGCGCGGGCGCTCATCGGCCGGCCACCTCTGGTGATCGCGGATGAGCCGACATCGGCGCTGGATGCAAATTCACAAGCCGCATTTCTCGATCTTCTCTTCGAACAAACAGCCGCGCATGGCACGTCCTTGCTGATGGTCAGCCATGATCCAAGGCTCGGCGCGCGATTTGATCGGGTGTTGGAGATGGATACCATCGCCGACATCGACAGGACAGCCGCATGATCCTGCGCCTTGCCTTCGCCTCGCTTGGGGCCCGCGCCCTGACCGTTTGCATGACAATCCTTGCCATCGCACTTTCAGTGGCCTTGTTTCTGGGCGTCGAGAAACTGCGCACTGGCGCGAAATCGAGTTTCGCAGATACCATCTCCGGCACCGACCTCATCATCGGCGCGCGATCAGGATCGGTGCAACTCTTGCTCTATTCGGTGTTTCGCATCGGCAATGCGACCAACAATATCTCCTGGCAAAGCTATCAGGAGATTGCCGCACAGCCGCCCATTGAATGGATCGTGCCGATCTCACTGGGGGACAGCCACCGGCAGTTTCGGGTGATGGGCACAACACAAGCCTTCTTTGAGCACTATAAATATCGCCAGGGGCGGTCGTTGGAGATATCGAGCGGTCTCATCATGGACGATCTCTTCGATGCGGTGATCGGGGCGGATGTTGCCGCGACGTTGGGATATACCGTCGGTGATCCGATTGTTGTGGCCCACGGTCTGGCGTCCTTCACCGAGCATAAGGATCAACCGTTCCGCGTCTCTGGCATTTTGGACAAGACCGGCACACCGGTGGATCGCACGGTGATCGTGAGCATGGAAGCGATTGAGGCAATCCATGTGGATTGGCGCGGCGGGGCGAAAATTCAGGGACAAACGACCACGCCCGATGTGCTGCGCACCATGGATTTGACGCCAAAAGCTGTGACCGCCGCGCTTGTCGGGATCGAAAGCCCGCTTCAGATTTTCAAGCTGCAACGCGCGATTAACGACTACCGCGCCGAGCCGCTGCTGGCGATCCTGCCCGGTGTCGCCTTGCAGGAATTATGGTCGATTGTCGGGATTGCGGAAACCGCGCTCCTCGCTGTTTCCGCCATGGTCGTGGTCACCGCGCTCATTGGCATGATGGCGACGATATTTTCCAGCCTGAACGAGCGACGGCGCGAAATGGCAATCTTCAGGGCGATGGGCGCAAGGCCATCTACAATCCTGGGCATGCTCGTCCTCGAAGCTATGGTCATGGCCGCAATCGGCGCGGTTTTGGGATTGGCGCTCGTTTATGGCGGGCTGGTGATCGCGCAACCGATCTTGGACAGCGCCTTCGGACTATGGCTGCCCATCAACGCGCCGTCTTTGCGCGAAGTCGTGGTGCTTCTGGCGGTCATCTGTGCTGGCGCAATTGTGAGCCTTGTTCCGGCAATTCGGGCTTACAGAATGTCCGTTGCCGATGGTATGATGGTCAAAACCTGATGTTCCATTCGAGGTCGCTTGAGATGATTGATCGCAGAACAACCCTGATGCTGCTCACCGCGGCAGCAGGCGCACCACACGCAGCCTTTGCTGCAAAGGTGCGGGAAATTACCTGGGATGATCTTATCCCCGAAGGCATTCCCTATTCCGAGATCATCGGCGAAGGCGAGATCGACTTCATCAATGATACGTGGAATCCGGTCTACGATGAAAACGCCACCAAACTGAATGAAACGCTCAACGGCGCACTGATTAGAATGCCGGGATATATCATCCCGTTCGAACTCAACGAAGGCGGCGTGACGGAATTCATGCTGGTTCCCTATGTCGGAGCCTGTATCCACACACCGCCCCCCCCTGCCAACCAGCTGGTGATGGTCAACACAGACGATCCATGGCCCAGCGATAATCTGTGGGATCCGGTTTGGGTGGTTGGCGAGATGCACACCCGGCTGCAAGCCACGGAATTGGGCCAGACCGGCTATGCGATTACGGCCCAGAAAATGGAAATCTACGAGTGGTAGCGACTTCTTTGCGCCCCCCTCCAAACGGAGCGGCCCTGGCGGGCCGCACGAGATATCGTTTTGCTGCGCAAAACCATATTTGAGTATTTAGGGAAAGATGAAATTTGAGTTTTCGCATTTAAAAAATACTCCCCCGCGCGGGAGCGCATTTCACCTTTAAATCGTGCGCGCGGCACGCGCGCTCCGTTCGTTTCAAGAGGTTTGTGTGATCAAATGTCTGCCAAGCAGAGTTATCTTGTAAGGCCCAAGACTTTCCAAACTGGTCGTTCAAACCATATTTAAAGGAAACCACATCAGCTTCGACCGGAGGTCACTACATGGATAGAGAACGCCGTAAACTCCTGACCGCCTGGCTCGCGACGATGTCGTCTGGTCTTATTGCCGCGCCGAATATTCTGCGCGCCAGCGATGTGGCGGCAACACCGTCCATGCGCGGCGGGTCGAACAACTATTTGCCCGATGCGCCGATTGTTGAGCGCATTGGCGGTGGTGGGTTCTGGATGCGCGGGACCGTGCGGCGCGCGGGTGATGGTGCGCCGCTCGCGGGTCAGCGCATCCAGATCTGGGCGCATACGACCGAAGGGCATGAGCGTGATCCGCACAGCCATGGCGCGACGTTGACCGACGCCAATGGTGTCTTCCGGTTGGAGATGCCTCAGATTGTGCCAGCCTTCGGGCAGGCGCATGGGCATCTGGCGTATGATAGCGGTACGTATGAAACAGTGTTTCTGCGTCCGCTCATGAACAGCCCGAAAGACACCAGCCTTGAGGCGCATTTTGTCTTGAAGCCGTCCTGACAGGCGTGACCCGTGGGAAGCGGAATTGGATTATCTGGGCCATCTTTGTGATCGCCGCAGCGCTGCCGCTGATCGCAGCTCTGTTCAGCCCGCTGCTGGCCTATCGCGATCCGATCTACATCCTTGCTGGCGTTGCAGGCATCATCGCCATGACGCTGCTGTTCGTTCAACCTCTGCTCGCCGCCGGATTGCTACCAGGACTTCATGCTGCGCGCAGCAGGCGCGCGCATCTTTGGACGGGCACCGGCTTGGTTGCGGCAGTTTTGCTGCATGTGTTCGGGTTATGGATCACCAGCCCGCCGGATGTGATCGACGCGCTGACCTTCACCTCTCCGACCCCGTTCTCGGCCTGGGGCGTGATCGCGATGTGGGCGGTGTTTGCCTCCGCCTTCATGGCAGCGGTCCGGCGCGGCATCGGGGTATCGCCACGCGCATGGCGACGGGTGCATGCGCTGCTCGCGGTCATTATTGTCTGCGGGAGCGTCGTGCATGCGGTTCTGATCGACGGAACGATGGAGATTTTCACCAAACTGATGCTGTGCGGTCTGGTCATCCTCGCCGTACTCGCCGCATTTCACCGCCTGAAAATATGGCGTGCGTGGCAATCCCCGCGCCAGCGAAACCGGTGAGCGATCACGATGGTGCTTGAATTCACAGATCGCGGAATATTCTGCCCCGCAGGTGACTTCTACATCGACCCCTGGCGCCCAGTAGATCGGGCACTGATCACTCATGGCCACGCAGATCACGCCCGTCCCGGCCACGCGCATTACCTCTCGACCCACGCCGCAGCCCCTGTCATCACGCACCGGCTCGGGGTTGATCCTGAGACCATCGGCTATGGCGAGCCGCGTGATATAAACGGGGTGCGTGTGTCGTTCCACCCGGCAGGACATGTCCCCGGCTCGGCCCAGATCAGGGTCGAGCATAAAGGCGAAGTTTGGGTCGTCTCCGGCGATTACAAAATCGAACCGGATGGCCTGTCCGAGCCATTTGAGGCGGTTGCCTGCCATAGCTTCATCACCGAATGCACCTTCGCCCTGCCGGTGTTCAACTGGCAACCGCAAGCGCAGGTGATGGCGGACATAAACGCCTGGTGGCGCGGCTGCGCGCAGCGCGGGGTTGTCGCGGCGCTGGGGGCCTATTCGCTGGGCAAGGCGCAGCGCATTATTGCCAATCTCGACACCTCGATTGGTCCTGTGCTCACCCATGGCGCGGTGGAGAACACCAACGACGTGCTGCGCGCACAAGGCTATAAGCTGCCCGCGACGGTGCGGGTAACGCCAGAAACGCCGAAAGAGGCATGGGCGTCGGGGCTGGTGATCGCGCCGCCGTCCGCCCTTTCGAGCAAATGGATCAAACGGTTCGGCCCGACCAGCCAAGCGCATGCGTCTGGCTGGATGGCCCTGCGCGGGGTGCGGCGGCGGCGTGCAGCGGATCGGGGGTTTGTGATGTCCGATCACGTGGACTGGAAGGGCGTCAACAGCGCCGTTGAAGCGACCGGTGCGGAGCGGGTTTTCGTCACACACGGTTATACCAGCGTCTTCCGCCGATGGCTCGAAGAGCGCGGCTATGATGCGCATATCGTGGACACAGAGTTCGAAGGCGATTTGTTCGATGCACCGGAGGAGGAGGCGTGAAACATTTCGCCGCCCTCTTCACCCGTCTGGATCAAACCACAAAGACCAATGCGAAGGTTGAGGCATTGGCGGAATATTTCAGGCTCGCGAGCGACGCGGACAAACTCTGGACCATCGCGCTTTTGTCAGGGCGACGTCCGCGCCGTGCGATTACCACGACCAGCTTGCGGGAATGGGCCGCTGAGGTCGCGGGCATTCCGCTGTGGCTCTTCGAGGAAGCCTATCCCATCGTCGGTGATTTGGCAGAAACCATTGCGCTGGTGCTGCCGGAGGCGTCGGCGCAAAGTGATCGGTCCCTGTCCGACTGGATCGCGTTGATCGCGACGCTCAAGGATGCGGATGATACGGCGCGGCGCGCAGGGATCGTGGCGGCTTGGAATACGCTGGGGACGACAGAGCGGTTTTTATTCAACAAGCTGATCACCGGCGGGTTTCGCATTGGTGTGTCGCAAAAACTGATGACGCGGGCGCTGGCCAAAGCGACAGGGATAGAAGAAGCTGCCCTTGCCCATCGGATCATGGGCGACTGGACGCCTGCGACAACGACGTTCGATGCGTTAATCCTGTCGGAGGATCCGACGGCAGATTTATCCAAGCCCTATCCGTTTTACCTCGCCTACGCGCTGGAGGGCGGGCCAGAAACGCTGGATGCGCCCCAAAACTGGTTCGCGGAGCATAAGTGGGACGGCATTCGCGGGCAGCTTATTGTCCGGGGCGGCATGCAGTATCTTTGGTCGCGCGGCGAGGAATTGATCACCGACCGGTTTCCCGAATTTGCCATTGCGCCGGATTTTGTGCCGGATGGAACGGTGTTGGATGGCGAAGTGCTCCCGTGGAAGGACGGCGCACCGCTGTCGTTTCAAAATCTGCAAACGCGGATTGGCCGCAAGAAAGTCTCAAAGAAGCTGCTCAGCGATGCGCCGGTGGTTCTGCGCGTCTATGATCTGTTGGAATGGCAGGGTGAAGATTTGCGCGCGCACGCTTATGCGGAGCGGCGCGAATTGCTTGAGGCCTTTGTGACAGAGCTGCCGGATCAGGTTCCGATCAACCTGTCACCAACGGTGGATTTTGGGGCATGGGATGATCTGACACCTATTCGGGAAAATGCCCGCGATATCGGCTCCGAGGGATTGATGCTCAAACGGCGCGACAGCCCCTATCGCATCGGGCGCAAGAAAGGGGATTGGTGGAAATGGAAGGTAGATCCGCTATCGGTCGATGCGGTGATGATCTACGC
>CAYRKW010000079.1:0-12660 GCA_964425135.1 uncultured Rhodobacterales bacterium
GGTCCGCGATCAAACCACGTTATGCGTTACCGGGCTGCAACCAGAAAACTTGCATAGAGCGACCACGCAGATTGCCAATTGATTGCAACCTCATTGGTGGCGTAGCTGTCTTTATGGTCGACAAACATGCGCAGTGGGGGCTGACCCAGGATTGCGCCGCTGGTGGGGTCACCCGCCAGATCAATCGAATTGGCACCACCGGACATGAAACCCGGAGGCAGATCGAAGGCGCCAGACACATGTGGACGAAGGTGCGGATGGCGCACGCCGACCGCGTTGGTGACATAGGTCTGGCCAAGCGGATTGCGTCCGTGGAAATATGGCAACAACGTCTTGCCGGCCTCGGCAAAGTTTTCATCGCCATCAACATGCGCCCACATCATCCAGTGCCAGCCGACGGTCGACAAGGCGCCGTTTGAGCCCCACGGAAATCCCTGGGTGTCCGTCATCGGCAGCAGCCATTGTGAACGTTGCTGCAAAACGCGCCATTTGTGCGCCGCAGACTGTAACGCCCCACTGACTTGCGATGCGCCTTCGTCCGTCATCTTGTCTTCGATGGGCTTGAGTGCCCACATACCCAGCAAATCGACCTTTCCCCAATAGGTGTCGTTGTCGGATGCGTTCAGAACCGCACGGCGGGTCTCCAACTTAGCTTCCACGGCGGCTATTGTCTCGGGGGTTTGCTGCAGGGCGGCCCATGCAGCCCGGGCAAAGAACCGCTCGTCAGTGTCGTCATCGTCGGTGTAAGGGCCACCGTATTGAGCGCCATCATACGTTGCTTCGATCATGACCAGATCCGGGTTCGCGTCCAGCCAAGCCAGTGCGCGCGCGGCAGCGGCTTCGAATTGAGTGGCACGTTCTGTATCATAGGACCGCAGCACCTTTGCCCCAAGGGCCATGGTTGCGGCATAATCGGCTGTTGCGGTGGAGGAGACGGGCATAAGATATTTGACCGCGGTGTCCTCTTCGGGCCGGACATCCAGACCGGGCCATGCGCGGGTTGTGACCTTGTGGTTCACACCGCCGTCCGGTCTTTGCATTTTCACCAACCAATCCAACTGCGTGACAACCACGTCAATCCAGTCGGGCCTGTCGGTGCCGCCCGCAAGCGGAGCGATATCGTGGTCCAACACCTGTGGGGCATTCAAGCCTGTGAGCAGCATCAAAGCCGCAGCCCAGGCCCCGTTGACCGAATACTTGCCGTAGTCCCCTGCATCATACCAACCACCGGTGATGTCGCGCGTTCCTTCGCCTCGAAATACTCTGGCGGCGGTGTCTTGCGGGTGGGCGTTGGGGAAGGGGCCGTTCGGGCCTGATGTGATCCAGTAAAATACGCCCCAAGCCTCATCACGCATCTGTTTCAGGGCATCGAAATTATCAAACACCTCGAAGGCCACTTCTGCGGGTGCCGAGCGTGCGCCGAGCGCCGGAACCGTCAGTTTGTAAGCACCCGGATCCAAATCGAATGACAGCCGAGACACCGCAGAGGCCGAAGCGTCAGAAAGTCGGCGCGGCAAAGACACAGTGATCTCTTCTGTTCCGTCTGGTCCTGCGAGAATAAGGTTCGCATTGTCTGGCGCGCCCTGTTGCCCCGGATCAAATCCCGACCACTCCACGATGACGCTTTGTGGATGACCTGGTGGAAAGCCCAGCGAAGAGGTTACAGGGTTTTGTGCAAATACCCGGTTGTCGTCTTCGGGCCAAACCACGACCTTCAAATCGGTCAGTGTCATATCAAATCCAATTGCACCTGCGGTCATGAAGGCAAATGTGCTGATCCGCGTTTCTGACTTGGGGATGTCCAGGGTGATTGTCTGCGCCGCGTAATCCTGGGGAATGGTGATGAAGCCCTTGCCGTCGTCTGCAATGCTTTTTTCGAATGACGGGGTGCCGTCCTGGTTCAACGCCGCGTTTGCCTCTTGTCCATCAATGATCGGCTGGATCAAATGTGCGCCCCAAAGCGGTTGATGATCGGGCGACACAGTAACGTCAAACGACAGCAATTTGCGTCCGTAAGGGAGATCCTGCCCGAAGGTCATTTGCCAGAAACTGGCGTCATTGAATTCTCCGTTACCGACATCGCGCAGGCGCAAACCGCCTTCGACACGCTCGGGCATGAGCCGATTCTTGGACCACGAATCAGCTGGCAGCTCTTCGAGCTGCAGCTGTATTTCGACGCGCTCTTGCGCATGGACCGGGGCGATTATCGCCATAAAAACAGCAGTTAACCGGCAGATCTTGGCTATCTTGCGAAACATATAAAATCCTTGATGAACGCGGTTTCATATGCGATTAAGGTGGATGAAACCGCGTTCATCAAGCATAAACTTGAACGCATCGGTCTGGGAGGACCCTTTTTGAACGTCTTGCACGACAAATTTTGTTGTGAGTGTCGACCTTGGTGACGATGGTCGACGTCGCCCGCCGCGCAGGCGTATCGAAGGCGACCGTGTCTCGGGCCTTGAGCCAGCCCGCTCTCGTAGATGAAAGCACCCGCGCCATCGTTCAGGTTGCTGTAACAGAATTGGGTTATCGCCCCAATGAGATCGCGCGCGGGTTGGCCAGTCGGTCATCGAAGACCTTCGGAGTGGTTATCAACCGCTTTGATTCAATTTACTACGGGGCGCTTTTGGATGGCGCAGAAAAAGCCATTACCGCAGAGGGTTACAAAATGCTCGCCGAGTCTTCGGGCGAGCGTGCCAAAGGTGAACGCGAGGCATGGGCGTCATTGCTGGAGCGGCAATGCGAAGCTGTCATAGTGCATTCTGACAATATGAATGACGACGAGCTGACTGAGTTGATGGAAAGTCACCCGACATCTGTTTTGATGAACAGGCTCATTCCCACTTTCGAAGATCGTTGCATCAGTCTGGACAACCGTCGTGGCGGAGGGCTTGCTGCTCAATATCTTTACGACAAAGGGCACCGGAACATCGCAATGGTGACCGGGCCCGTCAATTACCACGAAGTGATTGATCGCACCGCAGGGGCGCGGGAATTCTTACAAAAACATGGCTTGGAGCCTGTGGTCATTGTATCTGATTTTCTCGTTCAGGGTGGTTACGCAGCAATGCTTGAATTGCTCGATAACCACCCGGATATCACGGGCGTTTTTTTCCAGAACGATGAGATGGCCGCTGGTGCGATTGAAGCTTGCCGGGAGCGGTCTGTGGACGTGCCGCTTGACCTTTCGATGATTGGTTTTGATGACATTCCTATCGCTCAGCACTTGAACCCGAAACTGACCACCATGCGCCAGCCACTGCGGGCGATTGGAGCTGCTGCGGGTCGCCTTGCGCACGCTTTGGTCACGGGCATTACCGACACATCCGATATTCCACGAGTTTTCGAAGCAGAGGTCGTCGAGCGCGCCTCTGTCAGGGAGTGGAACTGAAGGCTCAAAGCAATGAGCCACGAGCGCTCAAAACAGGAGGAAGAACTATGAAACGGAAACTCGCAGCTGGCCTGATCGCCAGCCTATTTGCAACGACGTTGGCAACTGCTCCGGTTTTCGCCCAGGAGATACGTGTTGATGGCTTCCCACCATTCGACACACATTTTGACAAGCAAGTCCCGATCTTCAACACAAGCAACCCCGATATCGCTGTATCCTATCAGATGAACAGCCACGGTGATCATCACAAGCAGCTGACGACCAACCTTGCCACACAATCCGGTGCAGGCGACGTTGTTATCGTTGACGTGTCTTTCATCGGCGCGTTCATCAACGAGGGCGGTTTTGTAAACCTGTCTGGCGAGGCCTATGGGGCAGAGCAGTACAAAGACGGATTTGTTTCTTACGCTTGGACCCAAGGTCAAGGCGCGGACGGCAACCAGTACGGTATTCCAATCGATATCGGTCCTGGTGTTATGTACTACCGCCGCGACGTTCTGGAAGCTGCTGGTGCTGACATCGATAACGTCATCGGCGACTGGGATGCCTATCTCGACTACGGTCGTGCGCTGAAGGAAAAGGGCGTTTACCTGATCGCTGACGCTGGTGACGTGGCACGTATTCTTGTGCGCACAACACTTAAAGACGGCGAAGGTTTGTTCTTTGACGCCGAAGGCAACTCGCTTGTCACATCTGATCGTTTTGTGAATGCATTCACATTGGCCAAGCAGATCCGTGATGAAGGTCTTGATGGCCAAATCGGTGCCTGGACCGGCGAATGGTACGACGGTTTCAAGAACGGCACTGTTGCCACGCAGATGTCTGGCGCTTGGTTGCTGGGGCACATGCAGAACTGGATGGCTCCGGACACAGCTGGCCTTTGGGGTGCATCGGACCTGCCGGGGGGCATCTACGGTTCCTGGGGTGGCTCTTTCCTTGCGATCCCTGCGCAGTCTGAAAACCCGGCAGCTGCTTGGGAGTTCATCAAGTACCTGACCACCGAAGAAGGTCCACAGATCGATAGCCTTCGTGATCTTGGCGCTTTCCCTGTGTTGACCTCAACTTATGGCGATTCAGCGTTTGATGAACCAATCGAGTTCCTTGCGGGTCAGCAAGCACGTCAGCTTTTCGCTGAGGTTGCGCAGAAAGTTCCAGCCGTCACACCGATGAAAGGTGACCTGATCGCCGAAGACGTTGTGATGAATGGTGCTTTGGCCGAAGTTCTGAACGACGGAAAAGATATTATGGAAGCCCTGCAAGATGCAGAGCGTCTTCTCAAACGTCGTGTAAGATAATCCAGATTGCGCGCCCGGATGATGTCGGGGCGCGCAACACTCTCTTGGCGAAAGTTAGAGACCATGGCCTTCACAGATACTGATGCAAACGCGCAGACGCAAAAAGCGCCACCCGTAAGGCGTAAGTCAAATGCGCGGCGCTGGAAAAAAACGCTGACACCGTGGTTCTTTATATCGCCCTTCATTGTCATTTTTTGTGTGTTCACAGCCTTCCCGCTGGTGTTCTCTGCCTATCTGTCGTTTCAGGAGTGGAACCCGGTCGCTGGCCTGTCGAGCATGGAATATGTCGGGTTGGACAACTATCGTCTGGCCCTTGACGACCCATGGATGTGGAAATCTCTCTATAACACGGCTTGGCTTGCTATTGTTTCGGGCGTGCCGCAGCATTTGATTGCAATACCGATTGCCTATCTTCTCGTGACTGCTGTGCGAAGTGGTCTTCGTCAGATTTATACGGCCACTTTCTTTGTGCCGTTCATCACCTCCACCGTCGCGATTTCGCTGATCTTTTATACGATCTATTCCGGCAACACCGGCATTCTGAACCAATGGCTGTTGGCGATCTCCAAATGGCCTGTGTTTTCGGGTTTTTTGGGTTGGGTCGAAGACGCGATGCCGATCCGCTGGCTGAACTCTTCGGACCTGATCAAACCGTCCATCGCGTTTGTTGTCATCTGGAAATACACCGGGTTTAACATTGTGATATATTCCGCAGGCTTCCTGACCGTCTCAAAAGAGCTCTATGATGCAGGCAAGGTCGACGGTTGCAATGCCTGGCAGCAGTTCTGGCACATCGCCCTGCCCATGATCCGGCCTTTTGCGTTCTTTGCCATTACACTAACGATCATCGGTAACCTGCAAATGTTCGAAGAACCGTTCGTGCTGACCGAAGGCAATTCGGGTGGCGTGGGCCAATCGGGTCTGACCGCGTCTTACTATCTTTATCTGGTGGGATGGGAATGGCTGGAGATGGGGGCGGCGGCTGCCATCTCTTGGGTTCTTTTCGTGTTCATCGCGATCTTCACGTCGCTCCACTTCTATTTTAACGGCAAAAAAGGCATGGGGGGAGACCGCTAATGGCACACTCCGCCACAAAGACGTCTTACCAACGCGCCACGGGCGAGCGCGGCCGCAAACGCAACTTCCCGCGCCTGGGCGGCTACGCCACCCACGCAGTGATGATTTTCGGTTTGATCGTAACTGTTTTCCCGTTTGTCTGGGTCGCCTTGATGGCCACCCATTCCCGGTCCGAAATCTTTTCTTCGCCGCCACCGTTTTGGCTCGGAGACGATTTGACCGAAAACTACGCCAACCTGTTGGACGTGATGCCGTTCTGGAAGGTTTTGTTTAATTCGCTGTGGGTGGCTTCGGCTGGCACAATCGGGGCGGTTTTCTTCTGCTCAATGTGTGCCTACGGTTTTTTTGCCTACGACTTCAAAGGCAAGAACATCATCTTCGGCATCATGGTTGCGTCGATGATGGTGCCGCCGGTTCTGGGGCTGATCCCGTTCTTCCTGACCGTACAGTTCCTGGGCATTCTGGATACCCATCTGGCAATCTGGCTGCCGGGGGTTGCGAACGCCTTTGGCATCTTCCTGATCCGGCAATACATGGTGCAGTCCATTTCCAGAGAATTGTTGGACGCAGCCAAAGTCGATGGTGCCTCGGACTTCCGTATTTTCTGGTCCATCGTTTTGCCTTTGATCAAACCTGCTTTGGCAACCTTGGGCATCGTGATGTTCATTGGGCTTTGGAACAACTTCCTGACACCACTGATTGTGCTGTCTTCGCCCGACAAATATGTTCTGACGCTGGCGCTTCGTTCGGTGCAGTCCATCGCAAACTCGCCTTGGGGCGCTATCATGCTGGGAACCTTCCTTTCCATGCTGCCGCTTCTGATCGCGTTCATGTTCTTCTCTCGACAAATGATGGCAGGCCTGACGGCAGGCGCTGTGAAAGGATAAATCTGTGACTCAAAACCCAAAGCTTGACCCCGCCTCTGTTGCAGCGCGCTTTCCCCGTGACTTTACGTGGGGCGTGGCGACCGCAAGCTATCAGATCGAAGGGGCCACCAAAGCCGACGGTCGCGGTCCGTGCATCTGGGATGCGTTTTCAAACATGCCTGGACGTGTGTACCAAGGACATAACGGCGACATTGCCTGCGATCATTACAACCGCTGGGAAAGCGATCTGGACCTGATCGCCAGCATGGGCGTTGACGCCTACCGCTTTTCCATCGCCTGGCCGCGTATCCTGCCGCAGGGACGTGGCGAGGTGAACACAAAGGGGCTCGACTTCTATGACCGCCTGATTGACGGCATGGTTGCACGGGGCCTGAAGGTTTTTCCAACCCTGTACCATTGGGACCTCCCACTTGCCCTTGCAGGGTATGGCGGCTGGACAGACCGCGACACCGCGGATGCCTTTGCCGAATACACCACCCATGTGGTGAAACGACTGGGGGACCGGATCGACGCACTGGCCACATTGAATGAGCCGTGGTGTTCGACATACCTTGGCCATTGGATCGGCAAACATGCCCCTGGTGAGCGGTCCATCGACGCGGCTCTCGCTGCGGTGCATGTGACCAATCTGGCCCATGGGCTGAGCGTGCAGGCCGCACGCGCGGAACGTTCCGATTTGCCGATGGGCATCGTGATCAACGCGCAGTCGATCTTTGCCGCGAGCGACAAGGAAGAAGACAAAGCCGCTGCTGAGCGCGCGTTCCAGTTCCACAACGGTGTGTTCTTTGGTCCGATCTTCAACGGCGCTTATGACGCAGAGTTTGAGGCCGCCTTGGGCGACAAGCTCCGCGTGCAGGATGGAGACATGGACATCATCAAGCAGCCGCTGGATTGGTGGGGCTTCAACTACTACTTCCCGGCGATGGTCAAGCACGACCCTGAAAAGAAGGCAGATCTGACCGGCGTTGGCGCCATGGGGTCTTTTGACACCGAAGCTGATCCCGCGTCAGAATTTTTAGCGCTGAAGGCGGTGTCCGCGAGCGGATCTGACGCCCGCACAGACATCGGTTGGGAAATGCGTGCAGATGGGATCTCGCATCTGCTGACACAGGTCTACGAGCGTTACAACAACCTGCCGGAGGTGTTCATTACTGAAAACGGCGCTTGCTATAACATGGGACCTGATGCGAACGGCGTTGTCGACGATCAGCCGCGTCTTGACTACATCGCAGACCACCTCAGCGCGCTGGCTGGAAGTATCGAAGAAGGTATCCCGCTAAAGGGCTATTTCGCATGGAGTCTGATGGATAATTTCGAATGGGCGGAAGGGTACAAAATGCGCTTCGGCCTGGTCCATGTGGACTATGAAACTCAAGAACGCACCATCAAGGCCAGCGGCCATTGGTATGCGGACGTTGCACGCGCGCACGACAGCGCACAGACAGAGGCTTAGGGGTAATGGCATCCGTCGAAATCGTTAACCTTTCGAAGTCTTTTGGTGATGTTGAAGTCCTTCACGACCTGAACCTCAAAGTTGAAGATGGCGAATTTGTTGCTCTTGTTGGGCCATCAGGCTGCGGAAAATCGACGCTATTGCGGATCCTCGCTGGCTTGGACGAGGCGTCCGGCGGCGAGATTGTCATGAACAACGAAATCGTCAATGATCTCAATCCGCGCGAGCGCAACATTGCAATGGTGTTCCAATCCTACGCCTTGTATCCGCATATGACTGTCGAAGAGAACATCGGCTTCAACTTGCGCATTTCCGGTGTGTCGAAAGATGAACGGCGCGGGCGCGCGCGGGAAGCTGCCGACATGCTTGGTCTGACGGATTTGCTGGATCGCAAGCCCTCGCAGCTCTCTGGTGGTCAACGTCAGCGTGTGGCCATGGGCCGTGCGATTGTACGCAACCCGGACGCGTTCCTGTTCGACGAGCCCCTGTCTAATCTTGATGCCAAACTGCGTTCGGAAATGCGGGACGAAATCAAGCGTCTGCACCACAAGGTCAAAACAACATCCATCTATGTGACTCATGACCAAATCGAAGCGATGACGTTGGCGGACCGGGTCGTCATCCTGAAAGACGGTGTCATTCAGCAGATTGGCACCCCGTCTGATCTGTACCTAAATCCGGCCAACAGCTTTGTGGCAGGTTTTATTGGCTCACCCGCGATGAACTTTGTCGATGCGACGCTTGAGCAGACTGACGGTCAGACCTTTGCAAAGCTGGACGATGGCACGCGTCTGAAAGTCTCCAAAGCTACAGAGGGTTTGGGAGGCGAGGTCCAGCTTGGTTTGCGTCCCGAGCACCTCGATCTGGCGTCCGAAACTGCTGAAAACAGCATATCGGGTTCGGTTGACATGCTGGAGCCGACTGGCGCTGTGAACCATCTGAAGATCAGGATTGCCGGCAAACAACTGACTGTTGTGGATGACACATTGGCCGAACTTACCTTGGACCAGTCCGTGACGCTGTCGATTGCACCAGACTATATCCACGTCTTCCAAAAGGAGGCGTGAACCGATGTCCTATAAAGATCCGTCTGCACCGATTGCCAAGCGTGTTGAAGATCTGCTGTCGCAGATGACATTGCCGGAAAAGCTGGCGCAAATGCATGCGCTTTGGCTGGTGTTGTCCGAGGATGGTATGCACAAAATGCGGCCCGACGCCTCCAACGACTTTTCAACAGGTGATCCTGAAAAGGTGAAGCGGTTGTTTGTCAATGGATTGGGTCAAATCACGCGGCCTTTGGGCACCATCGGTGTTGACCCGGCTAAGGGCGTACGCGCCCTCAATCGCTTTCAGCGCGATATCGTTGAGGGGACGCGCCTTGGTATCCCTGTCATGTCGCATGAAGAATGCCTTTCGGGCCTTATGGCGCAAGGCGCGACGCTTTTTCCGACACCTTTATCAATGGCAGGCACATGGAACCCTGACCTGATTGAAAAGGTCGGACGGGCCATCGGCGCTGAATGCCGCTCGATCGGCTGTCATCAAGGCCTAGCACCGGTTCTTGATGTGTCTCGTGATGCCCGCTGGGGCCGGACAGAGGAGTGCTTTGCCGAAGACCCTTACCTGACGGGCGTCTTTGCAACGCGCTATGTGCGCGGCCTGCAAGGCGAAGATCGCCAGATCCTCGCAACGCTCAAACACTATGTCGGTCATTCCGCCAGCGAAGGCGGGCGCAACCACGCGCCTGTTCACCTTGGCCCGCGCGAGCTGGCCGATGATTTCATGCTGCCGTTTGAAATGACCGTCAAGGGCGCGAATGCGGGTTCCATCATGCCAGCCTACCATGACATTGACGGCGAGCCACTCCACGCCTCGCGCCATATGCTGACGGAGGTGTTGCGCGACCAATGGGGCTTTGATGGGCTGATCGTCGCCGACTATATTGGTGTCACGCTGCTTGCCACCCATCACGCCATTGCTGATGACAAAGGCGAGGCGGCCGCCATCGCTTTCAAAGCCGGGCTTGATGTGGAACTGCCGTCGAATGAATGCACGCCTGATCTTGCAACAGCGCTGGAACGCGGTCAGATCACGATGGGCGAGGTTGACGAAATCGTCCGGCGCATCCTGACCGAGAAATTCCGTATCGGCCTGTTTGAAAATCCCTATGCCGACGAAGGGGCCATTGCCCTGCGGACGCCAGAGGCTCTGGCCCTCGCGCGCGAGGTTGCGACGCAAGGCACGACCCTGCTTGAGAACAACGGCGTTCTGCCTTTGGCAAGCGCCGCCAAGCTCGCCGTCATCGGCCCCACGGCAAATGATCCGCTGGCATTGCTGGGCGATTATGCGTTTCCTGTGCATCTGATCAACAGCGATGCCACGACCGACACGGCCCACGTGATTACCCCCCTTGAGGGTTTGCGCTTGGCACTTGGCAAGGACCGCGTGAGCTTTGCGCAAGGCTGTTATATCCTTGAAACACGCGGTTCCGGCACGCCTGTGTTCCCGGGCGATATGGCCGACCACGCCAGCCTGATGCTGAATTCACCGGTCTCGACCCGCACCGACCTTATCGCGGACGCTGTGAATGCCGCGGCGGCCGCCGATGTGGCAGTCCTGTGTTTGGGCGATCTGTCGGGCATTTTCCAAACCGGAACTGTTGGTGAAGGGTCGGACGTCGACAGTCTCGACCTGCCGGGTGTGCAGCAACAGCTGCTGAACGCAGTGCTGGACACTGGCACGCCTGTCGTTGTGGTGCTGTCCAGCGGGCGGCCCTATAACCTTGGCGGTCGCGAAAAGGACATCGCGGCTTATGTGATGACCCACTTTAGTGGTGAGCAGGGTGGTCACGCGCTGGCGGATGTGCTGACCGGTGCGGCAGACCCATCGGGTCGGCTGACGATTTCTGTGCCGCGCAGCGCGGGCGCATGCCCGTATCACTACAACCACAAGTTCAAAAGTGCAGGCACCCCGATCGCCCGCCATTTTGGCAGCGACTATCCCTTTGGTCACGGCCTGTCCTACACGACGTTTGCATACAGCGATCTTAAGCTGGTATCTTCGGAGATACCGGTCGAAGGTGGCGATGTCATCTTGTCGTTTACCGTGGCAAACAGCGGTCCACGGTCTGGTGTTGAAATTCCCCAGATCTATGTCCGGGATACGGTCGCATCGCTGGTGCGCCCGATCAAAGAGCTTAAGGGCTTTGGTCGTGTAAAACTGGCTTCGGGCGAGAAGGCAACCATAACCTGTAAGCTGCCAACGGATATGCTTAATTTCACCGGATCCGATGGGACACGATTGGTCGAACCGGGCCAGTTTGAAATCATGGTCGGTGCCTCAAGCGACAACATTCAGCTCTCAACGACCGTAAACCTGGAAGGTGTAGCGCACCATTTGCCACAAAACTGGCGTATGAATAGCCATGTAGAGATCGCAAGGTCACTTGGCCTATAGAGCGCCGTCCTTGAAAGCTGAATCGACAGGATTCCCCTGAGGCTGATTATTGCGCCTGCGATGGCAAAAACAGTGCGGCATGACCCCATGCCTCCCCGGATTTTCCGTGAGGCCAGTTCTGATCGTTCAGAGAAATATACCCTGGCAGTGTTTCAGACCACAAAAACCCCGGACGTTTGCCTTGAAACTCACTGTCAAACGCAACTTTCCCAGATTTTGTATCGACCCGAAGCACCATAAAGCCTTCTTCGCCACCAAACTCAGCGCCCATGATCAAACGGTTAGAGGTTGGGTCCTTTGCCAGCCAATGTGGATTGAACCCCTTTGGCATATCAAGCCGCATCACCTCGGTGGGTGCTTCTGGTTTGCTAAGGTCGAGCACCATGAGCTGACCCAGCTTTCCGATGGGTTGGAGCCAGTAGTTCCCCACAAGAACGGGTATCCCGCACGCACCCCGTATCTTTCCAGCTTTCTGTGCAGGTTCGGTTTCAATCGTGTACACCATTTTCAGCGAGGGCGTTTCAGACGCGATGTCCGTTAGATGGTAGAACGCACAGCCATAACTGTTGAAAAAGACCGAGCCATCTGCCAGCACACGCGGGCCAAACCCGGCAGATCGTGCGCCTTCGACCATAGTTCCGTCAGGAAGCGCGCCTTCGGGCAATTCCAGCGTATGACGCAGTGAAAAATCAGAGTAACTATAGATTTGGACGACATCGGCCCAGGTGCTTTCGACCATCGGGGCACTTGTGACCACCATCTGCCCCTGCTCGGGCAGCAGCGCGAACGCATAGGGCCGCATGGCCTGTGTCAGACCGGGCGCTTGAGCTGAAACGGTTCGCAAAAGCGTCCCGTCAACAGCGTATTCGGCGATGCCGCCATGATCACCGGGATTGGCTCTTTCTGTATCATCAGGCCCTTTGCCTTCGCTTCGCAAATACCCGACCAGACGTGTACCTGATGGCGTGCGCGTATAATCATGCGGAAACCGCAGTTCCTCAGGAGGTTGGACCTGATGCGTGATTTTGGGTGCCGTCGGTTCGGCGACATCCACAATAAAGGTGGTCTCGGGCATTGTCCGTCGTCAAAGTTTTTGGG
>CAYRKW010000080.1:0-11681 GCA_964425135.1 uncultured Rhodobacterales bacterium
CTCTGGCTCTGGCTCTGGCTCTGGCTCTGGCTCTGGCTCTGGCTCTGGCTCTGGAAGACGCTCCTCTTGCGCACGCGCCGCGTCAACGCCCTCTTCGGACGCCGCAGCTACCTCGACAACTTCCTCTTCGCCACCGTCATTGACGATATCATCCAGACCCTTTTCAATCTTGGAAGAAGACTTGAAAAGGCGGTCCTTGAGCTTTTTGAAAAACGACATTCGCGTCCCGGCACTCCTTGTTTTTGCCCACTTAATACGCAAACCCGTCCATGGGAAGTGCGAGACGCTTTGCAAAGCACCCATTGCGCGGTGCAAATCTGCCGAAATCAGCATATGCGCGCCGTCCCCCTTGGCGCTCGGCCTGCGGCGCACCATATAAAGACAATGAATGGGGTAACCACATGAGCGTTATACGCTGGATATACGCCGCAATCTTGATCGCAACGCCCGTTTGGGCGGCGGATGATGGTGCTGACCCCTCAAGCCTCTCGGGCCTCATTGAAGAGCCCGAATGGCGCGAGATTGCCGCAGGCCGCACCGTCACCTACACCGTCGATGGCGAGTTTTTCGCTCTGGAACGCTACCCTGAAAGCGGAAACGCGGTCAGCATCCAGATGTGGGACGGCCAATGCCGCACGGGCCACTGGTCCTATGTCGCCACGGGCGAATACTGCTTCTTTTGGGAATCGCTCGAACCGGTTTGCTTCATCCACCGACGCAATGGCGCGCAAATCGAGATATTGCGCGTCATCGACGGCGCGCTCACCGGCGATGTCCAGATCATGAGCGCGGTCTCGGACGCGCCCCTCTCCTGCGGAGCCCTGACAAGCTGATATGAAAAAACGCATCCTCGCAAGCGCTACGCTCATCGGCCTGAGCGCCCATGCCGCCCCCCTGACCGAAGACGCTTTCAACGAAGCCACGCTTGGCAAAACCATCACCTTCACGACCCCAGACGGCGAATACTACGGGGCCGAACAATATTTCGAAGGCCGCCGCGTGTTGTGGATGTACAGCGATGGTACCTGCAACTACGGGATTTGGTGGCCGGAGGGCGATACGATCTGCTTTTTATACGATGAAGCGCTCACCCATCAGTGCTGGATCACCGAGCAACGCGATGGCCGGATCTTCGCCCATGTGGCAGGCGCGCCGCCCGAAAGCGCCATCGGATCGAGCGAGATTTCGCAAACGCCGCTGCCCTGTCCCGGACCTGATGTCGGCGTCTGAACCGATTCCCGCCAAATCGCCTCAGCAAGTTTTCGCCCACCCGCGCGCGCACCCCATCAGAGTGGCGATTTCCGACCCGCCAAAAGCTCCCCCATTTGAGCAATTTCCCGCCGCTTCCTGCCCCTACGGAAACCCAACCCATCAATGGGCGGTTTTTTGCCAGCACAACCAACTGCATGCCGCATCTGCGGTAAGGTCAAAAACCAGTTAACTCATTATAATATATGCATTTATTTTTCTAAGCACTCACCAACCCCCACCCTAATCCCCCACCCGTTTGAGCACGCGCTCGGCGCAAATACGCTCGAAAACTGCGCCCCTGACAGGTGTTTACGAATTCCTCGTCACCTTTCTGCCAACTTTCGCCCGAACGCTTCACACACCCGATAAGAGGAAACCCGCCAGCGCGGGTCCCCCCCTCTTGATGCAACGGCACAAAAAAAGAACCCTACTGCGCGTACCAACAAGGCGAATAGACCCATGGCCCCGAAAGATTTCGATCCTGCGCTCGACGCAAATACGACCCTTGATACGACAAGCTTTGCATTCCCCAAAACCGACACCGGACTGGACCGATTGATCGAGATCGCGATCATTGATCCGGGTCTGAACCTGCATGTCGACCATGACGAGATAGAAGCGGGTGCAGCGGCAGGGGCTGCCATGAATGCCATCATTATCGAAGGAATCAAGGCCACAGGGATCGCAAATGACGGGGCGTTTCGCGCCGCTGACATCTACGTGCTCGCCGATTGGATCGCGAGCAACAAACGGGCCGATTGGATCAAGCACCACGGCAATGATGAAAAGGGCGTCGAAACCGGCTTTCATCTCATTCAAAGCGATGGCGATGTGCTCAATCTCTTCGGCGATGCGGGCGTCGATCAGGTTGCCGATGGCATCTATCATCTGGGGTTCGGGACCAAAGACCAAAATCTGATCAATGAGGATGGTCAGAACAATGTCGAGGTCGAAAAAGTCGCTTACTGGATGAACGCGCTGTTGTCCGAGGATCTGAATGCAGGCACGCTCGCCAATTCGGCGGTAGAGAAATACGTGATGCCCAGCACTGGTACTGGGCTTGATCATCTGGTCGAGATCGTCCTGACCGACGAAGGTTTGGGCCGCCGTATCTCGCTCGAAGATATCAACGCGGGCGCGGCCGCTGCAGATGCGATGAACGTGATGATCCTCGACGGGATCAAAGCGCTTGGCATCGCCAATAACGGCAGCTTCACCGCCTCTGATATGCGCGATCTGTCAGACTGGATTGCCGCCAATCGCTTTGCCGAATTCAAAGCCGCCCATGGCGACGATGAGAAGAACATCGAAACCGGCTTTCACCTTGTCCAAGGCGATGGCTCCGAAGGCCGCCTTTTTGCGCAAAACGCCGTCAACACTGTTGCAGACGGTATTTATCACTTGGGTTTTGGCTATAAGTGGGGCCATCTGCGCAACGAAGATGGCGATGGCAATGCCTCGCTCGAAAGCGTGGCCCATTGGCTCGAAAAACTGCTGGAGAGCGAGCTGAACGACGGCTCGCTCACCAATGCGGACGCCGATCTCTACCCGGTCGGCACCACCGGCACGGCGCTTGATGAGATTGTTGCGAAAATCACCAATGATCCGGGCTTCACCGACGATTTCAAGAGCAGCGAGTTGGCGCAGATCGCCCGCGACACCGACAAGCTGAACGCCATCGTGCTCGAAGCCATCCGCGAAAGCGATGTGGCCCGCGACGGGACAATCAGCGAATTGGACATCGCTGTTATCGGCGCATGGATCAACGACAACCGTCTGAGCGAATGGAGCGCGCTGCGCGGCGACAAAGACACCGACAAAGGCGTCGTTGGTCTCGAATGGGATGGCGGATCGAGCCAGACCGCAGGCGTAAACACCTTTAATGCCTTCGCGCCAGCCTTGTATTCCCTTGGATACAGCCAAAAATGGGGCGGCATTCGCGATGAAGACGGCGATTGGTCCGGCACCACCGCAGAGCTTGCCGCGTGGCTGTCGCATATGCTCGCCGATGAATTGGCGGATGGCACGCTCACCAACGCGCCGCAAAGCGTTGACATGGCCGCCGTTGAGGCCGCTATTGTCGTGGAGGCCACTGCGGTCAATGTGACGGATCGCGAGAACGCCGTAGAGATTGATCACTCCAACGCCCTGCGCCTCGAAGAAGGCACGGTTGCGCTCACCTTCATCACCGATGATGTGAACAAATCCGGCAGTCAGGTGCTTTTCGCCAAAGACCACAACAGTGCCAATTCGGGCGATATGCACGTCTACATGTACGAAGGCGAGTTGTGGGTGCGCACGCCGCAGGATGGCAACAACAAGTACTACAAAATCCCCGTAGAGCTTGAGTCCCAGACCGCCTATGATCTGGCGATCACCTTTGGCGATCAGGGCCTTGGCGCATGGGTTAACGGCGCGTTGGTGATGTTCCATGAGAGCGTGAGAACCGACTGGCGCTCCAACACCAACGATCTGATCGTCGGTGCGACCAACGCCAGCCAGAAAAGCACAACCGAAGCGAAGCTCAATTCCTACTTTGAAGGCGAAATCCTGGATTTCACCGTCTACGCGCGCGCGCTCGACCGGGCCGAGATTGCAGCAATCTCCGGCGGCGCAACGCGCAGTGGCGATCATGGCAACAACGACATCGCCGGAACCAGCGGCAATGACGCGCTGCTGGGCGGCTTGGGGAAAGATATTCTCGTCGGCGGCGACGGCGATGATGGTTTGTACGGCGGGTACGGCTCCGACCGGCTGTCGGGCGGAACCGGGAGTGATTTGCTTGATGGAGGACACGGGCGCGATGTGCTTGATGGCGGCGAGGGTGATGACATTATCCTCTCCAAATCTGATGCGCGCGAACCTGTTGTAGCCCAACTCTATAAAGGGGTGAACGGCATCCCCGAAGACGAAAGCGGCTTTGCCGCAGGCGGCGGCACTGGTCCGTGTCCGGTGACAGGCGGGGCGATGTGTAATTGTGGCAGCCGCGAAGCCAATGGAAACGAGGATCCACAGAACGAGCTTGATCGCGAAACCGGCAAACTCTACCCCGATCAGCCCATCCCCGCAGATGACGTGCTCACAGGCGGCGCGGGCGCCGATATCTTCCGCTTCGAGACCCTGATCAACGCCAAGCGCAAGATCATCGAGAAACACACCCGCGATGATGGCTCGATCAACTGGGGCGGGGTTGCAGGCGAAAATGATCGCTACCACGACCACTGGGTAGATGCGATTGGCGATGACCTGATTACGGATTTCAACCGTGCTGAAGGCGACAAAATCGAAATTGCAGGACACACAACAAAGATTGCCGCCATAACCTACGAGGACAGCGACGGTGATGGGGTGGATGATCAATCGGTCATTCACCTCATCTCCGATCAAGGCGGAAATGGCGGCGCGCACGACCAGGACGTGCTCGGCACGATCACCGTCGAAGGCGATCTGCTGCAAAAAGGCGATATCAGCGTCGACAGCAAGGTTGTCTACGGTATCGTCGAGAATGTCCGCGACATTGACGAAGCGATCACACCGCTTGAGGTCGATGAAACCGGCGCGCGCGGTGCAAATGCCGCGCTGGCAGCGCAAGCGGCCCAATCAACGGATCGCGAGGCCGCGCAAATGCTGCCCGGCGATGATGATCCGGTCGAGGTTGAGACATACACCGCCCCCACCGACATCCCCGCAACCGGCACCGGTCTTGATACCATCGTCCAGTGGATCATCACCGATCCGGGTATCATCAACCGCACCACACAAGATGAGATCAGTCAGGGCGCCAAAGCCGCCGCTGCCATGAACGCCATCGTTGTGGATGCGATCAAGCAAACGGGCGCTGCCAATGACGGGCTGATCAATAGCCACGACGTCTACCTCATCAACGGCTGGATCGCCTCCAACCGCAAAGCCGACTGGATCAAACATCACGGCGACGACGAAAAGTCCTATGAGACAGGCTTTCACAAAGTGCAGGGCGATGGCGGCAAGCTGGTTGAATTTGGCCGCAACGCTGTCGATACCATCGCCGATGGGATCTATCATCTGGGCTTCGACATCCGCAAAGGCCGTCTGGCCAATGAGGACGGTAACTCTAACGCACGCGTCGAAGAGGTCGCCTACTGGCTCAACACCCTGCTGCAAAACGACATGGCCGCGCTGGCTGGCGCGCCTGCCGCAACAGACGTTCAGGGCAGCACCGGCACCGGCCTTGATGCGCTCGTCGATGTGATCCGCGACGACCCGGGCCTCCTTACCAATATCTCCGCCCAAGACATGATCGATGGTGCGAAAGCGGCCGATACGATGAACAAGATCATCGTCCAGTCGATCCAAGCGACCGGAATTGCCAATAACGACGCCATTTCTATCGCCGATATTCGCACCCTCGCCGATCACATCAAATCGCATTACTACGGCGCGTGGAAACAGGCGCATGGCGATGATGAGAAGAACATCGAAACCGGCTTTCATCTGGTGCAAGGCGATGGCGGCGATGCGCGCATGTTCGGCAAATCCGCCGTGAACACCATTGCAGACGGGCTCTACCACCTTGGTTTCGGCGTCAAAAACGGTCGGCTGCTCAACGAAGATGGCCAAGGCAATGCGTCGCTCTCGGATGTTGCCTTCTGGCTTGAAAATCTGCTCGAAGACGATCTTCAAAGCGGCGCGCTGCGCAACCCGCTCGTCTCGCTCTACCATATGGGGCAAACAGGCACCGGCCTTGATGCGCTGGTCACGCTGATCACCCAAGACGAAGGCCTCAAGCGCGAGATGACCTCCGGCAAGATCAACGAAGCGGCCAAAGCGGCGGATGGTCTCAACGCCATTCTGATCGAAGGCATCAAGGCCACCGGCATTGCCAACAACGGCACTCTCACCGCCCAGGACCTGATCGAGCTGGACGCCTGGATTGGCGACAACCGTCTGGCGGAGTTGAAACTCCTGAATGGCACCAAAACCTCCAATTTCGGCCTCGCCGACACATGGTCCGCGCGCAGCCCGCTCTTTGGCGAGCATGGCACCGCGACGGTGATGGATGCGCTTTATTCGCTCGGATTCGGCGTTCTCTATGGCGACTCGATTGCGAATGAAAACGGCAAATGGGAAGAGCACCTGTCGCGCATGGCCGACTGGATGAATGCGCTCTTGAAAAACGATCTGGCGGCAGGCGCGCTCTATTCAAGCGCCTTTGCCATTGCCGACCCATTGAGCTTCCAGAACGCGGCGCTGGGAAAAACCGCCGAGGATGTCACCCCGGACGGCACAGGCAGCTGGCTCAATATCGAGCATACACCCGATATGGCGCTCTCCGAAGGCACGCTCACCATGAGCTTTACCGCCGACACGATCCCCACCGACGATAGCGTGACGCTCTTTTCCAAAGACGCCCGCGATTTTGGCAGCGGCGGGCACACGACGGTCTACATCGCCGAAGGCATCCTCTGGGCGCGCGTGCAATCGACCAACAAATCCTACCACCTGCGCGCCGAGATGACCGACTTCATCCGCGCAGGCACCCAATATCAACTCGCCGCGATCTTCGGCGACAAGGGCTTCCACCTCTATCTCGACGGCGAGAAGGTGATTTCCGAACCTGATCTGACGATCAACTGGACGAACAACCGCAACGATCTCGTTGTCGGCGGCCACAGCGGCTGGCGCAATGACAAGCATCCTGAGTTTGTTTTTGACGTCTTCGACGGGACGATTGCCGATTTCACCATCTATGACCGCGCGTTGCACAAGGGCGAGGTTGCTGGTCTGGCTGGATTGCAAACCGATGTGCTGCCCGGATCACGCGTGCCAGAGGTCGCCCCGCCGCCCGTGGTCGAGATCCCTGCGACCGAAGAGGTGCCGGTTGCTCAAACACCCGACGCAGCACCGCAAGAGCCCGAAGACGCCCCGGAAGAACCGATGGAGCCTGAGGCCACTGACATCATTGACGCGCAAGAGGAAACAGAACCTCCGCAACAGGATCAGCAGGTCGAAGACGATCCCGTTGAGACACCTCAAGTCGCCCAGACACCTCAAACGGAAGAAACAGATCCTGCGCCGCAGCCAGAGCAAACGCCAGCTCAAGAGGGCATGGATGGCGACATCGGCGATCTGACAGCCCTCGATGCGCCAGCGGATGTGTCTATGACCACCGGACAGGTCGTCTTCCTTGGCGCAACCGACGATCATCGCACCGGCAGCGCCAGCGCCGATATGATGATCGCAACCGCAGGGGCCAATGCGCTCGAAGGCGGGGGCGGCAATGACTACATTGTTGGCGGCATCCAGTCAGACGAGCTTGATGGCGGGATCGGCGATGACATCATCATAGGCGATATCATCGGCGGTTTCCTCGCAGGCGGCGACGATATCACCGGCGGTCAGGGCAATGACACGCTCATGGGCGGGCGCGGCGCGGATAAATACCGCTTCACACCCGGCGATGGCAGCGACGTTATCGGCAGCTTTGACCAGCGCGATATCGGCAATCCCAACACAGGCGTCTACACGATCACCATTGATCGCGCCGATTTCACTCCGGGTCTCGACAAGATTGTCCTGCAAGGTTTCCAGACGCTGACGCAAAACGGTATCCTGTCGAGCGGCGCAATCTCGCAATCCAAGGATGGTGTCGTGTTCTCCGCCGAAGGGACGACGGTTCTGCTCCACGGTGTAGACCGCAGCGAGTTGTCCGAAACAGACTTTACATTTGGCTGATCCGGCCACCAAAAAGGCCGCAACAAGGGGAACGCGCCAAATGCAAAAATCCATGCTCGCAAGCGCCGCATGCGCAACATTTCTATCAGCATGCGGAGGCAGTGGCCCGAATGCCACCGCGACGATCGGGGTGACGCCTCCAACCTATGCCACGCTCGCCAATACATCCGGCGGCAACAGTGAGGTTTCAGGCGGCGCGGTATCGAGTGATGATTTCTCGACCACCGCGCTCGATGGCACCTTCGCCCACGCCAGCAACAGCGTCTTCTTCACCACGCCCTCCGGCGGCACCGCATCTGCCAGCACAGCCGACTTTAACACCTACGACTACGCCCGCCCCATCGACATCAACGTCGGCGGCACGGTCTATGCTGGCGTCTTTGGCATTGAAACCAGCGCCGCCGACGTCGCGCGCTCCACCGATGCGACCTACACGGTCGAGTTTGAAGGCGTCTACCTCTCCGGCACAAGCCCTGAGACGCTCGCCAACTGGAGCGGCACATTGACCGCTGATTTCGGCAGCAATGACGTCGATATGTCCGTCACAGGCGCCGGATCAGCCGCCATCGACCAGTTCACCGTCACCGATGCCACTATCTCCGGCAGCCAGATCACAGGCGGCACCCTGTCCACACTCCAGGGCGGTAGCGCTGTGGACGTCACGGGCACATCGAGCGGTCTGAACGCTGCATTTTTCGGATTTGACGGGGTGCTATTTGCCCCCGACGAAGTTGGCGGCGTGATTTCCTCACAGGGCAGCGGCCCCAACGCGGGAAACACCCTCACCGGCGCTTTCATCGGCGATTGAGACCCAAAACCTCAATAATTGCGCATATTTAGCTGACGCAACATCCGCGTTGCCAGCACGCTTGTCGCGTGTATCCTCTAAGCCATGCGGGATACACGAATCCCCAAAAAGAAAGCACGAATGGGCTGCGCAACAAAGTGCAGACCATGACATTCCGACAGAAAAGGAGACCCCACATGCGGCTTTCATCCACCATTTTCACCGGCGCGGTCATGCTCTCGCTCGCCTCGCTTCCAGCCTATTCCGCTGGCAACCACCCTGTGACTGGCGAGCCCCTCGCCGAAGACCAGACATTCACCTATATGGTGCTCGACAAATTCCCCTCCATCGACCCGCAAATCATTGAAGACGTTGAAGGATCATCCGTCGCACGCGATCTCTTCGAAGGGCTGCTCAATCAGGACGCCGACGGCAATCTGATCCCCGGTGTGGCAACGCAATGGTCGTCGAGCGAAGACAAAAAGACATGGACATTCAAACTGCGTGACAACGCCAAATGGTCGAACGGCGATCCGGTTGTTGCGGGCGATTTCGTCTACGCGTGGCAGCGCGCCGCCGATCCTGAAACCGCCTCGCCCTACGCGTGGTTCATGGAACTGACCACGATCAAAAACGCCTCCGAAATCATCGCAGGGGACGTCGCGCCGACAGAAATGGGCGTCTCCGCCCCCGATGATCTGACGCTGGTGGTCGAGTTGACCGACAGCCTCCCCTATTTTGATCAAATGATGACCCACGCAACACTCTTCCCGACGCATCAGGCCACGATTGAAGCCCATGGCGCAGATTGGACCAAACCGGGCAATCTCGTGGGCAATGGCGCATATGTTCTGACCGAATGGGTGCCGGGCGAGCGTTTGGTGCGCGAGCGCAACCCGATGTATTGGGACAATGAAAACACCATTCTGGACAAATCCATCGCGCTGGTGATCAACGACGAGAACATCGGTCTGACCCGCTATCTGGCAGGAGAGCTGGACCGCACGCTGATGCCTGCCGGTCAGTATCCAAAGATGAAAGAGCAATACCCCGATGAGGCGGTCAGCTTCCCGCGCCTTTGTAACTACTACTACACCTTCAATCTGTCCGACACAGGCCCCGAAGCCTTTAAGGACGTGCGCGTGCGCCAGGCCCTTGCCCTAGCAGTAGATCGTCAGATCATCAGCGAGAAAGTCCTCGCAGGGGGTCAGCCCGAAGCCTACACTTTTACACCCGCAGCCGTGGCAGGCTTTGATGTGCCAGGCACGGAAATGGCGTCAATGAGCCAGGCGGACCGCGATGCCAAAGCCAAGGCGCTGATGGAAGAAGCAGGCTATGGCGCGGATAATCCGCTCGTCTTTGATATGCTCTACAACACATCTGAAAATCACAAGAAAGTCGCCATCGCGATGAGCCAGATGTGGAAGCAAAAGCTGGGCGTTGAGGCGACACTGGCCAATCAGGAATGGAAAACCTTTCTGGAGACCCGTGGCAATCAGGACTTCCAACTGGCCCGCGGCGCATGGTGCGGTGACTATAACGAAGCCTCAACCTTCCTCGACCTGCTCACATCAGCCTCCGGTTATAACGACGGCAAATTTTCCAACCCGATGGTCGATGAGCTGATGCTCGATGCGCGCACGGCAGCGGATGCGGCGGCGAATTATACCAAGGTTGAGGAAATCCTCGCCGAAGAGATGCCGGTCATTCCAGTCTATCACTATGCAGGCGTCTACATGCACGA
This sequence comes from uncultured Rhodobacterales bacterium, assembly GCA_964425135.1. Lineage (GTDB taxonomy): Bacteria > Pseudomonadota > Alphaproteobacteria > Rhodobacterales > Rhodobacteraceae > CAYLLD01. The sequence goes on from CAYRKW010000080.1 coordinate 10,497, forward strand.
CACGGACCTTGGCGGCTGGCCTGTCCAGAACGTCGAGCAAAACTGGTACTCCCGCGATCTTTATAAAATCGCCGAGTAACCGGACCTGAAAACGCCGCCGCGCAGCACATGTTTGCGCGGCGGTTTTCGAAACGGCAGCCCATATGCTCTCCTTCATTGCACGGCGATTGCTCATCGCAATCCCCACCCTGATCATCCTGATCATCATCTGCTTTTTGTTGATGTATGCCGCCCCCGGCGGCCCGTTCTCCTCCGAACGACCCCTGCCCGCAGCGGTTCTGGCGAATATCGAAGCCAAATACGGCCTCGACCGGCCCCTGCCAGTCCAGATCTGGAACTACCTCGTTTCGGTTATCACAGGGTTCGATTTCGGCCCCTCGTTTCAGTACAAAGACCGCAGCGTTAACGAAGTGATCGCCCAAGGCTTTCCGGTGACGCTTACCTATGGCTCCATCTCCTTCATTCTCGCCACGCTCATCGGCGTCTCGCTCGGTGTCCTCGCTGCCATCCGCCACAACACGCTGCTCGACTACATCGCTGTGGGCGCAACGTTCTCCGCGCAAGTGCTGCCGAATTTCGTCATGGCCCCGATCCTCGTGATCATCTTCACATGGCAGCTAGGCTGGCTGCCCGGCGGCGGCTGGGAAGGGGGCAAATGGCAATACCTGATTATGCCGGTCATTGCGCTCTCGACCTCTTATATGGCCTCGATTGCCCGCATCACCCGCTCTTCCATGCTCGAAGTGCTGAAATCCAATTTCATCCGCACCGCCAAAGCCAAAGGCCTGCCGGGCCGCACCATCATCTTCCGGCACGCGCTCAAACCGGCACTTTTGCCGGTCATCTCCTACCTTGGCCCGACCTTCGTTGCGATGATCACCGGCTCTGTCATCATCGATATTTATTTCTCGACAGGCGGGATTGGCGTCTCCTATGTCAATGCTGCGCTCAACAGGGACTATTCGATGATGCTGGGGGTGACGATCCTTTATGGCGCGCTGACGATCATCTTCAACCTCATCACCGACGTCGCCTATGCGTGGCTCGACCCGAAAATCAGGTACTGATCCATGGGATGCATGGTCTCACAATCGCCACGCCGCGCCCCGGGCTTGACCCGGGGCCTCGCGTTCAGGAGGTGCCCGGGCCCGCCCGGGGGCGGGGGGGGCCCATGGGCCGAGATAA
>CAYRKW010000081.1:0-11371 GCA_964425135.1 uncultured Rhodobacterales bacterium
TAGAGCCTCCGCGTGCGCCCAATCCGCAGATCGCATTTCCATCAGCCGCGACGCGGTGCGCTGGAATTCAAATGCCCCATCACCATCGACATAAAGCGCATCCGGCTCAGCGTCGGCAGATGCGATAAACTGAACCCTTGCTTCATAAAGGGCATCAATCAGCGTAACGAACCGCTTTGCCTCATTGGCATTGGCGCGGCTCAGTTTGGGAATGTGCTCCAGTATGAGCACCGAAACCGCATCCGCAATCGCAAGAAAGTCCGACGGGCCAAGCGCGGTTGCGCAAAGTGCGGCAAAATCACTGCGCGCGACCCCATTGGAAAACTGCTCGATCTCAATCATCCGCCCTTTGTTTTCGATCACCAAAGGCGCAGGCGCCTCACCCGCTAGCTGCGCCCAAAGCGCATCGACACGCGCGTCCGCCTGCCCGCCCAATGGCGAGAAAAACAGGTTTTGTCCTTTGAGGGTTTGCTGACGATGATCGGTTTCGCTCGCCACCTCATGCACAACAAACCGTTCTTTGATCATCTCGATAAACGGCAGAAAAAGTTTCCGGTTCAGCCCGTCTTTATAGAGCGCATCGGGATGGCGGTTCGAGGTGGTCACGATCACAACGCCACGCGCGAAGAGCTTTTCAAACAAGCGCCCAACGATCATCGCATCGGTGATATCGGTGATCTGCAACTCATCGAAGCACAAGACTGCCGTGCCATCGCACAGGTCCGCAACGACCGTCTCAAGCGGATCGTCGATGCCTGAGGCGCGGGCGATCTGTAGCCCGTCGTGGATTGCCTGCATGAAAGCGTGAAAATGAACCCGCTGCTTGTCGGGCGTTTCTAGCGCGCCATAGAACATATCCGTCAGCATGGATTTCCCGCGTCCGACACCGCCAAAGAGATAGAGACTTTTGGGTGCTGGCGCGTTGGATTTGTCGCGAAACAACCGCCGCAAACCCGATTTGGCACGCGGCGGCTCATAGCCCGCCAATGCGTTCTGGAGCACCTGAAGCTGCGAGACTGCCTCTGCCTGCGCCACATCCGGGCGCAAGTCTCCCGCGTTCACTGCCACATTATAAACGTCACTCAGCGTGTCTGACACATGCCCCTGCCCTGCCCAATTCTATCCACGGCACAATCTCCGCAAGCGCTGAACATTAGACGCGCCAAGGTGAACCCGCGTTTAACGCAGCTCACCGTTCAGCACGTAATTCAGCATATCCACGACCTGCGACGGCTCCTGTGCAACAGCAAGCGCTGCTGCATCCACTTCCTTGAGCGCATGCGCATGGTCCGGCCCGTGCAAGATGATCAGCGACTTTCCAAGCGCCGCTGCATAGCCTGCATCAAACGCAGCATTCCACTGCTTGTATTTCTCACCAAATCTCACAACCACAACATCCGCCTTCTCGATGGCTGTGCGCGTGCGGATGGCGTTGAGTTTCGCACCCTTGTGGTCGTGCCAAAACTTGTCCGTCTCTGCCCCCATGATCGCAACACCGCAATCGTCAGACGCGGCATGGTCTGTCACAGGGCTCGAAAAAGAAACATCTAGCCCTTTTGCGCCGTCGATAATCTGATCGCGCCAATCTGTATGGATTTCACCCGAAAGATAGACATGCAAACTCATGAGCGCAAAACTCCCTTGGTGGCTTTGGTGACGCTGGCGATGATCTTTTCGCTCACCGCTTCGATATCGGCATCTTTCAGCGTCTCTTCTGTCGGCTCCAACCGCACAGAAATGGCGATCGACTTCATGCCGTCCCCCAGCGATTTCACGGCCTGCGCCCCGTCAAAGACATCAAAGACAGCCGCATCCGCGATCAGCTTTTTGTCAGCGCCGCGCGCCGCTTTCAGCAATGCGTCCGCATCCACATCCGTGCCCACAACAAACGCAAAGTCACGCTCCACCGCTTGCAAATCGGACACATGCAGCGCTGCACGCGTGGCGGTCTTTGCCTTTTTGGTCGGAATGTTCTGGAGGAACACCGTGAACCCTGCCGCCGGACCTTTAACATCCATCGCTTTCAAGACACGCGGATGCAATTCACCAAACACCGCCAATGGGGTCTTCGGCCCAAGCGACAAAACTGCGGAGCGTCCGGGATGATACCAGTCAGGCGCATTGCGCAGCGCCATCAGGTTGGCTGGCGCGCCCAAAGCGCTCAGCACATCTTCCGCGGCTGCCCGCGCATCATAAAGGTCAATCGACCGCCGTCCCTCATGCGGGTTGCGCGGCGCGTCATGGCCGGTGATGATACCGCTTGCAACAAGGGCCTCATCCTCCGGTTCATTTCCCGCAAACGACTGACCGATTTCAAAGAGCGCCAGATCAGCCGCCCCGCGCGCCTGATTGCGCGCCGCCACCGCCAGCAATCCCGGCAAGAGGTCAGGCCGCATATGCGACATCTCTGACGAAATCGGGTTTTCAAGCCCGACATCATCGCTGCCGCCACCAAAGAGCTTTGCCGATGCCTCATCAATGAACGCATACGTCAGGCACTCATTGAACCCGGCCCGCGCCAACGCGCGGCGCGCGTTGCTCGCCCGGCGCTGATGCAGCGTCAGGATGGCATTGGCCACCCCATCTCGCACTTTCGGTAAAGGCACACCTTCGAGCTTGGTGAGCGAGGCGATCCGGGCGATCTCTTCCACCAAATCCGCATCACCCATCACATCAGGCCGCCAGCTTGGCACCCCAACGTCATAGGTCTTGCCGCTCTTTTTGGGCGTAAATCCAAGATCGCCTAAAATACGCAGCTGCTCTTCCTCGGCGATTTCCATGCCAACCAAACTGACAACGCGCGCAGGATCGAACGCATATGACCGAGATGTATCCGGCACCTGCCCGTCAATCACCAGCTCAGAGGCTTCACCGCCGCACAGATCAAGGATCATCTGCGTGCCGATATCTGTCCCGGAGATGGTGAAATCAGGATCAACCCCGCGCTCGAACCGATAGCGCGCATCAGAATTGATCTTCAGCTTGCGCCCGGTCTGCGCCGTGACAATCGGATCCCAATAGGCGCTCTCGATGAAAACTTCGGTTGTCTCCTCCGTGCAACCGGTCTCAAGCCCCCCCATCACGCCCGCGATGCTCTCAACGCCATTATCATCCGAGATGGCGATCATACCTTCCGAAAGCGTGTAGTCCTTGTCATCAAGCGCGGTGATCGTCTCGCCACCTTTCGCAAAATGTACCCGCAGATTACCCGTCACTTTCGCCGCATCGAATACATGCAACGGGCGGTTGAGATCATAGGTGATGAAATTGGTAATATCGACCAGCGCAGAGATCGGACGCAGCCCAATCGCCTTCAACCGCGCTTGCAACCAGGCGGGGCTTGGCCCGTTTTTCACACCGCGGATCAGCCGTCCCGAAAATACCGGACACGCGTTTTCCTTCACCGCATCCTCAATCGTAACGCCAATCGGTGATGCGAACCCGCCTTTGATCTCAGGCGCTTTGCGCGCAATCATCGTTCCAAGTCCGCGTGCCGCCAGATCCCGCGCAATCCCCATTACGCCAAGCGCATCGGGACGGTTGGGCGTAATCGCGATATCAATCACCGGATCGTTTATTTCGCGGTAGTCAATAAAGCGTGCGCCCAATGGCGCATCGTCCGGCAACTCGATAATTCCGTCATGATCTTCCGAGATCATCAACTCACGCTCGGAACACAACATGCCATTACTTTCAACACCGCGGATCACCCCCGGCTTGAGATCAACCCCCGTACCCGGCACATGCGTCCCCACAGGTGCAAAAACCCCCACCAATCCGGTTCTCGCATTTGGCGCACCACACACAACCTGAACCTCTTCGGATGCCGCTTCAGGACCGTTGGGCCATGTTTCAACACGGCACAGTTTCAATCGATCCGCATCAGGATGCGGCCCGGCCTCAATCACACGGCAAATCCGAAAAGCACCGAGGCTATCGGCAGGATCGATCACCTCTTCGACCTCCAACCCGATATCGGTCAGCGTCTCCAAAATCGTCTCAAGCGACGCTTCGGTTCCAAGGTGCTCTTTGAGCCAGTTAAGTGTGAATTTCATTGCGCCTGTCCGCCCGTCGTCAGCGCCGTGAGGCGCAATATGATGTTGCGGCAGAGCTTTAGGCAATTCACGCGCCAAGGTCTAGGGATCACGAGATTGTGCCGGAACGAATCGCAACTTTTGAGACCCGCTTGAAGTTAACCCTAAAATTGCGAGTCAAGTTTTATTAAAAATTGCTTTGATCTCGGCTATATGTTACTTAAGGTGCAGGGTTGTTGACCTATGTGGGGATAGTTCATGAACAAGAGACTTGATCAGTTCAAGTCTGACCGCGACGGCGCGGTCACGACAGACTATGTGATGCTGGCGGCGGCGCTCATTGCGATGACTTTGAGCGGCATGCAAGCGATCAAAGCAGGGGCATTCGACGGGATCGCGAATATTCTGGGCGTCGTGGAGCAGGCAGGCGGATGCACAACAACATCCGAATCCGGCACGACCGACATCTCGAAATGCGACTAATCTGAACGGTTTGGCGCATCATCGCGCCAGGTCAGATCCAAAACGCGCATCCAATTTTCAAAACAGAGCTTCTCGATCAACGGCGCATCATAGCCGTGATCTGACATCGCGTTGCGCAGGACCGACAGACCCGACGCATCACCGATTGCGCTTGGGAGTGTTGCTCCATCAAAATCCGAGCCCAATCCAACACGGCTTTCCCCAAGGATCGAAATGAGATGATCCAAATGCCGCAGCATGTCGTGAACAGGCGTGTCCGCATCGTTGCGCCCATCGGCCCGCAAAAACTGGACCGCAAAATTCAACCCAACCATTCCGTCACTTTGCGCAATCGCCCGCAACTGGTCATCGGTCAGATTGCGCGCATGCGGACAAAGAGAATGGGCGTTGGAATGTGTTGCGACCAAAGGCGCATCCGACACATCCGCAACATCCCAGAAACCGGCCTCATTCATATGCGACAGATCGATCATGATCCCCAATGCGTTGCAGCGCGCGATCAAACGTTTTCCATCCTCCGTCAGGCCCGGCCCGATATTCGGCGATGCGGGATAGGCAAACGGTACGCCGTTGGCAAATATCGTATTGCGAGACCAAACCGGCCCGAGCGAGCGCAACCCTGCACGATACAACACATCAAGCGCATTCAGATCACGATCAAGCGGCTCCGCTCCTTCAAGATGAAACACCGCCGCGATTCCACCGTGCGATATCACGCGTCTGATTTCGGCCGTGGATGTGCAAACGCTCACAGCGCCGAGCCGTTCCATCTCATTCAGGATCGAGACCTGCGCCAGCGCGGCACACATCGCGTCCGGCCATTCCAGCGGCTCTGGCATCTCAATAAAATACGCAGGTGCCTCCATTTGTTTCTCAATCTCAGCAAAATCACCCGGCGATGCCAGCCAGACAGCAAAGAACCCGCCACCAAATCCACCCGCGCGCGCCTTGGCAACATCGAGATGACCGTCCATGCCGTCTATGAAGCGATGCGCCTGCGCAACGCCGCCCATCTTGGCGAGCCGCGTTAGCACATCGTTATGCCCGTCAAAAACCAATACCTGCTCAGACACGCCCATCCTCTCCGCTCAACGGATCAATTTCGCATTTTCAAAATACTCGACCGCGCGTCAGCGCATAATCAATGATGCGCGCGCGCCAGCGCGCACCGTCTAGCGGCTCAACCCGCCGTGCAGCGTCGGGATATCGAGCGCGGAAAAACCGTAGTGCCGCAACCAACGCAAATCGCAATCGAAGAAGGCGCGCAAATCGGGAATGCCGTACTTCAACATGGCCAGCCGGTCGATCCCCATGCCAAACGCAAAGCCCTGCCATTGATCCGGATCAACATTGGCCGCGCGCAGCACATTTGGATGCACCATGCCGGAGCCCAGAATTTCCATCCAATCGTCACCTTGACCGATCTTCAGTTGACCACCCTCCCAGGAACAGCGGATATCAACTTCCGCCGATGGCTCCGTGAACGGAAAATGCGACGCCCGGAATCGCAACTCCACACCATCAACCTCGAAAAAGCTGCGGCAAAATTCTTCCAGCGTCCATTTAAGATGCGCCATCGATATATCGCGATCGATGCACAGGCCCTCATACTGATGGAACATCGGCGTGTGTGTCTGGTCATAATCCGCGCGGTACACACGGCCCGGCGCAATGATCCGGCAAGGCGCACCATGCTTTTCCAGATGCCGGATTTGCACCGGCGAGGTGTGCGTTCGCAAAACTTTCGGCGGGCGATTGTCGCCTTCCGCGCGTCGCATGTAGAACGTGTCATGCTCCTGCCGTGCAGGATGCTCCGCCGGGATATTCAGCGCATCAAAATTATACCAATCGCTCTCGATCTGCGGCCCTTCGGCCACCGCGAACCCAAGATCGGAGAATATCGCGACAACCTCATCCGTCACCTGACTGACCGGATGGATTGAACCTCGACGCCGCGGTCGGCTGGCGAGCGAGACATCGAGCCACTCGTCTTTGAGCCGCGCCTCAAGCGCCGCATCCGCAAGCGCAGCGCGCCGCGCCAATAGCGCGGAATTGATCTCATCTTTCAGCGCATTGAGCGCAGGCCCCGCAACCTGACGCTCCTCGGGGGACATCTTGCCCAACTCGCGCATTTTCAGGGAAATCTCCCCTTTCTTGCCAAGCGCAGCAACGCGCACCGCTTCAATTGCGTCTTCGCTATCTGCGCCAGACACGTCAGCAAGATATTTCGATTTAAGCGCGTCGATATCGGACATCGGATGATCTCGCATAGAAAAGGTTTGATGCGCAGGTACTCATATCCGTGGCCAAATGCAAGCAAGCCGCGGGCGGATGCCCTCCAGATCGCCGCGTATAAAATTGCGCCTATTTTCTGCGCCTGTTCTTCAGCCTGCGTAAACGCCGAGACGCTATACCGCTCAACGGGTGTTGGGGACAAGTTGGTGGTGAGTACAATATGTGCGAGTTATGCGGCGCGGTCTGCGCCAATGGTGTTGCGTTTTCAAACTACAATCCTGAAAACCGGGTTCAAAGCGATCTGCTGCTCGGCCCCAATGAGGCAGGCGCGCGCGGCATTTCCTCCTATCACGTCAGCTTTTCGGGCGCGCAACAAAGCAACATGCTCGCGCTCGTGGCAGGTGTAAAATGGAACACCAACAACCTCACCTATTCCTTCCCCGATGAGACCAGCGATTATACGGCCAACCCGGCATCTTATGGCAGTGGTGAACTGACCAACAGTTTTGCAGCACTCAACGCAGCCCAACAGGCCACATCCCGCCATGCGATGGAGTTGATTGAAAATTACACAACACTTTCGCTCACCGAAGTAACAGGCGCGCAAGGCACGGCCGATATCCGCATGGCGCAATCTGGCCTCCCGTCAACCGCATGGGCCTACTACCCGTCGAGCTCCGGTCTGGGTGGCGATGCGTGGTTTGGGAACTCGCCCAATTACTATTCCAATCCGCTCAAAGGCACCTATGGCTTCCATACGGTGCTCCATGAAATTGGCCACGCACTGGGATTGCGACACGGACAAAATGTGCTGAGCAGCGACGTCGATCAAATGGCCTACTCGCTTATGACCTACCGCTCCTATGAAGGATCGAGCCTTTCTGGTTACACAAACGAATACTATGGCTACGCGCAAAGCTACATGGCCTATGATATCGCTGCATTGCAGGCGATCTACGGCACCAATTGGTCATACAACAACGGCAATGACACCTACACATGGTCGCCGACGACCGGCGAGATGTTCATCAACGGTATCGGGCAAGGCACCGAAGGTGGCTCCCGGATATTCGAAACAATTTGGGACGGCGGCGGCAATGATACGCTCGATCTGACCAATTATTCGAGCGCGATGCACATCGATATCGCACCGGGCGGCTACATGATGTTCTCATCAGCCCAGCGCGCGCAGCTTGCGGGCGGCTTGTATGCGGACGGGAATGTCTATTTCTCGCTCGCCCCCAACAATTCGACCAATGCCTTCATCGAAAATGTCATCGCGGGGAACTCAGCCGATACCATTTACGGCAACGACACCGGCAACCGACTGGAAGGCAAAGGTCGCAACGACACAATTTGGGGCATGGGCAGCGATGATTTCATTTTCGGGAATGCGGGCAAAGACAAGTTGCGCGGCGGCGATGGCGCGGACACGCTCTCTGGCGGCGTCGGGCGTGACAAATTATGGGGCGGTGCGGGCGCAGATGTTTTCGTGCTTGATACGCGAACCCGCAAAGATACGGCTGTCGATTTCGAGCTTCACATCGACAAAGTCGACGTGCCCATCGTTGGCCTTGCGACGCTCACCGTCAGCAATTCGGGTCATCTGACCGTTGAGTATTTGGGCAACTGGATGATCCTGCGCGGCTATAATCCGGGCGATGCAACCTTGGGCGATCTTGTGATCTGACAAGCGCGCTATGCCCCGGCGACCTCACGCTCAATTTTCGCCGTGTAACGTACAGCAACAATCCCCATCAACGCGGATGCCAGCATCATCAGGATCAGCGGAAACGCCCCCGATCCTGGCCCAAGTAAGGCGCCCGTGATCGCTGACAACATCGCCCCGCCGCCAATCATCACCGCTCCGCCCAAACCCGACGCTGTTCCTGCCAGTCTCGGATTGACCGACAACATGCCAGCATTGGCTGACGGCAGCGTCAGCCCGTTGCCCAATCCGACGAAAAAGATACATCCAAACAATGAGAGCGGATGTTCAAATCCGGCTATGAATAACATAAGCGAGAGCATCATCCCTGATGCCGCAAACAGCGTGCCGATGGTCATCATGCGGATCACACCGACGCGTGTGGAATAACGGCCCGATAGGAAATTGCCGCAGAAATATCCAAACGAGATGATCCCGAACGAGAGCCCCATCGCGCGTGGGCTCATCTGCAAAACCTCACTTGCCACGTAAGGCCCACCACCCAGAAAGGCGAAGAAACAGCCTGCCCCAAAGCCGGCTGTCGCTGTGTAACCCCAAAACCTGCGCGAACGGAACAGATCAGGATAGGAGCGCACTTGCTCGCGAAAACTGCCTCCCTGATTAGGGTTGGTCTCATCAAGATCGCGCCAAATGACCGCCAAAACAATCGCCCCAAAGAGGAACAGAAACACGAATGTCGCCTGCCAGCCGAAACTATGGTCCAGCACCCCGCCAATCATCGGCCCCAACATCGGCATCAATGCCATTCCCATCGTCACATATCCGATCATCGAGGCGGCCTCTTCGGATGGCACAATGTCCCGCACAATCGCCCGCGAAAGCGCCACGCCTGACGAAATAACCGCTTGTATCATGCGGCACAGCAGGAAAAACCATGCAGATTGCGCGAAGATACAGCCCAATGTCGCTGCAAGAAACAGGATGAACGCAACGATCAGGACGGGCCTGCGACCATACCGGTCTGCAAGCGGCCCAATGATCAGTTGCAACACGGCTGTCATCGCAAGAAACGCTGAAATCGCAAGCTGCATTACGGCATAATCTGTCTCGAAATACACCGCCATGCCGGGCAATGAGGGAAGGAAAATATTCATGGAAATCGAACCGACCCCCGCCATGAGCACGAGCGTCAGGATATGCGGCGGCGTTCCGCGTCGAAGAAACTCAGCGTTGGGGAGGGGTGAAGCCATATCGCGCAGTGTTAGGCCAAAGCGACAGGCGGTGGAACCGGATTCGTAGTTTGAATAACTTCGCAAATTTGCAATTCTTAATACTATTAATTCGCAATCTGTGCACATCTGCGAAACCTTCCTTTAGTTTGCACTGCAAAAAAGCTAAAAACACCGCAAACGGAGGCCGAACATGACCGATATACTCAAAGAGCTTGCGACACGGCGTGATGCTGCACGACTGGGCGGCGGCGAAAAACGCATTGCCGCGCAGCATGCCAAAGGCAAACTAACAGCGCGCGAGCGCGTGGACCTTTTGCTCGACGAAGGCTCTTTCGAAGAGTTCGACATGTTCGTTGCGCATCGCTGCACCGATTTCGGCATGGAGAAGCAAAACTACCCCGGCGATGGCGTAATCACCGGCTGGGGCACCATCAACGGACGTCAGGTCTTCGTGTTCAGCCAGGATTTCACTGTGCTTGGGGGCTCGCTTTCCGAAACCCACGCACAGAAAATCTGTAAAATCATGGATATGGCCATGACCGTCGGCGCGCCCGTGATCGGTATAAACGACAGTGGCGGCGCACGCATACAAGAGGGTGTGGCCTCGCTCGCAGGGTACGCTGAAGTCTTCCAGCGCAACATCTTGGCATCCGGCGTCGTGCCGCAAATCTCACTCGTGATGGGACCCTGCGCAGGCGGCGCGGTCTATTCGCCCGCCATGACCGACTTCATCTTCATGGTCAAAGACAGCTCCTACATGTTCGTCACCGGCCCCGATGTCGTCAAAACCGTTACCAACGAAGTGGTCACCGCCGAAGAGCTTGGCGGCGCAAAGACCCACACATCGAAATCGAGCGTTGCCGATGGTGCGTTCGACAACGACATTGACGCGCTCATGGAAGTGCGCCGCCTGATAGACTTCCTGCCGCAGAACAACACATCCGGTACGCCGAGCCGTCCGTTCTTCGACGATCCCGCACGTATCGAGATGTCGCTCGACACGCTCATTCCCGACAATCCGAACATGCCTTACGATATGCTGGAGCTTATTCGCAAAGTCGCCGATGAAGGTGATTTTTACGAGATCCAAGAAGAGTTCGCCAAAAACATCATTACAGGCTTTGTCCGGATCGAAGGCGCAACCGTCGGTGTCGTCGCAAACCAGCCGATGGTGCTCGCAGGCTGTCTCGATATCGACAGCTCCCGCAAAGCCGCCCGTTTCGTCCGCTTCTGCGATTGCTTCGAAATTCCGATCCTCACCTTCGTGGACGTCCCCGGCTTTCTGCCCGGCGCCGGACAAGAATACGGCGGCGTCATCAAGCATGGCGCGAAACTGTTGTTCGCCTATGGCGAGGCAACAGTGCCGAAAGTGACGGTCATCACCCGCAAAGCCTATGGCGGCGCTTACGACGTGATGGCCTCCAAACATTTGCGGGGGGATTTCAACTACGCATGGCCGACGGCGGAGATTGCTGTCATGGGCGCTAAAGGCGCAACCGAGATCATCCATCGCGGCAAGTCCCCCGAAGAGATCGAAGCACTCACCAAAGAATACGAAGACCGCTTCGCCAATCCGTTCGTGGCCGCCGAAAAAGGCTTCATCGATGAAGTGATCATGCCGCATTCAACGCGGCGACGTGTTGCGCGCGCCTTCGCGGCGCTGCGGGGCAAGTCGTTGAAAAATCCGTGGAAGAAGCATGATAATATTCCGTTGTGAG
>CAYRKW010000082.1:0-10870 GCA_964425135.1 uncultured Rhodobacterales bacterium
CCCAACCGACCATATTGCGGATGAGGCTTTATACCCAAAGTTCAATTCGACAGATCGAACGCTGGTTCAATTGCGTTGCATGTCGTGTCTTTGCATGTCTTCCCACACCTAAACAATTTAAATGGAAAGTGCGGGGAAGGATAAGCAATGATAAACCTAGGTAACTTGATACCGGAGAGATTTTCAGATTCCATAGCCGAGTTTCGAGCTCGGGTGCCAGACGCTGGCTTGGGAGGTCTGGAAGGCAATGATTCTCAGGTTTCAGAGTCCACAAGCGAGTCTTCGATTTCAGTTACGTCGCAAGCGAGTGCAGACGGCGTTGATGTCGAGATCGAAGGTTCGGGCGATTTTTCCGGCGAGGGCTCTGCTTCTTTTAACGGGGAGACGGTGACTGCATCGTCAAGTGCTATGGGCGATGGCGCGAGCGATACTACAGGCGACAGTATGTCAGATGCCGAGGACGCGAGCGACGCTGCAGACAACGGCGCGTCAGGTGCCGGAGACGCAGGCGAACCAGCCGACTCGTCTGGTCAGACAATCACAAGCAGTGTCACAGTAACCGCATCAAGCGGCCCCGACGGACCTTCAGTGGTTATCGAGGGGGAAGGTGACTTCTTTGCGTCAGGGTCAGCGTCCGATGGAGACACAACTGTGTCCGCCTCCGAAGGCGACGCATTTGAGTTCAGAGATCGCGATATCGATGACTTGGACTCTCTTTTCGAAGACCTGCCGTCGATGTCTTATCCAGATGGTGTTTCGGCATGTCCCGGGTTGGATTCGATGCCGAACAGAGGTGCGCCCGACTTCGGTGATCTTTCGGAAGGGTTTGATATCAGTGACATCAAAGCGATGTTCCTTGATGACTTCATGATGTAGGCGAGTGGGGGCTTTGGGGCGGCCTTTATGAGGCCCCCCAATCTTCCAGGAGACCTTCCCGGTCCATGTCATTTAATGTGGGGCATTTCCAAATATTTGCTCGTCATCGATGCAAATTTTGGGGACTGGACCGGGAAGGCTTTGTTCAAAAGGAACCAGAGTTGAACAGAAGAAAGGTGGACACGCCTCGTTAAACCGTTTGGACGATGTGAGCATTTGACGGTGTCAGCCATTCGATCTGAGTGTTGTGTGTTTTGTTGCATATCGATCAATTGTATCTTTTGCCAAAGGACGTTTGGGATTTTGTTGGCAGTATTTAGCGTCATCCGGTAGGATCGCTAAATCGACAACCAGCAGGTGTCCCATCGGGCCTTTAGGGGAGAGATACGATTTGCTTAAAATGAGAGCACTGTTAGTCGCAGGTCTGGCATTTTGCGCCGCATGCCAAATGTCCGATATTGATGAAACGTCACGGGCTGCATTTGTTCAGCCCACGAACCTGAGTGAAGCCGTGCAATGGCTGCAAAGCGAAGGATTTGAAGTGTTGCGCATTGATCGAGAGCAGTCCGATATGCTGCTGATCGTCTCGCGCAACAACACGAACGAGCGCCAGACGGCTTTCAATTCTGTGACGTTCGAAGTGATGGAGGATAGCATGGTTCCGATTGGTGGCTCAACGGCGAGCGATCAGGAGCAAAACGGGTCAAATGCGCCTACGGCCAATGCCCTGAATGGGAATTCGAACGGGAATGCGGCGGTCGCGGTGACAACACAGTCGGTCGCAGGAAACAGCGTTGCCCTTGCGGGGGCGAGTGGTAGAGGCGACGCGGTGACAGCAACCGTGTCCACGAGTGTGGAGCGGACGATAGTTGAAGACACAGGCACGAGCGAAGATGGGGCGACAAGTTCAACAACTGTGATTTCCTCGGAAGTGTCCGCAACTTCTTCTGTCTCGACAAAGAAATGAGTGCGTAGAAAAGGTCAAAATTGTGAGCGCATCGCTCGGCGTCGAAAAACAACTTTGCCCCTAAAAATGTCAGCGGATCGCTCTATCTGTTTGATGCGAGCGCAGTAGCGAGAAAGGAGTGACCAAGAACGTTATGTTTTCCAGACTGAAAATTGTATTTGTTGCTTCAATGCTGCTGTCGCTTCCACCGGTCTCTGCTGTTGCGGATTTCAGCGATGCGACAATCGCAGCCATTAGTCGATTGGAAGGCGAAGGCTACCAAATCAATTCGGTGTCTCGGACATTTCTGGGGCGCGTCAAAGTGAAGTCGAGCAACAACAGGTATCAGCGGGAAACCATCTTTCACGCCGTAACCATGGAAATTATTCAAGATCGCGCGATACCGGTCGCTCCGAGTGATGGCTCTACATCGTCAAGTCGCGCTCTACCTGCGCAAAACAGCGGATCGTCCGTGTCGTCAAAAGCCACCAGCTCGTCAAACAATGCCCGGTCGACGGCTCAAGGCCAGGCGACAGGAAAATCCGCGAAAACGACGTCTACCACGACCACATCTTTACAAAGCAAACAACATACAGCAGAAGATGGGTCGACCACGACAACCACAACCACGTCCACGTCAGCGACCTCTTCTGCGAGCGCTGGGAATTAGACTGGCGAGGTTTTCTTTGACGTTTTTTACGCACATGTGGCGACATAGAACGAACGCTTCGGCACAAAGGTATCTTGCGCGCATCATAATACGAGTAAGTGGATTAGCGAGTGCCGTTTAGGTGGTTCAAAAATCCTGTAAGCATGGCTCTGTTTTGTTTGTGCCAACTTATGATCACCGGGTTGTTCGTGTATAACTCCTTTTCAAGTTTGCTCGGTATGGAGCCTTTTCCGGTCCAGTGGGAGGCACGGGAGATCCTGGAGGCTGCAACGGCTCTGATCCTGATGATCACCAGCGGCACCACGATCTACCAATTCCGTAAATTCTATTTGGAGTACGGCGCTATGGAGCAAAAGCTGTCTCTTGCGAGCGGCTCTGCGACCAGCATCGTTGAAACACAATTTACAAAATGGCAGTTAAGTGCCTCAGAACGTGTTGTTGCAACGTACATCCTGAAAGGCATGACCAATAAGGAGATCGCTGAGCTGACCGGGAAAAAAGAGGGCACGATTAAATCCCAGTGCAATGCCGTGTTTCGAAAAGCTGGATTAAAAAACCGCAGTCAGCTCAACAGCTTTTTCTTTGAATTCTTGATTATGGAACGCGATTGATGTGAATTCACGTCGCTGTACGGAGCAGCAGACAGGGTTATACTCTATCTTCTTTGCGCGAGATCCGTTTCAAAGACGCGCGCATCTCAATCCTGACATTCAGCTTTCGTGTGACGCCTTTACTCTGTTTTTCAACCATATTCACCAGTTCCCGCGCCGCCATGTGACCCATTTCGCGATGGGGTACATGGACTGTTGTGAGCGGGGGGTCGAGGATGCTTGCCAATTCGATGTCATCAAATCCAGTTATGGATATCTCGTCGGCGACATGCAGACCCAGTTGTCTTGCCCTGCTGATCGCGCCTGCCGCCAGAACATCGTTGCCGCACATGATAACTGTGGGCTTTATCTCTGCCCGCATCAACGTTTCAAAGGCGTTTGCTCCGTTTTCGATCTCATAGGCTGTTTCAATGATCGGCACCGCGTCCGCGTCGAGGCCGTGCGCCACTAGGCTCTCTTTGATACCCCGGACCCTGCCTTCGGCGCGGTCGTTGCCGTCGATGATGCCGGAAATGACAGAGATCCTCGTATGTCCCATCGAAAGAACGTGGTCGGCAAGCCTCCGCATCGCAGCGCAATTGTCAAAGCCGACAGATGAGTGAACGCCCTGCGGTGCGGTTGTCCAAGCCAGCATGGTCGGAATGCCACGTCTTTCGAGGTAGTCGTAAACAGCTCGATCACGTTCATAACCGATCAGCAAAAGACCATCGGCGCCACGGGCGACAAGGGCCCGGATCTGTTCTGCCTCCAACTGCGGCTGATAGGCGCTGCTCGATACCAACAGGTTATAGCCACTGTCGTGGAGCGTTTCCTGAAAGGCTTGAAGACCTCTGGCAAAGATCGCGTTTTCCATCGTTGGAATGATAGCGCCGATCGTCTGGGTTCGTTTCGCCGCCATGGCTCTTGCATTGAAATTGGGCGTATACCCCAAATCCTCAATGGCTTTGAGAACGTGTTCGAGGGTTTTGGGAGAAACCTTCTGCTTTTCGTTGAGGCAACGCGATACCGTCGCCGTTGACACGCCTGCCGCGCGCGCCACATCGTCCAGCGTCGGTATGTCGGGCGTTTGAGACATTAAATAAGCGGCACTCGCGTTTGTGGTCCTTGAACCCAGCATAGAGCGAAATGCAGTTTCGGGCACAAAAAAATGTAAGGGCTTGCACGAATCGCGTGTAAGCGCTTACACTGCGGGTGAATCGGTCGATCGGAGGCTTCCATGTTCCTCATCAGCTCATTTGTAGTTTTCGCGATTTTCTTTCTGAACGTGGCTTTGGGCGCATTTGCAGACAGTGCGTTCCTTGGGGACCTCGGAGAGATGTTGGTTCTGTTTTTGGCGACGGTTCTATTTGTCGTCGCGATTTTGAAGAAAGAAGCTGATCGGGACAATGAAAACGACAGCGCATAGGTTCAACGGGAGGAAAACCAAATGGATACAAAAGACCAAATCGAACTAGACTCAATCGAACGCCGGAATTTCCTGAAAATTGCATCAACAGCCGGTTTCACGGCAGCGCTTGTCGCGGGTGCAGCCGGGACCCTCTGGTCAACCGAGGCAGCCGCGCAATCTGCCAACGAAGAGCGTGAGCGCGAGAGCGCCGCGGAGCACACGATGACCATCGCCACAGCCTATGTGCTCGGTGCATCGCGCAGCTACCCGATCATGCAGTTGGACCTCAAAGAGAACATCCAGAATGCAACCAGCGGTAAGGTATATGTGAAACTTGCACCGGGTGGACAGTTGGGTGCGGGCGGCGCGCTTGTACAAGCTGTTCAAGGCGGCACCATTCAGGCGGCTCAGCATTCGCTGTCCAACTTTGCACCTTTTGCGTCCACAGTTGACCTGATTAACATGCCCTATCTGTGCGGTTCCAATCAGCGCTTCACAAACCTTGTGAACTCCGACTTCTGGAACGCAAATGTCACACCAAAAATCGAAGAAAATGGCTTTAAGCCGCTTTTCTACATTAACATTGATCCTCGCGTCGTTGCCGTGCGCAAGGGCGGTGCTGGTGCTGTTATCACCCCTGGCGATCTTGATGGTGTGAAATTCCGGGTTCCCGGTTCCGCAATGTTGCAACAGTATTACCGTCTTGTTGGTGCGAACCCGACACCAGTGGCATGGGGCGAGACGCCTTCTGCGATCCAGCAAGGTGTAGCCGATGCGCTTGACCCATCTGTTGGTGCGCTCTTTGTCTTTGGTTTCAAGGATATGCTGAGCCACGTGACCTTCACCCAAGCGGTGCCGGACAGTCAGGTCTATTCGTGCAATTTGGAATGGTTTAACTCGATGCCCGCCGATGTTCAGGAAGGTATCATGTGGGGCTCCGAAATGACCGCGCATCAAAACCTTGCCAAAGTGCCGTCGGCCCGTGCCCATGCCATGTCTGAACTGCGCAAAGCAGGGGTCGAATTCCACAGCCTCAGCGAAGATCAACTGGCTGAATGGAAAGACGCAGGCGGCTACCAGCGTTCAGAATGGGATGAGTTCAAAGTAGAGCTCGCAGGATCCATGGATGCCTTTGCCCAGATGGAAGAAGCGGCTGGCACGCAGGGCAAATACTACGTCCACGACGCCTAAAGCGACTGATTGGGGCGTCCCTTTGCAGGGGGCGCCCGACACTCCATCCTCGCCATGACTTAAAGTCCCGCGCAAATCACGCGCCGCGTTTTGTCATGCAAGCCAAATGGGCCATGTCATGAATTTGCTTCGCATTCTTGACCAAAATGCAGAACGCTGGCTGCTTTTGACCTTCTACGTGATGCTGGTCATTACCATGGCAGTCGAAGTACTGCGCCGCGAAATATTCGCCTACTCCTCAATCTGGGGCGAAGAGATCGTGCGCTACGCGTTCATCTATCTCGCCTGGATCGGGGCCGCCGCGGCTGTGAAGGAAAGGGCGCATATCCGGATTGACGTAATCATGCACTACCTGCCGCAAAGGCCAAAAGCGCTTCTCTATATTTTCGGTGATGTGATCATGATGATTGTGGCCGTGATCGCGCTCTACTGGTCATATGAATCTGTTCATGTGTCCTGGAAATTTGGGTCTGTGACGGACGGACTGCGGATCTCAAAGGTCTGGTTTTTGATGTCCGTACCAGCTGGTTTTGCGCTCATGATATGGCGCTTGCTGCAATCCATGCGCCGTGACTTTATATCCCTCCGGACAGGAAAGCCTGTCTACGAGGGCGACACCCTGTTCGACTGAGGAGCGCGATACATGCTTTGGAACACTGTCGCACAAACGGTTGAGCTGGGGTGGGATTTTTACCTGCCTGTCATCATCTTTGTCGGGCTTATCGCTCTGGCTGTGCCCGTTTGGGCGGCCATCGGCTCTTCGGCCATTCTGATGCTGCTGATGTCAGGGGACTTGCCCTTGTCGTTGGTTGGCGAACGTCTCTTTACCGGGATAGACGCCTTTGCGCTGACCGCGATTCCGCTGTTCATTCTGACCGGTGACGTGCTCGTGCGCACCGGACTCAGCCGAAAATTTCTGGACGTCGCAGAGGCGCTGACCTGTTTTACCAAAGGCGGCTTTGGCTCTGCCACCGTTTTGGTCTGCGGCATGTTTGCAGCCATCTCTGGCTCGGATGCTGCTGGCGCTGCTGCGGTGGGACGCATGACCATCGCCAGGCTGGTGGAGGCGGGTTACCCGCGCCCCTACGCCTGCGCATTGGTCGCGGCGGGGGCCTGTACCGGCATCCTGATACCGCCCTCAATTGCCTACATCATCATCGGGCTTGTGCTGGGCATATCCGCATCGACCTTGTTCCTGGCGGCGCTGATCCCGGGTTTGTGCATCCTTATTGCCATCCTGATTACCAATCTCATTGTGAACCGCATCTATGCCTATGAAGGCGGCGGCAATCTCACCTTTGGCGAGTGGTTGGGCAATCTCGGCCGGTCCCTCAAGTCTGGTTGGTATGCATTCATCGTGCCGGGCATCATCTTCTATGGCATTTTCTCGGGACGACTGACCCCAACCGAAGCAGGCGCGACGGCTGTTATTGTAACCATCGCGATGGGCTTTCTGCTTGGGACCCTGAAGTGGTCGGATTTCCCTGCCATGCTGGTCAGCTCCGCGAAGGTAAATGGCGTTATCCTGCCGATCATCGCATTTTCGGCCCCGCTCGCCGAAGCGCTTGCGATTATGGGCGTGCCGCAGGGTTTTGTGGCATCCGCAACAAGTCTGACCGAAGAGCCATGGCTGCTGATCTTGCTGATGATCGGCATTCTGGTCGCGGCTGGCTGTGTGATGGAGACAACGCCCAACATCGTGATCCTTGCGCCGATCCTTCAACCCCTGGCTGAGAACATTGGCATGAACGAAATCCAGTTCTGCGTTATGATGATCACGGCTTTGGGTGTGGGCTTCATCACGCCGCCACTTGGGCTCAATCTGTTCGTGGTGTCGGGCATTACCGGTGAATCCATCCTCAAAATTGCTGTGCGCGCTGTACCGTTCGTGCTCTGCATGTTTGTGGTGGTGTTGTTCATCGCCTATGTCCCGTCAGTATCCACAACTCTTCTTCCAGACATCTACAAATAGGACTTCGCTACATGACCCGTGAATATCTTAAGAAAGCGACACTCACTTCCGCCTCTGGCGCGTCGGATGTGCATGACACGGTTGTGTCGATCCTTGAAGACATCAAGGCAGGCGGCGACGCGAAGGCAATGGAATATGCTGCCAAGTTTGACCGCTACGACGGCAATGTTTTGTTGACCCCAGAAGAAATTGATGCGGCCATTGCACTGGTTCCCGAACGGCTGAAGTCGGACATTCAATTTGCGCATGACAATGTGAAGCGGTTCGCCGAATTGCAGAAAAGCACCGTTGCAGATGTGGAGATGGAGATTAAGCCAGGCTACATCGCGGGTCAAAAGGCGATCCCGGTGGACGCAGCTGGCTGCTATGTCCCCGGTGGCCGCTACAGCCATATCGCAAGCGCAATCATGACAGTGACCACAGCCAAGGTGGCAGGCTGCAAGCATATTACAGCGTGTTCGCCACCGCGTCCTGAAGTCGGCATTGCCCCGGCCATTGTCTACGCCGCCCATATTTGTGGCGCGGACAAGATCCTTGCCATGGGCGGTGTGCAAGGCGTTGCTGCGATGACCTATGGTCTGTTTGATTTGCCCAAAGCAAATATCCTTGTGGGGCCAGGAAACCAGTTTGTCGCCGAAGCGAAACGCATTCTGTTCGGTAGCGTCGGCATTGACATGATCGCGGGTCCAACCGACAGTCTGATCCTGGCCGATAAGGACGCAGATGCGCATATTGTTGCCACCGACCTCGTCAGTCAGGCTGAGCATGGGTACAACAGTCCGGTTTGGCTGGTCACGGATGATCGCGCATTGGCTGAGGACGTGATGAACCGCGTGCCTGCTCTGATCGAGGATTTGCCCGAGTTGAACCGCGACAACGCATTTGCAGCATGGCGCGACTATGCGGAAGTCATCATCTGCTCTGACCGTGTGGAGATGGCCAAATGCAGCGATGAATACGCCCCCGAACACCTGACAGTCATGGCAGCAGACCTCGATTGGTGGCTTGAGCACCTGACGTGCTACGGCTCGCTCTTCCTCGGCGAAGAAACGACCGTGTCCTATGGCGATAAGGCCTCTGGAACGAACCACGTCCTGCCAACCTCAGGCGCGGCGGGCTATACAGGTGGATTGTCGGTCCACAAGTACATGAAAATCGTCACATGGCAGCGTGCTACACAGGAAGCCTCCAAAGATGTGGCCATTGCAACGGCACGGATTTCGCGTCTGGAAGGCATGGAAGGGCATGCCCGTGCTGCAGATGTGCGCTTGGCCAAATACTTCCCCGGTGAGACCTTTGATTTGACGGCTGATGGCTAACCCAAGCGCACTTTTTGATCTGAGCGGGAAGGTGGCTTGCGTCACCGGGGCAAGTTCGGGTCTGGGCCGCCGTGCAGCCATTGCCTTGGCGGATGCCGGGGCAAAGGTCGTTGGTGTGGCGCGCCGCCAAAAGGCGCTGGACAGCCTTTGTGCCGAACTTGGCGCCACTGCTGCCGGTGTCGCGGAGGATGTGTCTGATCGGGCGAGGCTGCCTGAGTTGGTGGCCAAGGTGGCAGCGCCCTTTGGTGCGCCAGATATTCTGATCCATGCAGCAGGTGTCAACACCCGCGAGCCAGCCGATGATGTTACCCCCGAAGGCTGGGACCAGACGATAGCGCTCAACCTGTCAGCACCGTTTTTCCTCAGTCAGGCCATGGTTCCGGCGATGCGGGAAAAGGGCTGGGGGCGGATTGTGAACTTTGCCTCCCTACAGACGAAACGCGCCTTTCCCGGTGGCATTGCCTATGGAGCGAGCAAAGCCGGGATTGGGCAGTTGACGCGCGCTATGGCGGAAGCCTGGTCCAAAGACGGGATAACAGCCAACGCGATCGGACCGGGTTTTTTCCCTACCGAATTGACCGCTGCCGTGTTCGATGACGAAGACCGCGCGGCACGCAACGCCGCGCAGACCTGCATGGGACGCAACGGGCGGCTTGAAGACATTGATGGTCCGGTGTTGTTTTTGTGTTCAGATGCCTCCTCATTTGTCACGGGACAAGTGCTGATGGTGGACGGAGGGTTCACTGCGAAATGAGGGCCTTGGTTTTTGATCGCGTTGAAACACTGGGCTACCACGATCTGTCAGATCGCGGGGCTCCCCCTGCGCCCCCCGGTGATGCCCAGCCCAGACGCGCAGAATTGGATCAGATATGTTGAACGGTGCTTCAGTTCTGATGGAGTTAGATGATGTATAAGAAGATACTTGTTCCCATGGCGCTTGATCACGGTGTGTCCGCGAACACACTTGAGATTGCGCGGTCGCTGACAGGTGGCACTGGCGAAATTATCGCGCTGCATGTCTACGAAGCGCCGCAAGGGTCGGTTCAGGTGTATGTGGACGAAGATCTCCGAAAGGAGTCTATGGCCCGCGCACATGTGGAAATGGTGTCCAAAACCGCTGATCTTGACGGTGTCTCAGCGCAGATGGTTGTCGGGCATACCTATCGGTCCATCATCGACTACGCTACTGAACACAATGTGGATTGCATCGTGATGGGATCGCACAAACCGGGATTTAGCGACTTCCTGCTGGGCTCGACCGCGGCCCGCGTTGTACGCCATGCGCCCTGTGCCGTGCATGTTTACCGAAGCTGAATATTCTAACCAACGCGCTCCTGCGCACTCTTGAAAGGCAAAGACTGACATGAATATCGACAAGAAGATCGTAGACGATCTTGTCGCCAATGAAGTCTCATTTGTCACAACCGTTCCCTGCAAACAGCTGGCCGGTGTGATTGATGAGGTTGAGAACCGCGATGAGATTTTCCACATCCCCTCCAATAAGGAAGACGAGGGCATGGGGCTGTGTGCCGGTGCCTTTATGGGTGGCAAGCGCCCTGCGATCATCATGCAAAACACCGCGATCGGAGTGACGATCAATACGCTGGCGACGCTGACGCAGTTTTACCGGATGCCGCTGCCGATGATCATTTCCTATCGTGGTGAGCTGCGCGAGCCGGTCGCCTGTCAGGTTGAAATGGCCGTGCACACCAAAGCGCTTTTGGCGCAACTGAATATTCCGACCTATCACTTCCATTGGCAACGGGATGTGGAAGAGTTCGATAATATCCTCAAATACACCTTTATGTGCAACAAACCGGTCGCGATCCTGACCGATGCCAATTTCTGGGGAGGCTATGGCGACCAATGATCCGTTCTGAAATCCTGAAAGAAATCGC
>CAYRKW010000083.1:0-433 GCA_964425135.1 uncultured Rhodobacterales bacterium
TCGGAGGCTCTAAGCCTGAGTATCAGTAACGATAATGCTCCGGCTTGAACGGCCCGGTCTGCTCAACACCGATATAATCGGCCTGCTCGCCGGACAATTCGGTCAGCTTCACGCCGATCTTCTCCAGATGCAGCCGCGCCACTTTCTCATCCAGATGCTTGGGCAGGATATGAACCGAATTGTCATATTCATCGCCCTTGGTCCAAAGCTCGATCTGCGCCAGCACCTGATTGGTGAAGCTTGCAGACATCACGAACGACGGATGACCCGTCGCATTGCCCAGATTGAGAAGACGTCCCTGGCTCAGCAAGATCATCCGGTTGCCGGACGGCATCTCGATCATATCAACCTGATCCTTGATGTTCGTCCATTTGTGGTTCTTGAGCGCCGCGACCTGAATCTCATTGTCGAAATGGCCGATATTGCCGACAAT
>CAYRKW010000083.1:443-10856 GCA_964425135.1 uncultured Rhodobacterales bacterium
GCCATGTCCTTCATCTCGCGCATATGCTCCAGACGAATGACATCCTTGTTGCCGGTTGTGGTGATGAAAATATCCGCATCCGATACGGTATCTTCGAGCGTTGTGACCTCAAAGCCGTCCATCGCCGCCTGAAGCGCGCAAATAGGGTCAATCTCCGTGACCTTCACCCGCGCCCCTGCCCCGCGCAATGACGCTGCCGAGCCTTTGCCAACATCGCCATAGCCACAGACAACAGCCGTCTTGCCAGCCATCATCGTGTCGGTTGCACGGCGGATACCGTCCACAAGGCTTTCCTTACAACCGTATTTATTGTCGAACTTCGACTTGGTAACGCTGTCATTGACGTTAATCGCTGGGAAGGGAAGCTGGCCCTCTTCAACCATCTTGTACAAGCGATGCACACCCGTGGTCGTCTCTTCCGAGACACCCTTGATCATATCGCGCTGCTTGGTGAACCAGCCGGGGCTTTGCGCCAAACGCGTCTTGATCTGCGCAAAAAGCGCTTCTTCCTCTTCAGACTGCGGCACTTCGATGAGATCGGTCTCCCCCGCCTCAACCCGCGCGCCCATCAGGATGTAGAGCGTCGCATCGCCACCATCGTCGAGAATGAGGTTACAGCCGCCCTCCTCAAACTGGAAAATCTTGTCCGCATAGTCCCAATACTCCGGCAAGGTCTCACCTTTGATCGCAAAGACCGGCACACCAGACGCGGCAATAGCGGCTGCCGCATGATCTTGCGTTGAGTAGATGTTGCACGACGCCCAGCGCACGTCCGCTCCCAGCGCAACCAGCGTTTCAATCAGAACCGCCGTCTGAATGGTCATATGCAGACTGCCCGCAATCCGCGCGCCTTTCAAAGGCTGGCTGTCTGCGAACTCCTCGCGCAGCGCCATCAGGCCCGGCATCTCTGTCTCTGCGATATCAAGCTCTTTGCGCCCGAACTCCGCAAGCGCGATATCCTTCACAATATAGTCGTTCGCCATAATCCTGAGGCTCCTTTTGAAACGCTGCACATCAGTTAAGTTGCGCGCTCCTACCACCCTCAAGTTAAGACTGGCAATAGGCCAGTTCTTGCGCTTATCGTCGCAGAAAATCGCGATTATGGGAGGAAGGCCAATGAAGACTGTCGGTATTTGCGGGATCGGTGATATGGGATCGGGTCTTGCCAAGAACCTGATCGCTGCCGGATTTGATGTCCGCGGCTTTGACCCCGATGCGGCGCGTGCGGCAGCATTCGCTCAAATGG
The DNA here is from genome assembly GCA_964425135.1 of uncultured Rhodobacterales bacterium. Classification (GTDB taxonomy): domain Bacteria; phylum Pseudomonadota; class Alphaproteobacteria; order Rhodobacterales; family Rhodobacteraceae; genus CAYLLD01. The sequence continues at coordinate 1,690 of CAYRKW010000083.1, forward strand.
GCGGCAAGCCGGCTGAAACGACCGCAGAGGTCGGAAACGGCACCGATGCGGTTTTTGTGATGGTCATGAACGGCGCGCAGGTGCGCGCCTGCATCTTTGGCCCGGATGGCAAAAGCGGGCTCGCCTCCACCATGTCCGAAGGGTCGGTCATCATTATAACCGCAACCATCCTGCCTGCCGAGATCCGCGCGGTTGCGGACGATCTGGAGGGCACGGGGATCGAGATGATCGACAGCCCCGTCTCGGGCGGGTTTCCGGGCGCGCAAAACGGTACGCTTACGATGATGGCTGCTGGATCAGATGCGCTCTTGGACCGCGCCAAACCCGTGATGGAGGCCGTCTCAGGCTCCATCCACCGCGTCGGCGGCGGACCGGGCATGGGCCAAACGGTCAAAGCATGCCTGCAATCCATGATCGGCAGCATCTTCACAGCGACCTACGAAGCGACTGTGCTCGCGGCCAAATCCGGCGTGGATGCGGAAGCGTTTCTAAAGGTGGTCTCCAACTCATCCGCATCCTCGCTAATCTCCACCGGCTCCATCGAGAATATCATCGAGCGGAATTTCGAGAAAACCGGCAGCCATATTGCGACGATGTATAAAGACCTGACCATCTCCATGGATCATGCCCGCGAGATGGGCGTGCCGCTCTTCACCGCATCCATGGCCATGCAGCTCTTTCAGGCGGGCAAAACGAAATATCCTGACGGCGACAATCAGATCGTCACCAAGGTCGCCGAGGATATTGTGGGTGTGGGGCTGACCAAATGAAGCTCGGGGTCATCACCGACGGGATAAGCCGCGATCTTGATCACGCGCTTGGCGTGATGAGCGAATTTGATCTGACCTATGCCGAGCTACAATTTATCGGCGACAAAGAGGTCGGCGATCTGACCACGCAGGAAATATCAGGCGTGAAAGATCTCTTGAACAAGCACCAAAAGCCGGTCTCCTGCATCTCTCGACACCTCTTTGCGGGCATGCCCATGGCCACCTCGAAGCCGGGTGATGCGCTGCACGTTGCGCATATGGATGCGCTCAAGCGCTGCATAGACATGGCCCATACGCTCGATTGTGCGCTGGTGCGGATCATGACTGGCAAGAAAGAGCAGATTTTGTGGGGCAGCCATGGTGCCGAGACATGGAATGTCGCCCAAGGCGCATGGGAGGCGCAGGTGCCGCTGATTGCACCTGCGGTCGAGTTGGCCAAATCCGAAGCCATCACGCTCGTGGTGGAGACAGGCAACGGCACTATGGTCAATTCCTGCGCCACGGGGCGGATGTTGATCGACGCGCTGGACGCCATGGATACGCTGAAAATCCTGTGGGATCCGGCCAATAATTGCTGGTGCCACGAGCGCGCCTATCCTGACGGTTATCACGAGATGCGCGGGGGGTATCTGGGACATATCCACATCAAGGATGTGCAGGTTGATACCCCGCGCGCGCATCTTGAAGTCCGGCCGATGGGTGAGGGGCAACTGGCCGATCAGTTCGCGCCTATGGCCGATGCGCTGCGCGCAGATGGCTATGATGGGGTGATATCCTTTGAGTCCGTCTATCATCCGGGCAACGGCGATTTCGAGGCCGGGTTCCGGCAGAATATCGGGCGTTTTATCTCGCTGTTCGCCTAAGCAGAGCGCGCTGACGCGCGCACGACTTAAAAGTTATGCGCTCCCGCGCAGGGGAGTATTTCCCGGAAAGATGAAAGCGCGCTTTGCTCACAGAAGGTTGCGCGCGGCCAGATTGCGCATCAGGTGCGAGACGCCAAAGGTCCAGGCTGGGCAATCGGTGGAGAGCCGCACGGTGTTTTGCAGCGCGCCAAGCCCATCGCTTTTGATCGTCACGACATCGCCGATGTGATGGGTGAAACCCTGCCCTTTTGCGTCGCGATCTTTCGTCGGTGCAAAGAGCGTGCCCAGAAACAGCATGAAACCGTCGGGATATTGGTGATGCGCGCCTATTGTGTGGGCGACGAGCGCCTCCGGGTCGCGGCTGATCTGCGCCATTTCCGAACGCCCGTTCAGGGTGAACCCATCCGTGCCTTCTACGGTCATTTCCAGCACCGCATTGCGCACATGATCGAGCGTGTAGCTCTTGTCGAAGAGCCGGATCATCGGGCCAATGGAGCAAGAGGCATTGTTGTCTTTGGCCATCGATAGCAGAAGCGCCGAGCGCCCTTCCACATCGCGCAGGTTCACATCATTGCCCAGCGTTGCGCCGACGATTCGTCCCTTTGATGAGACTGCCAGCACGATTTCGGGCTCTGGATTGTTCCATTTGGACACCGGATGCAGGCCGATTTCTGCGCCATATCCGACCGAAGCGAGAACTTGCGCTTTGGAAAAAACTTCCGGGTCTGGACCGATCCCGACTTCGAGGTACTGCGACCACAGGCCTTCTGCGATGAGCGCTTCCTTCACCTCCTGCGCGGCCTCCGATCCGGCCTCGATATCGCGCAGGCTGGCCCCGATCATGTTGGCTATTTTCGCGCGAATGGCCTCCGCCTGCGCTGCGTCCCCTGCCGCGCGTTCTTCAATCACACGCTCGACCATAGATTGCGCAAACGTCACACCGCAGGCTTTCACCGATTGCAGATCGCACGGCGCGAGCAGACCCTTTGCGGCGATATCTGTGAGCGATCCGATATCGCGCCCCTCCGCGCTGCGCACATATGCGGCAGGATCCTCCATTTCGCAAATATCGCGCACAGTGGGCGCATCGCGGCTGGTGATATCGAGCACCCGACCCGCGCGCAGGGTGACCACAATCGGCCCAGCGGCAGCATCCTCCCAGATCCGCCCGACAAAGCACCCCTGACGATCCGCCAGTCCAATCACATCGCTCATGCGGATCTCTCCTTTGGCATGGTGTTGAGGAAAATCTCGTACTTTGCGCGGATTGCCCCATCGGTGGCGGCGTCCAGATACATTGGATCGGGGCCAGCCAGCAGCTCGCGCGCCTTCTCCCGCGCCACATCCGATGCAGCGCGCGCGCCCATCTCCGCCCATACGGTCGGGGAGGCGCGGTCGGCGAGCTTGGGGTAGACGTAATCGCGCTCCATTGCCGCCATGGTCTGCGCCGAGCCCAGAAAATGCCCGTCCCCCAGCACCACATCGCGCACCGCCTCGACCCCAAGCGTTTCTTCGTTCACTTCGATCCCGCGGATCATGCGATTGACGATGGTCAGCATTTCGTCATCGAGTACAAAGGCCTCGAAGGACGCACCCAGAAGGCTCGCCATCATGCCCGCACTCTCATAGATCATATTCGCGCCCGACAGCCCCGTTGTCACTGCACTCAGCGCTTTTTCAGCGCCCATTTGCGCATCGACTGCCTTGGCATCCGCCATCGAAGAGGCGACGCCCGTCGGCAGGCCCAGATGATTGCCAATCTGCGCAATCGCGGCATTCATCATCGCAGTCTCCGCTCCTGATCCGGCAAAGGCACCGGTGCGCAGATCAACGACAAAGGGCCAGTTCGAGAAGATCGTCGGATGGCCGGGCGCAAAGATATTGACCATGATGAGCGCCGCCAGCGTCTCCGCCGTTGACATCGCCAGCATGCCAGCAGGCGTCGCCGGCCCTGTCGCCCCCGATTGCGCCGCGACAATCACGTTGAGCGGCATGTTATGTGGGATCGCAGCAATCGTCACGTCCACCGCATCCTCGCCATAGCGCAAGGGTGAGATGATGGGCGAGATATGCGCTTTGCAAAACGGGCGGTCCTTAAAGCGCCCCGCACCGCCCAGCGCCATATCAAACATCTCCACGATCGGCGCGACATATTCGCCAAGGGTGAAACTCATGCCTATTGGCTTGGTTGTCCCTTTCAAAAGCGCATAGGCCGTGTTGATATCCAGATCATAGGGGTCCGGCACGTCCGTTGCGATACAGCAGCGGGTGAACCAGCTCATTGTGTCAAGCTGGTCCACGATACGCGTGAAATCGTACAAATCGCGCAAGGTCGAGGGGCGATAGAGACCGCTGTCCATATCAAGCGTCTGCACCGCCGCACCACCGGTCCCGAAATAGACACGGTCGCCGCCCACTTCGATATCATCGCGTGGATCGCGGCCGTGGAAGGCGAAGCTCTTGCACGCACCCTCGATGATATCCTCGACAAAATCTCGGCTGAACGACAGACGGCCCAGATCGTTTTTGCGCGCACCTGCACCAAGCGCCGCATCCATCAGCACAGCGGGCACTTCACCCATGCCGATCTCGTCCAAAATACGATAGGCACTATCCAGAACTTCGCGCACCTGCCCATCATCCAGCGGACGATACTGCCCGCCCACAGGCCCATTCGGGGCTGGGTTCACCGGCGCAACCGGCGCCTGTCGCATCGCCACCCGCGCTGATCGTCCGCCGCCGCGTTTATTACCCATGACGATGCCCTTTTTGCCTTCAAACGCATCGCGCCAGAGTCCCTTGTGATTTGCAAGGAAATTCAGCAGTGTCCTGAAAAGATTTCCGCGCCCAACTTAAATTCAAAGGCAGGGACAGACATGAAAACACGCACGCAAGTGGCGGTGATTGGCGGCGGGATCGCCGGTTGCTCTACGCTCTACCATCTTACACAGGAAGGCATCAGCGATTGCGTGCTGATCGAGCGGGATGAGCTCACCTCGGGCACCACATGGCATTCGGCGGCTCAAGTGACAAATTTCGGGCCAAACCAGACGATGGTGGGGCTGAAAACCCACTCGATTAACCTCTATAAAGATCTGGCCGATGATCCGGACTACCCGATTAATTATCACCACGGCACGGGCGGCATCAGGCTGGCCTCCACCCAAGATCATCTCGATGGCTATCACCACTTTGCGTCCATGGCCAAAGGCATGGGTGTTGAGTTTGAAGTCATCGACGCTGCCGAATGTGCAAAGCGGCATCCGCTGATCACCACAGACACCCTGTTGGGCGCGCTTTGGGATCCGATGGATGGCGATATTGATCCAGCGCAACTTTGCCAGGCGCTCGCCCGCCGTGCGCGCAAGGCCGGGGCAGAGGTCTATCGCCATACGCCGGTCACGGGCTTGCAGCAACTCAGCGATGAGACTTGGGTGATTGAGACCGCCAAGGGCAAGATCGAGGCTGACATGATCGTCAATGCAGGTGGCTATCGCTGCAATGAGATCGGCGCGATGATGGATGTGGTGCATCCGGTCGCTTCGATGGAGCATCAGTATATGGTCACCGAGACCATTCCTCAGATCGCTGCGCTTGACGGTCGCGTGCCGCTCATCCGCTGCCCCACGGATGATTTTTATCAGCGGCAGGAAAAGAACGGCCTTCTGATCGGATTCTATGAGCAGGGCTGCAAAACATGGGGGCTTGACGGGATTGACCCCAATTTCAGCAATGATCTTTGCCCCGATGATTTCGACCGCGTTATCGACGTGATGGAAGGCGCAATCAAACGCCTGCCGTGTCTGGAGAGCGCCGGGATCGCTTCAATCATCAACGGCCCCATCACCTACACACCAGACGGGTTGCCGCTGGTCGGCCCTATACCCGGACGCCGCAACGCCTATTGCATAACCGGCCTGCGCGCAGGGCTGGGCGAAGGCGGCGGCCATGGCTGGCTGCTCGCACAGATCATCGCTCATGGCGAAGCGTGCTACGATACATGGTGCCTCGATCCACGACGCTTCACCGCTTATGCGAGCGTGGAGTACACGGCGAAAAAGGCCATCGAGGACTATCAGAACGAGTTCCGCTTCCACATGCCGCATGAGCATCGCCCGGCGGGGCGACCGGCCAAGACTTCGCCCGTGACCGAGCGGCTGGCTGAACTGGGCGCTGAATTTGGCACGATCAACGGATGGGAGCGGGCCGAATATTTCCATCCCAAACCCGGTTTCGCACCAACGCTCAGCTTCCGCTTTGGCAATATCGACCTGACCGTCGAGGCCGAAGTGCGCAACGTGCAAACCCGCGTTGGCATCATGGAAGTCTGCGGATTCACCCGCTTTGCGCTGCGCGGTGAGGCGGTCCATGACTGGCTCGATCGGGTCATGTGCTCGAAGATCAATCGCACGGACGGGCGGGTTGGGCTGAGCTATTTTCTCAACCAACACGGTATGGTCAAGGGTGAGGCGACGCTGGCAAATATGCCCGACGGCTCGGTCTGGTATGGCGCAGCGGCAGCGGCGCAATCGCATGACTTCGACTGGCTCATGTCTCATGATCCGGCCGCGCATGGGATTGAGATCGAAGACCTGACCGACAGCCACACAACCTTGGTGATTGCAGGCCCTGACAGTGCAAAACTGCTGGCAAAAATCTGCCCCGATACCGCATGGGAGGGCTTTGGCTGGCTCAACGTTAAACCCATCGAGATCGCAGGCAGCGCGGCCTTTGCGATGTCCGTTTCCTTCAGTGGCGAGCTGGCATGGGAGCTGCACATCCCCAACGCACAGGTCGCTGCGGCCTATGATCTGATCATGGAGGCAGGCGAGGCGTTCAAAATCCGCCCGTTCGGCACACTCGCCGCCGAGGCCATGCGGATCGAGAAAGGATATCGGCATTGGAAAGCCGATCTGATCACCGAATTTTCACCCTTCGCCGCCGATTTGACGCGCTTTGTTGATCAATCGAAAGACTTCTTTGGCAAAGACGCGCTGATGGCGCTGGGCGAAGAGGCGCAGGCTTTTGTCACGCTTGAAATAGACGATGACACCGCCCCTGCCCGCCCTGGTGACAGCATTTTGCACGATGGCAAAGTGGTCGGTACCGTCACCTCCGCCAGCTTTGGCCACCGCACCCAGAAAAACCTCGCCATGGCATATCTTGACAAAGCCCATTGCGCGCCCGGCATATCGCTCAAACTCCTCCGCCTTGGAAAACCCGTCGCCGCAGCAGTCATCTCCAGCGGTCCTTATGATCCGAAAAACGAACGCATCGCCGGATATCGCGCCAAGGCCTAGACTGACGATGTGATGAAAGCGACAAACCGCGCCACCAATCCCACACCGTCCCGGCCCTGAGCCGGGACCTCCATCTGTGCAGCCGAGCATGTCATTGTGCTTGCCTAAATCTATGCAAGAGGCCCCGGCTCAAGGCCGGGGCGCAGCGGAGCGCGCAGCCAGGCCCAACACGCCTAATCCGTCAGCACAAACCGGTCATTGAGCGCCTGCAGCGGACGCGCGTTGCCGTCATAGAGCAGCGCAAACGCCAACATAGCGGCGTTGGATACGGCCAGCGGATCTTGCAGAACCACCCATGTCACCCCCTCGCGGCACGGCGGATAGGTGAGCGAGCCCATGTAGCGGTATTGATCAGATGCATCCGTCACCAGCGCTGTCAAATCCAGCTCGTCAATCGCAATCGGATCATCCTCAACACTGGGCGGCGCGTTCCCGATGATCTGCTCGAATACCGCGTTGGTGCCGCCATTGCTAAGAAACACCGAAATCCCCAGCATCTGGCCCTCGCGGGTTTCATGCATGAACTGCATCTCCATATCGAAATGCTTGCCGCCCAGTGCATGTTCAGAGGGGCGATGCAGGCTGATCTCCCGCAAGCGATACCCCACCCCGTCCAGCATCGTGGTCCCGCCGTCTTGAGCGCGCAGGGCAATGAGATTGCCGGTATTCACCACCTCCCATCCCGCGCTACGCCAATCGAACTTAGGCGCATCAAGCACTGTGTCGAAGGACTGCTCAATACTGATTGGCGATTGCCGCTGGCCTGAGGTGCAAACCGTATAGTCCGAGCTGATCTCGCCCCAGAGCGAAGGACCATATTGCCCGCTATAGTCCCAGATCGCCCGCTCGCTCGCCCTTACCGGCGAGAGCCCGAAAATCCCAACACAGATCACCATCTGCAACGCCGCAACACACCTGCGCATGATCTCACCCGTTCACTCAAACACCACCACCAGCATTGTCTTACCGCGCATTCGCTAAAAAACCATTGAGAGACGCGCGGCTCTTTACCCCACGCGTCGTTTTCACCCCCCCTTCTGTCGCCCCGCAGACTTTAACTTTTGCCCCTCTTTGCGCTATCGATAGGCAACATCCCAAGGCGAGGAGACAGCAGATGAAAACCACCACCAGAGCACTCGTCGTCGGCGGCGGCGCGGTTGGCACGGGCATTGCCTATCATCTGGCCAAAGCCGGTTGGGACACCATGCTATTGGAACGGGACGAGCTGACCTCCGGTTCCACCTGGCACGCAGCTGGCCTCTTGCCGCTTTTCAACATGTCCTATGCGACAACGCATATTCATGACTATTCGGTGAAATTCTACAAAGGTCTGGAAGAGGAAACCGGCCTCAACCCCGGTTTTTATGTGGTTGGTAACCTGCGCATGGCTCAGACGGATGCGCGGATGGATGAATATCAGCTTTATGCCTCCACGGCCGAGACCGTCGGTGTCCCCTACGAGTGGATGACCCCGCAGGAGATAAAAGACCGCTGGCCGCTGGTGCGCACCGAGGATTTGAAAGGCGCGATTTATCATCCCACCGATGGCTACATCAATCCCGCCGATGTGACACAAGCCATGGCCAAAGGCGCGCGCCAGCTTGGCGCAACGATTGAGCGGCGCTGTCAGGTCGACAGCTATGACTGGACGGGCGATGAATGGATCGTGCGCGGGCGCAAGATGGTCGAAAAAGGTGGCAATCTGATCGCCTCTGAGGAAACCTTCGAAATCCGCGCAGAGCATGTCGTCACCGCCACCGGCAACCACGCCCAGCGCACCGCGCAGCTTCTGGGCATCAAAATCCCCGCCATCCCCGTAGAGCACCAATATATTGTTACCGAGCCTGATCCGGCGCTGGTCGAATACCGAAAAACCAACCCTGAACACCCGGTGCTGCGCGATGCAGACGCCAAATGGTACGTGCGCGAAGAGCGCGGCGGCTGGATCTTGGGCCCCTACGAGAAGAACGCGCCTGCCCGCTTCGAATTTGGCTGCCCCGACAGCTTCCGCGCTGATCTCTTCCCGCTCGATCTGGAGCGGATCGAAGAAGAATACATGTCGATGATCCACCGCATCCCGTCCTCCGAAACCGCGGGCCTCAAAGACGATTTCAACGGCCCAATCTGCTACACCCCCGACGGCAACCCGCTCGTCGGCCCTGTGCCCGGCCTGCGCAACATGTGGCTGGCCGAGGGCTTCTCGTTCGGGATCACAGCCGCTGGCGGCACAGGTC
>CAYRKW010000084.1:0-10704 GCA_964425135.1 uncultured Rhodobacterales bacterium
CTCGCACAAGGAAGCGCCGAATTCTTCTGACGCCATTCGCATTTTCAAAATACTCCCGCCGGAGGCAAAACAACCTTTAAATCGTGCCGCGCGTATGCGCGGCTCCGTTTGGTTGGTGGTCCCGGTTATTTTACCCGCGGATCGCCTTCAACAGCACATCCACATTGGCAGGATCCGCCTGCGGGGTAATTCCATGGCCCAGATTGAAGATATGCGGCCCGCCGGATAAGGCGTCCTTGATCCGCTTCGCCTCATCAATCAGCGCCTGTCCACCGGTGATCATCAGCATCGGATCAAGATTGCCTTGCACACAAGTCATTGGCTGCAACGCACGTGCGGCCAGCTCGGGGGAGACGCTGGTGTCGATTGCGATCCCTTGAACATCGCAGGCTTGTGCGAAGCGTTTGTAGCCAAGACCGGCCGCGCGCGGAAAGCCAATGATCGGCACATCGGGATGCACCTTGCGAATGGCGGCAATGATCCGGTTCGCAGGCGCGATCACCACGCGCTCATAGAGTGTGCCGGGCAGCGCGCCGGCCCAACTGTCAAAGAGCTTCACGACCTCAGCGCCGGCATTGATCTGCGCGATCAGATATGCGGCGGTAGCGTCTGCAATGAGATCGATCAGTGCCAGAAACACCTCTGGTTGCTCATAGGCAAGTTGACGCGCAGGTGCCTGATCTGGCGTACCACGCCCTGCGATCATATAGGTTGCCACGGTCCATGGCGCGCCTGCAAAACCGATCAGCGGCGTTTGGGGCGGCAGCTCTTCGCGCAGGATTTTTACGGTCTCGTAAATCGGCGTCAGGGTCTCATCTATCGCATCGACCGGCTTGAGCTTGGCCAAATCTTCTGCCGAGGTGATTGTCGACAAACGCGGCCCCTCGCCCGTTTCAAACCACAAATCAGCGCCGAGAGCTTGTGGCACCAAAAGGATGTCCGCAAACAGGATCGCCGCATCAAACCCGTACCGCCTTATGGGTTGCAGTGTCACTTCGGCGGCCAGCTCGGGCGTATAGCAAAGATCAAGAAAACCGCCCGCTTTTTCGCGTGTTGCGCGGTATTCGGGCAGGTAGCGACCAGCTTGTCTCATGAGCCAGACGGGCGGGACTGGCAGGGTCTCTCCGGCGAGCGCGCGGAGCAATAATTTTTGTTCACTCATGCGTATCGATTGGCGTGGGACGCAGGGAATGTCAATTGCTCTGGCCGCTTATCCGACCAGCTTGCCGCGCCCGACAGGCATTTGCGATGGTATCACACACCGGAGTGTTCCGCTGCGACGTCTGTCGTTTGCAACGGATTGTGCGCCTCACCGAAAAAGTTAACCAAACGGAGCGGCCCTGACGGGCCGCACGACATATCGTTTTGCGTGCCGCAAAACCGTTTTTGAGTATTTTTGGAAAGGCGAAACGCGGGTCTGTGCCAAACAAAAAAAGCGATGCCGGATGGTCGGCATCGCTTGTGCTTTGGTCTAGATTTTGCTGCGTCAGGCGGCGATGTCGTCGATCTGGGTTTGCAACGTTTGCGCCAGTTTTCGCAGGGTGCTGAGATGTGGGTCGGATGACCCGTTTTCCAGGCGTTTGATTGTGTCGAGGCCGACGCCGGATTGTTTCGCCAGTTCAATTTGCGACAGGCCTGCGCGCTGTCGGTGCCGTGTGAGCGGGTTTTGCGGCTCGCGCACGCGCACATTCGGGTCGCTGGGCGCGTTTACTGGTGCGGTTGTTGCGAAGATCGGCGTGAACGCATTCACGGCTTCGCGTTGGTTGCTTTTGTCGATTATTTCCGGTTCGGTTATTGTTGGTTTGTGCGGTGTTCCGAAGTCGAAATCATCCTCACGGGTCTCAAAAAGTTTGCTAAGCAAATCCATGTTGCCTCCACCATACTAAACACATCGCTTGATCGCGATAGAGCCACACAGAGGCTAAACTTGTGCAAACATCCAGTCAGAAAAATGTGATCGTGGTAAACCGGCAAATATCCACGAAAAGCCCATAAAATATGAGAAGAAACCCGCTCAAATTACGCTGGTAACGCTAGGTATAGGCGATGATGAGCAGGATCACGCCCAAAACGACGCGGTAGATGACGTAGGGGGTAAAGCTGACGGATCGCAGCAGGCGCATCATGAAAACGAGCGATGCGAGGGCGGCGAAAAAGGCGAAGATGGCGGCGATGGCGGCATCGCGGATGAGGCCGCGGTCGGCGCTGGCGATCACGTCTGCGCCAAGGAGTGTGCCTGATGCGATGATCGTTGGGATCGACATCAGCATGGCGATGCGGGCAGCGTCGGAGCGCTCGAACCCAAGCGCGCGGGCGCCGGTGATGGTTGCGCCGGAGCGGGAGGTGCCGGGTATCAGGGCGATGGCTTGCCACAGGCCCATGAGGATCGCGTCTTTGAGGGACCAGTCGGGCATTGTCCGTTCCGAGGGGCTGTTTTTGTCGAACCAGTAGAGCACGAGGCCGAAGATCAGCATGGTCCATGCGATGACCTTAATGGAGCGCATGGCGTCCGAGAGGCCAGTGAGTTTGAGGACGAGGCCCAGCAGGATCACGGGGATGGTGGCGATGATCAAAAGGAATGCAAGTTTGGCGTTTTGGGTGCTGCGGCGGGCGAGGATATCAAAACAGCCGCGGATCACTTGCGCGACTTCGGCTTTGAAATAGAGCATGACTGCAAAGAGCGTGCCGACATGCACAGCGACGTCAATGGCCTGCCCTTGATCGTCGAGCCCTGTGAGTTGCGGGAGCAGGATCAGGTGGCCTGATGAGGAGACCGGGAGGAACTCGGTCAATCCCTGGATCAGCGCGACGAGAATGAGGATGTAGAGCGGCATTTGGCTTTCGATTCGGTTGCTCGGCATGGCTAGCAAAGAATCTGTTGTGTCACAGCGATTCTGCGGGCGGGGGTGGCAGATTTCTGTGGGCTTGGGCTAAATTATCACTTAACACGCGTTAAGTAGGTCAGTATTATTGACTATAATAAGCAAAAAGTTGCGTGCGAATTGGGTGGCTGGACCAAATTTGGAGCGTATGGGTCATAATTACTGACTTTTCTTCGACGATTGCGTTTGATAGGAGGCGTGTTCTGGATGAGAAATGGAAAATGCGATGCTGAAATTTGTCGATATTGAACGTGACATGCCCACCAAGCGCAAAGCGGGTGAGCGCACGGATGATTTTGGTGAGATATATCGCGAATTTTCTCAAGAAAAGGCAAACGAGCAGGCCTCGCGTTGTTCGCAATGCGGGGTGCCGTATTGTCAGACTCATTGCCCGCTGCATAACAACATACCGGACTGGCTTCGGCTGACAGCGGAGGGGCGTTTGCAGGAGGCTTACGAGCTGTCGCAGGCCACCAACACGTTTCCTGAAATCTGTGGCCGTATCTGCCCGCAAGATCGCCTGTGCGAAGGAAATTGCGTGATAGAGCAGTCGGGGCATGGCACGGTCACAATCGGCTCAGTCGAGAAATATCTTACGGATATGGCGTGGGAGAAGGGTTGGGTAAAACCCATCGCGCCGGTGGCTGAGCGCGAGGAAAGCGTCGGGATTATCGGTGCGGGACCGGCTGGGCTGGCGGCGGCAGATGTGCTGCGCCGGAACGGGTATCAAGTCACGATTTATGATCGTTATGACCGATCGGGCGGGTTGCTGACTTACGGTATTCCCGGCTTCAAGCTGGAGAAGGATGTGGTCGCCAAGCGCAATGCGCAACTTGAAGAGGGCGGGGTTGTCTTCAAGCTGAACACGGATGTTGGAACGGACATCAGCTTTGATGAGATCAAATCGGCGCATGATGCGGTTTTGATCGGGACAGGCGTTTATAAAAGCCGTGATCTGGGCGGGCCGGGTGCAGGATTGGGCGGAATTGTGCGCGCTATCGACTTTCTCACGGCGAGCAATCGCGAGAATTTTGGAGATAAAGTTCCGGAGATCGAGGACGGCTCGCTCTATGCAAAGGGTAAGCGGGTGGTCGTGATTGGCGGCGGCGATACGGCGATGGATTGCGTGCGCACAGCGGTGCGGCAGGGGGCGCGCTCTGTGAAGTGTCTCTATCGCCGGGATCGGGCGAATATGCCCGGATCGCAGCGCGAGGTTGCGAATGCCGAGGAAGAGGGCGTCGAGTTTGTCTGGCAGAGTGCGCCCAAAGGCTTTGCCGGGGATGCCAGCGTGAGCGGTGTTCGGGTGGCCAAGATGCGACTGGGCGCGCCGGATGCGAGCGGGCGGCAGTCGCCTGAAGAGATTGATGGGTCGGATTACGCGGAAGAGGCGGATCTGGTGATCAAGGCGCTTGGGTTTGAGCCTGAGGAGCTGCCGAGCCTTTGGGGTGTGCCGGATCTGGAAGTGACCCGCTGGGGCACGATCAAGACCAATTTCCGCACCCATCAGACAGCCATTGAGGGCGTCCCTGCGGCGGGGGCTCTCGCGCGCGCGCCATCGCTGGTTGTTTGGGCCATTCGCGACGGGCGCGAGGCGGCGGATGCGATCATGGGGTATATCACACAAAAGGCCTCTGTGATGGCGGCGGAATAGCGCAACAGCGGGATGGGCGATGTGCAAGCCATGCACAGGCGATGCACAACCTATGCACAGTCCGATACACAAAGTTAACGAAACCATAACGCGGTGCGTCAGCAGCACTGACCTGAACGGGACGGAACATGAAGATTGTCTTAATTATAGTTGCAGGGCTTGCACTGTCCGCCTGCGGTTTGGGCGCGAGCGTTGGTGGCGCGGTGGGTGCTGGCGTTGGTGCGGCTGTGGACGTGGTTTTGTGATGGCGATGCTTTCGCTTATGCTGCGCGGCTGGTCAGGCGCCCGGTGGGTCGGAGCGATCGCTCCTCCCACGCCCGCCCGCCAGCCTTGCGCCGTGATCTTAGAGCGGAAGTGTTGATGGAGTATCCTTTGATAAAACGGGAGGGCGGCTGCATGTGCGGTGCAGTGCGCTATGAGGCGGATTTTGCAGAAACCTTCAACGCCTGTTTTTGCAAGATGTGTCAACGCTGGGCGTCGGGGATGTTCATGGGTGCGCACACTGTCAACTTCAAGATTACGAAGGGCGAAGGTGATCTGAGCGTCTTCAAATCCTCTGATTGGGCGCAGCGCGGGTTTTGCGCCAAATGCGGGTCGAACCTTTATTATCATGCGCCGGAATTTGGTGATCCGAGCGTGGCGTTGGGTTCGCTGGATGACACAGATGATGTGCGGATGGCGATACAGTTCTATGTGGATCAGCAGCCCCAAGGGCTTGAGATTGCCAATGAGACCAAAAAGCTGACCGGGGCTGAAACCGAAAAACTGTTTACGGAGGCCTGAGTGTTGCGTGGTTTGCCGACATCTGTGATTGCAGTGTTGATGGCGCTGCCTGCCTATGGGCAGGTGTTCAGCGTGCCGGCGCAATGCCAAAGCGTTCTGACCGTGCAGTTTCGCGGGTGCGAGGTATCGCATCTTTATCGCTGCAACGGGGATGCGGAGCGTTTGCAGGAGATGAACTACACCGCCGATGGGCGCAGCTCGCGGGTGCTCTACAACAGTGAAGGTCAGATGTTGCAGTATGAGGATTTCGAGAACGGGATGGCGGTGGCGCGGGTGGAAGACGGCGTTGACCCGGATCAGATCAGTGTGCTGCTCGAAACCGGCGAGGACACTTACGATTTTGAGAACCTGCTCGACAATGGTGTGACGTTTCGGATGGTCGGCTTTGACCGTCTGATGGGCCAGCAGATCGAGATTGACGGGCGGGCGCTGGAGATGACCGAATTTGCCTATCAGATGATTGGCCCGGATGGGGAGGTGTTGTCGGACACCAGCGGGCAGCAGTTCGTCGATCCTGAGTTGCGGATTTTCTATCAGGGCATCTTTCTCAATGCGAGAGACAACACGACCCATAACAACATGCCGCAGGAATTTATCGGTCCCGATGAGGCCGGATTTCTGAGCGCGCGGCCGAAATATGATTGCGAAGCCAATACCTGAAATTTCAGGAGCGCTTCGGGGATAAAGGAAGAGACGATATGACCACATATGATGCTGGATGGGCGCGCGATAAAGCGTTGGAGTTTGAGCGTTTGGATGCGCAGGGTCTGTACCGCGCGGGCGATGAGCATTCGTCCTGCGGGGTTGGGCTGGTGGTCACCAAAGATGGCAAGCCGCGGCGGCAGGTGGTTGAGGCGGGGATTACGGCGCTCAAGGCGGTTTGGCATCGGGGCGCGGTGGATGCGGATGGCAAGACCGGCGACGGGGCCGGTATTCATGTGCAAATCCCTGTGCCTTTCTTCCAGGATCAGGTGCGGCGCACGGGTCATGAGCCGGGTGATGAGCTTCTGGCGGTGGGAATGGTGTTCCTGCCGCGCTCGGATTTCGGGGCGCAGGAGGTGTGCCGGACGATTGTTGAGACCGAAGTGCTACGGCTTGGGTATTACATCTACGGCTGGCGGCATGTGCCGACGGATATTTCGGTGCTGGGCGAGAAGGCGAGTGCGACGCGGCCCGAGATTGAACAAATTCTGATCTCCAACTCCAAGGGTGTGGATGAGGATACCTTTGAGCGCGAGCTTTACGTTATTCGCCGCCGGATCGAGAAAGCCGCCGCCGCGGCGCAGGTGCCGGAGCTTTACATTTGTTCGCTGTCGTGCCGGTCGGTGATCTACAAGGGCATGATGCTTGCCGAGCAAGTGTCGGTCTTCTACCCCGATCTGGAGGACGAGCGGTTCTGTTCGGCCTTTGCGATTTATCACCAGCGCTATTCCACCAACACCTTCCCGCAATGGTGGCTGGCACAGCCGTTTCGGATTGTTTCGGATAACTGCGAGATCTACACGCTCAAGGGCAATCTGAACTGGATGAAGTCCCATGAGGTGATGCTGGCCTCGGAGGAATTTGGCGAGTTGGCGGAAGACATCAAGCCGATTGTGGCGCATGGGGCGTCGGATAGTGCGGCTTTGGATAGTGTGTTTGAGGTGTTGGTGCGTGCCGGGCGGTCGGCGCCGATGGCCAAGACGATGCTGGTGCCAGAGGCGTGGTCGAAGGGCGCGAGCGGGGATATGCCGCAGGCGTGGAAAGACATGTATTCCTACTGCAACTCGGTGATGGAGCCTTGGGACGGACCGGCGGCGCTGGCGATGACGGACGGGCGCTGGGTTTGTGCGGGGCTGGACCGGAACGGCTTGCGGCCGATGCGCTATGTGGAGACGGGCGATGGGCTGATTATTGCGGGCTCTGAGACCGGCATGGTGCCGATTGACGAGACATCCGTGGTGCAAAAAGGTGCGCTTGGGCCGGGGCAGATGTTGGCCGTGGACATGAAAAAGGGTCTGTTGTTCGAGGACAAAGAGATCAAGGACAAGCTGGCCAAAGCGCTGCCGTTCTCGGATTGGGTCGGCTCGATCACCGATCTGGAGAGCGTGATCAAGGCAGAGCATCCGGACGGGCTGGAGGGCGAGGACCTGCGGCGGCGGCAAATCGCGGCGGGCTATTCGATCGAAGAGATCGAGATGATCCTTGCGCCGATGGCCGAAGACGCCAAGGAGGCGATTGGCTCAATGGGCGATGACACGCCGTCGGCGGTGCTGTCGAACACGTATCGCCCGCTGAGCCATTTCTTCCGGCAGAACTTCAGCCAGGTGACCAACCCGCCAATTGACAGCCTGCGCGAGGATCGGGTGATGAGCCTGAAGACGCGCTTTGGCAATCTCAAGAACGTGCTGGAGGAAGACAGCAGCCAGACCGAGATTTTCACGCTCGACAGCCCGTTTGTCTCAAACGGTCAGTATCACGCGATGATCAATCAGTCGGATGTGGATGTGCGGCTCCTGTCTTGCGTGTTCAAGAAGGGCGCATCCTTGCGCAACGCGCTAGATGAGCTGCGCGCGCAGGCCGAAGAGGCGGTGCGCGAAGGGGCCAACCATCTGGTTCTGAGCGATGAGGGCGTCGATGGCACCCATGTCGCCATGCCGATGATCCTTGTCACGAGCGCTGTGCATTCGTGGCTGACCGAGAAGGGCCTGCGCACGTTTTGCTCGCTCAATATCCGGTCCGCCGAATGCATCGATCCGCATTACTTTGCGGTGCTAATCGGCGCAGGGGCGACGACCGTCAATGCGTATCTGGCGCAGGACACGATTGCGGATCGGGTCAAGCGGGGGCTGATCGAAGGATCGGTGGAAGATGCGATCAAGCGTTATCGCAAGGCGATTGATGCGGGCTTGTTGAAAATATTGTCGAAGATGGGCATTTCTGTCATCTCCTCTTATCGCGGGGGGCTGAATTTTGAGGCTGTCGGGCTGAGCCGCGCGATGGTTGCGGAGTATTTCCCCGGTATGCTGAGCCGAATTTCGGGCATCGGCGTTTCCGGCGTGCAGCAGAAGACCGAGGCGATCCACGATCAGGCTTTTGGGGCTGCGGATAACATCCTGCCCATCGGCGGATTTTACAAAGCGCGCAAAAGCGGCGAGAGCCATGCGTGGGAAGCGCAATCGATGCATATCTTGCAAAGCGCGTGTAACAGCGGCTCTTACGAGATGTGGAAGCGGTATTCGGACGGGATGAAGGCGCGTCCACCGCTGCATTTGCGTGATCTCCTGGACTTCAAGCATGGGCTGGAGAGCGTGCCGCTCGATGAGGTTGAGAGCATCACTGCGATCCGCAAACGGTTCGTCACACCGGGCATGAGCCTTGGGGCGTTGTCGCCTGAAGCGCATAAGACGCTGAATGTGGCGATGAACCGGATCGGGGCGAAGTCCGATAGTGGCGAAGGCGGCGAGGATCCGGCGCATTTCCACCCCGAGCCCAATGGCGACAACCCATCGGCGAAGATCAAGCAGGTGGCCTCTGGCCGGTTTGGTGTCACGGCGGAATATCTGAACCAGTGCGAAGAGCTGGAGATCAAGGTCGCGCAGGGTGCCAAGCCCGGTGAGGGTGGCCAGCTTCCGGGCATTAAAGTCACCGAGCTGATCGCGCGCCTGCGCCATTCAACACCCGGTGTAACGCTGATCAGCCCGCCGCCGCATCACGACATCTATTCGATCGAGGATCTGGCGCAGCTTATTTACGATCTCAAGCAGATCAATCCGCGCGCCAAAGTCACCGTCAAGCTGGTCAGCCAGTCGGGCGTGGGCACGATTGCGGCGGGTGTCGCGAAGGCCAAGGCGGATGTCATCCTTGTGTCGGGCCACAATGGCGGCACGGGGGCAAGTCCTCAGACGTCGATCAAATACGCGGGTCTGCCGTGGGAGATGGGGATCACCGAGGCGCATCAGGTGCTGGCGGTCAACAATCTGCGGGATCGTGTGACGTTGCGAACCGATGGTGGGTTGCGCACAGGCCGGGATATCGTGATTGCGGCAATGATGGGGGCGGAAGAATACGGGATCGGGACAGCGGCGCTGATTGCGATGGGCTGCATCATGGTGCGGCAGTGCCAGTCGAACACCTGTCCGGTGGGCGTTTGTGTGCAAGACCCGCGCCTTCGGGAGAAGTTTACGGGCACCGCCGATAAGGTCGTCAATCTGATCACGTTCTATGCGCAAGAAGTGCGGGAGGTTCTGGCCTCCATCGGGGCGCGGTCGCTGGATGAGGTGATCGGGCGGGCAGATTTGCTGACGCAGGTCAGCCGCGGCGCCGCGCATCTTGACGATCTGGATATGAACCCGCTGTTGATCACCGTCGATGAGCGATCGGAGATCATTTATGACCGGGATCGCGAACGTCAATTCGTGCCCGATACGCTGGATGCGCAAATCGTCAAGGACGCGCAGCCGTTCTTCAAGGACGGGGAGAAGATGCAGCTGTCATACGCGGTGCAGAACACCCATCGGACGATTGGCACGCGTGTCTCAAGCCAAATCGTCGGGCGGTTCGGGATGAGAAATGCCCTGCAACCTGATCACCTGACGATCAAACTGCATGGCTCAGCCGGTCAGTCGCTTGGCGCTTTTGCAGCGCCGGGGCTGAAGATCGAGGTTTCTGGCGATGCCAATGATTATGTGGGCAAGGGGCTATCGGGGGGCCGCATCGTTGTGCGCCCGCCGCTCGCCTCGCCGCTGATCGCTGCAAGCAACACCATCATCGGTAACACGGTGCTCTATGGCGCGACGGCTGGTGAGCTCTATGCCAACGGCCTGGCAGGCGAGCGGTTCTGCGTGCGCAACTCGGGCGCGACGGTGGTGATCGAGGGCTGCGGATCGAACGGGTGCGAATACATGACCGGCGGCGTTGCTGTGATCCTTGGTTCTGTGGGCCAGAACTTTGGGGCGGGCATGACCGGCGGGATGGCATTTGTTTATGACCCGGACGGCGCGTTCGACACGGTGGTCAATCCCGAAACGCTGGTCTGGCAAGGGGTTGAGACCGAGCACTGGCAAAGCGTTTTGCACGGGCTTGTGCAAGACCATGCGAACGAGACCGGATCGGCCAAAGCGACGCAAATGCTGCATAACTGGGAGGCGGAACTGGGCCGGTTCGTTCAAATCTGCCCCAAAGAGATGCTCTCGCGCCTCGAATATCCGCTGAGCGAGACAGACGCCAAAATCCCCGCCGAGTAAGCAAACGGAGCGGCCCTTACGGGCCGCACGACTTAAAGGTTTCATGCGCTGCCGCGCGGGCGAGTATTTTTAAAATGCGAAAACGCATGGCGCGACCTTGCGTGCGCGGGCGAACACCGTTTTTCGCGCGTTCGTTCAAAACTCCGGTGTCCTGCTGCGCGAA
>CAYRKW010000085.1:0-10491 GCA_964425135.1 uncultured Rhodobacterales bacterium
AAGCGCTGACGTCAGACACTTCTGGTCCACCCTTTCCAGTCCACCCTTTGGTCCACCTTTTGACATGCAAAGGGTGGACCAGCTATGTTCAGCTATGAACTAGTGACCTCATAAGTATTTGTGTATAAATCAATAAATTGAGAAGGTATGAGAAGCAAGGGCACCGCTGTTCAATGCCGCCCCCGGGCACCATTCTTTCTCAACACACCTTCGGTTTGAGTTGGATCGCAAGACTGCTGAACAACCCGCTGAGGGGTTGATTTTTCTGGCGGATCGGTCTGGTGGGAATTTGGTTCAGCTGAATTAGTGGTCGCCGGGGGTCATCGCTTTTGCGCTTTGGTTCGCTTTGCGTGACGTGCGAATGATGGCGGCGACGGTGATTATTGTCAGGGTCCAGAAGAACCAGGTGATGGGGCCACGCGCGAGGATTGTCAGATCGCTGCCGGACATGAGCATGGACTGGCGGAAGTTGTCCTCCAGAAGCGGTCCTAGGATGAAGGCGATGAGGAAGGGGGCTGGCGGGATTTTTGCGCGGAGCATCAGGTATCCGACCCAACCCATCGCGAACATAACGCCGATATCGAAGACATTATTGTTCACTGCGAACACGCCGTAGATGCACAGCACTAGGACGGCGGGCATCAGAATGCGTTTGGGGATGTCGGCGACGAAGCGGAAGCCTCGGATCGCAACCGAGCCGACGATGAAGAGGAAGACCGAGCTGACGATCAGGCCGATGAACAGGCCATAGATGATATCGACGTTGAGGATAAACATCATTGGTCCCGGTTGTAGACCGTGGATCATGAAGGCGCCGATGATGATGGCGGTGATGACATCGCCGGGCACGCCGAGCGCCAGAAGCGGGATCAGGGTGGCTCCGGCGACGCCGTTGTTGCCGGCCTCGCTTGCAGCGACGCCCTCGATTTCGCCTTTTCCGAAGTTGTCTTTGTTCTTCGACGTGCGCCTTGCTTCGGAGTAGCTGAGGAAGGCGGACGGGGCGGCGCCGATGCCGGGGATTGACCCCAGAAACACGCCGATCAGGCTGCCCCTTATGATCGATTTGAGGCAGCGGACATATTCGCCAAGCGTTACCCATGCTTTGCCGAGCGAGCGGGCCTTGCCAAGATGCGCGGTCGGGTTCCAGGCCATTGCTATGATCTCTGGTATGGCGAAAAGACCGATGAGAACGGCGATGAAATTCAGTCCGCCCATCATATTGGGATCACCGAATGTAAAGCGGTTGGTGCCATAGACGAGGTCAAGGCCGATGGTGGCCAACAATAGCCCCAGAATGGCCGACAGCGCGCCGCGAAGCAGGCTTTCGCCCGAAACGCCTGCGATAATGGTCAGCGAAAACAGGATCAGCGCGAAAAACTCTGGTGGTCCGAAGTTGAGCGCGAAACTGGCGAGCCATCCGGCGAAGACGATGAGCGCCAGGTTGGAGACGAAATCGGCTGTGCAGGAGGCCCAAAGCGCCATGCCAAGGGCTTTGCCCGCCTCGCCGCGTTCGGCCATGGGATAGCCATCAAGTATAGTGGCGGAAGATGCCGGAGTGCCCGGCGTTTTGATCAGGATCGCCGGGATGGAGCCGCCGAATATCCCGCCTTTGTAGACGCCCAGAAGGAGCAAGATACCGTTAATGGGCGCCATGGAGAAGGTGAAGGGCAGCGTGAGCGCCACGGCCATTGTTGCGGAGAGGCCGGGTATCGCCCCGCCGATCACGCCCACAACGACGCCCACGAAAAGCGACAGGAACGCTTCGGCATTTCCGACTAGTGAGAAGCCTGCGATGAGGCTGTCGATGAAGCTCATGGCAGTCTCACCAAATCGCCCTGCGGGATGGCAACCCCCGCGACATGGGCAAAAAATGCATAGAGCAATAGCGGCACCAGCACAGCGCAGACGAGCGCTGTTTTGGTGTATCTGGTGCGGAACAGGAACGCGCTGGCTGCAAAGACGATCATGCAGGTCCAGACCATGCCAAGCCTTGGCATCGCCCACATGGTTGCCACCATGAGCACGGCGAGACTTATGAGGCGCAGCCACGGCGCGCCTTCTGCCGGTGGCTCTTCGGCCTCTTTGGAGGGATTGGCGCGGGTCAGCAGCAATCCAACCCCGGTCATCGCCAGAAAGCCGGAGAGCACATAGGGCCAGAAGGTGGGTGACAGAATGATGTTTCTGACGTTGGAGGGGCTGAAGACCCAGTTCGGGATGGCAATAAGGGCGAGAAACGCCGCTGCTGCCAAGGCGACAAGTCCAAGTTTCGTGTTCAGATCATCGAAGGACACGCGGCGGTTTCCTCAAAAATGCGGCGGGCCACCTTTTGAAACTGGCCCGCGCGATGCGCCTTTGGGGGGTTAGCCCTCGATCCGCATTCCAAGGCGATCTACCAAGGCACGGAACTTGTTGTATTGGCCTTCGATGAACTCATTTGCGCTCGCAGGATCCATTAACTCGATGACAGAGCCCCGCGATTGCATTTGCTCCAGGAACGTCGCATCCGCCGTGGCGGTCGCCATCCAAGCGCCCCACTTATCGGCCACATCGTCGGGCAGGCCAGCAGGTCCGGCGATTCCGGTCCAGCCGACGAGCTGGTTTAACTCCGGCTTGCCCAGATCGTTTGCGGTAGGTGCATCAAACCCAACCACGGGTTCAGCTGTTGTCACCATAAGCGGGGTGAGCTGACCGTTGGCAACAAAGCTCGCCAGCGCTGAAGAGTTGGTACACAGGAATGTGGCCGTTCCGTTCAGCACAGCAGTCGCCGCAGCACCGCCACCTTGTTGCGGGATATGTGTCGCTTTATCGAGTGGATTTTCCACGCCAAACTCATCTAGCACCATCACGGCGGCCAGATGCAGAAGCGATCCAACGCCAGATGAGGAATAGGTCACGCCGCCGTCTTCGACTTTGGCAACCAGGTCCTCCATCGAGCCAATGCCCGAAGAAGGTGCTACGGCACAGGCGACCGGATTGATCTCATAGACAGTGACAAAGCGGAAATCGTCGAGCGTGTAGGGCAGTGTCGCCTTCATCGCCGGGTTCACCGAATGCGACCCAACACGCGCGAACAGCATGGTGTAGCCATCTGCATTGGCATTTTGCACAGCAACAGACCCTGTCGCGCCGCCCGCGCCAGTGACATTGGCCATGACAAGCGCCTTGCCGACCGCTTCGCCCAGTGGCTCGGCAATTGTGCGCGCGGAAATATCAGTCGCGCCACCTGCGCCGTAGGGGATTACCATATTGATGGGACGCTCAGGGTATTCCGCAAAAGCAGCCGTCCCCGTCACCATTGTTGCAAGCATGGCGGCAGACGCCAGTCGTTTGATGGTCATAACTTCCTCCCAGAATGTTTCCCGATTTTTCGGTGTCAAATCAGGATAGCCGCAAGAATGTGCCTAGGGAAGTGAATTGCGCGAGCGCGGTCGTTTGGTGTCCAGACCGCTTTGAGTGATGCCTTCGATAAGCTCCAACAATTTCTTCATTGGCCTTTGGGCACAGATGCGCTTTGATGGCATCATCAAAAATCTGGGAGGACTTTCGAAAATGAACAAATATCTTAGTCGCACGGCAATCGCAGCGGTTGTGCTCGCGTTTGGCACAGAGGCAATGGCGGTTGAGTGGAATGTATCGCTTTGGGGCAAGCGCCGTGCGTTTACCGAGCATGTTGAGAAGCTGGCCGAATTGGTGAGCGAGAAAACAGGCGGTGAGTTTACGCTGAACATCAGCTATGGTGGTTTGTCGAAGAACCGCGAGAACCTCGATGGGATCTCCATCGGTGCGTTCGAGATGGCGCAGTTTTGTGCGGGCTATCACCGGGACAAGAACCCGTCGATCACCGTTCTTGAGTTGCCATTCCTTGGCGTAACCTCGCTGGAGAAGGAAGTTGAGCTGTCGATGGCTGTTTACGAGCATCCGGCAACGGTTGCTGATCTGGCGCGCTGGAATGCGACGCTGCTGATGCCCTCGCCTCTGCCACAATACAACATTGTCGGTGTTGGCGATGCGCCTGCGAAACTCTCCGACTTTGAGGGTCTGAGCGTTCGGGCAACAGGCGGTATCGGCAAAGCGATGGAAGCCATCGGTGCGGTTCCAACGTCGATGTCCGCGACCGAAGTGCGTCAGGCGATGGATTCGGGTGTGGTGAAAGCGGTTAGCTTCGCGCCGCACGCGCACATGTCCTTTGGCACGATTGAGAATGCAAGCTGGTGGACCACAAACCTCAACCCCGGCACGGTGAACTGTCCGGTTGTGGTGAATACAGATGCGCTCAATGGTTTGTCCGATGCCCATCGTGAGGCGCTTATGAGTTCGGTTGACGCATCGCTCGATCACTATATCGCCAACTACAACGGTGCGACCATGGATGCCTGGGGTCCGGCGCTTGAGGAGCGTGGTATTGCGAAAGTGAGTTTCGCGGATGAAGAGATCGCGGCGTTCAAAGAGGCGGCGGCTGCACCTGCGGCTGAGGCCTGGATTGCACAAAACGCAGAAGCCGGTCTGCCTGCGCAAGAGCTTTATGACATGGTCACAGGCATGATTGCCAAGACCAACTAGTCAAATGATTTGCCCCGCCCGATGTGATTTTTCATCGGGCGGGGGCTTTTACGATTTTCAAACATTGAGGACAGTATGGCGACCGCATCGCTGGTGCTAACCGATGACAGCTTGCTGAGCCGGATTGATCAGGCGTTGCTGCGAGTCGAGCGCGTCTTTGCGCTTGTGAGCGGGCTGGCGGTCTTTGCGCTGATGATCCTTGCCGTCGTCTCGGTCAGCGGGCGCAATGCGTTCAACAATCCGCTTCCCGGGTATGTGGATTGGATCGAGCAGGCGATGCCGCTGATCGCCTTCATGGGGATCTCTTTCGTGATGCGCGAGGGCGGGCATATACGGATGGATATTCTTGTCGGGCGGCTTCGCGGGCGGCTTCTTTATATCGTCGAGTTGATCACCACGATTGCCATTCTGGTGCTGATGGTGCTTCTGGTCTGGGGAACCTGGGCGCATTTTGCGCGGAGTTTTGACTTTGCAGCGCCGATGTGGAGCCGCGACAGCTCGATGGATATTGCCCTGCCGATCTGGCCTGCCAAATTGCTGGCGCCCGTGGCGTTTTTTGTGCTTTGCCTGCGGCTGCTGCTGCAAATATGGGCCTATGGTCGCGCCATTCGCACTGGTACAGCCATTGCGGTGCCGCTGATCGCTGATGCCGCCAAACAGGCGCGCATGGAAGCAGAGCAACTGAAGGATGACGCCTGATGGAGCCGATTGACATTGGCCTTTGGGTCACGGGGATCCTGCTGGTTCTGGTGGTTTTAGGCATGCGCGTGGCCTTCGCGGCGGCGCTTGCTGGAATGGTCGGGTTGATCTGGATATTCTGGGCGAAGAAAAACTACGGGATTGGAGACTTTGGCTGGGCCTTGGGAGTCGCGGTCAAAACTGCGGGGCAAGTGCCGCATTCGAAAGTGTCGAGCCAGGCGCTGTCGCTGATCCCGACCTTCATCCTGATCGGTTATCTCGCCTATTACGCAGGCCTGACCAAAGCGCTGTTTGAAGCGGCGAAAAGATGGATCGCGTGGGTGCCGGGCGGATTGGCGGTCTCAACCGTGTTCGCAACCGCAGGATTTGCCGCCGTCTCCGGCGCGTCGGTTGCGACATCGGCGGTGTTTGCGCGTATCGCGATCCCGGAGATGCTCAAGATCGGGTATGACAAGCGTTTTGCAGCGGGTGTGGTTGCGGCGGGCGGCACCTTGGCCTCGCTGATCCCGCCGTCTGCAATCCTTGTGATTTACGCGATTATCGTTGAGCAGGATGTGGGGAAACTGCTGCTGGCTGGATTTATCCCCGGCGCGTTTTCGGCGCTGATCTACGGCCTGCTGATCATCGGCATGGCGCTCACGATCAAGGGCTTTGGCCCGCCGGTTGGCGGCTTTACCTGGAAAGAGCGGCTGATATCGCTGCCGCCCGCGCTGCCCATCGTGTTCGTCGTCGTGACGATCATCTGCTTTGTCTACAACCCGTTCGGCGGCGATGCCTGGGGGACGCCGACCGAAGGCGGCGCGATTGGTGCGTTTGTGGTGTTCCTGATGGCGCTCTATCGCGGGATGCGCTGGACGCAACTCAAGGAAGCCCTGCTGGAAACCGCGAAACTCAGCGTCATGATCTTCACGATCATCTGGGGCGTTTTGATCTATGTGCGGTTCTTAGGCTTTGCCGATCTGCCGGGCGCGTTCTCGGACTGGATCACCTCGCTGACCATGTCACCGATGGTGATCCTGATCTGCATTCTTCTCGCCTATGCGGTGCTGGGGATGTTCATGGATGCCATAGGGATGCTGCTCTTGACTCTTCCGGTGGTCTATCCGGCTGTGATGGCGCTAAACGGTGGCGAGGCGGTGAGCGCAGCGGACAGCACCTTTGGTATGTCCGGCCCGATGTGCGCGATCTGGTTCGGTATTCTGGTGGTCAAGATGGCGGAGTTCTGTCTGATCACCCCGCCTATTGGTCTCAACTGTTTTGTCGTCGCTGGCGTGCGGGATGATCTGACCGTGCAGGATGTGTTCAAAGGCGTGACGCCGTTTTTCATCGCGGATGGGGTGACAATTGCGCTGCTGGTGGCCTTCCCTTGGATCGTGCTCTGGCTGCCGAGCCTTGCCTGAATAAAAGAAGCGACCCGGAAGCGTGTGCCGCCGGATCGCTTGGTTCTCATCTGCTTAGCTTAGCCTATGGCCCCGCTTCAAAGCTCGCACCGGCTAATGTGCGATGGCTGGTCTGGCCACCGGGCTGCCGACCGTTGAAGGCGGTATGCAGGATGGCGCTGTCATGCACAAAGAGGTTCAGACTGTAGCAGCAGCGGGTGAAACGCGCGCCAAGTTCGGTCATATCGATGTTGCGAATATGGACCAGACCGGAGCCTGTGGTGCCCTGATCGTCGATCACGCCAAACGGGTCATCGAGCGGCTCAAAGTACTCATGCGCTGCGTTGCCGGTGTCACTGGCAAAGCTGTGCACACCCCAAGGATCGCCGCCCTGAACCTGCAAGGTGTATTGACCGTAATGCAGATCCTTGAACTCGGCCCAGATCTGGAACTGGCTCTCCGAGGTCGGCGCTTCACCACAGTTTTGCACAACTGTCGTGCCGTCCATCAGACGCACTTCAACGGTCATCGGAGCAGGCGTTGGTGACAGATCACCAGCCGGGGCGACATTATCCAACTGAATAAAGTGGTTTTGGCTCGCAAAGGTGGTAGTAGAGCCGGAGGTTTCCCACTCGAGCCGCACCCGCATCAGGTCGTTTTCGCGCGCATCATCAAGCGCCTTGGTGTTCCAGACCGCCAGATGCAGATGCGGATTGGCGCAACCAAAACTGCCGCCGTTTCCGGTGATCCCGCTCGGATTGCCGATCAGCGCATCATAAAAATTGCGCGCATCCATCCAGCCGCTTGATGTGGCCAGGGTCAGGGTTGAGCTCCATTGGCATGTCCAACCGGTGATGCTGAGCACAGGCACGCGCAGCTGCCACGTCGTGTCGATATTGCCCGAAAGCGGATTGCTAAGGCTCTGGAACGTCACTCGGAAGCGGGTCATATCGCCGGTGTCGGTTGCCAGATTGGGCGGCAGCGTTCCGTCAATCGGGATAAACCGACCACAGGGGCGACGTGGGTCATCACCGGGCGGGCTTGCAGCAAAGTTATCGCGCCATAGGCCATCGGTATTGAAATCAGCGGCGCTGAAGTCGCGTCCACATAGGCTATCTATATGAGCGCGCGGGATTTCACCGGGTTGAAAAGCCAAAGCATCGAGTCCCAGAAAATCTGCACGCGGGTTCAATCCCGCGATCAGGCTTTCGTGCTTCACCTCGACGCTGCCGCCAACGTGCAGAACGTCGCCGTCTGTGAAGGGATCACGCTCTGCTCGATAGAGGATTTCTGTCGAAAAACGGATTTCCGAGCGATCCACGCTGCGCAATCCGGTCACAGCATCAATGCCAAAATCGACACCGCGATCAGGGATGCCTGCCGGAATGGGCGTTGGTAGCACCTGATTTTGCGCCAGAACCTTGATACCAGAGACAGCCGAAAGGATGTCACCGTCCAGGATCGACGGCGCGTTTGGACTTTCGGTCGTGCCTTCGATGGAGAACCAGATATCCACTTCCAGCGCTTGCAGCCGGTTGAGATAGTCGTTTGGGTTGTTCGCAAGCTCGTCAACACCAAACTCGCCCGCAAGTTTAATCGCCTCGATAATCCGGCCTTCCTCGCCGACGAAATGCACACCATCAAGCCCATGCTCCCCGCGCAACTGGAAGCGCGTTATCAGCACCTCATGCGGGATGACGATGCCGACGGGGAAGATAATGTCGCCATGACTGAACAGATCGAAGGTCTCGCTCAGCTCGGTGGAAAAGGCGATATACCCCTCTTCGGGCAAGATCACATCGACCGCATCAAGCCCAAGTGCGCGCGGAATTTCCAGAAAATTGCGCGGGATAAGTTCGGCATTGCGTGCGCAAACCACCGTATCGCCGGTGGTGCGGTTCACGGAGATCAGATCGCCGTCCGAGACGATGGGATTGCCATCGTATTTCTCACCGGCTTCGGAGACGAAATCTTCTTCGGTCGAATACACCGTGCCATTGCACTCAGCAAAACTCTGAGCAAGGGCAGGCACGGAAAAGACCGAAGCCAGGATGCACGATCCGGCTATGTGCCGGAACATTCTTGGAATGTTCATAACATCAACTCCTTGATAAAATGAATTGAGCGCCTGTGTGTGCAGGCGAGAGACCCTAAACTAGGTACGATGCATCGCTGGGTCTGTGAGAAACGTCACTGCCGCGTGTCTGCCGTCTTTGGGAGGCTTATGGACGGCGTGCGTCGAGATATTCGGTGGTGAGGGCCATGGCGTTGGCGACAAAACGCGCGTTTCTTTCGCCAGTTTTATCCTCATCAATGCGGGTGATATTCCAGCCGACATAGGTGACAGCGCGCAGGGCGAGGAACAGCGGCAGAGGGCCCAAGTCGATCGTGCGATTGGCGGTGTAACCATGGATCAGGGCGGCATGTAATGCGGGGTAGTCGGGGTTATTGCGGTGCTTGAAAAGCGCGGTGGCAATCTCGAACAGACGAAACCCGTAGCCGCCATCATCGAAGTCGATCAGATGCAGGCCATCACCGGACCACATCACATTGCCCGGCACGAGGTCCGCATGGATCAACCCGTAGTCCAGTCTGGGTTGGAGAGCGCTCAGATCGTCGGTGGCTTTGCCGCGAAACTCTGTCAGGTGGGATCGCTGGTTTGAGGTGAGTGCAGGGTTGTCCCAAAACCGATCCCAAAGTGGGGTTTCGCCAAGCAAACCATCGATGTCCCAGCTAGGGCGGTCGCAGGATGTTGCCTGTGGCCAGTGATCGCTTGCGCCGTGCAGCTTGGCCATGGTCTGTCCGAGGCGTTTGAAAAGATCACGTCGCGCATTGGGATCAAGCGAGAGTAACGCGGTGTCCAGCGTCTCGCCGCTCAGCCACGTCAGAAGATCGATTTGCACACCGTCGACACGTTGCAGATGTGGCCCTTCAATGCTGGCGATGGGCGCTGGAACGGATAGGCCAGAGCGGTCGAGCCAGGCCATCCACTCCAGCTCCGCCGCCAGTTGTGTGTCGGTACGGTAGCCCATGCGATGCGCACGCAGGGCGTAGGTGCCGGACGGATGGATAACGCGATAAACCGCGTTTTCCCGTGCCGCGACCAGGGTGATCTTCGCCCCTTCCAGCCCCCACAGTGGCAGCGCCTGTTCCGGCGCGATCATGGGCGAAGCGGTGTCTGCGTGAGTACGTCATTGAGCGTGTCAAACAGCAGGTCCGCGTTGTCTTTGGAGAACGGCATGGGCGGTCGAATTTTCAGGGTGTTTTTGTGACGACCCAGTTTGGAGAGTAAAATGCCACGGTCCCGCATCGCATTGATGACGCGGTCGGTGAACGCGGTTGCGGGTGTTTTTGCAGCGCGATCCGTGACCATCTCAGCGCCGAATATCAGGCCGGACCCGCGGACGTCACCGATTACCTCATGCGCATCGGCCAGTGCTGACATGCGAGACCGGGCGTAGACGCCGACGCTTTGCGCATTGGCGACCAGGTCTTTCTCTTCAATTTCGTCAAGGACGGCCATTGCGGCGGCGCAGGATACGGGGTTGCCGCCGAAGGTGTTGAAGTAGCGGTAGCCTTTGCGAAACGCGGCGATTGTGTCACCATTCGCCACCACGCCGCCGATGGGATGGCCGTTGCCCATCGGCTTTCCCAAGACCACGACATCAGGCACCACGCCCATTTTTTCATGCGCCCACATGTGGGTTCCGATGCGGCCAAAGCCCGATTGCACCTCATCGCAGATGAGCAACCCGCCCGCCTTGCGCACGATCTCGGCCACCGGTTTGAGCCAGTCGTCGGGCGTGTCGGGGAACCCTTCGTTGAGGAAATAGGGGCAGATGGTAAGGGCGGC
>CAYRKW010000086.1:0-10462 GCA_964425135.1 uncultured Rhodobacterales bacterium
CACGCGGCTTGCGCCAACGCCAACGAACATTTCGACAAAATCAGAGCCGGAGATTGTGAAGAAGGGCACGCCCGCTTCACCCGCAATTGCGCGGGCCAGAAGCGTTTTACCAGTACCCGGAGGGCCAACCAGAAGCGCGCCTTTGGGGATCTTACCGCCCAGGCGGCTGAATTTTTGAGGATCGCGCAGGAACTCGACGATCTCTTCGAGCTCTTCCTTGGCTTCGTCGATACCGGCAACATCGTTAAACGTCACGCGGCCGGTTTTCTCGGTGAGCAGCTTGGCTTTCGATTTGCCAAAGCCCATCGCGCCGCCACGACCACCGCCTTGCATGCGGTTCATAAAGTAGATCCAGACGCCGATCAGCAGCAGGAACGGAAGCCACAGGCCAAGCGTGGCCATGAGGCCGGAGGTTTCCTGGGGTGCTGCTTCGATCTCGACATTCGCCGTGCGCAGGTCTTCGATGAAATCGGCACCTGTCGGGCGGATTGTGCGATATTCACGATTGTCCGTGCCGCGGATAATGACGTTCTCGCCATCCAGACGCACGGAGGCGACATCGCCGTTCTCAACCCGCTCCAGAAAGTCGGAAAACTTGATGGTTTGCGAATTGGCGTTTTGAGAGCCGTTCGAGAAGATGCTGAACAGGGCGATCATCAGCAAAAACAGAATGACCCAGAATGCAACATTCTTGGTGTTGTTCACGATCGTTGTCTCCCAAAAGCAATAAGTGGCGCCACAGTGCTACGCGCGGGCGTCAGAGCATATAAGATAGGGATTACGCTCCGTCTTTCAATGGTCATATGGTCACGGTGTAAAGAATGGATTGTTTATCTGCAATTCCGCGACATATTCACACTCATTTTGGATGATTGGTGCTGCAATGAGCGTATCACCGCGCCAAATTGCAGGGGTCGTCACAAGCGACTCACGTTTGAAACCGCTGTTCCGCCAGTTTTCGAGCACTGTGAGACCCGGCGCGCCCAAGGCGCTGATGGTCAGCCCCTCGGAGTCTGGCCCTTTGACGATCCAGCGATCATCCCATAGCCGACCCAGACCGACATCCTCGCCGACCGCGCTTGGTTCGCGGCGGATCGCGATTTGGGCTGTCTCAAGCCGGATCAGGCAACCGTGGAGCGACGTGCCTTTGAAGGTGTCATCGCTGAGCGCCTCCAGCATCTGAGATACTGCGTGGGCGCGCGGGGCGTAGTAGCTGCCGGAAACGACGCGGATCGCCTCGGACAGAAGTCGCAGTTTGAGCGAATGTTGCGCGGACATGAGCCGCCCGTGATCGAGCAGGATTTCACCGGCCTTGGTTATAGTCGATACGGCCAGTCCCAGATCCCGCGTTGCCGTGAACAGCACCTGTTTTGCAGAGCGCAACCGATGTGTGGTTTTGGCGATATCGGGGACCGAGATACCCGCATCGCCCAGCGTCGACATTGCCTTGCGCATTTTCACACGGTCAAAGCGGGCGTCTTCGTTGGTGGGGTCATCGATCCATGTGATTTTGTGATCCTTGAGATACCTGCGCAATTCGGCGCGCCGCGTTTGCATCAAGGGGCGCAGCCAGCGCACGCCGTCTTCCGCAACGACAGGGTCCATGGCCGAGAGGCCCTGCAAGCCTGACCCGCGCGCCAGTCGCATCAAAAACGTCTCTGCCTGATCATCGGCCGTGTGGCCAAGCGCGATATGAGAGATGTCACGCTCGCGCGCCCATTGGGCAATCAGCGCTTTTCGGGCGCGCCGTGCATTGTCGGATAGATTGCCGCGCCCGGGGCGGTCCACCCATGTGGCGATGTGATGCGGGATGCCCAGATCGTGCGCCATGCGCGCAACGCCTTGTGCCTCATCAGCGCTTTCGGCTCTGAGGCCGTGGTCGACGGTGATGGCGTGCAGATCGAAGGCGTTCAGAGCGTGCATCAGATGCAGAAGCGCAACCGAATCGCCGCCGCCCGACACCGCCACCCCGATGCGGGTGCCGCGCAGATCATGCAGGAGAGACTGATCCAGAAGCTCTTGCGGTGTTTGGGCGCGATGCATTTAACAGTCACCAATCGCGGAGATAATTCGGTGCAGGATGCGCGATACCATATAAACGCTTCCTACATGATGCCAATCGTGCAGTGCGCTGAGGACTGCCCCTGAACCTCGGGTGGGGGTGCAAGCCCCCTCCCGAGGGGGAGGTTCGGGGGCTATCCGGCGTTGCCGGACGTGCGCGGGTTGTGAGGGATGACATGGTCAAAAAGGTTATGCACCCAGCCTCGAAATTAGTGGATCGCCTTGATGCGCATTGCCACTAACCGCACCCAAGCGCGTTTTGGTTTTCGGTCACTTCCGCAACAATCTCGCCACGTTCGGGGTAGCGGTTCAGCACCTCTTGCAGCGTGCTACATGCCTGATCGACCTGCCCTAGCTGGCCGAGCGATGTGCCGACTTTCATCAGCGCAGGCGCGGAGAGCTGTCCCACGGGATCGGCTGTGAATGTGTCGAGATAGGAGCGCGCGGCACTTTTGTGCTGACCCAGCGCCGCTTGCGCTTCGGCTTTTTGGTAGAGCGCCTGAACGCTGAGCGGACCGCCAGAATAGGTCTGCAAATAGGTGTCATAGAGCGCGATCGCAGCTTCAAGATCGCCCTCGGTATAGGCTTTCATCGCGGCCTCAAACGCATCCCGCTCGCCAACCGCGAGTTCCACATCGTTGGTGTCGATGGCCGTCGTTGCGGTGGCTGTGGCGGGTGCAGCGGCGACGGCTACATCGCCGCCAAGAGTGGGGGTTTCGCCCAAGGCCGACACATCGCCGCCCTCAAGCTCTGTCAGACGAAACTCAAGATCGCCGATGCGGTTTGTGCCGTCGGCCACGACCGCATCAATGCGGTTGCGCAGCGTTTCGACACTGCCGGTGAGTTGGGCGAGGTTCTCTTCAAGCTGTCCCAGACGCAGCACTGCCGAACCGGTTGGATCAGGCGAGGAGCCATCTGTATTGGGCACCTGCAACAGCTTGCGCAGCGCCTCAATCTCGGCATTGAGCGCGGTCAACTCGCCGCGTATCTCTGCCAGCGCCGCAGGATCAATCTCCGCCTGCGCCGCAGCGCTCAAGGGCCAAAGCAGCGCCAGAACCAGAACAAACCGCATCATGATGCCGCCCCTAGCTTCCCAGTGCCGCGCCGCCGGACACAACGGTCACTGCGCGGCGGTTTTTCGACCAGCAGGTTTCATCCGAACACACCGCGAGCGGGCGTTCCTTGCCGAAGGCTGATGTTGTCATGCGGCTTTCGGTCAGGCCCCGGCTGAGGAGGTAGTTGTAGACCGAACTGGCGCGGCGGGCTGAGAGCGCAAGGTTATAGTCCCGCGTGCCCTGCTCATCCGCGTGGCCTTCGATCACGATGTTATAGCTGGGGTTGTTCAGGAGCCATGTCGCCTGCCCGTCGAGCACCGCAACGGCCTGAGGCGTGAGCGTGTGGCGATCCACTTCGAAGAGCACCCGATCACCAACGGAAGTGTTGAAAAAATCGATGCTGGTTTCTTCGATTGCGCCCACGCCAGACGAAAGCGCTGCATTGGCCTGCGCGTCGGCATCATTGCCGCCGCCGAACAGGCCGCCAACGCCATTGTTGCCGCAGCCTGCCAATGCCAGCGCGCCAACCAAAAAAACGGATGTCTTGATATGTCTCATAACCTGCCTCTTAGAGTTGTATGCCCGTTATTTTTCGGATCATTGATGATGGTTCTACCATAGTTTTGCGAGAATCTCCATATTCCCGTTCGTGGCTGAACCCGTTCATTTCAGGAGCCCGGACCACGCCGGATCGGATGCAAAATCGGGGGTGTTGATGCGCCGTAAGTTGCGGCCAGAGACGTCCACCGAATAAAGCTGCGGCGCGCCATTTGCGCCGGGGCTTTCGCGGAAAAACATCAGGACGCGGCCGTTCGGAGCCCATGTCGGACCTTCATCGAGAAAACTTGCGGTCAGGAGCCGTTCCTGGCTGCCATCGAGCCGCATGACGCCGATGTGGAAGCGCCCGCCCTGCATTTTGGTGAAGGCCACAAGATCGCCGCGCGGCGACCAGACGGGGGTGCCATAGCGACCTTTGCCAAAGCTGATCCGGCGGGCCTCACCGCCATTTGCGCTCATCACATAAAGCTGTTGCGAACCGCCGCGGTCGCTTTCGAAGACGATTTGCGATCCATCGGGCGAGAAGCTGGGGGCGGTCTCAATCGCAGGCGAGTTTGTCAGCCGCTGCGATGCGCCGGTGCTTAGATTGAGCTTGTAGATATCGGTGTTTGATCCTTGCGTAATCGACAGCGCCACGGTCTGCCCGTCGGGGGCAAAACGGGGGGCGAAACTCATGCCCGACAGGTCGGGAAAACTGCGCCGCTGGCCTGTGTCCACATTCATCGCGTTCACCTGCGGCTTACCGTTTGAGTAGGTGGTGAAGAGGATGTCCTTGGCGGTCGGTGAGAAGCGCGGCGCGAGCACCAGCGTATTGGCATCGGTCAGGAACTGCACATTCGCGCCGTCCTGATCCATGAT
The DNA here is from genome assembly GCA_964425135.1 of uncultured Rhodobacterales bacterium. Classification (GTDB taxonomy): domain Bacteria; phylum Pseudomonadota; class Alphaproteobacteria; order Rhodobacterales; family Rhodobacteraceae; genus CAYLLD01. Next base: position 4,533 of record CAYRKW010000086.1, read on the forward strand.
CGCGAGCCGCTTTTTCCGGTCATCCTTGGGCCCGCTTTCGGAGACGAACACCACGCGGCTGTCAAAATAGCCGGTCTCGCCGGTCAGGCGCGCATAGATCGCATCGGAGACTTTGTGGGCAATCCGCCGCCATGCCGCCTGACCGCCGGCAAATTGTAGCCCCTCGCCCATCGCGGTTTCGGCGAACACATCCCATAGGCGGAACTGCACCACCAGACGCCCGCTGCCATCGAGCGAGACCGATCCGGTTGTCAGCGCTTGCGCGTTGATCGCTTTCCAGTCGGCAAATTGTGGCGTTGCCTCGAAATCGGTGATCCCGGAGATATGCGCCTCTTTGGGGATTTCGCGGAACAGACCGGTGTTGATGAGATTAGCGGTGATCACCGCATTCATGTCCTGCGCGATTTTGAGCGCGGTCTGGTTGTTGGCCACAAAGAAGGGCGTCGCAATCGGCAGCGGCTCGGAAATGCCGCCCGTGACATCAATCTTGAATGTCCGGTTTTGCGCCTGCGCCGTTGGTGCGCCAAGACCCAGCGCGAGCACCAGCGCCATCAGTCGAATAAATACACTCATTGCCAAACCTTCCTCAATTTAGCGATACATCCCGCCCCGGATCGAAGCGAATTTCCAGATAGTCGCCGTCGCGAAACTTGTCTTTGGGCAGCGGAATGGGTTGGGCGCGCATCACAGCGCGCCGCGCGGCCTCATATGCGACCTTGAAATCGCCGCTGGGCGAGGCTGGCTCGACCGGCTCGACACCGCCCATAACTTTGCCGTCTGCGCTGAGGCGGACCCGCAGTACGATCACCAGCCGCTCGTAGTTTTCCTTGCCTTCGATTGTCGACTTGTTCCAGCGTTGGCCGATCACGGCGCTGATGCCCTGCTGTTCGGCGAAGTTGAAACCGGTGCCAAGACGCGGCGATTGGGTCGCTTGAGACGGCTCTGGCGTCTCTTCGCGCGCCGCCTGAGCGGTCAGCGCTTCGATAATCTTCTGCTCGCGCTCTTTGATTTCTTCGGCGCTCGGCTCTTGCGGCGCTTGCGCGGCGTCGGCGATTTTGGCGATGGATTTGGGACGACCCTTGGGGCGGGTCGCCGCGGTTGGGGCGAGCGGGCTTTCCTCGGCTTTCGCGTCCGGCACAATCTCGGTCGTGCTCTCTTGCGGTGCTGCGGCGGCAATCTCTTCGACGGGTTCCGGCTCTGGCTCCGGTTCGCTCACGTCCGGGTCGGGGGTCTTGACAACTTCCTCAACCTCTTGCTCCGCCTCTTTGGCATCGCTGGGCGGCTTGGGCGCGGCGGTGGTGTCAACGCGCGGGGCGAGATTGGGGCGGGCAGGTTCTGCCATCGCGGTTTGGGTGGAGTTGATCGACCCGTCCTGCGTTGGCGCATCGATCAGGGGCGTGTCCTCCCCTACAGGTTCAGTCATTGCGGTTGTGGTGGGCGCTTCAAGCTCGGTCACGATCTCGGGATCGGGGGTGTTAAGCGCAGAGACATCGGGCGCGGTTTCCTCGTCCGGTGCATCAATCGCATCGGCGGTATCGATCTGCGGCGCGTCCTCGGTGATCTGATCGGGCGCATCAATCGTGTCTTCCCGCGGCGCGGCCATCGCGAGATTAAGCGCTTCTGGTGCGTTGGGCGCGGAAGATTGCGCAGCATCGAAATCCGCGGCTGACACCAGCGAGACGGTCGAGACCTGCTCGATCGGCACATCCATATCCCGCGCACGCTCGGGCAAACCGAAGAGCACCAGCGCTATCAGCGCCGCATGGCCACCGCCTGATATGATCGCCCCTGCGCGCATGGCGGAGGCGTCAGTTCCCGTCGAGCGTTGGACCGCCCGCGTCTGTCACAAGGCCGATATCGCGGAACCCGCCCGCGTTGAGCGCGCCCATAATCTCCATGATCTCGCCATAGGGAATTGAGGTATCGGCGCGTAGGAACAGCTTGTCGTCCTGCCGCTCGGCAGCGATTGCCTGTAATTTCGGGATCAGCGTATCGCGGTCGATCTGCGTGCTTTGCAATTCGATCACACCGCCTGCGCCGACAGTGATTGTCAGCGGCTCTTCATCTTCGGAAGGGAGCGGTGTTGCGGCGGTTTTTGGCAGTTCCACAGGCACGCCGACGGTGAGCAGCGGTGCGGCGACCATGAAGATGATCAGGAGCACGAGCATCACATCGACAAACGGTGTGACGTTGATCTCCGACATCGGCTTGCGCGCGCGGCGGCGGCGGCGGCCGGAGGCTTCGTTGCGTTCGAGAAGGCTGGCACCCATGACCTTAGCCCTCCCGATCCAGCTGCCGCGAGAGGATCATGGAAAACTCATCGGCAAAGGTCTCATGCTCGGCAACGATTTTTTCGGCATCCCCCGAGAGCTTGTTGTAGAAAATCACCGCAGGGATGGCGGCGAGAAGGCCCAGACCGGTCGCCAGAAGCGCCTCGGCGATCCCCGGCGCGACGACGGCGAGATTGGTGGATTGTTGCAACGCGATCTCTTCGAACGCGTGTTTGATACCCCAGACCGTGCCGAAGAGCCCGACGAAGGGTGAGATTGAGCCGACTGTCGCCAGAAACGTCAGCCCGCCCATCAGCGTGTCGCTTTCGCGTCCAATCGCCACGTTCATCGCCCGGTCGATCCGTGCCTGGGCATTGGCCATCAGCCCGCCATCGGACAGATGTGAGCGGCGCCATTCGCCCATGCCGGCGGCGAATATCTTCTCAATCGCAGAGCGCGGTTTCTGCCCGACGCGATCATATATCTGATCGAGCGGCTGGCCGGACCAGAATGCCTCTTCAAACGCGTCGCCTTCGTTGCGGGCGGCGCGGTAGTTGATGAATTTCTGAATGATAATCGCCCAAGACCAAATCGATGCCGCGATCAGCATCAGCATCACGATCTTGACCACCAAAGTTGCACGCAAGAATAACGCAAGTAGCGAGAAATCAATCTCGCCAGCCGCAGCAAGTGCTGTCTGTTCCATGTGTCTGCTCTATTTTTTAACCGCCTGTAGGGCCGCCTCTTCTGGGCGGCTTTGGAGAGTATGATACGACAGAATTGCACAGTTGTCGAAAGAGAAAATCCGGCAGGGCTTTTTCTGCGGGGTTAATCGCCGATCTGCTGTAAACTTAGCGTGATAGGCTGCGGAATTCGGGCGGGTTTTCCGTCCTCACGTAATGCTACAATTGTGACATCTGCGCGGAAAAGGAGCGTTTCATCGCGCAGAACTTCTTGTAGAAGTTGGATGCGCACGCCTTTCAATTCGGTCAGGCGCGTGGTGACGGTGAGCATATCATCCATACGGGCGGGCGCGAGAAAATCGGCGGCAACGTGGCGCACGGCGAAGACCATCCCTTCGCGCGATTTGAGCGCCATCTGATCGACGCCGACTGCGCGCAAGGCCTCGGTCCGCCCGCGCTCGATGAATTTCAGGTAGTTGGCATAGTAGACGATCCCGGCCAGATCGGTGTCTTCGTAATAGACGCGGATGGGGTGTTTGTGCATGGCGTGATGCTTGGCGCAAGCGCTGGGGCTTTGCAAGCGGGTTGGGTGAGGCTTCTGGAATGCCATCGGCCCTGCGTCAGCGAGACGTATTGAGGCATTCGAGCGGTAGGGGCGCCCGCGTTCGGCCCGCACTTATTCAGCGCAGAGTGCGACGTTAATGCAGCACCGCGCCCAATTCGTATTGGCTGCCGCTCATCGAGCCGAACACTTCCTGCACATCGGGATGCTCCACCGGCTGTCCGGTTTCATCCGCCAGAAGGTTCTGCTCGGAGACATAGGCGATGTAGTAGGACGTCTCGTTTTCGGCGAAGAGGTGGTAGAACGGCTGCTCCTTGGACGGGCGCTGTTCCTCGGGAATACGTGCCCACCATTCTTCGGTATTTGAAAATTCAGGGTCAATATCGAAAATCACACCCCGAAATTCGTGAATCCGATGTTTAACAACCTGACCGATGCCAAACTTGGCCCGTGCTTTCAACATAACTTGTAACGCCCCAACAAACTGATTCCACCACTAGGGAATTACAATACCACAACCAAGCTGATACCAAAGCCAAAATGTAAGGCATTTACCGGCTCGAACTGTTAATAAAGGTTAAGGAATGCAGGTCACACTTCTGGTTTTGGAGATTGTTGCACCGGTCTTCATCCTGGCCGCAATCGGTGTGATCTGGGTCAAGCTGGGGCTCGAATATCGCGTTGCCTTTGTCTCACGGCTTGCCATGAAGCTGGCCCTGCCCTGCCTGATATTCATGGCGCTGATAAAATCGCAGATCGATCCGGCGCAGATCGCCAATCTGGCGCTGGCAGCATTGACTGCGCATGTGGTGCTGGTGCCGATCTTCTGGGCGATCACCAAGGCGATGCGGCTTGAAATGTCGACCTATCTCGCCCCGCTCATCTTCGGGAATACCGGCAATCTGGGTCTACCGCTGGCGCTCTTTGCCTTCGGTCAGGCGGGGCTTGACGCTGCCGTTATCATCTTCGCGGTGTCGCTGATCCTCGCCTTCACCTTCGGCATTTGGGTTGTGTCGGGCGGCGGCAATCTGACGGGGCTGGTTCGCGAGCCGTCGGTGATTGCGATCCCGCTTGCAGCAGCGGTGATGTATTGGGATATCCCGCTGCCTAACTGGACGACAAACACGCTCGATCTGATCGGACAAATGGCGATCCCGCTGATGCTGCTCACCTTGGGCGTGGCGGTCGGCCGGCTGAAACCGCAAGGGCTGGCCCGCGCCATAGCGCTCTCGGTCGTCAAAGTCGCCATTTGCTTTGGCAGCGCATGGCTTATTGCCGATTGGTTCGCGCTCTCGGACGTCGCCTTCGCCGTTCTGGTCCTGCAAATGTCCACACCAGTTGCCGTCACGGCCTATCTGATCGCGGAAAGCTACGGCGCGAAATCAGAGGACGTCGCAGGCCTCGTGGTCGCCTCAACCCTTGTGTCGGTCCTCGCAATCCCACTGATCCTGTCGTTCTTCGTGTAAGGCCAGATCTTGATCCCCCTTGCAGTCAGCGACTTCTGCGACTAGGGACACGTCCCACACACACACGACCGTACCAAAGACCAGACCTATGACAGCTATCGCAATCAGCCCGGCCAAATGTGCGCTGGGGGAAGGCCCCTTGTGGCACCCGCTTACAGGCGATCTCTACTGGTTTGATATTATCGAAAACACCCTGCACAGACGCGGCGCGCAAGCCAGCGCGACATGGGTGTTCGAGCAAAATGTCTCGGCAGCGGGCTGGATCAATGAGACCGACCTGCTGATCGCGAGCGAGACGGAGCTTTTCCGCTTCTCGACCACCAATGAGACCATGGAGCCGATTGTGCCGCTTGAGGCGCAAAACCCTCTGACCCGCTCCAATGATGGCCGCGCGGACCGGGCGGGCGGCTTCTGGATCGGGACTATGGGCAAGAACGCACAGGCGCAGGCGGGTGCGATTTACCGCTTTTGGAAAGGCGAGCTGCGCACGATCCGCGACAATGTCTCCATCCCCAACGCCATTTGCTTCAGCCCCTCGGGCGATACGGCTTATTACACCGACACAGTGCTCAGCATCGTCTTCTCGCAAGCGCTGCATCCGATCACAGGCTGGCCTGAAGACGATCCCGAACCTTTCCTCGATTTCACCCATCAGGCGCGCAGCCCCGATGGTGCTGTGACCGACGCCAAAGGCAATATCTGGATCGCGTTCTGGGGCGAAGGGCGGGTTCAGGGCTTCTCGCGCAAGGGCAAACCGCTCGAAAGCGTCAACATCCCGACGCCCAATGCGACCTGCCCGGCGTTCAGCGGCAAAGACCTCAAGACCATGTGTATCACCTCCGCCATGCAGGGGCTTGGCGAAGAGAGCAAGGCGCAAGATAATCCGGCAGGTCAGACCTTTGCTGCACAGGTCCGCGTGAAAGGTCTGCTGGAACCTGCAGTGATCCTA
>CAYRKW010000087.1:0-8341 GCA_964425135.1 uncultured Rhodobacterales bacterium
AAATATAGTTCCCAGGACCGCCCAAGACCTTGGGTAGAGGGTGACTGCCCCTCACCTGGGGAGTGTCAGCGGCAGTCGTACATTGTCGGACGGCGCCCCTAATCCTCAGCCTGCGCCTCAGCTCGGGTCTTACCCGTCACCTCCTGCGCAAGCGCAGCCGCCATGAACCCGTCCAGATCGCCATCCAGCACGCCCTGGCTGTCGGACGTCTCGAAATTCGTGCGCAGATCCTTCACCATCTGATAAGGCTGCAAAACATAAGACCGTATCTGATTGCCCCATCCCGCATCGCCCTTCGCGTCATGCTGGTCCTGAATGGCCTGATTGCGCTCGCGCATTTCCATCTCATAAAGACGCGACTTGAGCGCCGCCATACAGTTCGCGCGGTTCTGGTGCTGGGATTTTTCCGAGGACGTCACCACGATCCCCGTCGGCACATGGGTAATCCGCACCGCAGAATCGGTCGTGTTCACATGCTGCCCGCCCGCCCCGCTGGAGCGATAGGTGTCCACACGAATATCGGCAGGGTTGATCTCAATCTCAATGTTGTCATCAACCACCGGATAGACCCAAACAGACGAAAACGACGTATGCCGCCGCGCATTGCTGTCAAAGGGCGAAATACGCACCAACCGATGCACACCACTCTCCGATTTCAGCCAGCCATAAGCGTTAACGCCAGACATCTTGTAGGTCGCCGATTTGATCCCCGCCTCATCGCCAGCGCTTTCCGAGATCAACTCGACCTTATAACCATGCTGCTCGGCCCAGCGCACATACATCCGGGCAAGCATCGACGCCCAATCGCAGCTTTCCGTGCCACCCGCACCCGAATTGACCTCCAGAAACGTATCGTTCCCGTCCGCCTCGCCGTTCAAAAGCGCCTCGATCTCTTTTTGCGCCGCCGTTTCCTGCAACGCTTTGAGCGCCGCTTCAGCCTCTGCCACCACGTCGCTATCGTCCTCGGCCTCGCCCAGCTCAATGAGCTCAAGATTGTCCGACAGATCCCGCTCCAAACCCTCGCAAGCCTCAATCGCATCCGCCAGCGTTTGCCGCTCGCGCATCAGCTTTTGCGCACGCGACGGATCGTTCCACAACTCGGGATCCTCGGTCATGGCATTCAACTCTTCGAGCCGGAACGGCGCAGTTTCCCAGCCCAGACGCTGTTTGAGCAGATCGACCGATTTGCTGATCTCGCTGGCGATATTTTCGATTTCCGCGCGCATAAACTTACGTCTTTCGTCAGGCGTGTCCGACTGCCTTATCCAAAATCCGGTGCTGCCTGTAAAGCCGTAACGCCTCCGGCGCGTCTAGTAGAGCCCGCCCGATGAGAGCGATCCAAACCCAGGCGTGGTCAGAACCTCTTTTTCGACCACTTTGCCCTCGTTATCCAGAACCTGAATCGTCGTCGTTTCCTCACGATTAAAGAGCAGCAAATCCGCCCCCATCGAAAACCCACCATCAACAAACGAGCCATAAAAGCCGTAGTCGGGTTCTTCGCCCCAGCGGAACAACTCGGCAATCACATTCTCGCCGCTCGCGTCATCCTCAAGCCGGGCGCCACTAAAACGGTCGATTTTCACAAAGCTGGTATCCGGCGGAACAGAGTATTTGAACGAGCCGTGGGTTTGCAGCGCCGTTTGCATAAACTCCGCAAAAACCGGACCACAAAGCGAGCCGCCGGTGGCTTTCTTACCCATTGGCGTTGGCGTGTCGAACCCAATATAGCACCCCGCCACAATCTCTGGCGTGAAGCCGATGAACCACGCATCCTTTGCTTCATTGGTCGTGCCCGTCTTCCCGGCGATCGGCAACCCAAGCGGACCAACAGTCGAGGCTGCCGTGCCGCGCGTCACCACACCTTGCATCATCGAAGTCAGCTGATAGGCGGTGACATCATTCATCACCCGCCGCGCATCATTCACGACCAGCGCAGGCGTGCCGGTTCCATCTGCGGCCGCGCCACAACTTTCGCAATAGCGTTGGTCATGCCGGTAGATCGTCTCGCCATATCGGTTCTGCACCCGGTCCACCAAAGTCGGCTCCACCTGCAAACCGCCATTGGCAAACTGCGCATAAGCTGCGACCATCTTCAAAAGCGTCGTCTCACCCGCGCCAAGCGCATAGGACAAAACATCCGGCATATTGCGATAAACGCCGAAACGCTCCGCATAATCACCTACGATTTCCATGCCGATATCCTGCGCAATCCGCACAGTCATCAGGTTCCGCGATTGCTCGATCCCGGTGCGCAAGGGCGCTGGCCCGTAGAACTGGCGCGAAGCGTTTTGCGGTCGCCAAATGCCCTCGGACGTCTCCACCTCAATCGGCGCATCAACGACCACTGTCGCAGGCGTGTACCCACTATCAAGCGCCGCTGCATAAACAAACGGCTTGAAGGATGATCCGGGCTGCCGCGTTGCTTGGCTCGCGCGGTTGAAAACCGAATGCTGATAGGAAAACCCGCCCTGCATCGCCAGAACGCGCCCGTTGCGCACGTCCATCGCCATGAAAGCGCCTTGGACTTCGGGGATCTGGCGCAGGCTCCAACGTAGGAATTCATCGCCCTCACGCAGCTCTTTGACATAGACAACATCACCAACGCTCAACAGATCGTCAGGCGAATTGGCCTGCCGTCCCGGCGCACCGTTTTCATTGAGCGGACGCGCCCATGTCATATCCGCCATTGGGATGAAATGCCCGTCCTCATCTTCGGCAATCCCATCAATCCCGACGCGCGCCGCGTTTTGCCCGACGAGCAAGACAACCGCTGGATGCCAACCACGCACGTCGCGCGGAATATCTACCTCAGACAGCGCGCTGCGCCAAGCGCTCTCGCCATCCAATAGCGCCGGATCAATCCTTGCCACCGGACCGCGATAAATGCCTTGCGTGCGATCATACTCCTCAAGCTGCGCCTGAAGCGCCCGCGCCGCGGCACCCTGCAAAACCGGATCCATCGTTGCGCGAATCGACAAACCGCCGGTGAACAGCATGTCGTCGCCTAGCGCATTGCTCAACTGACGCCTGATTTCATCAGTAAAGTAGTCGCGCGCAGGCAATTGCGATTGCAGCGACTGGTAGTCATCGGTCTGGACCGTGCGAAATTCAGACGCACGATTGGCCTGCGCCACCTCTTGCGTGATATAGCCATTCTCCGCCATCTCCCGCAGCACATAATTGCGTCTCGAAATGGCTGCATCGCGATAACGGATCGGATCAAGCGTCGAGGGCCGCTGCGCCAGCGCTGCAAGATAAGCGGCTTCGCCCGGCGTGATCTCTTCAAGCCGTTTGCCAAAGTACTTGCCCGCCGCTTCCGTCACCCCGTAAGAGTTTTTACCCAGAAAAATCTCATTAAGATAAAGCTCCAAAACCTTATCCCGCGACAGCGCCGAAACGAGCTTGGTCGAGAGGATAATCTCCTTGATCTTCCGCTCTTCAGTGCGCTCCCCGCTCAGCAGGAAGTTCTTCGCGACCTGCTGCGGAATGGTCGAGGCACCACGCAGCCGCGCGTTGCCGCCATTCATCCGATCAATCGCAAACTGCGCCACAGCTTTGGCGATCCCGATAGGATCAAAGCCCTTGTGGGTATAGAAATTCTTGTCCTCAGCAGAAATAAACGCGTGCTTGATTACATCCGGTATCTCATCAATCGGCGTGAAAATCCGCCGTTCCTTGGCAAACTCGTCCATCAGAGCGCCCTGCCCCGAATAAACCCGGCTCAGCGTCGCTGGCTGGTAATCCGCCAACTGGTCAATCTTCGGCAAATCGCGCCCGTGGAAGTAGAAGAGCGCAAAGACAGCCAGAGCCGCCACGAAGAGGCCAAGCGTTGCCCAACTGAACAAAAAGCCCAGAAATCTCAGAAATGCCGCGAACACGAATACATCCTTTATGTGTTGGCAGGTTTATACGGGGAGGCTGCCCAAAACGCAAAACCATCTTGCGGGGAAAAATTGCCGATCGCGTGCATTTCGGCCCCTATTTCATTAACATTTGTGACAATACGCGATCCTCTGCTGCCCATTGGTGAAGTGCTGTCAATACACCTGCCGCAGCCCGCGCGCGCCACTCCGGCGATTGCATGTTGGCCCGATCCGTTGCGTTCGACATAAAACCCAGCTCCAGCATCAGCGACGGAATATCGGGAGCCTTGAGCACCAGGAACCCGGCCGAGCGATGCGGACGCGAGCGGATCACGCCAACCGTCTCATCCATCGACCGGACCAGTGCATCGGCAAACCGCCGCGAGCGCGGATTGGTCTCGGTGCGTGCCATATCAAGCAATGTGCGCGCGACATCATCCGCCTCGATCTGCAAATCAAGCCCTGCCGCAATATCTGCCCGGTTCTCGAGCGCCGCCAATTGCTCACTCGCTGCATCCGAAGCCCGCTCCGATAGCGAATAAATTGTCGCCCCGCGCGCATTTCCTTGCGTCACCGTATTGGCATGCAGCGATATGAAAACATCCGCCCCAGCCTCCTGCGCTACCCGAATGCGATCCCGCAATGACACAAAAACATCGCTCTCACGCGTCAAAACGACCGAATACGCGCCGCTTTCCAGGATCAATCCGCGCAGCTCTTGCGCAAACGCAAGCGCGATATCCTTTTCTGCAACCCCCGCACGCACCGCACCGGGATCAATGCCGCCATGCCCCGGATCAATGGCCACAACCATCGCACCATCGCCACTCAATGCCCCCCGCGCGGCGTCATACGTCCAATCATCATTGCGTTTGGATGGGGATGCACTGGCCTTAAGTCCAACCGATAAAACCGCGCCCTGTCCGCGAATATCCATTTCGACCCGCGACGGCGCCATGGTTGCGGGCAGATCAACCACCATGCGCGACCATCCCGGCTTGAACACGCCAAAGCGCGCAGCCACATCCGGCCCAAACACATCAAACGGCACGCCCCGCCAATCAACCTCGCGAAAATCAACAACCATCCGGTCGGGCGCGCTCAAGGTGAAAACGCGATACGGCACCGCCACATCCAGCGCCAGTGTCAGATCCAGCGCATCGCCACGCATCTCAATCGTCGATAGCGCCGCATCAACCCGCGCCACAGCGCGAAACTCCTCGGCACCCGCTCGCGAAACCGCCAAAACACCTATAATAATCGCCCAAACGATCCGCATCGGGGCAACTCCTGCTCTAACCATACTCAATTCTGGGGCTATTTTCCGCCCTCTTGATGTGGAAAAACTATAGCACAGGAATATGTCGGCAGAAACCAATTGTAATTGCGTGGATGTGATGCCAAATAGGTCGTGCGGTCGGCGTCGCACAATGCGCATGCGCCGACGAACCAGAAATTTTTGCCGAAGGCAGCAGCGCGGTGGTCACACGACCAAAACCGTAAGCTGATCTCCGGAGCGCCCGCACTTGAGTTTGGGCACACCAAAAATCCGCGGGACAAACCTTTGATCTCGCATCACATTTTGACCGCTACCTTATCCGGGACGGTCAGGGGAATTGAAACCGCGATGCAACGCACCAGCACAATCTATCACGATAAGGCCAGGATGGCGGCACCGCCACCCGCGCCGCCGCGTGCGCAGATCGCCCGTATAAACCGAACACCGCCTCTCCCCCACGCAAGTTTGCGACGGCAAGTGTTCGTAAATGGAAAACTATGCCTAAGAAAATGCTTATCGATGCCACCCACGCGGAGGAAACCCGCGTCGTGGTTATCGAAGGAAATAAAGTCGACGAATTTGATTTTGAGACGGTAACCAAGCGGCAGATCGCCGGAAACATATATCTTGCAAAAGTTACCCGCGTAGAACCGTCGCTTCAGGCGGCCTTCGTGGATTATGGCGGCAATCGCCATGGCTTTTTGGCCTTCTCGGAAATCCACCCCGACTACTACCAAATCCCGCTCGAAGATCGCAAAAAGCTCATCGAAGAAGAAGCTGCGCTCGAACGCGCCGAGGCCGAAGCCGATGGGGCGTTGGTCGAAGAGGAAGAAAAGCCCAAACCCAAGCGCCGCCGCAGCAGCAAAGCCAAACCTGCCGAAGAGGCCGCATCCGAAAAAATGGAAGCGTCCAATGATGATGCGGCCAAATCCGAAGATGTGCCTGCTGAAAATGCGGACGACACCAAAGATGACGACGCAGGCACCACCATGGCCGAAAGCGCCGGTGCCAGTGATGAAGACGATGTGATCTCCTCTGATGAGGTCGAAGACGACGGCTCGCTTCTGGTCGAGACGCCCGAATCCGACGCGCCTGCGAAAAAGCCGCGTAAACGCCGTAAGGCGCCTGCGAAAAAGGCCAAGAAGGACGAAGGCGACGACAGCGACACGGATGCCGAGGATACACCCGACGCAACCGCCGAAGACGCGCCAGCGCCCAAGAAAACCCGCGTAAGACGTCGTCGCAAGAAATCTGATGATGCGGATGAGGCCGATGCCAAGTCGGCGGACGCCGATCCGGCCAGCAATATCGAGAGTGTTGCGGCAGAATCGGTCGAAGAAGAGTTTGTGCGTAAAAAACCACGCCAGCGCCGCTTCAAAATCCAAGAAGTCATCCGCGTGCGCCAGATCCTTCTGGTTCAGGTGGTCAAGGAAGAGCGCGGCAATAAAGGCGCGGCACTGACGACATATCTGTCGCTCGCAGGTCGCTATTGCGTCCTGATGCCAAACACAGCGCGCGGCGGCGGTATCAGCCGCAAGATCACCAACCCGTCCGATCGTAAGAAGCTTAAGGAAATTGCAGGCGAGATCGAAGTGCCCGAAGGCGCAGGCCTCATCGTGCGCACCGCAGGCGCGCGCCGCACCCGCACCGAGATCAAGCGCGACTACGAATATCTCCTGCGCTTGTGGGAGCAAATTCGCGACCTGACCCTCTCCTCAATTGCGCCCAAGCTAATCTATGAGGAAGGCAATCTCATCAAACGCTCGATCCGCGATCTTTACAGCCGCGAGATTGATGAGGTCATCGTTGCTGGCGATGCGGGCCATGCAGAGGCGAAAGCCTACATGAAGATGCTGCTGCCCAGCCACGCCAAAAACGTCAAACTCTATCAGGATACTATGCCGCTCTTCTCCCGTTATCAGGTGGAAAATTACCTGGGTGGCATGATGAACCCGACGGTGCAGCTTAAATCCGGTGGTTACATCGTCATTGGCATTACCGAGGCGCTGGTTGCAGTTGACGTGAACTCCGGTCGCGCCACCAAAGAAGGCTCCATCGAAGAGACCGCACTCAAAACCAATCTTGAAGCGGCGACCGAGATTGCCCGCCAGATGCGTCTGCGCGATTTGGCTGGCCTCTTGGTCATCGACTTTATCGACATGGAAGAACGCCGCAATAACATCGCCGTCGAAAAACGGCTCAAGGATGCGCTCAAAACCGACCGCGCTCGTATTCAGGTCGGTCGTATCTCCGGTTTCGGCCTTCTGGAGATGTCACGTCAACGCCTGCGCCCCGGCATGCTCGAAGCCACCACAACGCAATGCCCGCATTGCTACGGCACCGGCTACATCCGTTCGGACGAAAATCTCGCCCTCGCCATTATGCGCGAATTGGACGAGGAAGGCATGCGCTCGCGCTCCAAAGAAGTGCTGGTCAAAGTGCCAATCGACATCGCCAACTACATGCTCAATGCCAAGCGCGAGCATGTGGCGCTGATCGAATCCCGCTACGGCCTGTCTGTGCGCGTTGAAGCGGACCCATCGCTTGTCGGCTCGCAATATAACGTGGAGCGTTTCAAAACCGCGACCCGCAATGTTGTGCAAACCGTTGAACACAGCGCCATCACCTCCAATACGGTGCAACTCGACGATATCGAAGTCGCCGAAGAGCCTGAACAGGCACGCGTCAATGATGATGACCAGCCCAAACGCAAACGCCGTCGCCGTCGCAGAGGCGGGCGCAATCGCAACCGCGACAACGATCCGAACCGCGAAAATTCTCACGCCTCTGAGGCTGGTGAATACGCGCCCGACACCGGCAACGTTGCAGAAGAGGTGAAAGGCGAAAAAGCCACCTCTGATCCTAGTCAAGACGCACCCGAAGAGGCGAAAAAGCCCCGCGCCCGTCGTAGCCGCAAGCCCAAGGACGCGGATGCAGACGCTGGCGGTGAGCAATCAGCACAAGCGGAGCCAGCGCCTCAAGAGGACGAAAAGCCCAAGCGCAAACGCGCCCCGCGCAAAGCCAAGGCGGATGCCGAAGCACCAGCAGAGGACGCGCCCGAGGCAAAATCAACCGATGACGCCGATGAAAAGCCCCAAAAGGCTCCACGCAAGCGCACGGCAAAAACCAAGGAAAAGGCCGAAGAGGTGCAAGAAGCGACCCCTGCCCCCGCGCCAAAACCGGAGCCAGCGCCCGAACC
>CAYRKW010000087.1:8441-10316 GCA_964425135.1 uncultured Rhodobacterales bacterium
GAACCGGAAGCAAAACCCGAGCCAGAGCCAAAGGCGAAAAAAGAGCGTAAGCGCGCCGGTTGGTGGTCGCGCGCTCTGGGCAAAGACTAAAAACACCGCGCGCGCAGGGCACGTTTCCTTGCGCGCGCAAATTTGATCACTCCACCCTGCCCCACCCGATTTTCATTCAAAATCAAACCTGATAGCGTTTGTGGGATCATGAGCTTTCCGCTGCCTCCCCTTCGCTTCAAGTTCCAGCTCGTTCTGATGCTGCTTTGCGCGGTGCTTCTGGCCGTGCCAAAACGCGCAGACGCGCTCCGCCTGATCCGCGATGCCGAGATTGAGGCGACGCTGCGCCTGATCGCCGATCCGATCCTGCGCGCCGCCGGCCTCAGCCCACGCTCGATCCGCATTATCATCGTTGACGACACCAGCCTGAACGCCTTTGTCGCCGGGCGCCAAACCATGTTCATCAATTCAGGCATGCTCATGCGCCTTGATACGGTGCCGAAAATTCAGGCTGTCATCGCCCATGAGGCCGCCCATATAGCCGCCGGTCACCTGATCTCGCTCAATACCAAAAACACGCCCAGCAGCGCGATGGCCATCGGCGCACTCCTGGCCGGCATGGCCGCCGCAACCGGCAACCGCGATGCCGCCGCCGCGCTCGCCCTTGGCGGCACGCAAGTCGCAACCCGCTCCCGCCTTGCCCATTCGCGCGCCGCCGAAGCGGCTGCGGATCAAGCCTCCGTACGCTATCTCGCCAAAGCCGGTATCGACCCGCAAGCGGCCCTCGACACGCTCGATCTGTTTCGCGGGCAGGAAGTTCTGTCGCGCACACGCATCGATCCATATGCTCAAACCCATCCCCTGACTGCGCAACGAATATCTTACCTGCGCGATG
This sequence comes from uncultured Rhodobacterales bacterium, assembly GCA_964425135.1. Lineage (GTDB taxonomy): Bacteria > Pseudomonadota > Alphaproteobacteria > Rhodobacterales > Rhodobacteraceae > CAYLLD01. The sequence goes on from CAYRKW010000087.1 coordinate 9,325, forward strand.
CTGTGCGCAGTGCCAAAGTCCGAAATATCGCCCCGCATAAAAATCTCGACTACTGGTACAAACGCATGCAGGCCAAGTTCGACGGCTTTGTGCGCAACCCACGCAGCCAGCTGAGCAAATTGCCAAAACGCACAAATGACGAGCTGGTGGTCTACCGCCGCGCCATCGCAAACCACCGCATGTCCAACCTCAAGGCCGCGCAAAACGACATCGCGGCCCTGCTGCGTCACCGCCCGAATGATGCGTATTACCACGAGCTAAGCGGCCAGTTTTACCTCGCCGCAGGGCAAGCAAAATCAGCGGTCACCGCCTATCGGCAAGCGGCCAAATTCAGCAAAGGCGACGCGTTGATACTGGCCGGTCTGGGACGCGCACTGCTGGCACTCGACACAAATGCTACCACGAAAGAAGCGCTGAAAGTTCTCGAAAAATCCCGCCAAAGCGGGTTTCCAGACGCGCAACTTTTCCAAAATCTCGCGATGGCCTATTCACGATTAGGCCAGAACGGGCGCGCGTCTCTTGCAATTTCCGAGCGTTATGCTCTATCGGGCCGTATGGATGATGCAGGGCTTCACGCCCGCCGCGCGCTCGGTCTTCTGGCCGAAGGTACGCCGTCCTGGCGACGGGCAAATGATATCGCCCGCGCCGCAAAAACACTGAGTGCGAAAAGGAAATGACATGAAACGCGGCGATTTGTATCTGATTGGCGGTATTGGTCTGGGCGTTGTTGCAACCGCTCTGATCGCGCTCCTATCCAAACCTTCCCCGCGCCTGCCTCAGATCGCCGCGCTTCCCGTCGTTGAGGCGGTGGAACCCGAAATCGAAATTGCAACCCGCTCCGCCATTGATGGTGATGCGATCCGCACCTACATTCTCGACAATCCCGAAGTGATCCGCGAAGCGCTCGTCATCCTTGAACAGCGCCGCGCCGTCGAAGATGCCCGTGCCGAACAAATGCTGATCTCACAAAACGCCGATGCGATTTTCGACGA
>CAYRKW010000088.1:0-9863 GCA_964425135.1 uncultured Rhodobacterales bacterium
ATCAAGCCAATCTCCCAAACCCTTCTCGCAGACGATTGGGCGACGCTCACGAAGTACGAGTTTGACTTCAAACGTAGCGACGGTCGCTGGCAGCGGATGGTCCGGCAGGCTTATGATCGGGGCAATGGCGTTGCCTGCCTGCTACATGATCCCGCCTATGATACGCTGCTCCTCACCCGCCAGTTCCGCCTGCCCGTGTTCCTCAATGGCCATGACGGCGATATGATCGAAACCCCCGCAGGGCTTCTGGAAGGGGCAGCGCCGCAAGAGCGGATGCGCGGTGAGTTGCAAGAGGAAACCGGCTACACCGTCTCAAAGCTCAATCACATCATGGATGTGCATATGAGCCCCGGTTCCGTGACCGAATATCTGTCTTTCTACACCGGCACCTATGACAAGGACACGCCAACGGGGCAGGGTGGCGGCGAATATGACGAGGGCGAAGATATCGAAGTGCTGCATATCCCCGTCAATGATGCACTCGCGATGATCCGAAACGGTGCCATCTCGGATGCCAAGACCATCATCCTGATCCAGCACCTCGCCCTTGAACGCCTCTCAAATCGTTAACAAACCCACGCCGCCGCGCGCATCCCTTCCAGCCAGCGCAACGCCACCGCACGCTGACTGCGTATCGATTGTGCATAGATTGTGCATAGGATGTGCATCGCGCTTTTGGCCTAGCCAAGTCGCTCCAGAGCCACCCGGAAATGCGAAGGCAAAACCTTTGGTCGGCGGCTTTCCTTATCCACATAAACATGCGTGAACAGTGCCAAAGCCGCTGCCACCGTGCCATCCCCCTCAAAAAGCGCCACGCGATACGTCACCGATGTGTTTCCGATTTTCGCAGCAGACAGACCTGCCAAAACACGCCCCGGAAAATGCAAAGGCGCGAAATACTGACACTCCGAATGCACGACCAACCCCACATGATCCCCATGCGGTACATCCATCCCGCCCTTGGCAATCAGCCACTCATTCACCGCCGTATCCACATATTCGTAATAAACCGCATTATTTACATGCCCATACACATCCGCATCCCGCCAGCGCGGCTTTATCTCAATAAGTGTCTGGAATTCTTTGCGTTTTGGCGGTGATTGCGGCATGAGCTATCCGAGCACTTCTGAAAACAGGACGGGTTGAAAATGGACAGTATCAAAGGCCTCCTCTTTGACAAGGACGGAACCCTGTTCGATTTCCAGAAAACTTGGGGCGCATGGGCGGATGGCTTTTTGCGCGGGCTTGCGGGCGATCCTGAACAACTCGCCGACCTCGCTAAAGCCGTCGATTACGACCTGACCCATAAAGCCTTCGCCCCCACCAGCGTCGCCGTCGCCGGAACCCCCGCCCAGATTGCTGCGGCTTTGGGTCCGCATCTGCCAAATCGCCCGCAACAGGCGATCGTTGACTATATGATCGAGACAGCCTCACAAGCGCCGCTCGTCCCGCCCGTGCCGCTCGATCCGCTTTTGGCGCGCATGCGCAGCGCCGGATGCGCGCTCGGTGTTGCGACAAATGACGCACATGCCATCGCAATGGCACATCTGGAGACCGCCGGTATCACGCAACACTTTGATTATGTTGCAGGTTTCGACAGTGGTATGATACCAAAACCCGATCCGGCCATGATTAACGGGTTCTTAACAAAGGTTAACCTGGAGCCGCATCAGGTCGCGATGATTGGCGATAGCACCCATGATCTCATCGCCGGTCGCACCGCAGGCACGCGCACCATTGCAGTCCTGACCGGCACCGCCACGGCTGATGATCTCGCCCCCCATGCCGATCACATTCTCGATCATATCGGCCAGCTTCCCGAGCTTCTGGGGATTTAGCCCCTGCTGACGCAAACAGGCCCCCATGTGTCGAATTTGACAATGGGCCAATGCTGCGCGGTGTAATCCTGAGGCGGTTAAAATCCAAGGGACCGCCGTCATGTCACGACCTCAAGCTCGCCGCTCGGGCGGTAGAAAAGGCAATCAACGCCGCGATTTAGCCCATGCAATCGAGCAAACACCATGGCGCATCCCCCATAATCCGGACGCCCCCACAGAGCCGCTCTCGCCCGAGGGGGTGGAGGCCATCCACAACGCCGCAATGCAGGTGCTCGAAGAGATCGGCATCGAGTTTCTCAACGACGAGGCGCTCGACTATCTGCGCAAGGCAGGCTGCAAAGTCACCGACCAGAACGTCAAAATGGACCGCGAATGGGTGATGGAGATGATTGGCCACGCCCCTAGCCAGTTCGACATCATCCCCCGCAACCCCGAGCGCACCATTACCATCGGCGGCGATCACATGGTTTTTGTGAACGTCTCAAGCCCGCCCAATGTGATGGATTTGGACCGGGGCAGGCGGGTTGGCGATTTCGACAGTTTCAAAGACCTGATGAAATTCACCCAATATTTCAATTGCATACATGTCGCAGGCGGCTATCCGGTGGAACCTGTGGACATCCACGCGTCGGTCCGTCATCTCGATTGCCTCTTCGAGAAACTGACCCTCACAGACAAGGTCGTCCACGCCTACTCGCTGGGCGCAGAGCGGGTCGAAGACGTGCTTGAAATGTCCCGTATCGCCTCTGGTCTCGATGCCGAGACCTTCTTCTCCAAACCCCGCATCTACACCAATATCAACTCCTCCAGCCCACTCAAGCACGACACGCCAATGCTCGACGGCTCCATGCGCTTTGCCAAACGCGGCCAGCCCGTCGTCGTCACCCCCTTCACCCTCGCAGGTGCCATGGCCCCCGTCACAATGCCCGGCGCGGTCGTCCAGTTCATCGCCGAGGGCCTTGCCGCAATCGCCCTTTTGCAATTCATCAATCCCGGCACACCCTGCGTGATCGGCTCTTTCACCTCCAACGTCGATATGAAATCCGGCGCACCCGCTTTCGGCACCCCCGAATACATGCGCGCAACCCAAATGTCTGGCCAAATGGCCCGCTTTTACGGCATCCCGCTGCGCGCCTCCAACGCCTGCGCCTCCAATGCACCGGATGCGCAATCCATGTGGGAGTCATCCAATTCGCTCTTCGCTGCCATCACCTCCAAGGTCAATCTCGTCTATCATGGCGCAGGCTGGCTCGAAGGCGGCCTGATCGCGTCCTACGAGAAATTCGTCATGGATTGCGAGGTTTTGCAGCAAGTTCAACGCTATTTCGAGCCGATCATCACCGACACCAGCCCCGAAAGCCTTGCTGTCGATGCCATCCGCGACGTCGGCCCCGATGGGCACTTTTTTGGCGCAGATCACACCCAGGAACGCTATACCGACGCCTTCTACAGCCCCTTCCTGTCCGACTGGAGCAACTATGAAGCGTGGGAGCAATCCGGCGGCGAATGGACCTCACAGCGCGCCAACAAGCTCTGGAAAGCCATCCTTGAAGAGTTCGAAGCCCCGCCCATCGATGACGCCATCCGCGACGAGTTGGCCGAGTTCGTCGCGCGCCGCAAACGCGAAGGCGGCGCGCCAACCGATTTTTAACTGGCCGCCAGCGCCCCTGCATTTATACTGGTCCGCACCGCTCATAAGGACGCCCAGATATGTCAAACCCGGTCATCATCGCAGGGGCCGCCCGCACGCCAATGGGCGGATTTCAGGGCGTTTTTTCCGATCAAACCGCAGCAGACCTCGGCGGCGTTGCGATCAAAGCATCGCTCAGCGGCGCTGGTTGCGATCCTTCAGACGTCGATGAACTGCTCATGGGCTGTGTCCTACCAGCCGGTCAGGGACAAGCCCCCGCCCGCCAGGCCGGTTTCGCCGCCGGACTAGGCGAAGACGTCCCCGCCACGACCCTCAACAAAATGTGCGGCTCTGGCATGAAAGCCGCGATGATGGCGGTCGATGCCCTCGCTCTTGGCCGCGCTCAAACCATCGTCGCAGGCGGCATGGAAAGCATGACCAACGCGCCCTACATCCTGCCCAAAATGCGCGCGGGCGCGCGCATAGGGCACGGCAACGTCATCGACCACATGTTCCTCGATGGTCTCGAAGACGCCTATGACAAAGGCCGCCTGATGGGCACATTCGCCGAAGACTGCGCCCAGAAGTACCAGTTCACCCGCGCCGCCCAAGACGACTACGCGCTTGGCTCTTTGGCCCATGCGCTGGACGCCCAAAAGTCCGGTGCCTTCACCGATGAAATCACTCCCGTGACCGTCACCAACCGCAAACAAACGCGCGACATCCGAGACGATGAGCAACCCCAAAACGCCCGCCCCGAAAAAATCCCGCACCTCAAACCCGCCTTCCGAAAAGACGGCACAATCACTGCCGCCAACGCCTCGTCAATCTCCGATGGTGCAGCCGCGCTCGTACTGGCCTCAGAAACTTCAGGCCTCCCGATCCGCGCCCGCATTCTGGGTCATGCCAGCCACGCCCAAACCCCCGGATGGTTCACCACAGCCCCCGTGCCTGCTGCCCAAAAGCTCCTCAAATCAATCGGTTGGCGCACCGAAGACGTGGACCTGTGGGAAGTTAATGAGGCCTTCGCTGTCGTCCCCATGGCCTTCATGCACGAGATGAGCATCCCTCGCGACCAGATCAACGTCAACGGAGGTGCCTGCGCCCTTGGCCACCCTATCGGCGCCTCTGGCGCTCGCATCATGGTCACGCTTTTGAACGCACTCGAAAAACGCGATCTCAAGCGCGGCATTGCCGCCATCTGCATCGGTGGCGGCGAAGGCACAGCCATTGCCATCGAACGCCCGTAAATTTTCGCATTTTTCAAAATACTCCCCCGCGCGGGAGCGCAAATCACCTTTAAGATGTGCGCCCGTTAGGGCGCTCCGCTCGATCACTCACACCAGATCAAGCGCAGGTAGTTTGGGCACCGCCGCGATCAGCCGCTTGGTGTAGGCATGGACTGGCGCGTCAAAAACCTCCGCTGTCGCCCCTTGCTCGACGATCCGTCCCGCCTGCATCACCAAGACCCGGTCCGTTACCGTCTCGACCACGCTCAGATCATGGCTGATGAAGAGATAAGCGAGGGTATAGGACTGCGACAGATCCACAATCAGATCGAGGATTTGCGCCCGGATCGACACATCAAGCGCTGAGACCGCCTCATCAAAAATGATCAGCTCGGGTTTGATAATCAGCGCTCTGGCAATCGCGATTCGTTGCCGCTGCCCACCGGAAAACTCGTGGATATATTTGTCTGCATCCTCCCCGCGCAGACCGACATCCTCCAGCGCTTTGGAGACCGCTGCAGCACGCCTTGATCCAACGGGTGGTGCGTCCAGCAAATGAAACGGCTCGCTGATGAGCCGCCCAACCTTATGACGTGGATTAAACGAGCCATAGGGGTCCTGAAACACCACCTGCATCTTGCGCCGCACCGCCAGATTGGGCCTATGCCCTGTAAAGACCGGCGCACCGCCTAACGTGATGCGCCCCGCCTGCACTGCCTCAAGCCCCAATATCGCCCGGGTCAGCGTGGACTTGCCGCAGCCGCTTTCGCCCACCAGCCCCACCCGCTCTCCGCGCCCAATCTCGAAGCTCACATCATCGACCGCACGAAACAGCGGGGCAGGGGCGAAGAGCGCGGTTTTGGGCAGAACATAGTCGCGGCACACCCCCTCCAGAACCAAAAGCGGCACATCGCTCTGACAAGTGGGCAGATCGATCTGATGCCCAGAGGCCTCAAACAGCATCTTCGTGTAAGGATGCTGCATATCCGCCAGCAGTGCTTGGGTCTCCCCCCGTTCCACCACTGCACCATGACGCATGATGATGATCTCATCGGCCATATCTGCCACCACGGCCAGGTCATGGGTGATCATCAAAAGCCCCATGTCATATTCTGCCACCAGATCGCGCAAGAGATCGAGGATGCGCGCTTGCGTTGTGACATCAAGCGCTGTGGTCGGTTCATCGGCGATCAGCACGCGTGGGCGTAACGCAATGGCAATCGCAATGACAACCCGCTGTCGTTGCCCACCCGACAGCTCATGCGGATAGCGCCCCATGGGCACCTGATCTTGCGGCAGACCCACGCGGGCCAATATCTCGCCCGCCCGCGTCATTGCCTGCGCCCGTGACACGCCTTCATGCACGCGGATCGTCTCCGCGACCTGATCGCCGATCGTATGCACCGGGTTGAGCGCGGTCATAGGCTCTTGAAACACCATCCCCACATCATCGCCGCGCAAATCGCACATCAGCGTCTCATCCGCCCCGATAATCTCCTGATCCCCCAGCCGGATCGACCCGCTGCACTGCGCGCCCTGCGGCAAGAGCTGCATGATCGACAGGGCGGTCATCGATTTTCCCGACCCGCTCTCGCCAGTTATGGCCACAATCTGGCCTGCATCCACGCGCAACGAGACGCTCTTCAAAATCTCCACCGGCCCAATCGACAGCGACAGATCGCGAATTTCCAGCAGGCTCATGCGCGCGCCCGCCGCAGTCTGGGATCGTAGATATCGCGTAGCCCGTCGCCCAACAGGTTCAATCCCAGCACCATCAGAATGATCGCAAACCCCGGCACCAGCGCCAGACGCGGGGCAATCGCAAACATGGTCTGACTGTCCGCCAGCATCCGCCCCCAGCTCGGTGTCGGGGGTTGAGCGCCCAAGCCCACATAGGACAGCCCCGCTTCGGCCAGAATGCCCAGCGAGAACTGGATCGTGCCCTGAACAATCAGCAAATTCATAATGTTAGGCAGAATATGCTCAACTGAGATACGTATCGCGCCCTTTCCGGACACGCGTGCTGCCATCACAAACTCCCGCTTCCATAAGCTGAGCGCCGCCCCCCGCGTCAGCCGTGCGAACACGGGGATGTTGAAAATCCCGATCGCGATGATCGCATTGATTGCCGACGCCCCGAACGTTGCGGTGATCAGGATCGCGATCACAAGCGATGGGAAAGCGAAAACGATGTCGTTGCCGCGCATGATGATCTCGTCAAGCCAACCGCCCTTGTGCGCAGCCGCCGCCAGCCCCAGCGGCACGCCCACACCCATGCCAATTCCCACCGCGACCAGCGCCACCGCAATCGACGTGCGCGCGCCCACCATCACCATCGACAGCATGTCGCGCCCGAAATGATCGGTCCCCAACAGATATTCCCCGCTCGGCCCTTGCAGCTTGTTGGCAATATTGAGCGTCTCGACATTGTAGGGCGTCCAGACAAAGGAAAACAGCGCCATGCCCAGAAACAGCACCGATAACACCAGCCCGATCACCAGATTGCCCGACGCCATCCTCATTGCCGCGCGCCCCGCAGTCTTGGATCAACCCAGGCATAGGCTATATCGACAAGGAAATTGACGACGATCACGCCAAAGACCAGCAGCATCACGACACTCTCCACCACGATCAGATCGCGCGAGCTGATCGACTGGAACAAGAGCCGCCCAAGACCGGGCAGGAAGAACACCTGTTCAATGATGATCGCGCCTGCCAGCAAAAACGAAAATTGCAGCCCGACAATCGTCAGAACCGGGATCAGTGCGTTACGCAGCCCATGCTGCCACAGCGCTTGCCTGCGTGTCAGTCCTTTCGCGCGCGCGGTGCGCATATAGTCCTCGCCCAGTATATCCAAAAGCGAGGACCGCATCACCCGCGCTAGGATCGAGGCCTGCGGCAGCGCCAGCGCAACCGCAGGCAGGGTCAGCGCTTTCATCCCGGCAAAAAAGCCCGCATCCCAGCCCGGAAACCCGCCCGATGAGAACCAACGCAGGTTGATCGCCAGAACCAGCACCATGATCATCGCAAACCAGAAATTCGGGATCGCGATCCCAAGCTGCGTTGCGCCCATCACCGCCGTATCACCAATCCCGCCCCGACGGCTCGCGGCATAAATGCCCGCCGGAAATGCAATGAGCGTCGACAAGCTGAGCGCGTAAAGCGCAAGTGGCAGCGAGACACCCATTCGGTCGCGGATCATCTCGGAGACGGGCGTGCGGTAGGTGTAGGAGGTGCCAAAATCTCCACCCAGCATCCCCAAAACCCAATTCAGATATCGCTGCGGCCCCGAGACATTCAGCCCCAATTGCTCGCGCAGCGCTGCAATCGTGTCCTCTTGCGCATTGATCCCCAGCATAAACGCCGCCGGATCGCCGGGGACCACCTCGATGGCCATAAAGATAATCACCGAAGCAATCGCCAGTGAGACAATCAATGAGACAAGGCGAGACAGGAAATATCGCAGCATAGGCTGACGTTAAGGTGGGTTAAGAGATGCGACCAGCGAAAAGAGCGGAGCGCGAGCCGAACCCGCGCTCTACCCCATCACCTCATTCAGACCAGTAAACGCCCGTCAGATCCGTCGCCTGCGTCGGCGCATCTTTCCACAGGCCGACAATTTTTGCGTTCGCCACACCAAGCGCGGCAAGCTGGAACAGGTAACCGTTCACATAGTCGGCCGAGATTTTCTCCTGCGCCTGGCGCATCAGATCCATGCGCATATCCGCATCTGTCGTCGTGTTTAGCGTCGTCATCAGCCCCTGGAAATCCGCGTCATCATACTGGAAATAGTAATCAGGCCGCGCATAGATACCGATGTCCATCGGCTCGGTGTGGCTGACGATTGTTAGACCGAAGTCCTTGCCGCGAAACACCTCTTCAAGCCATTGCGCCCATTCCAGATTGGTGATCTCGGTCTGAATGCCAACCTCACGCAATTGCGCTGCGATAATCTCCCCGCCGCGCCGCGCATAGGAGGGAGGTGGCAGTTTCAGCGTCGTTGTGAACCCGTCAGCAAACCCTGCCTCCGCAAGCAGCGCTTTGGCCTTTTCAGGGTCATACATCGAATTGCCTGTCAAATCGACATAAGCTGGGTTGTGCGGCGCGAAATGTGTGCCAATCGGCGTACCATAGCCAAACATAGCTCCATCAATGATCGCTTGCCGGTCAATCGCATGGGCCAGCGCCTGACGCACTTTCACATTGTCAAAGGGCGGCATCTTGTTGTTTGTGGACAGGATCGTCTCGCCCTCGGTTGAGCCGACCAGCACCTCAAACCGCGGGTCCGCATCAAACTGCGGCAGGTTTTCGGGCGCAGGAAATCCGCTGAACGCATCCACGTCCTCAGCCATCACTGCTGCAAAGGCTGCTGTTGGGTCAGAGATAAACTTGAACGTCGCACGCTCCAGTTTTGCAGGCTCTCCCCAGTAATCCTCGTTGCGTACCAGATCGATCTTGTCGCCCTGCACCCAGTTGTCAAACTTGAACGCGCCCGTGCCAACAGGATTGGACTGAATGCCCTCAATGCTCTCAGACGCGACAATTACCGCATCGCCCCAGGCCATGTTAAAGAGGAAATTGCCGTTCGGCTCGGTCAGTGTCACGACCACCTGTGTAGGCGATGCGACAGTTACATCCGCAATCCCGGCAAACAGCGCCTTTTGTGCATTCGCACTGTCATCCGCGCGCGCCCGATCCAGCGAGAATTTCACATCCTGTGCATCCATCGTCGTGCCGTCATGGAACATCACGCCATCGCGCAGATTGAATGTATAGCTCAAGCCGTCTTGCGAAATCTCCCAGTCCGACGCCAGCCCCGGATTGACCGACCCGTCAGAGCCAAAACGCGTCAAACCCTCGAATACGTTCGAGTACAGCACTTGATCAATTGCTCCAGCGGCAGCGGAGGTCGGATCAAGATGCGGCGGCTCCAGTTGTAGACCAACCGTGATGTCCGTTTGCTGCGCAAGGGCAGGTGCTACGCTGAGGGCCAGAGCAGCGGAAAGGGTGAGAAGTCGCATATGTGTCTCCGAATGGGCCGCCGCGCGTCAGGCGCAGCGTGTTGGAGCGCAGTTTATCACCATGAAAAACACGTGCAATGCGTCACCGCCCCGCGACCGCCCGGAGGCGGGGGCTTTGCGCAGAACCCTTCGGGCCAAGCAGAAT
>CAYRKW010000089.1:0-9607 GCA_964425135.1 uncultured Rhodobacterales bacterium
TTCCCCAAATACTCGCCCGTCGCGGCAGCGACCGCACTGCGCTGCGCAAGCGCAAATCATAGACGCGCCGCGCGGTCGCGCGGCTCCGCATGTCCCGATGGCCCAAACAGCCGCAATTCCCGCAATGACGCCCCCCTCATCTTCTGCTAGGCAGGCATCATGAAAGCACTTCCAAGCAAAGCCGAACTTCTCGATTATATTCGCGACAACCCCGGCAAATCCGGCAAACGCGATATCGCCCGCGCCTTTGGAATCAAAGGCGCCGCGCGTGTCGATCTCAAACATATGCTCCGCGATCTCCAGCGCGACGGGGACATTTCGCGCAAAAAAGGCGGGTTCCGCGGCAAGGGCGAGCTGCCCCCCGTCGCCGTCCTGAGTGTCGAGCGCCTGGACAGCGACGGCGACGTCTGGGCCAGTCCGATCGCTTGGGATGAAGGGGAGGGCGACGCCCCGCAAATCCGCATTCCGCCCCATCCCAAAGCCCCTGCGCCGGGCAAAGGCGACCGCATCCTGACCCGCATCACCCGCCATGAAGACGATACGCTGACAGGCAAAGTCATCCGCAAGATCGGCACCGGTCCGCAAACCATCCTCGGTCTCTACCGCCAAACCGACGAAGGCGGGCGCATCGTTTCGGTCTCCAAAAAATCCGACAAAGAATGGATTGTCTCCAGATCCGATACAGGTGACGCCAAAGACGGTGAGCTGGTCGAGGTAGAGCGCTTGTCCAAAGACCGCTCCGGCTACGGCCTGCCCAAAGCCCGAGTTGTCGCACGGCTGGGCGATCCGATGGCCCCCAAGGCCATCTCGCTTATCGCTATCCACGAACACGACATCCCCAATATCTTCCCCGATGCAGCCCTTGAGGAAGCCGCCAGCGCCAAACCCGCCCCCTTGGGCCAGCGCGAAGACCTGCGCCACCTGCCGCTCTTCACCATCGATCCGGCTGACGCGCGCGACCACGATGACGCCATCTGCGCCGTGCCCGATACCGACCCAAAAAATGAGGGCGGCTATATCGTCTATGTCGCCATCGCCGATGTCGCCTATTATGTCCGCCCCGGCTCGGAGCTTGACCAAGAGGCCCGCCATCGCGGCAATTCTTCGTATTTCCCCGACCGCGTCGTCCCGATGTTGCCCGAAGCGCTCTCTGGCGATCTCTGCTCGCTCCACGAAGGCGTCGACCGCCCCTGTATCGCCGCTGTCATCCAGCTTGACCCGCATGGGCGCAAACTCTCGCACCGCTTCACCCGCGCGATGATGCAATCGCCCGCATCGCTCAGCTACGAGCAGGCCCAAGCGGCCGCCGATGGCCACCCCGACGATCAAACCAAGCCGCTCGTACAGGACGGCATCATCCCGCTGTGGAACGCCTATGCCGCCGCTCTTGAGGAACGCAAACGCCGCCAGCCGCTCAACCTCGACCTGCCAGAGCGCAAGATCGTCCTGTCCGAGACCGGCCAGGTGACCTCCGTCCAGTTCCGCGAGCGTTTCGATGCCCATAAACTCGTCGAAAAGTTCATGATCCTCGCCAATGTCTGCGCTGCCGAAACGCTTGAGGCCAAGAAACGCAGCTTCCTCTACCGCGTCCATGAAGAGCCCAGCCCCGAGAAACTCGACGCGCTGCGCAAAACCGCCGACAGCATCGGCCTGACACTGGCCAAGGGCCAGGTGCTGCAAACCAAGCACCTTAACCAACTCCTGAACGCCGCCGAGGGCCGCGATGATGCCGAAGCCATCAATATCTCCGTTCTGCGCTCCATGACCCAGGCCTACTACGCGCCGTCGAACTTCGCGCATTTTGGCCTGAACCTGAAGAAATACGCCCATTTCACGTCGCCAATCCGCCGCTATGCCGACCTGATCGTCCACCGCGCCCTGATTGCCGCCCATGGCTGGGGCGATGATGGCATCACGACGCAAGACGAGGACAGGCTTGAGGAAACAGGCGAGCTGATCTCTCAAACCGAACGTCGCTCCATGCTCGCCGAACGTGACACCAACGACCGCTACCTCTCCGCTTATCTGTCCGACCGCGTCGGCAACGAGTTTGAAGGTCGCGTCTCCGGCGTCGCCTCCTTCGGCCTCTTCGTTAAACTGGACGAAACCGGCGCGGACGGCATCGTGCCTGTCTCCACCATCGGCAATGAATATTTCCACTTCGACAAAGAAGCCCAAACCCTCACCGGTGACACGACGCGCCTGACCTTGGGCCTTGGCACCCGCGTCACCGTGCGCCTTGTCGATGCCGTCGCCGTCACTGGCGGCCTGACCCTCGAATTGCTCTCCCACGAGGGCAGGAAGCTACCCCAATCGCCGCGCCGCGCGGGCAAGAAACGCGGGCCAAGACGGGCGCTGAACAAGTCGAAAAAGCGACAATCCCGCAAGAAAAGGTGATCAACGCCATGCGTCACACGCCTTTTCTTAACCCATATTTAACGCTATCGTTGCGTAAAACAGCCCAGACCAGAGGCGGTAACAGCAGTGTTAAAACGAATTTTGATAGCTGCGCTCAGCGCATCCCTCACGCTATTTTCGCCGGTTAGCGCGATGGCGGATGACCCCATAACAGTCGCCTCCAGCACGCAAGACGGATTTGCGCGATGGGTGGCCTCCTTCCGCAAACGCGCGCTCAAGGCCGGTATCAAAGCAAGCACCTTCGATGCCGCCTACAAAGGCGTCGAGTTTAAACCCCGCATCATTGAACTGGATCAATTCCAACCCGAATTCACCAAAACGCTCTGGGAATATCTCGACAGCGCCGTGCCCACCACCCGCGTGCGTGACGGCCAACGCGCCCGCCGCAAATACGGCAAAACCCTCGACGCGATCGAGCGCGCCTACGGCGTCGATGCCCGCGTGTTGCTGGGCATCTGGGGCATCGAAACCAATTACGGCGCCTTCATGGGCGGCACCGGCGTCATTGAGGGCCTCTCCACCCTCGCCCATGAAGGCCGCCGCCGCGCATGGGCCGAGCGCGAGTTGATCGGCGCGCTGACCATCCTGCAATCGGGCGATACCTCGCCGGGCAATATGGAAGGCTCATGGGCCGGCGCCATGGGCCACACCCAGTTCATGCCCACCAGCTATCTGGCCTACGCGCAAGACTTCAACGGCGATGGCAAACGCGATGTCTGGTCCAAAGACCCCACCGACGCGCTGGCCTCCGCGGCAAATTACCTGCGCATATATGGCTGGAAAAAAGGCCAACCATGGGGCGTTGAAGTGAAACTCCCCGCCGATTTCGACTACAGCCTCGCCAATATCTCACCCGGCCTGCCCATGTCCTACTGGATGTCCAAAGGCGTGCGCCTGACCAACGGCCAACAGGTGCCAAACTACGGCAAATCCGGCCTGTGGACCCCCGCTGGCTATGGCGGCCCGGCCTTTCTGGTCTTCCCCAATTTCTTCGTCATCAAACGCTACAACAACGCCCCGACCTACGTGACCGCCGTTGGCCACTTGGGCGACCGCATCTACGGCGGCGAGCCGTTCAAAGCCAAATGGCCCAAAGACAATCGCCCCCTCAACCGCGACGAGACGCGGCTTTTGCAAAAGCTCCTGACCCAAAACGGCTACGACACCCAAGGCGTCGATGGCCTGATCGGCCCCAATTCCATGGCCGCCATCCGCGCCTTCCAACGCAACCAAAAGCTCGTCCCCGACGGTACCCCGACGCTCGATTTGCTCAAGCGTTTGCAGTAGCGGGTAACTTTCAAGGTATCATCCCAAGAATGCGAACGCTGGGGCGTCAGCGAAAACGGGATTCAATGTAAACTGGAAACGCTACAGGTCATGGCACCAGACTGTTCAATGCTTTTGAGCGCATCAGCACCAGTAAAAAACAACCATTCTCGACCGGCAATGTTTGTCTAAATAATTTTGATTTGTGTACGGCCAATCGTCGTTACCGAGCTGTAACCCGTATTGGTCTTCACGAGCGAGACGGCCCAGTCTTTGCGCGGCACATCGCGAATGTCCTTCAATTTGGCATAGGGTGCCGCAGAAGGTCCATATTCGCTGATATCGCACTTGCGGAGCGCGTCGATTTGATCTTTCGAAAAAGCAGCACAGGCCCGTGCGCCGGGATAAAGACTTTCGGACCATATGCCGTTGGCCCTGATCAAATGGTGGCGCGGCAGTAAAAGATGGTAATAACAGACGCTGCGAAGGCCGCGCATCTGTCGCGCGCCAAGTCTGCGCAACCGAAGCAGTTGGACGGCGCGGACGAGCATACCACCGCTATCAAAATCCACGTAGATCGCGTGTTGCGGCGGCACGATCAGGTTTGATCCGAGTTCCTTGAACTTTAGCTCCAGGGGCAAAACATCGGTCAGACTTTGTACGGACGCGTGTCCGATCTCTCTTTGCCCAATCCACAAAATAGGTTGCGGAAGGCCGCCGCGCACGATCACGCGTTGTCCGACCTGAAGGCGCTCAATAGGCGTCGGGCCATCAGGTGTGTCAATCAACGTGCCGCTTAGGAAACAAGGCGCTGGCGGTTGTGAACCACTGTAACTCTGGACGGATGCGGTGCCCCCCTGAGCGCCCGAGCTTGGCGGAAAATCCGGCACGAAGTAAACGCTGCCATTATCGGCAAGGAAAAAATCCCCGGACGACGTGCCGGAGTTTCCACCATTGGTCCAATTGACCGAACCGCGTCCCAGAAAGGTCTCGCCGCCAAAAGGCGACGGACCCGTCGGCGCAACGCTATCTCCGGGATCAATGGTGTTGTCACCAAGTGTGACGAGATAACCGTCCGGCATTCAAAACCTCGATACAAGCACGCCCGACAAAGTAAACCTACAATATAAATATCGTGTTGATACTGTTTACGATTTTAAAAAAAAGACCCGTTACTGCCAAACATACCCAGCCAATTTCTGTGCGCTGATGCGACACCCTTCATCGGGGGTAAGTTCGATTGGACCAAGCGGACGGGCTCAAGGGGCGATGATGTCTGCGGAGTAGCAATGCGCACGGCACAGTATTACCGTCTGAAAGTCCGGCAAAATTATGTCTTGTACAAAAGGACAAGACAACAAATGTTGGTTTCTTCGATCCACCAGATATTGGTGCATTTGAAGTCAGCTCCCATGCGTCCGCACAAGTGACGAAGACTGCGTGCTAGAACATCGGGCACAACGCCGTTTGACTTAGCCACGCCCGTCCCGGCCCTGAGCCGGGACCTCTTCGAACGTCAGCGAGAACCTCCAGGAGGCCCCGGATCAAGTCCGGGGCGGGCACGTCCACAACACCGTTGCTGCGACCTGCAAACCCCCGCGCGCTCCGATTAAGACACGCCCCACCGTGTATCCGACTGTGCATAGGTTGTGCATAGATTGTGCATAGGATGCACATCGCGCTTTTCGCCGTTAACCCTTGTTTTCTTGATCCCAGCACCCACAGTGCGCCCCGTTAACGCATATCTCCCCAAAACCCTGCTCTTGGCGCCCATCCACTACGCACTAGCTATGCTCCAATGCCCAGCCAAGACAATATGTCCAACCCGTTAACGGTGGTCTGGTTCAAGCGCGACCTGCGCCTCCACGATCACGCCCCGCTTATCGAGGCAGCCCACACAGGACGCGTCCTACCGCTCTACGTCGTGGAGCCGGACTACTGGCGCCTGCCCGACACCAGTTACCGCCAATGGGCCTTCCTGCGCGGTGCGTTGGAGGCGTTTCAGGCCGAGATTGAAGCCAATGGCGGGACGCTTTACCTGTATTCTGGCGCCGTCACTCAAGCGCTTGATATTATTGTGAAAAAATACGGAAAATTCCGGCTCGTCGCGCATATGGAAACCGGAAATTCCTGGACGTTTGAGCGCGACAAAGCCGTGCATAAATGGTGCCGCAGCAAGGCAATCCCCTTCACCGAGTTTCAGCAACACGGCATCTGGCGCGGCGCAAATCTCAATCGCAACGCATGGTCCCGGCGCTGGGATACGATGATGGCTCAGCCGATCCAAGACATCCCCGCATCAATCCAGTGGGCAAAAGCACCGCGTAGAAATCTCCCGGATGCCGCAGAACTCGGGCTCGCTCCAGACGGAATAGAACATCTGCAAACACCTGGCAGAACAGCAGCAAAATCAACGCTTTACAGCTTCCTGAACGAGCGCGGCGCTCCCTACCAACGCGCCATGTCGAGCCCGGTCAGCGGCGAGACCGCATGCTCCCGCCTTTCCGCTCACATCACCCTCGGAAGCCTGTCGATGCGTGAGATTTATCATGCCACGCTCAAACAGCAGGCAGAGGTCGCAGCGCTCCCCAGACCTGAGCGCAGCACATGGCCAAGCGCCTATAAATCCTTCATCGGCCGTCTCCACTGGCACTGTCACTTCATGCAAAAACTCGAAGCAGAACCGGAGATTGAACACAAACCCATGGCCCGCATCTACGAAGGCCTGCGCCCCAATCCCGGCGATCCAAGCCTCCTCAATGCCTTCGAAAACGGCCAGACCGGCTTTCCGTTTGTCGACGCCTCCATGCGCTTTCTCAGGGCCAAGGGCTGGATCAATTTTCGCATGCGCGCCATGCTCATGTCCTTTGCCTCCTACAATCTCTGGCTGCCGTGGCAGCAATCGGGACAGGTGCTCGCGCGCCTCTTCACCGACTTTGAGCCGGGCATCCATTGGCCGCAATGCCAGATGCAGGCAGGCGAGACCGGGATCAACGCGGTGCGCATCTATTCCCCAATAAAACAAGGCTTTGATCAGGATCCAACCGGCGCGTTTACCCGCGAATGGGTGCCGGAATTGGCCTGTCTCGATTGCGCTGATTTCCAAGAGCCATGGACATCCGTCACACCGCCCAAAAACTATCCGGCCCCCATTGTCGACTACCGCGAAACCACCAAGCGCGCCAAAGAGCGCATCTACGCCCTTCGCAAAACCGACGAGGCACGTTTCGAAGCGGCGAAAGTCTTCGATAAACACGGTAGCCGCAAACCACGCCGCCAACGCAAGCCGCGCGCCAAGGCCCCCTCAGCGCAGCTCTCACTTTTTGAGATCGAATAGCGGGCAGCGCACGCTGGTCTATTGAATACCAGCCGCGCTTGGCGCAAATTGGAACGCCAACAGCCACGGATTGCCGATGTGAGCCTTCCACCCAAGCAAGCCACCCAAGTCACCATGCGCGACGTCGCCCGCGCCGCCGGCGTCTCCCGCATGACCGTCTCCCGCGCGCTGCGCGCCGACAGCCCTGTGTCGCAGAAAACCCGCGAGCGGATTCTCTCGATTGTGCGCGAAATGAACTACGTGCCCGATCAGGTCGCCGAAAGCCTGACCACCAAACGCTCGGGCTTTGTCGCCGTTCTCGTCCCATCGCTCAACAATCTGCATTTTGCCGAAACCGTCGAAGCGCTCACCAAAGAGATCGAGGACACGGGCCGCCAGATTCTGCTCGGCTACACCGATTATTCCCGCGAGCGCGAAGAAAACCTCATTGAAACCATGCTCCGTCGTCGCCCCGAAACGGTTGTTCTATCCTATGACGGTCATACCGAGCGATCCGTCCAACTCCTGAAAGACGCTCGCGTGCCGGTCATCGAGCTGTGGGAGCGCCCGCGCGATCCCATCGGACACACAATTGGCTTTTCCAACCTTGAAGCAGCGGCGCAGATGACGCGCGCACTGATTGATCGCGGCTATAAAAACATCGCGTTTCTGGGCGAGGCCGATGACGAATGGACCCGCGGTGCCGCCCGCCGCGCCGGGTGGCGCAAAGCGATGGAGGCGGCGGGGCTTTCAACCCATCGGCTTCTGAAAATCGGCAAACCGCCCCTCTCAATCGAGGACGGGGCCGCTGCCGCACCAATGCTCCTGAGCAGCTTCCCCGACACCGATTGCATCTTCTGCGTCTCGGACGCCCCTGCCTTCGGTGCGCTTTCCGCCTTTGTCGCGCAAGGCCGCGCCGTTCCGCAAGACATTGGCATCGTCGGCTTTGGAAATTTCGAGGTGTCCCGCTTCTCCGACCCGGCGCTCACCACAGTGACCGTCGATCCCAAACGGATAGGGCAGGCCACGGGCAAACTGATCTCGCAACTCCTTGACGGAGAATCACGCAGCGACCCTGAGCCGCAACATATTCCCGTCGAAGTGCAGCTGAGTTTTCGCGGATCAACGAAATAAACGCTGCGAATTCAACACACATAGCCTTCGCCAGAATTGTTTTGTGTTACCGGTCACATTTGCTATTGTGACCGGTAACACAACTCTCGCGAGGACAGTTCATGCCAGCGATCCGACTAGACAGCTTGGTAAAGCGCTATGACGCAGTTCAAGTGCTGCACGGTATCGATCTGGAAATGGCCAACAATGAATTCACCGTACTTGTCGGCCCGTCAGGTTGCGGAAAATCCACCACATTGCGGATGATCGCAGGACTTGAAGCGGTCTCGGAAGGCGAGATTTACATCGACGACAAGCCGGTCAGTCACCTCGAACCCAAAGAGCGTGATCTGGCGATGGTCTTTCAGGATTACGCGCTCTACCCGCACATGAACGTCGCCCAGAATATCTCGTTTGCCCTGCGTCTGGCAAAGCAGCCGAAAGCAAAAATCGACGCCAAGGTCAAAGAGGTCGCTCAGATGGTTGGCCTGTCCGAATTCCTCCACCGCAAGCCCGGCGCGCTCTCGGGCGGTCAGCGCCAACGTGTCGCCATGGCCCGCGCTTTGGCCAAGGACAGCGGCATTTTCCTGTTTGATGAGCCGCTCTCCAATCTCGATGCCAAATTGCGCGGCCAGATGCGGGCAGAGCTTGCCTTGATGCGTCAGCAGGTCGAGAAAAACATGATCTACGTCACTCACGACCAGATCGAAGCCATGACGCTCGCTGACCGGATCGTCGTCATGCACGGCGGGCATATCCAGCAGCAGGGCAGTCCCGAAGAGCTCTTCAAGCGGCCCGTAAACAAGTTCGTCGCCGGATTTCTCGGCTCACCCCCGATGAATTTTCTGCAAGGCACAATCGAGGATCGCAGCGGCGAGATATTCATCGTCGGCGATGGGTTTGCGCTACGTCTTGATGGCGCAAAAGCGCAAGCTGCTGCCAACCACAGCAGCAACCAGATCACTCTGGGCATCCGCCCGTCCGATCTGCGCTTTAATGACAGCATCGCAGACAGCCAATCTCTGACGCTCAAGGTGATGGTCTCCGAATACGTCGGTGCGCAATCTGTGCTGTTGTGCAAATGCGGAGATGCAAGCGTGATGGTGGAGCTCAATTCCGAGACCCCCGTTGCCCTCGGACAAACCCTGAAATTTGCGGTCAATCCAAGCGGAATGCACCTGTTTGATCGCGATAGAGAGACGACCATAACTCAATAGATTTCAATCAAAGGGAGGATACTATGCTGAATTCACTCAAGGCCGTAGCACTGGGTCTGGCGACCTCGGCGCTCGTTGCTGGAACGAGTTTCGCCGAAGGTCACGGTGGACCTTATGCGGAATACGCCGGAACCACACTGATCGTAAATTTCCCAGCGCACCCGCATTACGATGCGGTGATGCAGATATTGCCGGAATTCACCAAAGAGACCGGCATCGAGGTCGAGGTGGATCAGCTTCCCTACCTCAAAATGCGCGAGCGCCAGACGCTCGAACT
>CAYRKW010000090.1:0-9607 GCA_964425135.1 uncultured Rhodobacterales bacterium
CTACGCTTCACCTTCCTCACGCGTAACGGCGGCATCGACATTCGCGGCTGCTAGAGCCCCAGGTTTTCGGTTGCAGGCTCTAACTCGCGCGTTGACGTTGGCCCAGGAACTGCGCTGACAGGATTAACCCGACAATCATCACCACAAGAAGCCCGGCAATCAGCGCGACCCATGTTGCGGCAAGCGGCGGCATGTCGGCCACGCTCTGCACGGCCCGCGCCAAAGCGCCCGGCGCACCGCCGTTCATCACCCATGAACCCACAGTCGCCGCAACAACACCCAGCGAGGCGGCAGAGCATCCCAGTACAATCGCCCGATGCGCATAGCCCAGGCCATGCCCGAATGAGGCCCGGCGATACGCGCGCAAGAGCCGCCCAACATCCTGTTGAACCACCACCAACGCCGGAACGATCAAGAGCACGATGAACATGCCCACCCCGAGCCCATAGGACAGCGTGATCACAGTCGGCTTGAGGAACTGCGCCTGTTGCGAGGTCTCATAGAGAAGCGGCGTCAACCCCAGCACCGTGGTCAATGTCGTCAGCACAACCGCCCGCAAGCGATCAGCTGTCGCATCAATCACCGCCGGAACAATCCCGCGCGATTTTGCGTATTCATCGATCGTGGAGACCAGAACGATCGAATCGTTGATGATAATCCCGGTCATTCCGATCAGCCCGACAACCGTGAACATCGAGAGCGGAATATCCCAAACGTAGTGCCCCCAAATCGTGCCGATCAACCCAAACGGAATGATCGCCATGACAACCAAAGGCCGCGCCCAGCTTGCGAATATCCACGACAGCACGAGATAAATGCCCAAAAGGCACAGCAAGAACGCAAACATCGCATCGGACAGAAATTCGTTTTCCTGCTCGGCCAGCCCGCCCAGTTGGAACTGTACGCCAAAATCGCTCGCGATCTGTGGCAGGATTTCAAACCTCAGCGCATCGGTGATCTCGCTCGCGCGCACCGGATCATCCTGCGCAATATCGCCAGTGACATTGATCCGTTGCAGCCCGTCTTCGCGGATCACTTGACTAAAGCCCAACGTCTCATCAACCGTGACAATATCCGACAGGATCACATAAGCGCCGCCGGCGGTCCGAAGCCGTGTCTGTTCCAGAAAATCAGCCGTCAACTCGCCTTCAGGCAGCCCAACCTTGATCGTGCCCGTGCGCGCACCCACGGGGAATTCAGCCGCATCAATCCCATTCAGGCGCTGATACAGCTCGCGCCCGATCCCATCGATGCTAAAGCCAAGCTGCTTGCCCTGCGGCGTCAGCTCCAGAACCAGCTCCGCCTTGTCAAATGGCAGATCATCCTCAACGCCCGTAACCTCTCCAAACTGCTCAAGATCGGTTTTGAGCCGCTCGGACGCATCTTTGAGCGTCTGCGCATCCGCGCCAAAGAACGACACATCCATCGTATCGCCGCCCGGCCCCGACGCCCAGCTGCGGAAGCTCAGCGTCTCCAGCAGGGGATGTTTGCGCACCTCATCCTGAAGCGTTCCCAAAAAGACCGCCGACGAATAGGGCCGCAAATCCGCATCGATCAACTCAATAGAGATCGAGCCGAGCAAATCCGCGTCCTTGGTCGCTTGTCCCGCCAAGGGGCGCCCCGAAGTGCCGCCAAGCTGAACCATCGAGAAGACCACCGGGTTATCCCCATGCTCAGCCTCCAGATCGCTCGCGACTTTCTCGGTCGCGCGCTGCATCTCGGTGAGCATCTGCCGCGTGTCTTCGCGGCTCGCCCCATGCAGCATCGCAATATTCCCGGTGATCGAACCACGTTCAGGCGCATTGAAGAACCGCCAACTGACATCACCCGAGAAGAACATCCCCAGCACAAGTGACAGCATCGCAATCGCCCCTGCGATCACCGGATACCGCAGCGCGATGACCCAGCTGATGAGCGGTTTGAATAGCCCCTCACGCACCCACCTGAAGCCGCGATTGAACTGACGTGATGGCCAGTCGTACCACGCATCCTTGCTGGTCGCGGTCAACGCGCGCGACATGTGGTGCGGCAGGATCAGGAACACCTCAATCAGCGAAGCGGCCAGCACCACCGCCACGGTGAACGGAATATCCGCAATGAGTGAACCAAACCGCCCTTCGATCAGCGCCAGACCGGAAAATGCAATAATCGTGGTCAGCGTGGCCGAAAACACCGGCGAGGCCATGCGCGTCGCTGCATTCTCGGCGGCGTTAATCGGATTTTCCCCGAGGTTTCGATGCCTGAAATCCGCGTGTTCACCCACCACAATGGCGTCGTCAACAACGATCCCCAGGCAGATAATCAGCCCGAAAAGCGATATGATATTCAGCGTCAACCCGGCCATATACATGAACGCCAGAGCTGTAATCATCGCCACCGGAATGCCGGCGGCAACCCAAAACGCTGTGCGCACATTGAGGAACAGGAACAAAAGCCCGATCACCAGCACCAGTCCCATCGCGCCGTTTGTGAGCAGAATATTCAAACGGTCCGTAATGGCCTGCGCGCGGGTGCGGATCAGCTCGACCGTCACCCCTTGCGGCAACTCCAGCTCCATCGCATCCGCAACCTGCTGCACGATTGCCTGCATCTCCACCGAGTCGCCCAGATCGGCGCGATCCACGCGGATGCTGACGGCAGGATTATCGCCCTTGAAAAAGGCCACTTCCCCGTCAACCGCATCGACACTGACCGTGCCTAGATCGGCGACCCGCAACTTGGAGCCATCGTCGTTCGAGCGCACGACAATATCGCCGATATCCTCCGCATCGCGCTTCGCAACGCCTGTGCGCACCCGCGCCGTGCCGCCCGCTACATCGCCCGCCGGATCCGCCTGCGCCTCTTGCGCTATGACGTCCGAAACCTCTTGCAAGGACACATCGTTTTTGACCAGTTGCCGCTGCGGAATTTCGACCCGCACAACCGGATCAGCGACACCGCGAATGGTGGTCCGTGTCACCCCCTCCCGGAACAGACGTAGGCTCAACTCATCCGCATATCGCGCCAATTGCTCCGGCGCCACCGGTCCTGAGATAACAACATCCGTCACCCGATCCCGCCACGCCCCGCGCCGCACAACCGGATCCTCCACATTCTCCGGCAGATTGGTCACCGCATCCACGGCCTGCTTCACATCATCTGCCGCCCGTGCCATGTCCCAGCCCGGCTCAAACTCCAGCGAAATCCGCGCCGACCCTTCGGTCGCAACCGAGGTGGAGCTTGTCACACCCTCCACCGACAAAACCGCAGGCTCCAGAACGCCAACAATCGAGCCGTCAATATCCTCCGGCCCCGCTCCGTCCCAACGCACACTGACACTAACGCTATCAATCACCACATCGGGGAAAAACTGCGAGCGCAGCTGCGTAGCCGCCAGCAATCCCGCAATGATCCCTACCGCCATCAACAGGTTCGCAATCGTATGGTGGCGCGTGAAATACGACAGGATGCTGCTAGATTTCCCGGCCAGACGCGGCGGCAGTCCCATGACCTAGCTCCCCATACGCTGTTCGATGCGCTCAATCATATCCGCCGGCGCCTCGCCCGAGCGCAGCGCGCTCAAAATACGGTCCTTGATTTCGGCAGGCATCCGGTCATTGCTCTCAACAAAAGCGATCAACTTGGCCTGCCGATCCGCATCGAGCTTCACTAGCGCCGTTTCGGTCTCGCCTTCACCCTCGCCGCTCTGATCGCCGCCGCCCATACGGGCACGCAAACGCTCAACCGTTTCAGCCGGAACCTTCTCTTTGTTCAGATTTGCAATGATCCGCGCCTTGGCATCCTTGGGGATATAGGCATTCCCCTCAATCGCTGTGATAAACTTCTGGCGCTCCTCATCGCTGATCTCAACGAAGCGCTTTTCCTCAAGCTGCGCACCAGAGCGGACCGGTTTGACCTTCACGCCCGCACCGATTTGCGGTGTGCGGCGCGTGACATATTCCGCCCCGTCCGGTACAGACCCGATAATCAGATTATCCCCCTGACGCCGCAGGATTTGCGCCTGATGCGCCACCAGACGGTCCTCGCCTTCCAGCAGCAAAATCTCTCCGTCCGAAGTTAGCGCCGAGGACGGCACCAGCGCCACGTTGTCAAGCGCACGCTCTTCAATCTCCACGCGCATGAAATCGCCCTGCCGCAGCAAAACACCTTCAGCCGCACCAATCCGCGCATAAACGATCCGGCCCGTCTGCCCGTCGCCCACTTGCGCACCGGCTCTATCTACCTTGGCCGAAACAACAATCGGCGCATCCTCCAGATCTAGCGTCGCAATCACATCCACCGCATCAATCGCGCCGTTTTCATCAATCAACCGTGCAAACTGGGCATTTGAGACACGAAACGCGATCTCCAGCGCGCTTGGATCAATCATTGTGCCAAGCTGCTCATTGTTCGACACCAGCCGCCCGACAATCGCATCCACGCCGCTGACGATCCCGTCAAAGGGCGCGCGGGCGACCGTATCTTCGAGCCGCCGCTCCGCCTCCGATTGCGCGATTTGCTGGCGTTGCAGCCCAATCTCCGCCCGTAAGATCCGCGCTTGCGCCTGTGCCAAAGACTGCTTGCGCGCCAATTCTGTCTGGATCGCTGACGAAAGCGACAGGCTCGCCTGCTCCACCGCCGCGTCCGAGCCGACCCCGCGAGATTTGAGATCATTTTGCCGCGTCAAAGCCTGTTCACGCAGCGTCTTTTGCGTGATCGCCGCATCCAGATCGCCTTGCGCGAGCTCCAGCGCCGCGCGCGCCTCAATCAACTCCGCCTCAGCCTCTTTCACTTGGCTTTTCGCAAGAACCAGATTGGATTTCGCATCCTCAGGATCAATCCGATAAATCACCTCGCCTATGGCAATCCGCCCGCCATCGCGGAACTGATCCGACAATTCGACCACAACGCCAGAGGCCGCTGCACGCAGTTCAAGCTCGCGCCAGCTGCGCACCTCGCCAAAAGTCGTGATCGTCGGAACCGTCGTGGTCAGTTGGAGCGTTTCGACATTAACCGTGAACTCACGCTCCTGCGCCGGTCGCTGCCGGTCGCCGCGCGCCTCGCGCTCCTGCATCGAAGTCATCATCCGCCCTGCGGCAAATCCAAGCAGCGAGAGCGTCAGGGCTATTATGAAAATCCCCGACAATGATCGCATCATAAAACGCATAACCAACCTATCCCAGCGTGTGAAACGACACCTAGTGTCCTTGGAAAACTAGACCGTTGGCAGAGTTTGTCCAAATCTCTTCTGCTATTAACGTAGCAGCGCAGCGCTTCCGTCGCTCACTTGCGCTTCAAATGCTCATCTAAACGCGGCATAATCTCAACGAAATTGCAGGGCAGATGGCGGTAATCGAGTTGCTTTTGCAAGATCCCGTCCCAACCATCCTTGCACGCCCCCGGACTGCCCGGCAGCGCAAAAAGATACGTCCCGTTTGCCACTCCACCACAGGCCCGCGATTGCACCGCCGATGTTCCGATTTTCTCGTAGGACACTGCGGTAAAAACGGCCCCAAACGCATCAATCTCTTTCTCGTATACATCGCGATGCGCCTCGACCGTGACGTCGCGACCCGTCAGTCCGGTGCCACCGGTGGAGATCACCACATCGACATCCGCATCCGCACACCACGCGCGCAGCGCATCGGCAATGTCGCCCCGTTCATCCGCGACAATCTTGCGATCTGCCAATACGTGCCCCGCCGCCTCCAGCCGCGAAACCAAAACATCGCCCGATTTGTCATCCTCCAGCGCGCGCGTGTCCGACACGGTCAGCACCGCGATGCGCACAGGCAAAAACGGGCGGCTTTCATCAATCCGGCTCATGCCAGCGCATCCAGTTTTTCGCGAATGGCCCGCAAATCTTCCCAAGCCTCCCGCTTTTGAAGCGGATTGCGCAAGAGCGCTGCGGGATGGAACATCGGCATCAGCGGAATGCCGTTATAGTCTGTCCAAGCCCCGCGCATCCGCGTTATCCCTGTTGTTGTATCGAGCACCGTCTTCGTTGCCGCATTGCCCATCGTCACCAAAAGCTGCGGCGCTTTGAGCGTTATATGACGGTCCAAAAACGGCTGCATCATCGTAATCTCATCGCTCGATGGATCACGGTTTTGCGGCGGACGCCATGGCAAGACATTGGTGATGTAGACCGAATCTTGCGCGCCCTCACCACTCCGTGACAAACCGATTGCCGCAAACATCGCATCCAAAAGTTGCCCCGACCGCCCCACAAATGGACGCCCTTCCAAATCTTCATCCCGCCCGGGCGCTTCGCCAATGATCATCACCCGAGCTGCACGATTGCCATCGCTAAACACTGTGTTGCGCGCGCCTTTCTTGAGCGCGCATCCGTCAAACGCGGCAATCGCAGCTGCCAGCGCATCCAGATCACCCGCAGCCGACGCAAGCGCTGCCGAAGCCGACCCGATATCCGGGGCCTCATCGGGCGTCTGAGGGACAACCTCCGCCTCAGCCGCAACCGGTTTCGCAACCGCCGGCTTGGTCTCTAACGCATAGCGATTGACAGGCGCATCCCCCTGGGCCTCATCGGCTCCAAGCTCGATTTGCCACTCAAGAGCCGCCAAATCATTTGCAAAATCGCTCATGTACCCCTCAACATGCGCTGCTAATTTTCAATCATATAGTGTGGTTTCGCCAGATTAAAGCCAAAGTCTTTATGTGAATGCTTGTGATGAGAGTTAACACTGCTATAACGCCGCAAACTTAGGAATGAGACCGCCCGAAACGTGCTGAAACAACGACATCTGCTTGGCATCGAACCTCTGACCAAAGAGGAGATCGTCGCCATTTTGGATGTGGCAGACGGCTATGTGGATCAAAACCGACGCATCGACAAACACGCCAATGTGCTGTCGGGCCTGACCCAGATCAATATGTTCTTCGAGAACTCCACCCGCACGCAAGCCAGTTTTGAGCTTGCCGGAAAGCGTCTGGGCGCGGATGTGATGAATATGGCCATGCAGGCCTCCTCGATCACCAAAGGCGAGACGCTGATCGACACAGCGCTCACACTAAATGCGATGAACCCTGATTTGCTTGTGGTCCGACATAACGCCTCTGGTGCGGTCAATCTTCTGGCCGATAAAGTCAAATGCGCCGTGATCAACGCAGGCGACGGGCGGCATGAACACCCAACCCAAGCCCTCTTGGATGCGCTCACCATTCGCCGTGCCAAGAAGCGGCTGCACCGGCTGACCGTTGCCATTTGCGGCGATATCGCCCATTCGCGGGTCGCCCGCTCAAACATGCTGCTCTTGGGCCGCATGGAGAACCGCGTCCGCCTGATCGGGCCGCGCACACTCATGCCTGCAGGCATTGATCAGCTTGGCGCGGAAGTGTTCGAGGACATGGAGGAAGGCCTCAAAGACGCCGATGTCGTCATGATGCTGCGCCTGCAAAAAGAGCGGATGGACGGCGGCTTCATCCCCTCCGAGCGCGAATATTACCACCGCTTCGGTCTCGATCGCCACAAACTCAAACACGCCAAAGATGACGCCATCATCATGCACCCCGGCCCGATGAACAGAGGCGTTGAAATCGACGGGCTGCTCGCCGACGACATCAACCGCTCGGTCATTCAAGAACAGGTCGAAATGGGCGTTGCCATCCGCATGGCCGTCCTCCAACTGCTCGCCCAGAACCGCACCAGAAACGCAGGCGCAGCATGACCGTTCTCAACAACGCCCGCATCATCGACCCAGACGCGCTGACCATCACGCAAGGCGCGCTGCGCATCGAGAATGGCAAAATCGCCGAGATATCCGATAAAGACATCAAGACAAAAGGCGAAGCAATTGATTGCGCAGGTAAATTTCTGTCACCGGGTATCGTCGATTTGGGCGTCAAAGTTTCCGAACCGGGCGAGCGGCAGAAAGAGAGCTTTGCCACCGCAGGTGCCGCCGCTGCCGCAGGCGGTGTAACGACGATCATCACCCGCCCGGACACCATACCCGCAATCGATGCGCCAGAGACGCTCGAATTTATCCACCGCCGCGCCCGCGAAGATGCACCCATCCATATCCACCCCATCGCCGCCCTGACCAAAGGACGCGAGGGGCGCGAGATGGTCGAAATCGGCTTTTTGATGGATGCTGGCGCAATCGCTTTTTCTGATGCGGACCGCCCGATCCACAACCCCAAACTGTTTCAGCGCGTCATCAATTATGCCGCTGCCATGGGGGCGCTGGTAATCGCCCACACGCAAGACCCTGATCTGTCAGACGGTGCGGCTGCGACCTCGGGCGCCTATGCCACCAAACTTGGTCTGCCCAGCGTCTCGCCCGTTGCAGAGCGCTTGCAGATGGAGCGTGATCTGTCCCTGATCGAAGGCGCGGGCATCCGCTACCACTATGATCAGGTGTCCACCCGCGCAGGCATAGATGTGCTGCGGGCCGCAAAAGCACGCGGCATTCCTGTGACCTCCGGCGTGTCCATCCATCACCTCACGCTCAATGAGTTCGATATCGGCGATTATCGCACCTTTTTCAAAGTCAAACCGCCCCTGCGCTCCGAAGAAGACCGGCTCGCGGTCGTTCAGGCCGTGGCCGATGGCGAGATCGACATCATCTGCTCCATGCACACGCCGCAAGACGAGGAAAGCAAGCGCCTGCCATTTGAACTCGCGGCCAGCGGCGCTGTCGGGCTGGAGACGCTCTTGCCCGCTGCCCTGCAACTCTATCACGCCGATCATGTGCCCCTGCCCGTCCTCATTCGCGCCATGACGCTCAATCCTGCCCGCATTCTGGGGCTTGAGGCAGGCCGGATCGAGATTGGCGCGCCAGCTGATCTTATCGTCTTTGATGCGGACAGCCCCTTCATCATGGATCGCGCAACACTTCGCTCAAAATCCGCCAACACCCCGTATGACATGCGCCGGATGCAAGGTAAGGTTCTTCGCACGATTGTGAGCGGTGAAACCAAATATGTGCGGGACGTCTGATGAGCGCTGAACTGATACTGGTGTTTTTTGTCAGCTATTTGCTCGGCTCGGTCCCGTTCGGCATTCTGATCACCCGGCTCTTTGGCCATGGCGATCTGCGCGAAATGGGCTCAGGCAACATTGGCGCAACCAACGTGCTGCGCACCGGCGACAAGCGCGCGGCGGCCCTGACGCTTTTGTGCGATGCGGGAAAAGGCTTTCTTGCGGTGATTATCGCGCGCGAGCTATGGGGCGAACCTGCCGCCCTGATCGCCGCAATAGGCGCCTTTGTCGGGCATATCTTTCCGGTTTGGCTTGGATTTAACGGCGGTAAAGGCGTTGCGACATTTCTGGGCATCATCCTTGCTTTGAACGTCCTAGCAGGTCTGTGCACCTGTTTCACATGGCTCGCCATCGCGGTCATGAGCCGTATTTCCTCTGCGGCGGCCCTGATTGCCGCCATGTCCGCGCCCTTTTGGCTCTATTCTTTCGGACAGGAAGTCGCCGCCGTGATCATCGCAGGCCTGGCGGCCCTCGTCTGGCTGCGCCACCGCGCCAATATCGCGCGTCTTGTGGCCGGCAAAGAGCCGCGGATCGGCCGCAAATAGTCGCGGCCTCGCACCAAACGGCGCGCCCTGCGGGCGCACGTCTTAAAGGTGATTTGCGCTGCCGCGCGGGCGAGTATTTTTA
>CAYRKW010000091.1:0-9426 GCA_964425135.1 uncultured Rhodobacterales bacterium
TTTCACAAGTTGATCCACCTTAATCAATGGTCCGAAATCCCGCGACCACCTCTCTTTCCCTTCCCAAGTGGTTCCGCAACCGTGTCGTGGGCTTCATGCTCGCCCATGAGGACAACTTCCGTCCAATCGAACGATGTATCCTGACCGTGCGCTATGGCAGCCTGGGTCACGTCATAAACCGTATCGAAACTGCCATCAGGCAATTCCACTGGGAATCGAACATAGGTCTGTTCGTCAGCATCGAAGCCGATCACCACTTCGTTGACGGAGCCATCCTTACAAGAACGGTAGCGAATACCCTCCTTCGACATTGTGAGCCCTGAAACCTTCGCTCCGATGCCAAAATTTCCATCGAGTGCCATTTCTTTGTTGATCGAAGAGGACAACTCAGTCGCTTGTTTTAGCTCGCGATCGTCCATACCCGTTCCGGTGTTCCAGAAAGTAAGCTTCCTGACACCGTCGATTATGGTGGGATAAATCTCGATGCTACGGTTCCCATCAGCTGCGCCAGCCGCACTCTCATCGGCGTTTTTGAAAAACTCGCGAACCAAAGTGTTCACAGGAGCTTGCTCAATCAGTCGATTGATAAGGAAGCGCTTGTCGCGGATATTGAGTGGTTCTGCCTTCATTCTATGTGCCTCTAAAGCTTGAATTTGTCGACGCCATCGCTGGCCGTTGAACCAAATTTTCGTTCGATGTCGCTCGTAGCGTCTCGAAGAGCTTTCACGATCTTCTTCACATCGCTGTCAGAGTACTCATACGCTCGCCGGTTCGAAAGATTGCCGAGTTTACGAATCGCATCCAACGCAGACTGCGTCCTTCCCTCCGCGAGTCGAACAAATTTCTCTCTTTTATCAATTACTTCGGGCAATTTTGAACGATCCTTAGCATGTTCTTCCACTCAAAGATGTAAGAACATTCACGAAATAGAGTCAAATATGTGATGAATTTCAACACATATTTCGGAAATATGTGTAACTTATTACATGAAATTCGCCATGAATTATAGCGCCTGAATGTTTGGGATTATGTGTTGTTAGGCGACCCTTAAGAGCTTGAGAATAACAGATCAAAACGGACTAAATTGAAGGTCTGCATTGGGTTGGACAAAGTGACGTCCTCGCAGTCGCAGCTACCGCCCACTTTCGACCCTGAGTGCCGAATCCAAAACCGACCGACCGCACTGTTCTGGGGCAGCTTTTCAAAACGAACAAAGGGGCCACCTCTGCAAACAGAAGGCTCCCAAACTCACCCAAAATGATGAAAGTTCTAGTCTTGCCCGGCAAAAGTGCCAAGTCTCGCTGGATAAGTGCCAACTCTCGCCGGATGTCACACATCAATTAAGCCTGGCTGGGGTGGTAGGATTCGAACCTACGGTACACGATACCAAAAACCGTTGCCTTACCACTTGGCTACACCCCAGCAGGTGCGCGTCTGTCTAGCGGAGGCACACTCGCGCATCAAGACTGAATCTTGTCGAATTTTCCAGAAATTCTGGTGATAAGAGCGTCCGGCCTTTAACCTCAAACATCGCGCATCGCGTTTCGCGTTCGACCAAAGGGAGAGGCAGCGAACAAGCGATGCGTGTATAAGGTTGGGCGCTTTAGCTGCGCAAGGGGTCGGCTTTGGCGATGGCATCCAGATCCATCAGGGTTTTGACCAAGCCGCTCATTTGATCGAGCGGGATCATGTTGGGGCCGTCGGAGGGGGCGTTGTCGGGGTCTTCGTGGGTTTCGATGAAGACCGCCGATACACCGATTGCCACCGCCGCCCGGGCCATGACGGGTGCGAACTCGCGTTGCCCGCCGGAGGCGTTTCCCTGACCGCCGGGCTGCTGAACAGAGTGGGTTGCGTCCATCACAACCGGGTATCCCGTTGCGGCCATGGTCGGGAGTGCGCGCATGTCGGCGACCAGAGCGTTGTAGCCAAAACTTGCGCCGCGCTCGGTCAGAAGGATGCGCTCGTTACCGGTAGAGGCGACTTTTGCTGCGACATTGGGCATGTCCCATGGGGCGAGGAACTGGCCCTTCTTGATGTTGATGCAGGCCCCTGTCTCCCCTGCTGCGAGCAGAAGGTCGGTTTGACGACACAAGAAGGCCGGGATTTGCAGGATATCTGCGGCTTGGGCGGCAGGTTCGCACTGATCGGCGCCGTGGATATCCGTGAGCACAGGGCAACCAAGCTTTGATCGCACATCGTCGAGAATGCGCAGGCCTGCGTCGATGCCGGGGCCGCGTTTGCCCGACAGCGAGGTGCGGTTGGCTTTGTCGTAGGAGGCCTTGAACACATAGCCTGCCCCAGCCTTGGCGCAGGCGGCTTGCATGGTTTCAGCGATTTTGAATGCATGATCGCGGGATTCAAGCTGGCACGGGCCAGCAATGACGACCAACGGCAACTCTTGCCCGAATGTGACGGATCCAACTTCGACTGTCATCTGAACGACCTCGTGATTGCGGCTAATCGTGACACGCGCAGCGATAGCAGAGCGGCGCGCGAGCCTAAAGCCGGAAACGCAGCGGGGCGTATTGTAGCGTTTCCAGTTTACATTGACGCCCTTGTTCGCTGCCTCTGGCTTTGCTCGAAGGCGAAAAGCGATACACGTGCTGCTATGAAAACAGGAAACGCTTATAATCAGACGCTAACCTGTTCGCGCAGGATGGAGACGGTGAGCGAGACGAGAATATAGAGCGACAGGAAGATCACAAAGGCGAGCACAGTGTTCTCAAACTTTCGCGGGTATGCAGCGACATCCGGCTCCACAGGGGAGACGCCGAGCGAGAGGTAGCGCACCTGGCGATTGGCCTCGATCCGGGCGGTTTCGAGCTGCTGGAGCGAGGATTGCAGCATCAGCTGGCGATTGGCCAAATCTGCTTCCGCTACGGTCAACTCGCCTGAGATACGCGCCAACGATGCGCTGTTTTCGGAGTTATTCGTCAAGGCGCCGCGCAATTCATCAATGCGACTGTTCAATCGGGCGATATCGGCCTCTAGCACAGCGGCACGCGCCTGATTGGGGCGGGCGTTGGCGTTGATCTCCGCCAGATCAAGCTGCTTGGACTCGCGTTCAAGCTCCAGCGAATTGATGATCGACATCTGCGCGGATATTTCCACTTCGGCCGACAGAACCCCCCTGACCTGCTGAAGCTCGAGCACGCGCTGCTGCGCCGCGATCATCTCGCGATCGGCTTCTTCGAAACTCGCCATTGCGCCGGCCATCTGATCGGACCGCACACGCGACGAGAGGTTGTCGATGCGCGCTTCTGCGTATGAGATGAGCGCGTTTGCGAAGGTCACGGCAGTTTCAGGGCTGGCTGCATTGACCTGCATGCGAATGATGCCTTCGGTGGGATCAAAGCCGACTTTGACGCGTTTTTCGTAGACTTTATAGGCATCTGCCAAGGTGGCCTCGGCAGGCAGGCGCTGAATATCGTCGATCCAGTCCTGCTGGAAATGCGCGATAAACTGATGGTCGGCATCCAGCTGTTTCATCGCCTCCAGCGACGTCAGATAGCCCTGAACGGCGATGGAATCCTGACTTGTGGCAAAGCCTGTCCCGGAAAAGAGACCGCCAATGCCGCCACTACCGCCTGCCCCTTCAGATTTTTGAATGACGAACTCCGAAGACGTCTCAAACATCGGGGTGGCGTCATTGTAGTAGTAGTTCCCTACCAGAACCGTCGGCAGGATCACAAAAAACGCGAGTTTGGCGAAGAGATAGGCAAGCCGTCTGCGGCGGCGTTTGACCAATTGGCGCTGGATCTTGGCAATTTCCTTGGCGCGCGCGTTTTCATCGATGATCGCGGGGGGCATGCCATCGCGTTTGGCGATGACGGCAGCATTCATCATCTCGGCAGGCAGTTGTACCGTATCCTCGCCCGTCTCCGGCCCCCGCCCGGCATTCTGGCCCGGCACAATATCCAGAACCGACTCGCGCGCATCAAGATCAATGCCGCGTTCTTGCAACAGGCGTGCTGCTTCGTAATCATCGGCAGCCGGAATGCCCAAACGACGCGCTTTCCGGCGCGCACGGCGCAGATCGCGCGGGGTCAGCTTTTCGACGTTTTGAGATTGTTCCGCGGTGCTATCCTGCGGCACATCGAGCGCGACATCGCTGATTTTGCGCACGCGCGCTGTCTTGGGCTTAGGCGGCATAGTCATAAAGCGCCTTTGCGTCCTGTAAGCTGTCGAACATGCGCAACCGCCCGTCCATCAGGACCGCTGCGGAGGAACAGAATCTTTCCAAAATCTGCGCAGAATGCGAGACAATCACCACGGTTGAGCGCGCAAGACGTTCGTGCAGGATTGTTCCGGCCTTGCGGTTGAACTCGGCGTCTGTGGTACCGGGCATGCCTTCGTCGATGAGGTAGATGTCGAAATCGAGTGCAAGCAGGAGCGCGAAGGTGAAGCGCGCTTTCATGCCGGACGAATAGGTCGCCACCGGCATCTCGAAATATTCTTTGATATCGACCAGATAGCGGCAGAATGCCTCGACATAATCGGGGTCCATACCGTAAAGACGGGCGATGTAGCGTGCGTTTTCTGCGGCAGAATGCGAGCCACTCACCCCGCCCATGAAGCCCAAAGGGAAAGAGATGCGCGCGCTGCGCAAAATCTCGCCCTCATCGGGTTTCTCCAGCCCGGCCATCATATTGATGATGGTGGTTTTGCCTGTGCCATTGGGCGCGAGGATGCCCATGGACTTGCCGATTTCAATGCGAAAGCTCGCCTGATCAAGAATGACCTTGCGTTGGGTGCCTGTCCAAAACGACTTGCTGACATTTCGAAACTCGATCATCAGTGATTTCAGTGGCGCAGTTTTATCGCGCCTGTCCCTTGCTTCTGCCCGGCTCGTTTATCGCACAAAGCGAAAGTATAGGTTAACTCTCGCGCATAGCATGGGTTTTACATCCCGATTATGTCATTTTTGCGGAACTTTGGAAAAGCGTCAGCTTTCCTGTTTCTCCACCTTGAGCAGTTTGCCGGCTATGATCGACAGCGCCGCGGCAAAGAAACTGAACAGAGCGCCCATTTTCGCAGCTTCCTGAACAGGTCCGCTTTCAAAGGCCGCGCCCGCAAAGAAGAGCGAGACGGTAAAGCCGATGGCGGCGACGTTACCGAGCACGAAGAGATCGGAGGTTTTCATACCAGCGGGCAGTCCAAGTTTGAGCGGATAGGCCGCGAACCAGCCAAAGAGCAGGATGCCGAGCGGTTTGCCGATGATCAAACCTGCCAGCACCAGCCATGTCGCTGGTCCGATGGACGAAAACTGCACACCAGCGTTCAACAGGCCGAAGAAAAAGAGGACGATCTGTACTGGATATTTCAAGGCATGCTCCAGCACATTGAGCATGTCGGTGAGGTATTTTTCGGCCTCGGAGAAGATCCCGAAGGCGCGATCAGCATGCGGGATTGCGGGAATGATCGGCAAAAGGCCCAGCGACGGGTGCAGCCCGCTTTGCTGGAAGCCGTACCAGGAGATACACCCGGCGATGACGTAGGGCCAGCCGCCAAAGCGTTTGCGCACAGCGGTTGAATAGGGCCTGTCCTGATTTCCGCGATCCTTGCGGCGCGGCAGGTAGTTGAAGAACACAAAGGCGATCACGGATGCAGCGACCGAGAGAAGCAACCATTGCAAGGCCAACTCGCCTGTTGGATAGGCAATCGCCAGAATAATCAGCCCTGCTGCGTCATCGGCAATAGCCAAGAGGAGCAGGAAGCGCACAGCAGGATGGCCCGCGCCAAAGACGATCCGGCCAATGAGATACGAAAACGCGATGTCGGTTGCGGTGGGGATCGCCCAACCGCGCAGGGTCGTCTCATAGATGTTCGGCCCCCAGAGCCACGCAAGCCCCAGATAGATCGCAATCGGACCCAGCATTCCGCCCGCGGTGCCAAAGAGCGGCGTCATCGCCTTGCGGCCGCGCAGGCTGCCGTTCTTGAGGATAATCGCTTCCCAAACTTCCTTACCAGCAACAGCAAAAAAGAGCGCCATAAGCACGTCATTCACCAGAAAATGCAGCGTCAGCGTGCGGTGGATATGGCCATCTGCATCGGCGTGGGCATGACCGATGAAAAAGGGATCAATCAGGACAATATCGTGAAACTTCTTGTAGCTGTCGGGGTCAATATTGGCCCAACCCAACGCAATGAGCGCGCCTGCAATCAGCAAAAGCGAGTACTCGGCAACAAAGCCCCAAACGCGATACATCCCAGTCCTCCGATGCGTTTTTCTTTCGATACTTAGGGCAAGGTCTGTGGGCTGGCAACAGGCTGTTTTCGGATCAGGCGATGACGGACCAGATCAGGCCGGACAGTATGCTTCCGATCAATGCAAAGCCAAGGTAGGTTGCGAAAACCCGTGTCTTTACAAGCGCGTAGACAGCCATGGCAGCCGGGATACTGCTGACACCGCCTGCGATCATGAACGACAGGGCGGCGCCTGCGCTCATCCCCTGCTCCATCAGACCGGCCACAAGTGGGACGGCGGCATAGCCGTTCAGATAGGCAGGCCCGCCCAGCACTGCGCCCAGAAATATCGGTTGCAGGCCGTCACTGCCCAAATAGCCGGCCACGAGTTCGGCAGGAACGGTGCGGATCATGATCGCTTCGAGCAGATAGGCAAGTGTGAGCCATTTGAGCAAAAACAGACCGTTGCTGAGCGCCTCGCGCCCGAAAAGAGCACGACGGTCATCGTGCTTCCAGAACTGCCAGACCGGATCGCCCGAGAACGGCGCTTGCACACCGCAGCATCCAGAGGTGGCGCGGTTGGCCTTGAGCGGGTCCGCGAAGATGCCAGAGCCACCAAGAGCCTTGACGCCAAACCCGCCGAACATGCCCAGGCCCACAGCAGCGACGGTTTTGGCGAGTGCAAATTCAAGGCCGAGCGCGGAGGCGGTGATTGTGAACATGGCCGGGTCCATCAGCGGTGAGGACAACCAGAACGCCATGACTGCTGACAAGGGCACGCCCAGCGCGAGCATGGCTGCGATGAAGGGAATGACCTCGCACGAGCAAAACGGCGAGAGCCCGCCTGCCAGGGCTGCGAGGAGGATCATGCGCGTTTGCGAGCCTTTGAAAGCGCGGGCGATCAGGTGTTCTGCGTCGGTGGCTTTGAGCCAGGCCACTGCGCAAACCGCGAAGATGATGAAGGGGGCTGTGCTGAGAATGGATCGTGCGGCGTCGCCGACGACGCCCACAAATTGATCGCGCATGAACACGGCGACGAGCGCGAGGATGACCGCAGAGGCGAGCCAGGCTTTGTCGAGTTTGTGCCATGGGTGCGCGGATGGTGTGGGCTGGGAGATTTCACTCATAATGCGCTCTTGGAATTGGTGTGCGCGGCGCTTGGTGCATCCGCGCAGCATTGAGACAGGAGAAACGAGGCAAGCACCTCAACAGTGTCGAAGGAGGCCGCCGATGAGATGATCGAGCGCCCCTTTTTGGTCTGGCGCACGAGCTTGGATTGCGTCAGGAAGCGCAAATGATGCGTCAGCGTGGAGGCACCAATGCCGGTGCGGCTCGCCAACTCGCCCATCGCAAGACCGTCGGGGCCGGCACGCACAAGGCAGCGCAAGACCTGAATGCGCTGCTCCGAGCCAAGGGCGGCGAAGGCTTGGGCGGCGTCTTCAATCGATAAATCTGTCAGGACCTGATGTTTCATAATTCGATATTTCTACCATTATCGAAATAATGTCAAGCCTTGCCTTCATATCCCACCTTCGTCAGTTTGCACCGCTATGAACGCCCTGACCTCCCTGACCCAAGACATCTTAGCCTGCACAATTTGCGCCCAAAGGTTCGCAAATACTGAAACGGCGCATGCACCGCGCCCTGTGCCGTGGCTCTCGGATACCGCGAAAATCCTGATTTGTGGCCAAGCGCCCGGCGCGCGGGTACATGCCTCCGGTATTCCCTTTGATGATCCCAGCGGCGACCGGTTGCGCGATTGGATGGGGATTGACCGGGAGGTTTTCTACGACCGCGTGCAAATCGCGGTGCTTCCTATGGCGTTTTGCTTTCCGGGGTATCGCAAAGGCTCTGATCTGCCGCCGCCACCCATTTGCGCGACAACCTGGCGCGAGAAAGCGCTGGCAGTGATGCCGCAAGTGTCGCTGACCCTCCTGATTGGCGGTTATGCACAGGCGTGGCACACGAAGGAACGCCGGAAGGTCGCGGATTATGTGGCGGATTGGGAGCGCTACATGCCGGACATGCTGCCGCTCCCACATCCATCCTGGCGCAACACCGGATGGCTCAAACGCAATCCGTGGTTCGAAACGGATGTTGTCCCGCGCTTGAGAGCGCGCGTGAAGGAGTTGTTGGTGTGACCGCGCTGGATCGGGCCTTTGAACAAATGCAGGCCGCGCCGGATGATACGCAATTGCGGCGGGCCTATTATACCAAGCTCGCCCTGAGCGAAGTGTTCGTGCCGCTAGAAGAGGGATCGGACAACGCGCCGCTTTTGATTGAAAGCGACGGGCTGCACTACGCCTTGGCCTTCGACAGCGAGGCGCGCTTGGCGGCGTTCTTTGAGGCAGGTCAGTCGCGCGCGGTTATGTCCGGGCGCGCTCTTGCGCGGGGATTGATCGGTGCGCAAACGGGGATTGGATTGAACCTTGGCGTGGCCGATACAGCGATGCTGATCCCGCCCGAAGCGATTGAGTGGGTGACGGGATTTGAGACCAGTATCTCGGTCGATATGTCGCGCATTGTGTCAATTGAGCCTGCGCAGTTTTCCGAAAAGACTTTGGCCGCGCTTGATACATTTTTCGCCACGCTGGAGGGCGCGGCGCAGGTCGTGCACTGCGCAACAGGGATTGACGAGGCAAATGCGCGCGCGTCTCTGTTCGTGTTTGAGAATGCAAATCCATCTTTGCACGCAGGCATCACACGACAGCTTGCCCAGAGTTTGGCAATGCTGGAGGGGATCGAAAATGCCGTTGTTGTGTTCGATCCACAGGACGCATTGCTGACGCGATTGCACAAAGTTGCGCTTTCAATCGCCTTGCCTGAGCCGCGCGTGCAGCTTCAACCGGCAATCCCCGGCAGTGATCCGAGCAAGCCGCCAAAGTTGCGTTAGAGCCTCCGACCAACAAATCTGATCCAATTCTGCGCGTCCGGGCTGGCCATGAGCGCCCCTGACCCTGCGCCCCGTCACGAGCAGGTAAACCCGGCTACCCGCCCGCGCCGCGGCTTGGTCAGCGACGCTATAGCGTTTCCAGTTTGCATTGAATCCCTTGTTCGCTGCCTCTCGCTTTGCTCGAACGCGAAAAGCGATAAGCGTTCACCTATGAAAACTGGAAACGCT
The DNA here is from genome assembly GCA_964425135.1 of uncultured Rhodobacterales bacterium. GTDB lineage: Bacteria > Pseudomonadota > Alphaproteobacteria > Rhodobacterales > Rhodobacteraceae > CAYLLD01. Next base: position 9,308 of record CAYRKW010000091.1, read on the forward strand.
TTAATGGCTTGTCAGAATGGGTCAGATTTGTTGGACGGCGCGCTAGGCATTTCCGTATGTCCACCCCGTCAAAACCAGTAAGCTCGCGATATCTGTCATCTCCTGTGACGATTATACGC
>CAYRKW010000092.1:0-9397 GCA_964425135.1 uncultured Rhodobacterales bacterium
TATTTTTAAAATGCGAAAATTTGGGTGGATGTTAATAAGAATATTCGCTGTAGATGCGGCTCAAATCGCCGCCCCAGTCGCGTTCGTATTTGTCGAGCAATTCTTGCGCCGGACTTTGGCCGTTGGCGACGATTTCTTGCAGCGCGTTGAGGAAATGCGTCTCGTCGGGGATCAGCCCATCCGCACCCGTGCGTCCGCGCGCAGCCAATCCGGCTTGTGAGATGTTCAGCACATCTGCCGCCAGGTCGCGCATTTTGCGACCGCGGATCTCGGCATCCAGCCCGAATTGTGCTGCATCGCGCCGCAGCTGCTCGCGTTCCTCAGCGCGCCAATCCTTGCAGATGTCCCACGCCGCATCGAGCGCGGTTGCATCATACATCAGCCCGACCCAAAACGCAGGCAAGGCGCACAAGCGCCGCCATGGACCGCCATCCGCGCCGCGCATTTCCATGAATTTCTTGATCCGCGCTTCCGGGAAGATCGTGGTGAGATGATCTGCCCAATCGCTCAGCGTCGGTTTCTCGCCCGGAAGCGCAGGCAAATCGCCCTTGAGGAAATCGCGAAAGCTCATGCCAAGCGCGTTGATATATTCACCATTGCGATAAACAAAATACATCGGCACATCGAGCGCGTATTGCACGTAGCGCTCAAACCCCATGACGTCCTCAAAGACAAAGGGCAGCATGCCTGTGCGGTCATCATCGAGCGTTTGCCAGATACGGCTGCGCCAGGATTGATGGCCATTGACCTTGCTGTCAAAGAACGGCGAGCAGGCAAAAAGCGCGGTCGCCACCGGTTGCAAAGCCAGCGCCACCCGGAACTTCTTGACCATATCCGCCTCGGAGCCGAAATCGAGGTTCACCTGCACCGTACAGGTTCGATACATCATCATCGTCCCGGTCGTACCCACGCGCCCCATATAATCGGTCATCAGCCGGTAGCGCCCCTTGGGCATCATCGGCATCTCATCATGGCGCCATTCCGGCGCGGCCCCCAGCCCGATGAACCCGGCGCTAATCTCATCTGCGATCGTCTTGACCTCGACCAGATGGCTGTTCACTTCATCGCAGGTCTGATGGATCGTCTCCAAAGGCGCGCCTGACAATTCCAACTGCCCGCCCGGCTCCAGGCTGACATTCGCGCCATCCTTCTCCAGCCCGATGATATTGCCCGCCTCTTCCACAGCGCTCCAACCAAAGCGATCGCGAAGCCCGGTGAGCATCGCATGGATCGAGCGCGGACCGTCATAGGGCAGCGGCTTATGGCTCTCCAGACAATAGCCGAATTTCTCGTGCTCGGTGCCAATGCGCCAATCCCCTTCGGGCTTGCACCCGTCTGCAAGATACTCAGCAAGCTGGTCATGATGCTCAATCGGCCCACCGCCTTGTTGTGGTATCGACATAAAACGGGGCCTCTTGTGCAAGCGCGTCAGTGATGAGGCCTACCGTTAGACCCGCGCCCTCAAAGAGGCAAGCGGTTGAAGAAAATCCGACTATAGCGTCTCCGGTTTACATTAAATCCCGTGTTTGCCGCCTCTCGCTTTGCACGAACGCGAAAAGCGATTAGCGTGCAAGTATGAAAACTGGAAAGGCTTTAATTGGGACGCGCCCAGACCAATTCGGGCGTCTCAGCATCCGATGTCATAGCGGCATGCAAGGTCAACAGCGAAATCCCCGGCAAGGTCGAGAATACATCCACCAGATCCACCGCTTTGGGCGCGTTGATGGGAATATGCACCGGCGCACCGCTCAGGTGATGGACGCGCCATTCCTTGTTGATCAACTCGATACGGGTCACCTGCGACAACTCGACAAAGCCGCCATTTTCCGGCGCGAAATACCCGATCCGATGCTCGTCAATGATCACCACGCCCTGCGCATTGCCATCCCCTGCAATCCGCGCACGCAAAAACGCATTTACCGCAGCTATGGCAAAGGTCAGGCCGAAAAGCGCGACCGCCGTGATCAAAATCCAGTTTGATTCAGGGGCCAGCACCAGCACGGTAACCAGCGTTCCCAGCGCGAGCATGCCAAATATGATCGCTTCACTGTAGATATGGAGCACTTTTGCAAGCGATGGCCTGATGAAACTCATGTCCAGTCCCCCGAAATCGCCTGCCAAAGCGATAATGCAGCAACGCAAGCTGTATCGGCTCGCAGGATGCGGGGCCCAAGCGAAATTTCGACGCAACCGCGCATCTGGCGGAGTTTTGTAACTTCGCCCGATGAAAACCCGCCTTCTGGTCCCACCAGCACTGCCGCAGGTCCGCCGACAGACCGCAATCTCTCCAGCGCAGAGCCCTCTCCGGCAATATGTTCATTGGCAAAAATCAACGGACGGTCCTTCGGCCATACGCGCAGCACGGTGTCTAATTTCTGCGCCTTTGCCACATCTGGCACGGATATGCGTTCACATTGTGACGCCGCATCGATCACCTGCGCACGCAACCGCGCATCGTTGAGCCGCGTGGCGTTCGTATACTCGGTGAACACAGGCACCAGCTTCGACACCCCCAGCTCCACCGCTTTTTCCACCACAAAATCAGTTCGGTTTTTCTTGAGCGGCGCAAACAAGAGCCAAAGATCCGGCTCGGCCTTTTGCGCGCGCGTTTGCATCTCCACGCGCACCACACCCTCGCGCTTGCCCACCGATGTGATGCGCGCCGCCCACTCACCGTCGCGCCCGTTGAACAGCAAAAGCGCATCGCCCTCAGATCGCCGCAATACTGTAAAAAGGTGGTGCGCTGCGGCTTTGTCCAAGACCACATCTTGACCAGACCCCAAAGGAGCGTCCACAAAGAGCCTGTGTCGTGCGTAGTCGTGACGGCCGTTCATAGAGATAATCCGCCCTTTGGGGTGGCAGTGAAGATGACGAGTAGGTGTATATGACGGATTTGCCCGATGATGGAAGGGTCGCCGACGCAACCGACGAAAACTGGGTTGATAAATACGCCCCACGCGCATCCCGCCCCTTTCTGCGCCTCAGCCGCGCGGACCGGCCCGCCGGCACCTGGCTTCTGCTGATCCCCTGCTGGTGGGGGATTGCGCTTGCCGTGGCTGCACGCGGCACCGGCTGGACGATGCGTGAGGTCTCCATCGCGCTCCTGTGCGCAGCAGGCGCCTTCCTGATGCGCGGCGCAGGCTGCACTTGGAACGATATCACCGACCGCGAAATAGACGCGCAGGTTGCGCGCACCAAATCACGCCCGCTGCCCAGCGGTCAGGTCACGGTCTCGCAAGCGATGATGTGGCTGGTCCTGCAAACTTTGCTGGCCTTTTGCATCCTTCTGTCCTTCAACAGCTTTACCATCTGGCTGGGCATGCTCGCGCTCCTGCCGGTGGTGATCTACCCGTTCGCCAAACGCTTCACATGGTGGCCGCAAGTGTTTCTGGGCATTGCCTTCAACTGGGGCTGCCTTCTTGGATGGGCAGCAGTCACCGGAGGGCTCGCTGCCGCACCCGTCCTGCTCTATCTGTCCGGTATCGCATGGACCCTCTTTTATGACACCATCTACGCCCATCAGGACAAAGATGACGACGCGCTGATCGGCGTGCGCTCCACCGCGCGGCTCTTTGGCGATCAGACCCCGCGGTTTTTGCTGGCCTTCCAAATCGCCTGCGTCCTTTTGATGACCGTTGCCATCATCCTCGCGCTCGCCCCCTTGCAAGACCGCGTACAACTTTTGGCCGCGCTCATCGCGCCCTGGGCGTTCGGTGCGCATATGACATGGCAAATGCGCCAGTTGGACATTGATGATGCCGATATCTGCCTGCGCCTGTTTCGCAGCAATCGCAACGCAGGCTTGCTGCCAGTCCTCTTCTTCGCGATAATCCCGCTTGTCTTGGCTTGAACACCGCCGTGAGCGGCGCTAGAGAACGGCTTCCAAACAAGGATTGTTGGGTGCGGTGTCTGCCAAAGCTTTGATATTTCTGGTAATCGTTGCAGCCGGAGCCTCCGCCGTCAGCTGGCTCGTTGCAACGCGCGCGGTCGATACGCTCGAACGCACAACCATCCTTGATGTTCAAACGTCCCTGCGCGCTGCCGGACAGGAATGGGTCGAGGTCCGCGCCGACGGCCTGATTGTGCGCCTGTCAGGCAACGCCCCTAGTGAAAGCAGCCGCTTTCAGGCACTCGAAGTCACGGGCCAGATCGTCGACACCGCCCGCATCGATGACACCACCGATGTCGTCTCGCTCCATACCGATCAAATTCCGGAATTTTCGCTCAAAATCCTGCGCAACGCGGCGAATATCTCCCTCATCGGCCTCATGCCCGACCGCGAAGGTCGTCTTGATATTCTCAAAACCATCGCGCCGTTGCACGCCGAAGGCACCCTGACCGATCTCCTCGAAGCGCTTGAGTACGAGCCGCCCGAAGGCTGGCGCCCCGCCCTTGCCTTTGCGCTCGACTATATCGACGATATCGAACGCGGCGCAGTGTTGATAGAGCCGGGCAGGATCGAGATCGAAGCCTTCCTCAACGACCCGTCTGACATGGAAGACTTTGAAGCCAGCTTGCGCGAAGACGCACCGCAAGGCACGGATCTGACCATCTCGCTCTCCGCGCCCAAGGCGGTCAAAAGCCCCTTCCTGTTCAGCGCTCAAATCTCCGGCGCGGACACCCTCCAGATCACCGCCTGCGATCTGAACACCCCCGTCGCTCTCGAAACGCTGAGCGAAAGATTTGGCGAGACAATGAAAAACGTCGAATGCGACATCGCACTTGGTGCGCCCTCCCCGCGCTGGATCGATGCGATTGTGCAATCAATCACCGCAATCCAACGCGTCGGCTCAGGCTCGCTTTCCATTGCGGATGCGGATATCGAGATTATCGGCCCGCAAGACGCCGACCAAACCTCCTTTGATGCGCAGATGGAAACCCTGCGCAGTGCCTTGCCCGAGCTTTTCTCACTTACCGCCCGCCTGCCGCCCAGCACGAATTTGTCTGCGCCCACAAACGACGGCGAGATCACCTTTACCGCAACGCTCGATCCTGATGACGGGGTCAGCATAACCGGCGCACTGCGCAATGAAACCGCCCGCGATGCGGTCCAAAACTATGCTGCCGCGCTCTTTGGCAATTCCAAGATCAGCGCAGCACTTGAGGTGTCCGACGATGTGCAATTGGGTTGGACCCAGCGCGTTTTGGCGTCCCTAGAGGCACTCTCGCACCTTTATCAAGGCAAGGCTGATCTGCGCGGCGAGCAAATCGCGCTCGAAGGCATCACGATCGAAGAAAACGCGCTTGCCCAAAGCACAACTGCGCTCGCCGTCAGCTTCTCGCCTGAAAATATTCAGGCAAATGTCGAATATGACGAAGAGCTCAAAGCCTTCGAAGCCGCACCGGACGCCCGCATGTGCGAAAAGCAACTCGGCGACATCATGCGCGACAATCAAGTCGTCTTCGCGCCCAACTCCGCCGACATCAGCGGCGAAAGCGAGCTTTTGCTCGACAAAATCGCCTCCATCATCAACTCCTGCATCCGCGCACGGTTTGAAGTCGGTGGCCACACCGACAGCCAGGGCCGTGAGATTATGAACAAGGAACTCAGTCAGTCCCGCGCCGAAGCCGTGCGCAACGCCCTGCTGGAGCGCCAGGTCCTTGGCGATATGATCGATGCGCGCGGCTATGGCGAGGCAGAACCGATCGCCCCCAATGAAACCGAAGAAGGCCGCGCCAAAAACCGCCGCATCGCGTTCAAACTGATCGACGACGGCAACGGCCCAGTCGATGGCGAAACAGGCGACGACGAAAGCGGCGAAGACGATACGAACACATCCGAGCAGGACACAAAGCCAGAGGCCGAAGAGCAAGGATCTGACAATGAACAGAACTGAACTGACACTTCTGATCGCAGGCTCGATCCTGCTCGCCGTGCTCATCGGCTGGACCCTGCGGTGGTTCTTCGTCCGCCTCACCAACGCGGGCAGCCACCCTGCCGGATCAAACGAGCTGGCAGCCCGCCTTCACGATGCAGAAGAAGCCCGCGACGCCGCCTTTGCAGAGCGCGACAGCGCCATCAGCGAATTGCGCAACAAACTTGGTCAAACCGAAGCCGAACTGCGCGCCGCAATGGACGGCCTGGGCGATGCCCGCCGCGAAGCCGAAGACCTGCGCGCCACATTAGAGGCCTCCAAAGGCTAACCCAAATCGCGCGCAGTACCCCGGTTTTCGCCTTTCCCCAAATACTCAAAAATGGTTTTGCGGCACGCAAAACGATATGTCGTGTGGCCCCCCAGGGCCACCCCGCAGGGCAGGCCTCAAGACCCCGCCCACCAGCGATCCCCCGCAATCTCATCATCATCCCAGGCCGCAACCCACCTCGCGCCATCCACCCGCCGCTCCGACTTCCAAAACGGCGCACGCGATTTGAGAAAATCCATCATGTAATTCGCGCCATCAAACGCCGCTTGACGATGCGGCGCGCTGGCCGCAACCATCATGATCTGCTCCCCCGGTTTCATCGTCCCAAACCGATGCACAATCAACGCATCCAACAGCCCAAAAGTCTCCATCGCACGCGCCGCAATCTCCTCCAGCGCCGTCTCGGTCATCCCCGGATAATGCTCCAGCGTCATATCCAGAAGATCACCCGCCGTATCGCGCACAATCCCGGTAAAACTCACGAGCGCGCCAATATCTCTGCGCCCATCGCGCATAGCCTCAAGCAGCGCGCCCGCATCGAAATCGCACGCCTGAACGACAATCCGCATCAGCCCCCCGTCATCGGCGGGAAGAACGCGACTTCATCTCCAGGCCCGATTGCAGCATCCAGATCCGTCAGCTCCTGATTAACCGCTACCCGAACCGCACTCATATCCGAAAAGGCCGCCGCATAGCGCGCATCGCGCGTCGTCAACTCCGCCAGCAACCCTGAAACATCGCGTGCCGCCCCATCATAGGCCTCCTGCGGCACCCCGATCCGTTCGCGCACCCAGGCAAAATACACCAGCTTCATTGCGGATCATCCTTCAGATACGGCAGCGATTTGGTGAAATAATCAATCCCCGTCAAAAGCGTTAGCGCCGCCGCAATCCACAAAAGCGTTATCCCCGCCCCCGCCGACCAGGTCGCCAGTATATGGGTTCGCAGCAATCCAAACTGATCAAGCGCCTCACCCTCCAAAATCGCCTCATAGGTGCTGGGCGGCATTTGATAGTAAAGCGCCCTGAGCTGGTCCTGAAACACCCCCGCCAGAAAGAGCGTGCCAATCGCAAACATCTGCGCAGTCGTCTTCCACTTGGCCAGCCCCGTCACCGCCAACTTGTCCTTATCCGCCCCCAAAAACTCCCGCAGCCCCGAGACAAACACCTCGCGAAACAGGATCAAGGTCGCAGGGATCACAATCCAGACCGACCCCTGCCAAAGCCCCACCAAAAGCGCGAGTGCAATCACCACCATCACTTTGTCGGCAATCGGGTCGAGCATCCGCCCAAAGGCACTCACCTGCCCCCACCTTCGCGCCAGATACCCGTCGAAAAAATCCGTGATCGCGGCACAGACAAACAGCACAAACGCCAGATAATCCGCCGTCGGCGATGAAAACAACACGAAAGCAAAGGCCACAACCGGTGCTGCCAGCAACCGCAAAATCGTGAGAATGTTCGGCAAGTTCATCGGCATTTACGTATTCACTCCGTTCCCGGGCAACTCTTGCCCAAAACAACAGCAATTGCCAAGAGGCGTCGCATCGATGCCCCGAAGGTTAAACGCACAATCGCCTCCAATCGAGCGCGCGGCGGACAGGTTTCGCACCCGCGCTGCGAATTTACCCCTGTTATCCACAGCTATTCATATCTGGGCGGGTGACAATTGAGACACTCTGTCCTAAATACACTCCCAAGACTTCCGGAGGATCGTCGGCCCATGTCCCAAACCCGCGCAAAGCAGTTGCCCGCCCATCCGTTTGATGACGACAAACTGCACGAAGAATGCGGGATTTTTGGGATTATCGGCGTCGCCGATGCGGCAAATTTCGTAACCCTTGGCCTGCATGCCCTCCAGCACCGCGGACAGGAAGCCGGCGGCATCGTCTCTTTTGATGAAACCCAAGGCTTCAACTCCGCCCGCCGCTTTGGCTATGTGCGCGATAATTTCACCAAATCCTCGCTCATGGAAACCCTGCCCGGCAAGCTCTCGATCGGCCATGTGCGCTACTCCACGGCTGGCTCCAAAGGGCAAACCGCCATCCGCGATGTGCAGCCGTTTTTTGGCGAATTTGCCATCGGCGGCGCGGCCATCGCCCATAACGGCAATCTGACCAACGCCGAAGCGCTCAAAGAGCAATTGATCAACAACGGATCGATTTTCCAGTCATCGTCGGACAGCGAATGCATCATCCATCTGATGGCCCGCTCGATCAGCCAGAACATCCCCGATAAAATCAAAGACGCGCTTGGACAGGTTCAGGGCGCGTTTTCCATTGTCGCAATGACCCGCTCCAAACTCATCGGCGTGCGCGACCCATTGGGCGTGCGTCCCTTGGTGATCGGCAAGCTTGGCGAGGGCTTTGTGCTCAGCTCGGAAACCTGCGCTCTGGACATCATCGGCGCCGACTACATGCGCGATGTTGCGCCCGGCGAGATGGTCGTCATCACCAGCGACGGCATCGAAAGCTACAATCCCTTCCCACCCTCGCCAGCACGCTTTTGCATATTCGAGCACGTCTATTTCTCCCGCCCCGACAGCGTCATCGACGGACAATCGGTCTACACATCCCGCCGCCAAATCGGTGTCGAGCTGGCCCGCGAAGCGCCCGTTGAGGCCGATCTTGTCTGCCCCGTCCCCGACGGCGGCATACCCGCAGCCATCGGCTACAGTCAGGAAAGCGGCATCCCCTACGCCATGGGCATCACCCGCAACCAATATGTGGGCCGCACCTTCATCGAGCCGACCGAACAAATCCGCTCGCTTGGCGTGCGCCTCAAACTCAACGTCAACCGCGCCCTCGTAAAAGGCAAACGCATTGTACTCGTCGATGACAGCGTGGTGCGCGGCACGACATCGCGCAAAATCAAGGAAATGTTCATCGACGCGGGCGCAAGTGAAATTCACCTGCGCGTCGCTTCCCCGCCAACCCAATGGCCCTGCTTTTACGGCGTCGATACGCCCGAGCGCGAAAAACTTCTCGCTGCGAATATGACCGAAAAAGAGATGAAACTGCACCTTGGCGTGACCAGCCTCAAATTCGTCTCCCTCGACGGCCTCTACCGCGCTGTCGGCGAAGCAGACGGGCGCAACGTTCTGACCCCACAATATTGCGATGCGTGTTTTTCAGGCGAATACCCCGTACGCCCCGCCGATATGATCGGCAAAGGCTTCAAGATGAAAAAGACCGGCTAAAGCGCCTTATTCCCCGACACTTTCTTTGGTTCGATAAATATCCCGCTGCGCGCGT
>CAYRKW010000093.1:0-9259 GCA_964425135.1 uncultured Rhodobacterales bacterium
ACAAATATCCCGCTGCGCGCGTAGCGCATCTCAAAAAATAATGAGGCGACCCGTAAGGGTCGTCTCCCCGCTAAGCTTGTCGACACGCCACCATCGTCAAAAGCTCGTATTCCGCAACAACCTCCGCATCCTGATTGCGCAACAATACATGCCAGCGCACCTCACCATACTCTTCATTGCGCGGCGTCTTGTGCATCACCGTCAGTGTCACAGCAATGCTATCCCCCGCCTCGACAGGTTTCATGAACTGCAAGCGATCAAGCCCCGTATTCGCCAGCACAGGCCCCTCGTTCGGCTCTACAAAAAGCCCGGCCGCAAAGGAGATCAGCAAATACCCATGCGCCACACGCCCCGGAAAGAACGGGTTCCGCGCCGCCGCATCTGCATCCATATGCGCATAGAACGTATCGCCCGTGAAGTCCGCAAAATGCTCAATATCCTCAAGGCTGATACGCCGTGCAGGCGTGCGCAAAACCTGCCCGATATGCATATCATCAAAGTGGCGCGTAAACGGATGGCTTTCAGTCTCTGCCTGCGCCGAACCGGGCACAAAACGCCCTGTCACACCCGTCAGAATATCCGGTGATCCCTGAATAGCCGTGCGCTGCATAAAGTGTTTCACACCCCGAACACCGCCAAGTTCCTCGCCGCCCCCCGCGCGCCCCGGCCCACCATGAACCATATGCGGCATCGGCGCGCCGTGCCCTGTGCTCTCGCTCATACTGTCTCGATTATTGAAATAGAGCCGCCCATGCCACGCCGCAGACCCCAATGTCATCTGCCGGGCCACCTCCGCATCCCGCGTTATCACCGACGCCACGAGCGAGCCGCCGCCCTTGTTCAGCAGTTCAATCGCATGATCCAGATCGCGATATCCCATGATGGTCGAAACCGGCCCAAAGGCCTCCGTATCATGCACCCGCACCGCCCCATCAGGATCACCGCAATGATAAAGCATCGGCGCCACAAACGCCCCGCCCTCAACATCATCGCCCATCAACTCAGGCGCATCCTGCCCAAACACACATTCCGCTTCCAAGCCAAGTATCGCCGCCTTCTCCAACACATCCGCCTTCTGTCCTGCCGACACCAGCGCCCCCATCCGCACATCGTCTCGCGTCGGATCACCAATCACCAGTTTAGACAACCGCGCCGACACCGCTTCAATCACCGGTTCAACCAGCCTATCGGGTGCAATGATCCGCCGGATCGCTGTACATTTCTGCCCCGCCTTTACCGTCATCTCACGGCACACTTCCTTAACGAACAGATCAAATTCCGGCGTGCCGACACCTGCATCCGCACCCAATACGGATGCATTCAAACTGTCCTGCTCTGCCGTAAACCGCACTGCATTATCCATCAAATTGCGATTGTTCCGCAATTTCGCAGCCGTCTCCGCAGACCCGGTGAAAGTCACCACATCCTGACACCCCATCAGATCCAGTGTCGTCCCGATACCGCCCGTTACAAGCTGCAACGCCCCCTCCGGCAACACCCCCGATTGCTCCATCAACCGCACGCAGGCTTCTGTGACATAACAGCTTACCGTCGCAGGCTTCACAATCACCGGCATCCCCGCCAAAAGGCTGGGCGCCAGCTTCTCCAACATCCCCCAGACCGGAAAGTTGAACGCATTGATATGCACCGCCACCCCGCGCAGTGGCGTGTAGACATGCTGCCCGACAAAACTCCCCTCGCGGCTCAATTGCTCCACAGGGCCATCGACCAGAACATGCGCATCCGGCATCTCCCGCCGCCCCTTGGACGCATAGACAAACATCGTCCCAATCCCGCCATCCACGTCGATCAGATGATCCGATTGCGTCGCGCCGGTGGCAAAGGAGACGTCATAGAGCGCCTGTTTGTACTCATTGAGATAGATCGCCAGCGCCTTGAGCATCCGCGCCCGATCATGGAATGTCAAAGCCCGCAGCGCCGGACCACCACGCGAACGCGCAAATTCAATCATCCCGGCAAAATCGAGATCATCATTCCCCGCGCGCGCCATCACGCGCCCGGTCACCGCATGCTCTATCTCCCGCGCCCCGCGCCCCGGATCAACCCAAGCCCCGCAGGCGTAGCTTTGCACATTCTGAAGACCCATGGCGTGCTCCCAACCTCAAAATTCTATGCCGTCTCGATCGTTTATTGACCGTGCCCAAGCTTCATGCAAGCCTCCCCAGAATGAGTGAGACAAGCGAGACACCTGCCCAACGCGCCGCCCGCATCATGTGGGCCAAGGACCAAGCCGCGCAATGGATGGGCATGGAACTGGTCGATGTGCGCGAGGGGAGGTCGACACTCTCCCTCACCGTTCAAGATCATCATTGTAACGGCCACGGCATGCTGCATGGCGGCGTGACATTCGCGCTCGCCGACACGGCCTTCGCCTATGCCTGCAACAGCCGGGGCCAACGCACCGTCGCCCAGTTCAACACGATCTCCTATCTCGCCCCCGGCCAAAACGGCGATAAGATTACAGCCAAGGCCAGCGAGATTGTGCTGCGCGGGCGCAGCGGCATATATGATGTCGCCGTTACCAATCAGGATGGCGAGACCATCGCCCAGTTTCGCGGCCAATCCCGCGCCATCAAAGGCTCTGTGTTTGAGGAAGAAACATGAAAGACCTGACGCCCGACCGCGCAACCCTCGATCCCATCGAGATTGCCAGCCGCGACGAGATTGAAGCGCTCCAGCTTCAGCGCCTGAAATGGTCCCTCAACCACGCCTATACCAATGTCCCGCACTATAAGCGCAGCTTTGATGCCGCAGGCGTTCACCCGGACGATTTGACCTCGCTCAAAGACCTCGCCAAATTCCCCTTCACCGTCAAATCCGATCTGCGCGACAACTACCCCTTTGGCATGTTCGCTCTACCAAAAGACAAAATCGCCCGCGTCCACGCCTCGTCTGGCACAACCGGCAAACCAACCGTCGTCGGCTATAGCAAAACCGATGTGGACACCTGGGCGCATCTCGTTGCCCGCTCAATGCGCGCCAGCGGTACCAAACCCGGCTCCATGGTCCACATTGCCTATGGCTATGGCCTCTTCACTGGCGGGCTGGGCGCGCATTATGGCGCAGAGACCCTCGGCTGCACCGTCGTCCCGGTTTCAGGCGGCATGACCGAACGACAGGTCACGCTGATCGAAGATTTCAAACCCTCCACGATCATGGTCACCCCGTCGTATATGCTCAACATCCTCGAACAATACCAATCCATGGGCCTCGACCCCCGTGCCTCATCCCTCGACGTTGGCATTTTCGGCGCAGAGCCATGGACCAACGCCATGCGCTCGGAAGTCGAACAAGCCTTCGACATGCACGCCGTCGATATCTACGGCCTGTCGGAAGTTATGGGGCCCGGCGTTGCCAATGAATGCGTCGAAACCAAAGACGGGCTGCACATCTGGGAAGATCACTTCTATCCCGAAATCATCAACCCCGATACCGGCGCGCCGGTCGCCGATGGCGAAATGGGCGAGCTGGTCTTCACGACGCTGACCAAAGAAGGCATGCCCATCATCCGTTACCGCACCCGTGATCTGACCCGCCTGCTGCCCGGAACCGCCCGCTCCATGCGCCGCATGGAAAAGGTCACTGGACGCACCGATGACATGATCATCCTGCGCGGCGTCAACGTCTTCCCGACCCAAATCGAAGAACAAGTCCTGCGCACCGACGGCCTCGCCCCATACTTCCAGATCGAACTGACCACCGAAGGCCGCATGGACGCCATGACCATCCTGACCGAGGCCATGCCAGACGTGGCCAGTGAGGAAGAGCGCGCCTCACACTCCAAAGCGCTCGCCCAACACATCAAAGACGTGATCGGCATCAGCGCCCATGTCCAAACCGGGCAACCCGGTTCAGTGCCCCGCTCCCAAGGCAAAGCCGTCCGCCTGATCGATAAACGCACCAAAACCTGACCACCCTTCTTTGGTTTTCAAATATCCCGCCCGTCGCGCGTAGCGACATAATCAAAAACGCGCCCCGCGCCAGCGGGGCACCGCTTGATTTGCCCCCTCGCGACATGTTACTGATTTTCAATATTTTCCATTTTTTGTAACATATTCCTTGCATCAAATCCCAACTCAAGGCAAATCCAGTTCATGTATGCACAAATGATCAAAGAAGAGACCAAGGACGACAGCGCCGCCGCTGCCGCCTTCCAAAAGCGCATAGATGCAGGTGAGAAGATCGAGCCGAAGGACTGGATGCCCGCAGGCTATCGCAAAACCCTCATCCGCCAAATCGGCCAGCACGCCCATTCGGAAATCGTCGGCCAACTCCCCGAAGGCAACTGGATTACCCGCGCCCCGACGCTGGAGCGCAAAGCCATTCTGCTCGCCAAGGTGCAAGACGAGGCAGGCCACGGCCTCTACCTCTATGGCGCTGCCGAAACCTTGGGCGTCTCGCGCGATGAGTTGACGCAAATGCTGCTTGATGGCCGCATGAAATACTCCTCGATCTTCAACTATCCCACTTTGACCTGGGCCGATATGGGCGCGGTTGGCTGGCTCGTCGATGGCGCGGCGATCATGAACCAGGTGCCGCTCCAGCGCACCTCCTACGGCCCTTATGCCCGCGCCATGGTGCGCATTTGCAAGGAAGAAAGCTTTCACCAGCGTCAGGGCTTTGACATTATGATGAAGATGGCCTTCGGCACGCCAGCGCAAAAGCACATGGCTCAGGACGCCCTTAATCGCTTCTGGTTCCCGGCCCTGATGATGTTCGGTCCCTCAGACGCCAATTCCGTCCATTCCGAGCAAAATATGGCGTGGAAAATCAAGATGAATTCCAATGACGAGTTGCGCCAGAAATTCGTCAACGAGATCGTGCCCCAAGCCGAATATCTGGGCCTGACCGTGCCCGATGATACGCTTGCATGGAACGACGATAAAGACGGCTACGATTTTGCCCAACCCGACTGGGATGAGTTTTTCGACGTCCTCAAAGGCAATGGCCCCTGCAATCGCGACCGAATGGAGACCCGCAACACAGCATGGGATGACGGCGCATGGGTCCGCGAGGGCATGATGGCGCACGCGGCTAAGAAAGCCGCCAAAAAGGTCGCGGCTGAATGAGAGTAATTGCAACCCGCAGTTGTCCGGTAAAGCCGAACAGCCCCCGACCCTCCCCACGGGAGGGGGCATACGCCCCGACCCAGGGTTGCGGGCTGTCCTTGTTTCTCAAAAATTTCGATAAGATTGAACGCGACGCATGACAAACGAATGGCCTCTTTGGGAGATTTTCATCCGCGGCCAGCACGGCATGAGCCACCGCCATGTCGGCTCACTCCATGCCGCCGACGCGGAGATGGCCATCAAGAACGCCCGCGATGTCTACACCCGCCGCAACGAAGGCGTTAGCATCTGGGCCGTTCCTGCCGCCCAAATCGCCGCCTCCTCGCCCTCAGAAAAAGGCCCGCTCTACGAGCCGTCCGAGGATAAAGTCTACCGCCACCCCACTTTCTTCGACATTCCAGACGATGTCGGCCCGATGTAATGCAGGACCCGCTTTTCCAGTTCCTCCTGCGCATGGGCGATAACACCCTCGTTTTAGGCCACCGCCTGTCTGAATGGTGCGGCAAAGCTCCGGCGCTCGAAGAGGATATCGCTCTTGCCAACACCGCCCTCGATCTGATCGGCCAAACGCAAATGTGGCTCGGCCTTGCCGCCGAGATCGAAAACAATAGCCGCAGCGCCGATGATCTCGCGATGCTCCGCGATATCTGGGACTTCCGCAATCTCCTGCTCGTCGAACGCCCCAACGGCGACTTTGGCCAGACACTTATGCGCCAATTCCTGTTTGATGCCTGGCACAAACCCATGCTCGAAGCCCTGACCACGTCAACCGAAGCGCGCATCGGCGAGATTGCTGCCAAAGCGCTCAAGGAAGTCACCTATCATCTGGACCGCAGCACCGAAATTGTAATCGCACTTGGCGACGGCACCAAAGAGAGCCACACCCGCATGCAAAACGCGCTCGATCAGCTATGGCCCTACGCCGGCGAGGCGTTCAACGCCGATGAAGTGGATACAGCACTTGCCAAAGACGGGATCGCACCCGATCCTCAAAGCCTGCGCCCGGCCTTCGACGCCCATGTTCAAGCCGCTCTCAACACGGCGACCCTGACCCTCCCCGACAGTGATTTCGCCCATCAGGGCGGTAAAACCGGCGCGCGCCATACCGAGCATCTGGGCCACCTACTGACCCAAATGCAATGGCTCCAGCGCGCCTACCCGGGGGCGACATGGTAGCGCTCAAACCCGCCATCAACGACATCTGGGATTGGCTCGATACCGTCCCGGACCCCGAAATTCCCGTTATCTCGGTCGTCGATCTGGGCATCATCCGCAACGTCGCATGGCAAGGCGACACGCTCGAAATCTCTGTCACACCGACCTATTCCGGCTGTCCCGCCACATCCGTCATCGCCATGGATATTGAGACAGCGATGCAAGACCGCGGCCTGCGTGACATCCGCATCAAAACCCAAATCGCACCAGCCTGGACCACAGACTGGCTCTCCGAAAAAGGCCGCGCAAAACTCACCCAATACGGCATCGCACCCCCATCCCCGTCAGGCGGCCCCGACGCCTGCCCCAACTGCCAAAACGCAAACGTTGAGAAAATCAGCCAATTCGGCTCGACCCCCTGCAAGGCCCATTGGCGCTGCCGCGATTGCCTGGAGCCTTTCGACTACTTCAAGTGCATCTGACCCCATGCTCCAATTCCACCCGCTCACCGTCATCGACATTCGCAACACCATCCGTGATGCAGTCGTCATCACCCTCGCTCCGCAAAACGGCGCAGATTTTTCGTTCACGCAAGGCCAATATCTGACCCTCAAACAAGACTTCGGCGGCACTCAACTGCGCCGCAACTATTCCATCTGTTCCGCGACCCAAGACGGCATCCTGCAAATCGGCGTCAAACGCGTCGATGGCGGCGCGTTTTCCACTTGGGCCAATACCGAGCTTGAAATCGGGCAAACCCTGCACGCCATGAAACCGCAGGGAAAGTTTTTCACTCCGCTCGATCCCACCGCAGCCAAAACCTATCTCGCCTTCGCCGGCGGCTCCGGCATCACACCCGTACTGTCGCTCATCAAATCCACACTTCATGCCGAACCAGGCAGCCGCTTTGCGCTCGTCTACGCCAACCGCGCCATCAGCACGATCATGTTTCGCGAGGACATCGAAGACCTCAAGAACGCCTATATGGACCGCCTGAACGTCATCCACATTCTTGAACAGGACGCGCAGGGCGTTGAGCTCTTCAAAGGACGCATCGATACCGAAAAATGCAACACGCTCTTCCAAAGCTGGATCGATATCGAAACGGTCAACACGGCCTTCATCTGTGGACCAGAGCCGATGATGCTGACCATTGCCCAATCCCTGCGCGACCATGGGCTTTCTCAGGCCCAAATCAAATACGAGCTCTTCTCCAGCGCCCAAACCGGACGCCTCAAACGCGCCGCACCTCAAAGCCAAACCAGCACGGTAAAACCTACAAGCGCAACCGTCACCCTGGACGGCACAACCCGCAGCTTCACCATGGAGCGCGACCAAACCATCCTTGATGCTGCCATCGAGAACGACATCGACGCACCATTTGCCTGCAAGGCCGGTGTCTGCTCCACCTGCCGCTGCAAACTCATCGAAGGCGAGGTTGAGATGATCTCCAACCACGCGCTCGAAGACTATGAAGTTGAACGCGGCGACATCCTCTCGTGCCAGTCCCTGCCACTCAGCGACAAAGTCACCGTCGACTACGATGTCCACTGACCGGTTCGCCACGCAAGTTGCTCTGCTTACAGACGGCACACCCCACCGCGTCTGGTCCCTCATAGTCACGGTCTTTGGCGATCTGGCACACAACCAAGGCGATTGGATCAGCAGCAGCACCCTGGCTCAAATCACCGAAAATATTGGCATCAAGGCGGAGGCAAACCGCGTCGCGCTCCACCGATTGCGCAAAGACAACTGGATCACTTCACGCCGCAACGGGCGAAACAGCGCACACTGCCTGACACATGACGGACTTGCGCAAACACATGCCGCCAGACCGCGCATTTACGCCGAATACCCGATCACCGCACCGGTCCACACCATAACCGTATCCCCCCAATCCCAACACGCCGAGCCCGCGCCGCACACCGCATGGATCACCCCAAACACAGCCCTCACCACACGCCCCGAAGCCTATCCAAACACTCTTGTCAGCAAACCCGACCCCAATATCCCACATTGGGCAAAATCCGCTATGTGCCCGCAATCCCTCATCGACATGACAGACCGCACGCATAGAGCCTTCACCGCATTGGGACAAACCGACCTATCGCGCCTCACCGACCTGCAACGCGCCACCCTGCGTGTGCTGATCGTCCATTCATGGCGCCGCATCGTGCTCAAAACACCCCAACTGCCCGATCACCTCTTTCCCAACACATGGACCGGCGCAAAAACACGCAGCTTATGCGCAAGCCTCCTCACCCAACTCACCCCGCCCGACATCACAACGCAGCCCGGCCGCTCCTAAACCATCCAACGTCTTTGGTTCGAAAATATCCCGCCTGTCCCGCGCAGGGACGGCTCCGCGCCGAGCGGTCAGGTAAAATCTTGCGCCCGGCAGGGCGCACCGCGTCATTCCGCGCTATGAAGAACAGGCGTGCGCGCAGAGAAAACAGTCTCCTGTCCCGGCTGTGGGTGCCGCGGGATCATCAGCGCCAGCGCCAGGGAGATGCCCGCCATCAAAGCCGCCAGAATAAACACCGCATCGGGCGATGTGATCCACAGATAGCCCAGCGCGGCGGGCAAAAACACCGCCGCGATGTGGTTGATGGTGAACGCAACCGCCGCTGTCGGCGCGATATCCGCCGGATCGGCGATTTTCTGGAAATAGGTTTGCATCGCGAAAGCCAGCGCGAAAAACAGATGGTCGATTACGTAAAGCGCCATCGCCAGAGCGATCCCCCAACCGAACCAGTAAATACCGCCATAGGCCAGAAACACCAACACCAGCCCGGTATATTCAAACGCCAGCGCATTCCGCTCCCCAAAGCGGTGGATCACATGACCCATGATCGGCGCGAAGATGATATTGGCCACAAAATTGATCAAAAAGAGCGCCGTCAGCTCATGCACATCCATCCCGAAGTGCTCGACCATCATGAACGCCGCGAAGACAACAAAAATCTGCCGCCGCGCGCCCGACATGAACTGCAGCGCATAATAGAGCCAATAGC
>CAYRKW010000094.1:0-9183 GCA_964425135.1 uncultured Rhodobacterales bacterium
GCCTTCTCGGCCGTCATCTCTTCGCCCGCCAGCATCCGCTTGACCGCGTCCAGCCCTCGCGCCGACAGATGCGCGCCGCCCAAACGATAGTCCTCGAACGCGCCGTAGGCTGCAGGCACCCAGTCGCGGACCATCTCGCACATCGCTTCCGCAAACACCCGGATTTCATATTGCGCATGGGCATCTGCCCGCAGACGCAGGAAGTGGAACAGGTTGTGCAGATCGACCTTCCAGTACCACTGCGTGTACACATTCGCTGGCAGGTTCATCCGCGCCAATTCCCGCGCCAAACCCTGCTGGCCCTCCTGCGACAGCATCGCCTCATAATGATCGTAAGAGCGCATCGCATCGCCCTTCAAAATCTCCAGCACTCGCGCCGCTTCCTCACCCGCAAGTGTCTCCCCACGTCCCTGATTGTTGACCGATGATTGCGCCGCCAGCGCGTCCGGCTCGGGGATGTAAAACTCCCGATCCAATATCGAATAGCGCGCCGAATACTCATTCACATTCGCCGTGCGATGCCGGATCCATTGCCGCGCGACGAAAACAGGCAATTTGACGTGGAACTTGACCTCGCACATTTCAAACGGCGTTGAGTGCCAGTGTCGCATCAGATAGCGGATCAGCCCCGCATCATCGCGCGCCTTCTTGGTCCCGGCACCGTAAGACACCCGCGCCGCCTGAACAATCGCCGCATCATCGCCCATATAATCGATCACCCGCACAAAGCCGTGGTCCAGCACCTCATGCGCCTTATAAAGCCGCTCTTCCATGGCGGGCACCGTCGCGCGGCGCGTGGTCGCGGTGACGGAGCGCTGCTCATCAATATCGGCCTGCTGTTCGGGGGTTATGGGCATTGCGTTTCCTCTTCTTATTGTCTCACCGCGACTCGCACAGCCACAATATCTTGTCTTGGGTGTAAGCGAAACGACAATATAGAGCCAAACGCACCACCTGATCGCAACGCCCGCTCCGCTCACGCTCAGTGCAAATCCGCCATCCCAGTAACAACTTTGAAATTTTGTGAAATCTTTAGAGGCTGCCCCTTGTTTCTACCCCACAGTGACATATGTAGCTGCGCACACGGGGATCAAACGTTGGATTTAAGGAAAATCTCAAAACGCGACCTGTGACTACTCAAACTAAAACCCACTCGGCGTCATCTGATGGCGTCGGCCTTATCCGTAGGACACGGACATTTTCCCTATTTCAAGGTTAGGAAGTACTATGAAATTCTCGCTACAAACATCTACCCTCGCGCTGGGCGCTCTGCTCGCATCAACCGCGTTTGCATCGGCTCAATCGCTCAACAACGACGATCCGGTCAATGAGCGCGTCGATGAGATCATGGAAGATACGCAAGACAAGTTTGCGCTCTCCAATGATGCGCAGCGCAATGCCAATGCCACGGCTTTGCCCGGCTGGCGCGGCTCTGTCTTCGCGTCTGCGGATCTGTCCACCGGCAATACCGACACGTTCGATGTCTCCATCGGCTCGCGTGTGTCAAACCGTACAGGGGCCTACAACCAGACCTTCTCTTTTGCCTATGATTTCGGCGAAGCAGATGGCTCAGAGACCCAGAACGAGCTTTTCACCCTCTATGACGTGAACCGCTCCTTCACCGATGCGCTATACGGCTATGGTCTGGCGCGGGCGGAAAATGACTTTGCCAATGACAACAGGGATCTCTTTGTCGGCTTTGGCGCGGGCTATCGCATTTTCAATGACGCGCAAAC
Source organism: uncultured Rhodobacterales bacterium (assembly GCA_964425135.1). Taxonomy (GTDB): domain Bacteria; phylum Pseudomonadota; class Alphaproteobacteria; order Rhodobacterales; family Rhodobacteraceae; genus CAYLLD01. The sequence goes on from CAYRKW010000094.1 coordinate 1,737, forward strand.
AGCATGGCGGGTACAAGCCGGTCCGGGCTACCGGATCAGCAATATCAGCAGCGGTGCCGACATCGATGAAGCAGGTGTAAGCGCTTCTTCGCGCTTTTATCACCGCTTCAACGAAGGCATGTTCCTGACAAACGACACGGACATCATCTTCTCGGACAGCAATACGTTGGTGAGCAACGACATCGGTGTGAATGTCTCGCTGAACGGCCCGCTTTCGATGCGTCTGGGCGTGAAAACTGACTACAACACCGATCCAGCACCAGGTCTGGATGATACAGATACAACAACAGGTTTGGCATTGGTCTACACGTTCAACTAAGTGCACCCGATGCGCTTTTTCCCGAACTGATTTACAGTCAGGGCGAATGCCAAGGCTCCGGCAACGGGGCGGAAAGGGCGGTCTGCAAGGATCGCCCTTTTTTCATCAAGCGTTCCGGTGACGGAGCCCATAATGAAGGAATTGCGCGCAGCGCCCGCGCATCTGAGGGCCGCACCCCGGCCCCGCGATACGCTCCACACGCTCAACGCATTAGGTGTTAGGCCCGCGCGTCTTCCACAATCATGTCAGCGGCTTTTTCGCCAATCATGATCGCAGGCGCATTGGTGTTGCCCGAAGTGATGATCGGCATGATCGACGCATCCGCCACCCGCAAACCCTCAACCCCGCGCACCCGAAGACGCTCATCAACCACCGCCATATCATCCTGACCCATCTTACACGTGCCGGTAGGATGATAGATCGTTACCGATGTGCGGCGCGCCCAATCAAGGATCGCATCTTCATCGTCAAGCCCGACATCAGGACCGGGCGCATGCTCTTCCAAAATATGTTGTGCAACCGGCTCAAAGGTGGCGATGCGGCGCGCAATCTGAATACCTTTGACAATCGTCCGACAATCCGTGTCCGTCGCCAGGTAATTGGGATAGATCTTCGGATAATCCTCCATCCGCGACGATGCCAGTGTCAAATGCCCTGCGCTTTCAGGACGAAGCTGCAAAACAGATGCCGTAAAACCGGAGAACTTATGCGGCCCATCCGCAGGCTTATCCGCGCTAAAAGGCTGGATATGAAACTGGATATCCGGCGTTTCCAAATCATCGCGCGTCTTCAAAAACGCTGTGCCCAAACTCGCCGCCAAGGTCATCGGTCCAGTGCGTTTTGTGATATACTCAAGCCCGATAAAGGCCTTTTTGAACAGACTGTTGGTCTCGACATTCACCGTGCTCAGATCCGTCTTGAAAACAGGTCGCGCCTGCAAATGGTCTTGCAGGTTTTTGCCCACACCCTTGCTCTCATGCACGACATCGATCCCATGGGGAGACAACGCGTCTCCCGCACCAATCCCCGACAGCATCAATATCTGCGGCGAGCCAATTGCGCCTGCCGACAGGATCACCTCACGCCGCGCCCGATACGTCTTCTCGCCGCCCGCGCCCGTCGCGCGCACACCAACAACCCGCTTCCCCTCAAAGATGAGCGTGCCAATCTGCTGCTTGGTGAAAACCGTGACAGTCTCCCGCTTTTCCGCATCCCGAAGATACGCAACCGCCGAAGAGCACCGCCGACCATTAAACGCGGTCTGCTGAAAATAACCCACGCCCTCTTGATCGCCGCTGTTGTAATCCTCGTTGCGCTTGTAGCCAGCATTCACCGCCGCATCGACCCATTTGTCGACGACCTCACGACGCAAACGCATGTTCGACACTTTCAGCGGGCCATCGCCGCCACGCTCGTCGCTTTCGCCGCCTTCCCAGCTTTCCGCCCGCTTGAACACCGGCAACACATCATCCCAGCCCCAGCCAGCATTTCCCAACTGACGCCAGGTGTCGAAATCCTGCGATTGACCGCGCACATAAAGCAACCCGTTGATCGAGCTCGACCCGCCCAGCACCTTACCACGCGGCCAAGGGATCGACCGGCCCGCAATGCCCTCATCCTGCTCCGTCGCATAGCACCAGTCAGTGTTTGGATTGCCCATGGTGCGAAAATATCCAACCGGCACATGAATCCACGGATTGGTATCGCGCCCGCCCGCCTCAATAACGGCGATCTTATAGTCCGAAATTGACGAAAGCCGCCCTGCAAGAGCACAGCCAGCAGAACCAGCGCCTACGATGATGTAATCAAATTCCATCTCGCCACCCGTCAATTATTGAGACTTTTCTTCCCGTTTTTTGTGTGTAATCTATAGTGCGATTCGATCCAACCATGCAAGCGATACCGCGGCACCTATGAATGATACACAAAGAATACCCACCAATCTGCGCACTCTGATGATCTTGGAAGTCATCGGCCGCTCGGATCGGGCAATGACACCCACAGAGATCAATGCGCATATCGGCCTGCCCAAGCAAACCGTCCACCGGCTTTGTAAAACCCTTGAAAAAGAGGGGTTCTTGTCCCGCGATCTGAACGGAAAGCGCCTGCGACCATCGCGCCGCCTGCGGCTTTTGGGCGCTGGATTGCTGCATGCCACCCAAACCCATATCGCACGCCATCAGGTGCTTCTTGACGTCGCTGCTGACGTTAAAGAGGCCGTAAATTTCGTTGTGCCCGAAGAAACTGGCATGCATTACATCGACCGGATCGACACCGATTGGCCGCTGCGCATCCAGCTTCCCGTCGGCTCAAATGTCCCGTTTCACTGCACCGCAAGCGGTAAGGTGTTCATGGCATCCATGCCGCCCGAAGACCGCTTAAAATTCGTCTCAGCTCTCAAGCTGGAAAAACTGACCCGCAATTCCCACACCGATGCGGATCTGCTCCTCAAAGATCTCGAAGCTATCGCGCTCAAGGGCTTTGCACTCGACAACGAAGAATTCATGGACGGTATGGTCGCGATCGCAGTGCCGGTCACAGACAAAAACAACCGCTTCGTCGCCGCCCTCGCCTTCCACGGCCCAACACAGCGTATCACCGCAAAAGACGCCATTGCCAAAAAAGACTTCCTGATCGATGGCGCCAATTCCCTGCGCACGGTGATTTTCAGCTAAGCAACGCACACACCCCAAACGCTTCTTTGGTTCGGCAAATATCCCGCTGCGCGCGTAGCGCATAATCTATCACGCGAGCCGCGCCAGCGGCTCTCCTTTTGATTACTGCTCAAGGATGCAGGATAACCTTGGCCGATGCGACCTTACCGGCGAGAATATCGGCAAACGCCCCCGCCCCTTCGCTCAAGGAACGCGTTTCCATCCAGTCGAGCGCCCCATAGCGCCCGTCAAAAATTGCAGCGCCTGTTTGCTGAAAATCTTCGGGCGTGTAGCAGTAGCTGCCCAGAAAACTGATTTCCTGCAAGGTTAGCCGCCGCACATCCAGTCCCGGCGCTTCATCTCCCAGCCCCAGATGCACGATCACCCCGCCCTGCCGCACAGCCTGTGAGGCTGCCGCCCGTGTGGGGCCGTATCCAACCGCATCAAACACCAGATCGTATCTGCCATCCTGAACCGCCCCATCACACGCCGGATCCACACAACCCCACGGCCCAAGCGCCTCCACAAAATCCCGTCGCAACCCGTTTGGCTCCGAAATCGTCACGTCCTGCGCGCCGAAAATGCCGAGCGTCAGAGCGCATCCAAGCCCAATCGCACCGCCGCCGATCACCAAACACCGCGCATTCGCCATCTCCTCACGCAGCGCCGATTGTCCCAGCTTCACCGCATGCCAGCAGACCGCCAATGGCTCAGTCAGCGCTGCTTTGTCCATGGACACCCCGACCGGCACATCCAGCAAATTGTCAGTCGGCACAACAAACCGATCGGCGAACGCGCCCTGATGCGGTTTCATCGACAACAAAATACGATCCGCGCAAAGATGCGGGCGATCTGCCGCGCAATCGCGGCACGCCCCGCAGGGCATCAACGGATTAACCGCAACCCGCGCACCCAGCTTGCCGCCCTCAACGACCTCGCCCGCCGCCTCATGCCCCAGAATCAACGGCGCAGGCCGTCTAGCATCATGACCCAGATAACCATGCATATCCGAGCCGCAAATCCCCACGGCATGGGTCTGCACAATCGACATCCCATCGCGACACACCGGCTCATCAAAATCCATATACGCCAACTTATGCGGCGCAGTGTAAACCAGTGCTTTCATGGAACGTCCTGTCCGTTTTACTTGTTAGATTCCTGCTCAAGATGCAGTTTCATATCCAAAAGCACCTGCTGAATCTCGGTCGTCTCGTACAAAAGCCGTTTGGCTTCATTGAGCGAAATAATATTGTCGGCAATCGCGTCGTTATATTCAGCCATCAGCGTCGCAAAACGCTGGCTGAGCAAAACTATATCCGAGTTGAGCCCGCCTTCCACCGCCGGATCACGCGCCGCATCATACTCGACAATCATATTGCGCAATTCCGCGAGCGCTTTGGTGACATACGGGAAGGACGCTTCTTCTTCGAGTGCCGCAACTACATCAATTGGCATATACCGCTCAGAATGCTCTGGCGCTGACGAAAAGTACCGCCCAAGGGTCGCTTTGGACTTGCCAGAGACCGCGCAAGCCTTCTCGTAACCCAGATCCTTGATCAAGGCTTCGGTGTGTTTTTTGAGATACGCGCCGTAGCTGATACGGACCCCAACCGCTGCATCATCATTACTCATGATCAATCCCTATCCCGACCGCGATTTACTGCCGAAACGAATCTCCGACGCCCGACTTGATTATGGGAAATCTATCTGTCTTTTCCCCTTATTCATAGCGCCTTCGCATGGCATCCCAGTGGCAAGAAAGATTTACGGATGTATCGAGTGTAGAGTGTGCTGAACATCTTACCCGTAAATTTCCGTAGCGAAGGGTGTGCTGGAGCATTCGCCCCTAAACGAATGCTTCACTTCGTTGCGAAGTGGTTCAGGTTTTTCGTTGTGGCCTGTCGGGCATGGCGAGGGCCTGAAACATGACCGTGTGTGGGTCATGTCGCGCGGCAGGCGCTATCGGTGTAATCCCCGTCGGTATGGGTCTGTCGCGCATTTTACGCTCCATCACTGCCTCCTGGGAGCGTGCTACGGTTTACGCCTCGAACTGCGCTCTCATATCCCAACTCCACGCTTGACGATATTCCACGCCCGTGCAGATTGGCGCTATGGCCAAACTCTACTTCCATTACTCGACCATGAACGCAGGCAAGAGCACTCTGCTTTTGCAAGCGTCGTACAACTATCGCGAACGCGGCATGCAGACCTATCTGCTGACCGCAAATTTCGACGACCGGGCTGGAAAAGGCAAAATCGCCTCGCGGATCGGCATCTCCGAAGAGGCCGACACATTCGGTGCGAACACGGATATCTTCAAACAAATCGAAAGCCGCCTGGACCATAGCCCTGTCGCCTGCATCCTGATCGACGAGGCCCAATGGCTCAGCGAAACGCAAGTCTGGCAACTTGCCCGCGCGGTTGATGATCTGGGCGTGCCGATCATGTGTTACGGGCTGCGCGTTGATTTTCGCGGCAAGCTCTTTCCAGGCTCTGCCACACTCCTCGCTTTGGCCGATGAAATGCGCGAGGTGCGCACGATTTGTCACTGCGGCAAGAAAGCCACCATGGTCGTGCGCAAAGGCGAAGATGGTGAAGCCATGCTCGAAGGGCCGCAGGTACAAGTTGGCGGGAATGAGACCTATGTCTCGCTATGCCGCCGCCACTACCGCGAGGCTATCGGAGACATGCCCAAAACCTAGAGCCTCAGGTTTTGGGTCGGAGGATCTAATGCAGCCGACCGCCATTCGGCACATCAATATCGGGCGCGGCCAAAACCACTTCGCCGTCCTTATCAGGAAAACCCATCACCAAAACCTCCGACATAAACTTACCAATCTGCCGCGGTGGGAAATTGACGACAGCCATCACCTGCCGCCCGATTAGTTTTTCGGGATCATAATGCACAGTCACCTGCGCTGATGATCGCTTCTCGCCAATCTCGTCGCCAAAATCGATCCACATCTTGATCGCAGGCTTGCGCGCTTCAGGATAGGGCTCGGCCCGCACCACAGTGCCCACCCGCACATCCACCTTCATAAAATCGTCAAAACTGATCTCACCGCTCATTGGACCGCTCTCCCCTCAAATTTTGCACAAAAAAAACCGCTTGCCGATGAATGGCAAGCGGTTCCTTTGCACGAAACGCAAGACGCGTCATAACAAGTCACGCTACACGAGGGGTTACGCAGTGAATTTCTTCGACAAATCCTGCAATTCCGAAACGCTGGCCTCGATACGCTTTGAGACGATCTCATAAGCACTCGAATTGGCCTTTTGCGCTTCCTGGGCAAGCTCGGTCATGTTTTTGAGCGCTTTTTCAAACGCCGTCTTGGCATAATCAGCCTGCTGCTTGGCAACATCGGCCGGCGCGCTGGTCATGTCAAACCCTTCAACGTTTTTCTTGGCCTCCGTCAAGGTCGCTTCGAATATCTCGACCTGCTTGGAAAACAGCGCTTGATACGCATCCGCAGCGGCCTGATTTGCCGTCACGAGCGCATCCATATTTTTCTTTTGCGCATCGAAAACTTCGCTTGCGTCAAATTGCGGCATCTTCCCGTCCGGGAAATATTTCATGAAATCGCCACGCAGAAATTCAGTCATCGCAGAGGCGTCGAATTTGAAGTCGTTAAAACCGGTCATCATTCTGGGGTCTCCGTTTGCTAGATGCTGAATATATTGCGCTGCACAATAAATGTCAAGATTTTATGTTGCAACGCACAATAACAACTTCACGCCGTCCCATATGCCTCATTCATCGCAATATCCATTGCGCGCACCGGATGCTCGTCACCCCAACACACGAGCTGAAACGCCGGATAGAAACGCTCGCACGCAAAGACCGCCGCCTGCACCATCGCATCAATCTGCGCCGCACTCACACCTGCGCCGCCCACAAGGTTCAACCCGTAGCGATAGACCATCAGCTTTTGCTCCGGCCAAAGCGTAAAACACCCAGTCCAGCATTTGTCGTTCGCCCGATCCAGCGCGTGGTATAACGCCTGCTCGCGCTCCTTGGGCGGGTCCAGATCAAAAGTGCACATAATCCGCAATGTCTCGTCATAGGCCGACCAGGCCAGCGATATCGAATAGGTGCGCCACACCCCCTCAATCGCCATCGCAATTTGCTCATCAGAGATGCGATCAAAGTCCCAAGCGTGCCGTTGAGCGAGCGTTTCCACAAGATCAATGGGATCGTGGTCATCGGACAAAAAGTCCGCGTCAATTCCTGCCATGCCTGTCGCCTGCATTTCTTATTGTTATGCCCGCGCGCCACCCCACCAAGCAAAGCAGGGCACCACAATTGGTCGGTTTTTTGTTATCTCGACCTACGACATATGGTGCGTCTATTTAGCCCTCAAGTAAAGAGCCAATATTAGATGTTCAGAGAATTTCTTTCCAGCCAGACAACAAGCAACGCCATCGCGCCCCTTCATCCAAGCACCAGAACGCGCAAAAATGGCGACCCCGGCAG
>CAYRKW010000095.1:0-6382 GCA_964425135.1 uncultured Rhodobacterales bacterium
CCATTTGCGCTCGCCCGATGAGATGAACTGATCGATCATGATCTGCGCGCCGTTGACGAAATCGCCGAACTGCGCTTCCCACAAGGTCAGGGTCTGCGGCTCGGCCAGCGAATAACCGTACTCAAATCCAAGCACCGCATATTCCGAAAGCATCGAGTCGATCACTTCATAGCGCGCTTGATCTTCGCGGATATGGTTGAGCGGTTTGTACCGCTCCTCCGTCACCTGATCGATGATGCCTGAATGGCGCTGCGAGAAGGTGCCACGCGTACAATCCTGCCCCGAAAGCCGCACCGGAAAACCTTCAAGCTGCAAAGACCCGAAGGCCAGAGCCTCCGCCGTGGCCCAGTCGATCCCCTCACCAGCATCGATTGCGGCTTTCTTGTTGGAGAGCATCCGGGCGACGGTTTTATGAGGGTTGTACCCATCGGGAAGACGCGTGAGCGCCGCGCCGATTTCCTCCAATGTCTTTTTGTCCGTCGCCGTCTCGCCACGCTGGTATTCGGTGTTTTCCTTACCCATCCCCTGCCAGCGGCCGTCGAGCCAGTCTGCCTTGTTGGGGCGGTAATCCTTGCCAGCTTCAAACTCTTCATTGAGATGCGACTGAAACGCAGCTTTGACATCCTCGATCTCGCCTTCAGGCATTAATCCATCGCGGATCAAGCGCTCCGTGTAGAGTTGCAGCGTGGTCTTGTGCTTTTTGATCTTTGTGTACATCGCGGGCTGCGTGAACATCGGTTCATCGCCCTCGTTATGTCCAAAGCGGCGATAACAGAATATGTCGAGAACCACATCCTTGTGGAACTTCTGCCGGAACTCGGTCGCAACCTTGGCGGCATGCACCACTGCCTCCGGATCATCGCCGTTCACGTGGAAAATCGGCGCCTCTACCATCAGCGCGATATCGGTGGGGTAGGGGGAGGAGCGCGAGTTATGGGGCGACGTGGTAAACCCGATCTGATTGTTGACCACGATATGCATCGTGCCGCCGGTTTTGTGACCGCGCAGACCCGAAAGACCAAAACACTCCGCAACCACGCCTTGCCCTGCAAAGGCCGCATCACCGTGCAGCAACACAGGCAACACTTGTGTGCGTTCTTCGTCGTGAAGCTGCCCCTGCTTGGCGCGCGCTTTGCCCAGAACCACTGGATTGACGGCCTCCAGATGGCTGGGATTGGCTGTGAGCGACAGGTGAACGCTGTTGCCGTCAAATTCACGGTCGGACGAGGCACCCAGATGGTATTTCACATCCCCCGAACCCTCGACCTCTTCGGGCTTGAAGCTACCACCCTGAAACTCGTTGAAAATCGCACGGTACGGCTTACTCATCACATTGGCGAGCACCGACAGACGGCCGCGATGCGGCATTCCGATCACAATCTCGCGCACACCCAGCGCGCCGCCGCGTTTGATGATCTGCTCCATCGCCGGGATAAGCGCCTCGCCGCCATCAAGGCCGAACCGTTTGGTCCCCATGTATTTGACATGCAGGAATTTCTCGAAACCCTCGGCCTCCACCAGCTTATTGAGGATCGCCTTGCGGCCTTCCTTGGTGAACTGGATTTCCTTGCCCAAACCCTCGATCCGCTCCTTCAGCCAGCCTGATTCCGCGGGATCGGAGATATGCATGTATTGCAGCGCGAATGTGCCGCAATAGGTGCGCTTGAGAAGCGCAACAATCTCGCGGATGGTCGCGGTCTCCAGCCCAAGCACATGATCGAGGAAAATCGGCCGGTCAAAGTCCTTTTCCTCAAACCCGTAGGATTTGGGATTGAGTTCGGGATGCGGCTCGCGCTTGGACAGACCCAAAGGATCAAGATCCGCATCCAGATGCCCCCGATGACGATAGGCGCGGATCAGCATCAGCGCGCGCACACTATCAGTGACCGCCCGCTGCATTTGCTCATCAGACATGGCAATGCCCATGGCCTTGGCCTTGCCGCCAACTTTGTCTTTGACGTTGGCCTCCGGGTCAGCGGCCCATTGTCCGTCAAGCGCCGCCGTCAGATCATCGTTCGGCAGCGGCGGCCAGTCGGCCCGCGCCCAGGATGGCCCCGCCGCCTCTCGCTTCACATCGTCTGTATCTTCGGAAAGCCCCGAAAAATACGCCTGCCACGCCGCATCAACCGACGCAGGATCCTCGGCATATTTCGCATAAATTTGCTCGATATAGGCCGCGTTATGCCCCTGCAGGAACGATGATGAATGGAACTGATCGTTTGATGGTTGTTCAGTCATATTGTTCTCAGGTGTGTGACCCGACCCCTAGTTGAATGGCTTGCATTTGAACTCAAACACTGAAAATCCGAGCGCGCCCTTCATGCCCGGTTGCGATCTGCTCTGTTGCGAGGCGACACCTTGCTGCGCACAGAATTTTTTCGCAGCATCGGCGAGACGTTCTGCCGACACGCGCCAAGGGTGATAGGCATAACCGGCTTTGCCGCCCTGATCTGTCCAGCGCGCGCCCGGAACGCTTGGGATCACTTTCACAACAAACTGATCCATGGGTTTAAACTCCTTTTGCGCCACAGCGCTGACAGGATTGGCCAGCAGAACCGCAGTGCAAAAAGCCGATCGCCAAGTTTCGTCTCCGGGAACGCACAAAAGTTACCCAATCGCCTCCAGCACCGCTTCGCCCAGTTTCGCGGGGCTTTCAGCAACCACGATCCCGGCTGACCGCATGGCCTCGATCTTTTCGTCCGCGCCGCCCTTGCCGCCTGACACAATCGCGCCCGCGTGACCCATGCGGCGACCCGGTGGTGCCGTGCGTCCGGCGATAAATCCGGCGATGGGTTTGGAACGGCCCGCTTTTTTCTCGGATTTGATAAATTCGGCAGCATCCTCTTCGGCAGATCCGCCAATCTCGCCGATCATGATAATCGAATGGGTGTCGTCATCGGCCAGCAGCATCTCCAGCACTTCCAGATGCTCGGTCCCTTTGATCGGATCACCGCCAATGCCGATGCAGGTCGATTGTCCAAGCCCGATGGCGGTGGTTTGCCCCACCGCCTCATAGGTCAGCGTGCCAGAGCGCGAGACCACCCCGACAGAGCCGGGCTTGTGGATGTGCCCGGGCATGATGCCGATCTTACAGGCGCCCGGCGTGATGACACCCGGACAATTTGGCCCGATCAGACGGCTTGATGACCCCTCCAGCGCCCGTTTGACCTTCATCATATCGAGGACCGGAATACCCTCAGTTATGGCGACGATCAGCGGCATCTGCGCATCAATCGCCTCCAAAATCGCATCGGCAGCAAACGGCGGCGGCACATAAATCGCCGTCGCATTCGCCCCTGTGGCATGCATCGCCTCATGCACGGTGTCGAAAACTGGTAGCCCGATATGCGACGTCCCGCCCTTGCCCGGCGTCACGCCCCCGACCATTTGCGTGCCGTACTCGACCGCCTGTTCGGAATGAAACGTTCCCTGAGAGCCGGTCAGACCCTGACAGATAACCTTGGTGTCTTTGTCTACGAGAATTGCCATGACGCTTACCCCTTCACCGCTTTAACAATCTTCTCCGCCGCATCACCCAGATCGTCAGCGGCGATACAGTCCACGTCACTATCGTTGATGATTGCTTTGCCTTCCTCGACATTGGTCCCCTCCAGCCGCACCACCAGCGGCACTTTCAGACCCACCTCTTTGACCGCCGCAACCACGCCTTCCGCGATCACATCGCAGCGCATGATGCCGCCGAAGATATTGACCAGAATACCCTTCACGTTCGGGTCTGACGTGATGATTTTGAACGCCTCGGTCACCTTCTCCTTCGTCGCCCCGCCGCCAACATCCAGAAAGTTGGCAGGCTCAGCGCCGTAGAGCTTGATAATATCCATAGTGCTCATCGCCAGACCCGCACCGTTGACCATGCAGCCAATCTCGCCGTCGAGCGCAATATAATTTAGGTCGTGCTTGGAGGCCGCGAGCTCCTTGGGGTCTTCCTCGGTTTCATCGCGCAGCGCCAGAATATCCGACTGGCGGTAGAGCGCGTTCGAATCGAACCCCATTTTCGCATCGAGGCACAGCAGATCGCCCTTATCGGTCACAACCAGCGGGTTGATTTCCAGCATCTCCATGTCCTTCTCGATAAACATCTTGTAGAGCGTCGAGATCAGCTTCACGCACTGCTTGACCTGCGCGCCTTCCAACTCCAACGCAAACGCAACACGCCGACCGTGAAACGCGCTCAGACCAGAGGCGGGATCGACGCTGAATGTCAGGATTTTTTCCGGGGTCTCGGCGGCGACATCCTCGATGTTCATGCCCCCTTCGGTCGAGCAGACGAATGAGACGCGGCTTGATACCCGATCAACCAGAACCGCAAGATACAACTCGCGCGCAATCGACGAGCCATCCTCGATGTAAACACGGTTGACGACTTTACCTGCCGGTCCGGTTTGATGCGTGACCAGCGTGCGGCCCAGCATCTTCTCCGCTTCGCTCGCTGCCGCTCCGACCGACTTGACCACACGCACGCCGCCTGCTTCGCCAGCTTCCGCTTCTTTGAACGAACCCTTGCCGCGGCCGCCTGCGTGGATTTGCGCTTTCACGACCCAAATCGGCCCATCCATTTCGCCCGCCGCTGCCTTCGCGTTTTCCGAGGCAAGGACGACGCGGCCATCTGATACGGGCGCGCCGTAGGATGCCAGAAGTTGTTTGGCCTGATACTCGTGGATGTTCATGAGGGATGGTCCTTTGGTCCTGTCTTCGGCGCGTGCAGCGCAGCGCTTCGTGCAATTCTATGACACGGGCCACTTAGGGCAGATATAGCAAATGTAGGGTTAACGGGCGCTGCAATGCGAAAATTGATTTTTTGTGATCACAATGAATTTCATGTGATCACATATTTATTTCGGCGGGGCGATCAAGGGTAAAACTGAGTCGAAATCGGCGCAATGCACCCCAATCTGTCCTGAATTGACGCAGAATGGGTGATCTGAAATGTATCGCTGCGTCTCAAGGCACAAAAAAACGCACCCGAATGCGTATATTCGGGTGCGTCAAATTGGATCAGATAGCTGAAATTCAGCTCAGACTGTCATCAATGCCCTTGCACGCATCGACAAGTCCTTCGACCGCGCTGACCGATTTGTCGAACATGGCTTTTTCATCCTTGTTCAACTCGATCTCGACAACTTTCTCGACGCCGCCTGCACCAATCACGGTGGGAACGCCAACATACATGCCTTTGAGCCCATAAGCGTCTTCCACATGCGCAGCACAGGGGAGCACACGCTTGAGGTCTTTGAGATACGCCTCAGCCATCGCAATCGCGCTGGTCGCGGGTGCGTAATAGGCAGAACCTGTTTTGAGCAATCCCACGATCTCCGCACCGCCATCGCGGGTGCGCTGGACAATCGCATCCAGCTTGTCCTGGGTTGTCCATCCCATCTTTACCAGATCGGGCAGGGGAATACCTGCAACTGTTGAATAGCGCGTTAGCGGCACCATCGTGTCGCCATGACCGCCCAAAACGAAGGCATTTACATCGCGGGTTGAGACGTTGAATTCATCCGCCAAAAAGTGCTGGAAACGCGCACTATCCAGAACGCCCGCCATGCCCACGACCTTCTCATGGGGCAGGCCTGAAAATTCGCGCAACGCCCAGACCATCGCATCCAGCGGGTTGGTGATGCAAATCACAAACGCATTGGGTGCATGCGTCTTGATGCCTTCACCAACCGATTTCATGACCTTGAGATTAATTCCCAGCAGGTCATCACGGCTCATACCCGGCTTGCGGGCAACACCAGCGGTGACAATGCATACATCTGCGCCTGCAATATCCGCATAATCGGTTGTGCCGCGCATCACTGCGTCAAATCCTTCAACCGGGCTGCTCTCTGCAATATCGAGGGCTTTGCCCTGCGGGATACCATCAGCAATGTCGAAAAGGACGATATCGCCCATTTCCTTGAGCCCTGCGAGATGGGCCAAAGTTCCGCCGATCATACCGGCGCCGATCATCGCGATTTTTGCTCTAGCCATCTCAATCTCCGTAATGCTCGTGTGACGCGGCGCGACCTAACGGGTTTGTCTGCGCATCGCAAGTGGCAAGCGCGTCACACCATGTGTGGTTTGCGTTCTACACCGCAAAGCTTGCGCGATGGTTAGGAGGGACGGTGACCACTTGGAAGCGCGTTTCGCATCCCTACTGATCAATCCTCAAAGACAATGCCAATCGGCCCGTTCTCCTCCCTACCTCAAATCCCACCCGTCCCGGCCTTGAGCCGGGACCTCTCACAGCCTTTGCGCATGTCCCGACGAGGCCCCGGATCAAGTCCGGGGCGGGCGCGTGAACACAACCATTGCCTCAATACCCATTTCACCGTCCGCTCCGATTAACTTTCAGCCTCCGCGCATCCGACTGTGCATC
>CAYRKW010000095.1:6482-8864 GCA_964425135.1 uncultured Rhodobacterales bacterium
GCATCCGACTGTGCATCGATTGTGCATTGCTTGTGCATAGGATGTGCATCCCGATCCTCCGTGTTAACCCCACAAAGCAAGGGACCGGACGCAGTGTTAACCAAATGAGCCGCATATCGACCGTACGCACTATCGAATTGGGTACAAAAAAAGCGCCCTAAACCTAGGGCGCTTTCAAAACTCGGATCGTTGTCGAAAAAACCCGGCCCTAAGCGTTCACCGCATCCTTGAGTGCCTTTGCAATCGTCACCTTCGCAACGCGGTCGGCTGGCTTTTGGATCTGCTCACCTGTCGATGGGTTACGCACCATACGCTCGGGACGCGCGCGGCAGGCAAATTTGCCAAGACCCGGCAACGTCACCGCACCGCCAGCAGCAACCTCTTGCGTGATGATACCCGTCAGCGCCTCAAGATTGCGGTTCGCACTTTGCTTATCGACGCCCGTTGCATCTGCAAGCGCGCTGACAAGTTGAGTTTTGGTCATTGGTTTGTTGCTCATCTGCTCATCCCCTTTTTGGATCGGTTTTTTGGTTTTTCGGCCGTGTGAAGGCTCTGGCTAAAGTTAGCCCCAACAAACATGCCTCGCAATCATAGATTTAGTAAAACCTCCATAATATAGGGATTTTTGCGGGTATTTGCCGAGATTTAGTGTGAAATTGTGGATAACTTACAGGAATGCGGTCTCATCGAAGCTGCGCAATTTGCGCGAATGCACCCGTTCAAGAGGCATCTCGCGAATAGATTCCATCGCCCTGATTCCAATTTTCAGGTGCTGCGCGACCTGCTTTTTATAGAAATCAGAGGCCATTCCCGGCAATTTCAGCTCGCCATGCAGCGGCTTGTCCGAAACACACAAAAGCGTGCCGTAGGGAACCCGGAACCGAAACCCGTTGGCGGCAATGGTCGCGCTTTCCATATCAAGTGCAATGGCCCGTGATTGCGACAGACGATGGACAGGGCCGGACACTTCACGCAGCTCCCAGTTGCGATTGTCAATCGTCGCAACCGTTCCGGTGCGCATGACTGATTTCAGCTCATATCCCTCAAGGTTTGTAATCTCCGCAACCGCTGTTTCTAACGCCACCTGAATTTCCGCCAGTGCCGGGATAGGTACCCAAGTGGGCAAATCATCGTCCAAAACGTGATCTTCGCGCACATAAGCATGGGCCAAAACATAATCACCCAGCGATTGCGAGCTGCGCAGGCCAGCGCAATGCCCGACCATGATCCAGGCATGCGGGCGCAACACGGCAATATGATCGGTCGCGGTCTTCGCATTTGATGGCCCGACCCCGATATTGACCATCGTAATACCACCGCCATCGGCTCGTTTGAGGTGATAGGTCGGCATCTGCGGTACACGCTCCGCCGGTTTGCCCTCACAGCCATCAGCGGTATGGATCACATTGCCCGGCTCGACAAAAGCCGTATAGCCCGACCCCGTATCCGCGATAGCGGCTTTGGCAAACTCGACAAACTCATCCATGTAAAACTGGTAGTTTGTGAACAATACATGGTTCTGGAAATGCACCGGCTCTGTGGCGGTATAGTGCGACAGACGGGCGAGCGAGTAATCCACACGTTGCGCGGTGAAAGGCGCCAGCGGCTCAATCGGCGTGTCCGCTTGCCGCGCATTCACGATCGCATCATCGATTTGTGCAAGATCAGGCGTGTCGAACATATCTCGCAAATGCATCGACAGACGCGGCGGTGGGCCATCCACGGACATATTGGATGCCATCGCAAAATGCACCGGAATGGCAGAGTTCGACCGGCGCACGGTTATCGGCACATTGTGGTTTTCGACAATCAACCCCAATTGCTGCGCCAGATAGTTGTGAAAAAGATCGGGGCGGGTCAGCGTAGTCGAATACGTGCCGGGCTCTGCGAAATGCCCGAAAGACAACCGGCTATCAATCTGCGCATGGGTCGGGATTTCGACAATAATCTCCGGATAAAACGCCCGATACCTCTGTTCGGGCGCCTCACCCTTCATCACGGCTATGAATTTTTCGCGTAGAAAACTGACCGAGGCGTCATAAATCTCGGCAATCCGCACAACAGCTTCATCGGCCGTCGCAAAAGACTGCGGATCGGGAACGTCTGGCGTGATCACGTCTGAGGGGGACATTGGCATAGCGTCACTTGTAATAAGATGTCCTACAAAAAGAAAAACAGCGCCATGAAAGGCGCTGACAGTGATACCTGTTTTTATTTTTATAGCATGCAACGCTGAGTCTTGCAGATGTGCGAATCAGGCGCAAGGAAAATGTGAAAATAATTCTGTAAACCTGCCGAACACCTTGTTTTTCAGGCGACAGCGGCGATGTATAGAAGGAACAATCCGGGTTATTCGGCACAAACGGCTCTCCACAATAGGTC
>CAYRKW010000096.1:0-8412 GCA_964425135.1 uncultured Rhodobacterales bacterium
GCGTCTTCGAGCGCTCTCAAAGTTTCGACGTCTAGGTCGTTGGTGGGTTCGTCCAAGAGCAGGACGTTGCCGCCTTCGCGCAGCAATTTGGCCATGTGGACACGGTTGCGTTCGCCGCCGGAGAGGAGGTTGACGGTTTTCTGTTGGTCGCCGCCTTTGAAATTGAACGACGAGCAATAGGCGCGGCCGTTCACTTCGGCATCGCCCAGTTTGATCACGTCTTGTCCGTCGGAGATTTCCTCAAACACGGTCTTTTTGTCGTCCAGATGGTCGCGGGACTGGTCGACGAAGCTGAGTTTTACCGTGTCGCCGAAGGTGATCGTGCCGCTATCGGGCTTTTCCTGCCCTGTGAGCATCTTGAAGAGCGTTGATTTACCGGCGCCGTTGGGGCCGATGACGCCGACGATGCCGCCCGGCGGCAGGGCGAAGGTGAGGCCGTCAATAAGGAGGTTCTCCCCGAAGGCTTTGGCGATATTGTCCACCTCTATGACTTTGCCGCCCAAGCGGGGGCCATTGGGGATGATGATCTGGGCTTTGCCGACGCGCTCGCGCTCCGACTGGGCGGCGAGCTCTTCATAGGCGTTGATCCGGGCTTTTTGCTTGGCCTGACGCGCTTTGGCGCCGGCTCTGATCCATTCAAGCTCGGTCTCCAGTGCCTTTTGCCGGGATTTATCCTCGCGGGCCTCCTGGGCGAGGCGTTTTGATTTTTGCTCCAGCCAGCTTGAGTAATTGCCCTCATAGGGAATGCCGCGGCCACGGTCCAACTCGAGGATCCAGCCGGTGATATCATCGAGGAAGTAGCGGTCGTGGGTGACGATCAGGCAGGTGCCTTTGTACTCGATGAGATGACGTTGCAGCCATGCGATGGTTTCGGCATCGAGATGGTTGGTCGGCTCATCGAGGAGGAGCATATCGGGGGCTTCAAGGAGGAGTTTGCACAAGGCCACCCGGCGTTTTTCGCCGCCCGAGAGTGTCGTCACATCGGCATCATCAGGGGGGCAGCGCAACGCTTCCATCGAGACGTCCACTTGCGCATCCAGATCCCACAGGTTTTGCGCGTCGATTTCGTCTTGCAGCTTGGCCATCTCATCGGCTGTTTCATCCGAGTAGTTCATGGCCAATTCGTTGTAGCGATCCAGAATGTCTTTTTTGGCCTTCACGCCAAGCATCACATTGCCGCGCACATCCAAGGTTTCATCAAGTGCCGGTTCTTGTGGCAGATAGCCGACATGCGCGCCTTCTGCGGCCCAAGCCTCGCCGGTGAAATCCTTGTCAATGCCCGCCATGATCCGCATCAGCGTCGATTTGCCCGCGCCATTGACGCCTACGACGCCGATTTTGACGCCGGGTAAGAAGGACAGACGGATATTCTCGAAGCATTTCTTGCCGCCGGGATAGGTCTTGGAGACGCCATCCATGTGGTAGACATATTGATTTTTTGACATTTTGAGGTGCTCGTCGTTTCAGATCGGGGTTTGCGCATGATTTAGGGGAGATGCGCAGAGAAGGGAAGGGAGAGGCTGTGCAGATGAGGGTGCGCTGACGTCCACCAACGGTTTGGGATTTTATGGAAACCCCGATTGTTCGGCGACCTACACGGTTTCCCGAAGAGATGGTGCCACGTTTGATTTGAACAGCGTTGATCTTGCAGCGTCTGACTTGCGCCGTTGGACCGGGCCTGTCGCGCCGCCGATTGATCCAGATTTTGGTGTGGTAAACCCTTACACTACCGCTTTCGATGATTGGTCAACGAGCGGGACAAATCAGCAGCCGTTTCCGTTTTATGTCTCAGGACTGCTGAATGGGTATGAGGTTGCGCGGCACTATTATGGGGCGCAAACACAAGCGCCACTGCAACTCACCGGATTTACAGGGATCGATGCCTTTGAGCTTGGCACGACGATAAATGGTCGGACGTATGCAGATGATCTTTCGATGGTGCCTCAGACACCAAATGCAGGGCATTGCTATTCAGCCTGCTATTACTTCTGGGTAACAGCATTCGATGTGCATCCTGTTCCGCTGCCAGTGCCGGGCATGTTGTTGAGTTTTGGGCTGTTCGCACTTGGCGCGTTGCGATACGGGCGCAAGGGCTGATTTTTTGGCTTTCGCCATGACTTGATACTGGCGTGCTCTGCTGGCAAAGCTGCTTCGATATGAGAAGTCAGGCCCAGGGCCGCCGGGGGAACATGTGAGCGTTCGATTACCACTTCACCAGCCCGGCATGCGGATCGGGCTTTTGGGTGGGTCGTTTGATCCGCCTCATGCGGGCCATGTACATATCTCCCGCTGGGCACTGCGGCGGTTTCGGCTCGATCGCGTTTGGTGGTTGGTTAGCCCAGGCAATCCGCTCAAACCCAATCCACCCAAGCCTCTGGCGCAACGTCTGGCCGCATGCCGCGCGATTGCGGCGCATCCGAAGATTGATATTACGGATGCAGAGGCGCAGATGGGCACACGCTACACTGCTGATCTGTTGCGCGGATTGATGCAGCGCGCCCCGTCGGTTCGGTTTGTCTGGCTGATGGGGGCAGATAATCTGGCACAGTTTCATGAATGGGATCGCTGGGACTGGATCATGGAGAATGTGCCGGTTGGTGTCATGTCGCGCCCGGGTGAGCAGATCGGAGCGGGGTTGTCTGTGACCGCGAAACGCTATGCGCGCTACCGGCTGCATCATCGCCGGGCTGCGGCGCTGGCGCTACGTGAGGCGCCGTGCTGGACACTGCTGACGGGGAAGATGCTGGATATATCGTCAAGTGAAATCCGGGCGCGGGGCGAGTGGAGATAGAGCGCCGTCCAACAAAATTGATCCAACTCTGCTCGTCTGAGCGGGGTGTGAGCGCTGAATGCAGGGGCGCGCTGCGATCTGCTGGATGGGCGCGCGCACTCGCGCCTGCCGCGGCACCAACCCAGACGGGGCCTTCGGAATAGGCCTGATTTGTCGCACGGCGTTTTAAGCAGCGCGGCCCTTGCGGGCCGCACGAGATATCGTTTCGCGCCGGGGCGCGAAACCGTTTTGAGTATTTTTGGAAAGATGAAGATGGGGGGTAGGGCGCGTGGCAAAAGGTCCCCGCTTTCGCGGGGATGACGGGCTATTCGAACATGGCGCGTAAGTTGCATGATGAGCGTTTACCAAGGTCGTCACGGTGGTTGGTGAGGAAATGGTCCATCGCGCCGCGTCCTGCGGTGAAGAGCTGATCGACAAGCCCCGGCGTTGCCGCGAGTTTGGTGGCGACGCCAAGTTGGGTCATGGTTGCGTCGTCCGAGATAGAATGGATGTAGGGTACGCGCATTTTGGAGGCCGGCATAATGTCGTCCTCAATGAGGCGCTGGACGAAATCGATGGCCCGCATCTCGCGGAGCAATGTGGCGTTGAAGCTGATCTCATTGATGCGATTTTCGATGTCGGCGGCTTTTTTCGGGATATCCGGGCGCTCGATCGGGTTGATGTGGACGATCAGGATATCGTGCTGCTTTTTGTTGGAGAAAAGCGGGAAGAGGGCTGGGTTGCCCATGTAGCCGCCGTCCCAAAAGGCCTCGCGCTGGCCGGTTTTCGGATCGTCGATCTCGATGGCCTGGAAGAGCTGGGGGAGCGCGCCTGAGGCGAGGATGGCGTCGGGGGTCACATCGCGTCCTGTAAAGACGCGGATTTTGCCGGTGCGCACATTGGTGGCGGAGATGTGAAGGGAAGGTCCGTCGTCGCAGGCCACATCGCCAAAGTCGAAGGCTTCAACGAGCGCGCGCAGAGGGTGGTAGTTGAGCGGGTTGGTGTCATAGGGCGATAGGGCGCGGCTGAGCAGCTCGCCGCCAATGTAGGCGGGGTTGTTTTCGGCAAGCTGAGCGAGAACGGGCAGAGACGGGGCGAATTGGGTCAGAAAGTCGCGCACCGGCTCTGGAACGAGGTTTCCTGTGCCATCGATGGCTTGCCAGAAATGTCTCAGGCTTTCGCGCGCGCCGTCATGGCGGTCTTTGACCCAACCGGATTTAAATGCAGCCGCGTTCATAGCGCCTGCGGAGGCGGCAGAGATGGCATCGACGGTTATGTCACGCTCTTCCAAAAGCCGGTCGAGCACGCCCCATGTGAAAGCGCCATGCGCGCCGCCCCCCTGAAGGGCGAGGCTGATGTGGGTGGTGCTCATAGGGCTGTCCAACCACCATCGACGGATATTGTCGTGCCGGTGATTTGCGCGGCGTCATCCGAACACAGAAAGGCGGTGGTGCCGCCAAGTTGCTCGACGGTCGCGAATTCTTTTGAAGGCTGACGCGCCAAGAGCACATCGCGCACGACCGTGTCGCGATCCATGCCGTATTCTTTCATTGTGTCGGGGATCTGGCTTTCGACCAGCGGGGTCAGTACATAGCCGGGACAAATCGCGTTGCAGGTTATCGGCTCTTCGGCTGTTTCCAGCGCGACGGTTTTGGAGAGGCCGACAATGCCGTGTTTGGCGGCGATATAGGCAGATTTATAAGGCGAGGCGGTCAGGCCGTGTGCGGAAGCGATATTCACGATCCGGCCCCAGCCGTTCTTGCGCATCAGCGGCAAAGCAGCCGCAGCCGTGTGAAAGGCGGAGCTGAGATTGATCGCAAGAATTGCGTCCCATTTCTCAGCTGGAAACTGATCAATGGCCGCGACGTGTTGGATGCCGGCATTGTTCACCAGAATATCGACACGACCCAACGCGTCGTCTGATTTGGTGACAAAAGCGCGGCAGGCGTCACCCTTAGACATATCGGCGCTGACATAGATGGCGCGATTCCCGGTTTCATCGCTGATTTTTTCGGCCAGTTCGTGATCCTCTTTCGAATCAGTAAACGAATTGAGCGCGACCTGCGCGCCGCGCTTGGCCAATTCACGTGCGATCCCCAGTCCGATCCCCGAATTCGAGCCCGTGACAATCGCGGTCTTACCTTTGAGTGACATGCATTATTTCCAACAAATAAAGGACGTTTTGCCGGATTTGTTAACATAAATGTTGCAGGTGCGAAATACGAACTTCTGCTGTTAAATGTATTGAAAAAGCACAAAAAAAACGCCCACATAAAAGTGGGCGTAAGTTATTGAGGCAGGTTTCATACAGGCAAGAAACCTATCGAGCAGTGGTATTAATATAGTGTCTGCACACGCATAGGCCAAGTTAAAAATTGAACCTAGATCATTGAAGGTTAACAATGGGGTCGAAACTTAAGAACAATAACAGGGGGTTGGTCATGCCCATGCCACGACTGAAACAGGTGTATCCGATACTTATTGCCGCTCTTATTGCACTGCCGCAAAGCACGGGCGCTGAGCCCTCGCATGGCATTGCTATGTATGGGGAGCCTGACCTACCACAGGATTTTGTATCTCTACCCTATGCCAATCCGGATGCGCCCAAGGGCGGGCGGATTGTCTCCGGCGAGGCGGGCGGGTTTGATTCGCTCAACCCGCACATCCGAAAAGGGCGCGTTCCATGGCAGCTCAGATTTTTGGCATATGAAAGCCTGATGGGGCGCAGTTATGACGAACCGTTCTCGCTTTACGGTGTTTTGGCCGAATCAATCGAAGTGGGGCCGAACCGGGAATGGGTGGAATTTACATTGCGCGAAGAGGCAAGGTTCTCGGATGGCACGCCGGTAACGGTTGAGGATGTTTTGTGGTCCTATGAGACATTGGGAACGGTCGGGCATCCACGCTATCACGGCACTTGGGCCAAGGTAGAGACGGCGGAGGCGACCGGGCCACGATCTGTGCGGTTCACGTTCAATGTCGAGGATCAGGAATTGGCGCTGATCATGGGGCTGCGGCCTATCCTCAAAAAGACGCAGTGGGACGGGAAGGATTTTGCGCAAAGCGGTCTTGATACAATCCCGATTTCAAGCGCGCCTTATGTGATTGATAGTTTTGAGGCAGACCGTTTCGTCTCGCTCAAGCGCAACCCAGATTATTGGGGCAAAGATGTGCCGTTTCGGCGCGGGACCAATAATTTCGATGAAATCCGCATGGAGTTTTTCAAGGACGGTACCGCGCAGTTTGAGGCGTTCAAGGCGGGTGAGTTGGACACCTCACGGGAGACGGAAGCGGCGAAATGGGCACAACAGTACGACTTCCCGGCGGTGGAGCGCGGGGATGTGGTCAAGTCGATCATCCCGCATCAGCGCCCCTCTGGCATCACGGGGTATGTGTTCAACTCGCGCCGTGCGCCGTTCGATGACTGGCGGGTGCGCGATGCGCTTTTGCATGCGTTCAACTTCGAATTCATCAACACCACGTTGAATGGTGAAGCGCAGCCGCGGATTACGTCCTATTTCTCCAACTCGGTTCTGTCGATGAAGGATGGACCTGCGGAGGGTATGGTAGCGGAGATGTTGGCACCTTTTGCTGAGGATCTTCTGCCCGGCGCTATAGAGGGTTACACTTTGCCTGTATCGGACGGGTCGGAGCGGAACAGGGCGAATCTGGCGCGGGCTTTGGAGATACTTGAAGGTGCGGGCTGGACTGTTCAGGATGGCGTCATGCGCAACGGTGCGGGTGAGGCGCTGGGGTTCGAGATATTGTTGAGCAATAAATCGGCCCGCGATAAGCAAATCATCGATATCTATGTCGAAAGCCTGAAACGTATCGGGATTGTTGCCTCGGTTGTGCGGGTTGATAGCGCGCAATTCAAAGAGCGTGAGACGGAATATGATTTCGATATGACGTATTATCGACGCGGTTTGTCGCTCTCGCCGGGCAACGAGCAGCTTCTCTATTGGGGCAGCGACGGGGTCGAAAACCCGGGCACGCGCAACTTTATGGGGATGAATTCACCTGCGGCTGAGGCGATGATTGCGAAGATGGTCAACGCGGCCTCGCAGGACGAATATCGTGCAGCCGTACGGGCGCTGGACCGCGTGCTGATCTCGGGACGCTACGTCATTCCGATCTGGCACGATCCGCTCTCGCGTCTGGCGCATAAGAAAGAGCTGCGTTTTTCCGAGCGCCTGCCGATGTACGGCGATTGGATCGGTTTTTTGCCGGATGTCTGGTGGTATGAGGAGTGAGTAGGCATCGGCGCGTTAGCGTGATGTGCGAAATACCTGTGTGATCAGGCCGATCGCTGCAAGACTGGCCAGCGCTGCCAACAGCATATTTGTTGGGTAGTTCGCTGCCGCAATGCCGAGAAAGCCCCAGGCGGCGGCAGCGGCGTAAGGCCAATGGCGCTGTCTGAGGATAACGGCGAGCGCGAATGATGTGGCCGCCAGCAGGCTGATGATTGCGGCAGGGACTTCGGCTGTAATGCCGTAGCCTGCGAGCAAGAGGCCGATTGACACGAAAGAGGCCGCCGAGAGCCAGCCTGCGTAAAGCGCGACGGGCCACAGGGCGATCCATGGAGGCGTTGCGCTGCGCATTTTGTCGAGGGCGAAAAGAGCGCTGAGCAGCATAATCCAGATCAGGATCGTCGCCCATATCGGGGAGACGAGTGCAATTGGAAGCCACGCGGTGCCGACGATGAGCGAGATCAGAAGCGGGATGCGGCCTGCGTCCCATGCGGGATTGTGCTTGTGTCTGAGAAAGCCGAAAGCGGCGTGTGTGATGAGCGCAAGATAGATGAGGCCCCAGATCGCGAAAGCCCATCCGGCGGGCTGCACGGGTGGATTGCGCTGCGGGTTCGGGTAGCGTTCGGGATCAAACCCGCCGAACTCAGGCGACAGGAACGGCGCGATGGCGAAACTGAGGGATGCCAGAAGGACCAGCAGGGGTTTGAGGGTGTTCATGTGCGCGCTCCGCTGTATCAACGATGAGATAGTGTGAATACCGCGCGTTCAAGAGCGGCTGGCTAACAACGCGGCGTATCGCGGACGGTTGCGCGCACAAAAAAGGGGCGAGATGGCCCGCCCCTTTGAAACATCTGATTTTTGAGCGATCAGTTTTTCTCTTTATCGACCATTTTGCCTGCGGAGATCCAAGGCATCATGCCGCGCAATTTCTCGCCGACCTGTTCAATCTGGTGGGCGTCGTTGTTGCGGCGGATGGCTTTGAAGCTGGCTTGGCCGGACTGGCATTCCTGCATCCAGTCGCGCACGAAGCGGCCATCCTGGATGTCTTTGAGAACCGCTTTCATCCGGGCCTTTGTTTCATCGTAAGGCAGGATGCGCGGGCCGGAGACGTATTCGCCGTATTCGGCGGTGTTCGAGATCGAGTAGTTCATGTTGGCGATGCCGCCTTCATAGATCAGATCGACGATCAGTTTGACCTCGTGCAGACACTCGAAATAGGCCATCTCGGGCGCGTAGCCCGCTTCGACCAATGTCTCAAAGCCCATACGGATCAGCTCGACAAGGCCGCCACACAAAACCGCTTGTTCGCCGAACAGATCGGTTTCGCATTCCTCGCGGAAGTTGGTCTCGATGATGCCGGAACGGCCGCCACCGATGGCCGAACAGTAGCTC
>CAYRKW010000097.1:0-8381 GCA_964425135.1 uncultured Rhodobacterales bacterium
GAAGCGAAGGGGCTGTCCTCCACCGTCAAACAGGCCAAGAAGCTGGTCGAGAAAGAGCGTCCGGAAGTGTGGGATTTTCTCGATGAGGTGATCCGTGAGCATCCGGTTCTGTTGAACCGCGCGCCGACCTTGCACCGTCTTGGCATTCAGGCGTTTGAGCCCGTGCTCATTGAAGGCAAGGCGATCCAGTTGCACCCGCTGGTCTGTTCGGCCTTTAACGCGGACTTTGACGGCGACCAGATGGCGGTTCACGTACCGCTCTCGCTTGAGGCGCAGCTTGAAGCGCGTGTTCTGATGATGTCCACGAATAACGTTCTGTCGCCTGCAAACGGCAAGCCGATTGTGGTGCCGTCGCAGGATATGATTTTGGGTCTCTACTACATCTCGCTGATGCGAGAGGGTCTGAAAGGCGAGGGCATGACATTTGCCTCGCTCGACGAGATCAACCACGCGCTTGAGGGCGGTTTGGTCGAGATGCACACCAAGATCAACGCCCGCGTTGAGGAAATCGACGAAGAAGGTCAGACCGTCTACAACCGTTATGAGACGACACCGGGCCGGATGCGTCTGGGTGCGCTTTTGCCCAAGAACCACAAAGCACCGTTCTCGTTGGTGAACCGTCTCCTGCGCAAAAAAGAGGTCGGTGAGGTTATCGACACGGTCTATCGTCACTGCGGTCAGAAAGAGAGCGTTATCTTCTGTGACCACATTATGAGCCTTGGGTTCCACGAAGCCTGTATGGCCGGTATCTCGTTCGGTAAAGACGATATGGTCATCCCGGATACCAAGTGGAAGATCGTTGATGATGTGCGCGATAGTGTCAAAGAGTTCGAACAACAGTATCTTGATGGTCTGATCACCCAAGGTGAGAAGTACAACAAGGTTGTTGATGCCTGGTCCAAATGCTCGGACGAGGTGGCGGACGCGATGATGGGTGAAATCTCTTCGTTGAAGAAGGATGATGCCGGCGCCGAGAAAGAGCCGAACAGCGTCTACATGATGGCCCATTCGGGTGCGCGTGGCTCGCCAGCGCAGATGAAGCAGCTTGGCGGAATGCGTGGTCTGATGGCCAAGCCGAACGGCGAGATCATCGAAACGCCGATCATCTCGAACTTTAAGGAAGGTCTGACCGTGCTGGAGTATTTCAACTCCACCCACGGCGCTCGTAAGGGTCTGGCCGATACGGCACTCAAAACGGCGAACTCAGGCTATCTGACCCGTCGTCTGGTGGACGTTGCACAGGACTGCATCATCAAGATTGATGATTGCGGCACTGATGCGTCGATCACAGCGGAGGCTGCGGTCAATGATGGTGAGGTCATCTCGCCTTTGTCCGAGCGCATACTGGGCCGCGTCTTGGCCGAGGATGCGGTGCACCCGGGTACGGGTGAGGTTCTGGGCAAGCGCAACGATATCGTTGACGAGCGTATGGCTGACAACATCGAGGATAGCGGTATTGTACATATCCGCATCCGCTCCCCGCTGACCTGTGAAGCGGACGACGGTATTTGTGCGCAGTGCTACGGCCGTGATCTGGCACGCGGGACGAAGGTGAACGTTGGTGAGGCTGTTGGTATTATCGCAGCCCAATCCATCGGTGAACCGGGTACCCAGCTGACCATGCGAACCTTCCACATTGGCGGGATTGCGCAGGGCGGCTCGCAGTCGTTCCAGGAAGCAAGTCAGGAAGGCAAGGTCGAGTTGCGCAATGCCAATCTCATCACCAATGAGGACAAGCAGCAAATCGTCATGGGCCGGAATACCGAGCTTGCGATCATGGACGAAAACGGCATCGAGAAGGCCAAGCACAAGCTGATCTACGGCTCGATCCTGCACGTCAAAGACGGCGGCAAGGTGGCGCGTGGCGACAAGCTCTATGAGTGGGACCCCTACACACTGCCGATCATCGCCGAGAAAGCCGGTACGGTGAAATTCGTTGATCTTATCTCGGGGATTTCGATCCGCGATGAGACCGATGACACCACCGGTATGTCCCAGCGGATCGTCACCGACTGGCGCGCTGCACCAAAAGGCAACGAGCTCAAACCTGAATTGCTGATTGCCGACAAGGACGGTGAGCCGGTGCGCCTTGATAATGGCAACCCGGTCAAGCACGCCATGTCTGTGGATGCGATTTTGTCGATCGAAGATGGGCAGGAGGTCAAAGCGGGTGATGTTCTGGCGCGTATTCCGCGCGAAGGTGCCAAGACCAAGGACATCACCGGTGGTCTGCCACGTGTTGCTGAGCTTTTTGAGGCACGACGTCCGAAAGATCACGCGATCATTGCTGAGATTGATGGTTACGTGCGCTTTGGTCGTGACTACAAGAACAAGCGCCGCATCGCGATTGAACCGGCTGACGATAGTATGGAACAGGTCGAGTACATGGTGCCCAAAGGCAAGCACATTCCGGTTCAGGAAGGTGATTTTGTCCAGAAGGGCGACTACATCATGGACGGCAACCCTGCGCCGCACGATATCCTCGCGATTATGGGTGTTGAGGCGCTCGCCGATTATCTGATCGACGAGGTTCAGGACGTCTATCGCCTGCAAGGTGTGAAGATCAACGATAAGCACATCGAGGTAATTGTTCGCCAAATGCTGCAAAAATACGAGATCTCTGCATCGGGTGGCACAACGCTGCTTCCGGGCGAGACCGTTGATCGTGCTGAGTTCGATGAGGCCAACGAACGGGCGGCCTCCAAAGGTCTTGAGCCTGCTGTTGGCGCTCCGATCCTTCTGGGGATCACCAAGGCGAGCTTGCAGACCCGTTCGTTCATCTCGGCAGCCTCGTTCCAGGAGACCACGCGCGTCCTGACCGAAGCGGCAACGAAGGGCAAACGCGACAAGCTGATCGGTCTCAAAGAGAACGTGATTGTCGGTCGTTTGATCCCCGCGGGTACAGGCGGCGCTGCACAGCGCATCCGCCGCGTGGCCCACGAGCGCGACAGCAAGATCATCGAAGAGCGCAAAGCCGAAGCCCAAGCGGCTGCTGCACTTGCAGCACCAGAGCCAAGCGAAGCGCCTGCCGATGTGATGGGCGAGGATCAGCTTTCAGGCTCCGAGCCAGGCGAGTTCAGCGATCCGATTGTGGATTAAATTCCTGAACCAAGACCAAATAGAGGGCGCGTTTTGTGACGCGCCCTTTTTTTATGTCAGGTAGTGGGGCGACGTCGTCGCAAACAGGCCAGCCCGCCAAAGGCTATCAGCAGCAACAGACTGTTCAGCGGCATAGGCACCGTTGCGGTTGGCGGGGCAGGGGGCGGGCTTGGCGGCGGTGTGACGCTGGCAGCGCTGACTTACACATTATCAATCACCGGACCCCAGCTATTCCCTGCGCTGTTCAGGCTGGAGAAGCTCAGGGTAGAATTTGCCCCGGTTGCAGTGAACTGAAATTCAGTAGCGAAAATCACGCAACTTGGTGGGGATTTTCTTCGGAATATCTCATATCTCGCGCGCCTGATCATTCTGCTGCAATGGCAGCTTCCTTCAGCGACGCATGCAAAAACGCCTGCGCAAGGTTTTTTAGCTCCGGTGCATCAGGGGCGTCGGCGGCATCGCGCGTGGCGTTGATAAGGTCGGCGTAGCGATCCGCTTGGCCTGACGTCTCCCATGCATGTGCCATCTCAAGCAAGGGCCCGTCGGTGATGTGACCAAGCGCATAATCGTCATTAAATCCATGGCCAATCGGCACAATCGATCCGTTGGTTTCGATGCACAGCGGATAGACTTTATCGGCGAATTGCGGAGTGCGCCCGCAGCTACTGGCCATTGCCCTCATCTCTTCAGGCATGCGCGGCTGGTAATCGACGACGATATTGAGCGCATCACCCAGTCGCTGTTTTGCGGCATAGGCGGTTTTGGCGGCAAGAAGGGCGGTCGCCTGTTGTGGCTGTTTGCCGTCCAGTTGATCGTGCTCCAGCGCACGCCCGACCATGTCGAGCGGATGGATTTGCAACATGCTCGCGCCATTTTCAGCCGCGAAATCTGCGGCCCAGTCAATCTCATGGGCGTTGTCATCTGCGAGCGTGAAGATGAAGCCGAAGGGGATGCCGCTATCGCGCAGATGAGGGAGTTTTTTTGACATGACTTCGAAAGCATGAGGATTGGCGCGCATCTTGTTGTGACGCTCCGGCGCGCCATCAAGGCTGATCACGCAGAGATCGAGACTGCCGCGCAGCGCCTCCAGACGGCGGGCATCGAGGAACATGCCGTTGGTCACTGTCGCGGTAAATTGGCCCAGCGTTTTGGCATGTGCGAGCAAGGGACCCATATCGGTGTATAAGAACGGCTCGCCGCCCGAAAGGGAGACGACGTTATAGCCCAGATGGGAAGCGTCGGTCACTGTACGTTTGAGCGCTTCGATTTCCAGCACCTCGGTCTCGTCCGGGCCGGACATGGAATAGCAGTGCAAACACTTAAGATTACATTTGCGGGTGACGTGGATTTGCAGTGTGCGGAAATTCTGGGACATCGGTTGCGGGCCTTGTGTGGAAGGAGAGGGTGTCGCAAGGGGCGACGTGCGATGCCCCTTGCGATGGCAGGGATCAGACGATCGAGTCGAACATCGTTGCGCCGGCGTCGAACTGATCGCCGGGGATCTCGTCAACGCCGCCTTTCAGCGAAAAGCCGTTCTCAACGACGACGCCTTTGTCGGCGAGATTCATATCCCGCATGTCCTTGAGCGCCTCGACGCCGGGTTGACCGAAAATGCGCCAGTCGAAGACCAGAATATCAAGATAATCCATGAATTTTCTCCTTTGTTGAATGGTGTTCAAATGGATGGGGAAAGGGTTAGAGACAGGCGAGATTTTGATATGTGCGCATTGTCACGAAATTTGCCCACTAACTGGCAAGGCCCGCTCGGTGAGCTTTTAAGCAATTGGAAAATAACGGAAATCATATGTGTGATCTTTCCGCTTATGATTGTGGCGATATGCACATGTGCTATTGTGCATTGCAGCAAAGATCACTATGTCATCTCCATCGGCGCGCCAAATTGGCAAGCGCCAAGGGATATCGCTAAGCTGCATGGACGGCGCATGGGACAGGCAATGATGCTTGTGATGCGTGATCGTGGTGCGAAAGGCTTCGGATTTGTCCCGTGAGACGAGGAAAATCCGAAATGGATTTCAATGAACTGGGGCTTTTGCCCCGACTGGTTGAGGCTGTTGAGAAACAGGGCCTCACCGAACCCACGCCTATTCAGGCGGAGGCTATCCCGCATGGATTGGCGGGCCGCGATGTTATGGGGCTGGCGCAAACCGGCACTGGCAAGACGGCGGCCTTTGGGCTGCCGCTGATCAATGCACTGCTCAAAGCCCAAAAGCCGTCCAAACGCTGCGTTGGCGGGCTGGTGCTTGCGCCCACGCGCGAATTGGCGCGGCAGATATCGGACAATCTCTTTTCCTACCTGCGCGGCTCGCACCTCAAAGTGCGACTGGTTGTGGGCGGTCAGTCGCTCAACAAGCAGATACTGTCGCTGAGCAAAGGCACCGATCTCCTTATTGCAACACCTGGACGGCTCATCGACCTGCTGGACCGCGGCGCGGTGCGGCTCGATGAGACACGGTTTCTGGTGCTGGATGAAGCAGATCAGATGCTCGACATGGGATTCATCCACGCCTTGCGGCAAATTGAGCCGCTCTTACCAGCCGAGCGTCAGACGATGCTCTTTTCGGCGACCATGCCCAAGCATATGGCGGAGCTGTCCAAAGCCTATCTGACCGATCCGGTGCGGGTCGAGGTTTCGCCGCCGGGCAAAACGGCGGATAAAGTGCGCCAGAGCGTGCATTTTGTCGAGCAAAGCGCGAAATTCCAGTTGCTCAAGAAGCTGCTGCTGGAGGGCAAGCGTGAGAAGTCGCTCGTGTTTGGACGCACCAAGCATGGTTGTGAGAAGCTGATGAAAGGGCTGGTTGCGGCAGGTGTGAACGCTGCCTCGATCCACGGCAACAAAAGCCAGTCGCAGCGGGATCGCGCGATCAAGGCGCTCAAAGCCGGTGAGATTGACGTGCTGGTTGCTACGGATGTGGCTGCGCGCGGGATTGATATTCCGGGGATCGTGACGGTCTACAACTATGAATTGCCCAATGTTGCGGAAAACTATGTGCATCGTATCGGGCGGACCGCACGGGCAGGGGCGTCGGGGCAAGCTATTTCGTTCTGTAATCCTGAAGAGGCGACATATTTGCGGGATATCCAGAAGCTGATTGGTCTGGAGATTGAGGTAGCGGGTGGCACGCCATGGCGCGGCGCAGAGATCAAAGCGCCGCCCAAACCCGGTGGCAAGGGACAGCGCGGCAAGCCCCGGCACCGGCGACGGCCGCAATCGGGCAAGCGCAGATCGGATAATAGCGGCGGCGGTGATGCACCGAAACGCAAGCGCACACGGCCCAAGAAGAAGGCGAAGCAGCAATAGGGTTTCCAGGTGGATTCCGCTTGTCACAAAGCGTTGGAATCGCCAATGAAAACAAGGCTGAGACGCGGCTTTAGAGGTTGGATTAATAGCGTGTTGACAACACTGCGCGCGGGGCCTAGGTTCCGCGCACTTCGGCAGGCGATTCCTGTTCGAATGACCATAGCCGAAACTGGCGGTACATGATCCGGGCTTTTGCTCCGATCCTCTGGAAGAATTCGTCGCGATGGCCCTTGCAGTTAAAAGGGTGCCATGGCGGCAGTTGTGCTTTTCGCGTGGGTGACGCGCGCAGAGCGTGGAAAAGAAACGGTAGCAACGAGGGTAGAACTCGCATGCCAACGATCCAGCAGCTGATCCGCAAGCCGCGGCAGCCAAAAGTAAAACGCTCCAAGTCCATGCACTTGGAATCCTGCCCGCAGAAACGCGGCGTTTGCACGCGTGTCTATACAACGACACCGAAAAAGCCGAACTCGGCGATGCGTAAAGTGGCCAAGGTTCGTCTGACGAACGGCTACGAGGTGATCAGCTACATTCCGGGTGAAAGCCACAACCTGCAGGAACACTCCGTTGTTCTGATCCGCGGGGGACGGGTGAAGGATTTGCCGGGTGTTCGTTACCACATCCTTCGCGGTGTTCTGGATACGCAAGGCGTTAAAGACCGGAAGCAGCGTCGCTCGAAATACGGTGCGAAGCGTCCCAAGTAATGACCAAGCTGTTCGGATATTCCTGCGTGGCGCTTTTTGCCCTGATTGCTCAACCAGCTTCGGCTGAGTATTGGGTTGCTGTGGCTGTAAACAAAAACGTCGGCCAGCACGGAAATTCGTACTTTCTCGCATCGCGCAATGAAGCTGTTTCAAGCGCGATGTACCACTGCAAGACCTATTCTGACGGCGCGGATGGATGCGAGGTCGTTCTGGCGACGAAGAAATGTTCAGGGATGGCGCATGCAGGTCCCAACATTCACGTCAGCGAAGGACGCACCGCAGGCACGGCTGGCTCGAAAGCCCTCAAAAGCTGTCAGTCCGAACACGGTAGCGCTTGTAGAATACACGAAACGTTCTGCCCCAACGGGTAGGTAAGATAGGAAGAGATTGAGATGTCACGCCGTCACGCCGCCGAAAAGCGCGAAGTTTTGCCAGACGCCAAGTTTGGCGATCTTGTGCTGACCAAGTTCATGAACAACCTGATGCTCGATGGTAAAAAGTCGGTCGCCGAGCGTATCGTTTACGGTGCGTTTGATCGCGTTGAAGAAAAGCTCAAGCGCGCGCCTGTGGAAGTGTTTCATGAAGCGCTGGACAACATCAAACCTGCCGTAGAAGTCCGCTCCCGCCGTGTCGGTGGTGCGACTTATCAGGTGCCGGTTGAAGTGCGTCCCGAGCGCCGCGAAGCACTGGCAATCCGCTGGATGATCACCGCGGCGCGCTCGCGCAACGAGAATACAATGGTAGAACGCCTCGCTGGCGAGTTGATGGACGCAGTTCAGTCCCGTGGCTCCGCTGTGAAGAAGCGCGAAGACACCCACAAGATGGCGGAGGCGAACAAAGCCTTCAGCCATTATCGCTGGTAACTTGATTTAGAGGTCGATTGAGATGGCACGTGAGTATCCACTAGAGCTGTACCGTAACTTCGGGATCATGGCGCATATTGATGCAGGGAAAACCACCTGTTCCGAGCGCATCCTGTATTACACAGGTAAAGAGCATAACATTGGTGAAGTTCACGATGGCGCGGCCACAATGGACTGGATGGAGCAAGAGCAGGAGCGTGGCATTACGATCACGTCGGCTGCGACGACTTGCTTCTGGAACCCGGAAGATGGCTCTATGGATCCGAAAGGCGATCCGAAGGCGCTGCGCGAAAATTCGCCTCAGCACCGCATCAACATCATCGACACGCCCGGCCACGTGGACTTCACGATTGAAGTCGAGCGTTCGCTGCGCGTTCTAGATGGCGCGGTGGCGTGCTT
>CAYRKW010000098.1:0-8363 GCA_964425135.1 uncultured Rhodobacterales bacterium
TAAGCAGTTCTAAACCCCAGTGACGTGGCGCTGGGCAGAGACTTTGCTGCATCCAAATGCCGGGATCGCGATCGTTGAGACATGATCTCACGATCCCTTCATATATGTAAAAGAGGTTTTCCCCGTGACATTGACACAGTGGCTCTGTCGCGGAGCTGATCCGTGTCTGCACTGCGGACGTTCAAGATGAGAGTCTGCTTTGTTCCACCCCCTCCCTCTGCCATATTCAACACCACCATCACCAAACGGACCCCCTCGCTCATGCAAAGCCGCAAACTCATTCACACCGTCTCCTGCCATGCCGAGGGCGAGGTCGGCGACGTTATCGTCGGCGGCGTGGCCCCTCCTCCAGGGCAGACCCTCTGGGAGCAGCGCAACTGGATCGCCAAGGACCAGACCCTGCGCAACTTCCTCCTCAACGAGCCGCGCGGGGGCGTCTTTCGCCACGTCAACCTGCTGGTCCCGCCCAAGCACCCCGACGCGCAGATGGGCTGGATCATTATGGAGCCTGAGGACACGCCGCCCATGTCCGGCTCCAACGCCATATGTGTCGCCACCGTCCTTCTGGAGACCGGCATCCTGCCAATGCAAGAGCCGCAGACCGACCTCATCCTCGAAGCCCCCGGCGGCATCGTCCGCATCCGCGCGCAGTGCGAAGGCGGCAAGGCGCAAAGCATCACAGTGCAGAACCTGCCCGCCTTCGCCGGTCAAATCGGCATCCCGCTCGATGTCCCGGACCTGGGGCGCATTCAGGTCGATACTGCGTATGGCGGCGACAGTTTCGTGGTCGTCGATGCCGCCGCGCTCGGCTTTGATCTCGTAGAGACCGAAGCCCAACAGCTTGCCCAGCTCGGCGTGCGCATCACCAACGCGGCAAATGATCAGCTGACATTCACCCACCCGGACAACCCCGACTGGACCCATTTCTCCTTCTGCCTCTTCGCCGGTCCCCTTGCACGCAGTGGCAACCACCTATCCGCCAAAGCCGCCGTCGCCATCCAGCCCGGCAAAATCGACCGCTCCCCCACAGGCACCGCCGCCTGCGCCCGCATGGCGCTGATGCACGCCAAGGGCGAGATGCGCGAGGGTGAGACATTCACCGCGCAATCCATCATCGGCTCCGAATTCCACGGCCGCATCATCGGCAGCACAACCGTCGGCAACATCCCCGCGATCCTCCCCGAAATCACTGGCCGCGCATGGATCACAGGCACCCACCAATATATGCTCGACCCGAACGACCCATGGCCTGAAGGTTACCGCCTCACCGACACATGGCCGCGCTACACGACTTGAGACAGGCATGGCTGCTCGCGCGCCCCGGACTGCCCGTTCATCTCACGCCACCCCATCGCGTCACTCGTCCCGGCCCTGAGCCGGGACCTCCTGCCGCAGCCAGCCCATTCACACAGCCTCAGCAACAACGCGTTGCGACCCGCCGCATTCCCGCGCCCGCACCCATTAACAATCCCCGCCTGCGCATCCCACTGTGCATGGATTGTGCATCGCTTGTGCATAGGATGTGTATGCCAAACCGCCGCGTTAACCCTTAAAAACATGGTCGTTAACCAAATCGCCTCAAAAATCAGGCGTTTTGCCCCGCCTTCACCGCCATCGCCAGATCACGCGCAATGGCAAAGCCGCCCTTGATCCGGTCCGAGCCTTTCTTCCAATCCCGCCGCACCACGATCTTGTTGTCCCGCACCTTCGCCAGACCCTTTTGCGCCTGCATGAAGTCCACGAGACCTGCCGGATTGGCGAATTTGTCGTTGTGAAACTGGATCGTCGCACCCTTAGGCCCGCCATCGAGCTTGGCAATCCCCGCCCGTTTGCACATCGCCTTGATCCGCACAATCGCCAGCAAAGTGTTGACTTCCTTGGGCAATTTTCCAAACCGGTCAATCAACTCGGCGGCAAACCCTTCGAGCTCCACCTTATCCTCCAGCGCCGACAAGCGTCGGTAAAGCCCAAGCCGCACGTCCAGATCCGGCACGTAAGCGTCCGGGATCAGCACAGGCACGCCCAGATTGATCTGCGGCGCCCATTGCTCATCCGCCTCCGAAAGCCCCTCCATCTCGCCGGCTTTCATCTTCGCAATCGCCTCTTCAAGCATCTCTTGATAAAGCTCGAACCCAACCTCACGCACATGCCCAGATTGCTCTTCCCCAAGCAGATTTCCGGCACCGCGAATGTCCAGATCCTGGCTGGCCAGCGTGAAGCCTGCCCCTAAACTATCCAATGATCCCAACACCTTAAGCCGACGCTCCGCCTGCGGGGTCAGCGGCTTGCGCGGTGCCGTCATAAAGTACGCATAGGCCCGGATCTTGGACCGCCCGACCCGGCCCCTGATCTGATAAAGCTGCGCCAATCCGAACATATCCGCCCGATGCACGATCAGCGTATTGGCCGACGGAATATCCAAACCCGACTCCACAATCGTCGTGGCCAGAAGCACATCATATTGCCCCTCATAAAAGGCCGTCATGCGCGTATCCAACTCGCCCGGCGCCATCTGACCATGCGCGATCACAAACTTGATTTCCGGCACCTGCTCGGTCAGGAATTCCTCGATTTCCGCCAGATCACTGATCCGCGGCACCACGTAAAAACTCTGCCCGCCGCGATAATGCTCGCGCAAAAGCGCCTCGCGAATTGTTACCGCATCAAAACTCGAAACATAGGTGCGGATCGCCAGCCGATCCACCGGCGGCGTGCCAATCAGCGACAACTCCCGCACGCCCGACAAAGCCATCTGAAGCGTGCGCGGAATGGGCGTCGCCGTCATCGTCAGCACATGCACGTCAGAGCGCAATTGCTTCAGCCGTTCCTTATGCGCCACGCCAAAATGTTGTTCTTCATCAATGACTAAGAGGCCCAGATTGGCAAAGCGCAAGCCCTTGGCCAGAAGCGCATGGGTGCCAACGACAACATCCACCGCGCCCCGCGCCAGCCCGTCCTTGGTCTTCTCCGCCTCCTTGGCCCCAACAAAACGCGAGAGTTGTCGCAACTGCACCGGCAGCCCGCGAAACCGCTCGGCAAAACTCTTGTAATGCTGGCGCGCCAGCAAGGTCGTCGGCGCGATAATCGCAACTTGTGTCCCCGTCATCGCCGCCACAAACGCGGCCCTCAGCGCCACTTCGGTTTTGCCAAAGCCCACATCACCGCAGATCAACCGATCCATTGGTTGCCCGGACGCCATATCGCCCAGCACATCCTCAATCGCGTTTAGCTGATCCTCTGTCTCCTGATACGGGAAGCGCGCGCAAAACTGCTCCCACATACCCTCAGGCGGGGTCATCACCACGCCCGTGCGCAAAGCCCGTTCGGCGGCGATCCGAATGAGCTTTTCGGCCATGTCCCGAATACGCTCTTTCAGCTTGGCTTTCTTGGCCTGCCACGCGCCGCCGCCAAGCCGGTCCAGAAGGCCCGTTTCATGGCCGTATCGGGATAAAAGCTCAATGTTTTCAACAGGCAGAAACAGACGATCCCCACCCGCATATTCCAGCGCGATACACGCATGCGGCG
Source organism: uncultured Rhodobacterales bacterium (assembly GCA_964425135.1). Taxonomy (GTDB): domain Bacteria; phylum Pseudomonadota; class Alphaproteobacteria; order Rhodobacterales; family Rhodobacteraceae; genus CAYLLD01. The sequence continues at coordinate 3,526 of CAYRKW010000098.1, forward strand.
CACCTGCCGCCGTGATCGTCTCCAGCCCGATAAACCGCCCGACCCCATGCTCGATATGCACCACCAGATCACCGGGCGTCAGCGTGCCGGTCTCGGTCAGATAGTTCTCCGCCCGCTTGCGTTTGCGCCCCTTTCGGATCAGCCGGTCGCCCAGCACATCCTGCTCGGAAATGACCGTCAGACCCTTGGCCTCAAACCCCTCATCAAGCTCCCAAACGCTCAGATAAAGCCCGCCAGCTTCGCCCTGCATCTCGGTCAGCGACGCAATCTCAACCGCATCGGCCACATCATTATCGCTCAGCAACGTCTGAAACCGCTCGCGCGAGCCTTCGGAATAGGACGACAGCACCACATTGCCCGATTTGCGCTTTTCCGCGATATGCGCAGTCAGCGCCTCAAAGAGCGAGACATTCTCCTGTTGCCGCTCCGGTGCAAAACTGCGCCCCGCACGCCCGCCTGCATCAATCGCCCCCGGCCCCGTGGGTTGCGGCAGCGCGATCAACTGGCGCAAAGGCCGCCCCTCAAGCGCCGCATCCCAAGCCGCATCGTCCAGATAGAGCAATTCCGGCGGCGCAGGCTTATAAACCGATCCCAGCGCCCCCTTTTGCGACATCGCATTGACCCGCGCATCATACTGATCCGCAATCGCCTCCGCCCGGCTGATACGCACTTCATCCACCCGATCATCCAGCGCCACCAGCGCATCGGGCAGATAGTCAAACAACGTCTCCAAGCGCTCGTGAAAGAACGCAAGCCAATGCTCCATCCCCTGATGTTTGCGCCCTGCCGATATCGCCTCATAAAGCGGATCCTCCGCCCCCCCAGCCCCGAACCGCGTCCGATAGGTCTTGCGAAACCGCTCAATCGACGCCTCATCAAGAATAATCTCGCTCACAGGCGCCAACTCAACACGGGCGACCTTTTGTGACGTGCGCTGCGTGACCGGATCAAACCGCCGCGCCCCATCAAGCACATCCCCAAACAGATCAAGCCGCACCGGTTCCTCGTCGCCGGGCGGGAAAATATCAATAATCCCGCCGCGCACCGCATAATCGCCCTGCTCGATCACATTCGGCGTATTGGTGAACCCCATGCGCGCCAGATACGCCTTGAGCGCATCCAGATCGATCCGTTTGCCAACCTCCGCAATAAAGCTCGATTGCCGCAACACCTGCCGCGCCGGAAGGCGCTGCGCTGCGGCATTGACGCTGGTGAGAATGACGCATGGGCGGTCAAACCCATCCGCCAGCATCGCCAAAAGCGCCATACGCCGCGCAGCAATTGTGCTGTTGGGCGAGATACGGTCATAGGCCACACAATCCCAGGCGGGAAAGACGAACACCGGAAGTTGCGGCGCAAATTGCGCCAACGCCGCCCCCATTGCCGCCATCCGCACATCATCGCGCGCGACAAAAACCACCGGCGCATCTGCACGTGCAACCAACCCTGCCAAAATAGACGCATCAAACCCTTCGGGCGCGCCGCTGATAACAACGCGCTCGGTGGTGAGTTTTTTGGCTTTGGGATCGGCGGGACTCATGGCGCTGCACCTAACGCGATGCAGATTATTCGGCAAGCGGCGGATTTGAGCAAGACACAACCCATCCCGGGTCGAACATGCTTAACTTAAAGCCAGACCAAAATCCGCGACAGCGAGATAAACGCAAAACAGGACGCCACCAGAATAGATAGCAACCCGATCACCTGATTCCAGAACCGCCGCCGCAACAGCGCCCTTTGCAACTCCACGCCGCTAAGCGCCAGCCGGTTGATCTTCAGCGCCAACCTGATGTTCAGCCATTGAACAAAACACAGCGGCAGCGCCATCGCAAAAATCGCCTGCGCGAACTGATAGCTATAGAAAAACGCGAAGGTCCCGATCACCGCGAACAAAAACGCAAGCGCACCCAGAATATAGATCCCCGCCTTTTCGACCATATAGACAGAACGCCGCACATACGCGGTTGCGATCCGCTCCACGTCTTTGGCAAATTCGCCGCCCTTCCGCTCTGCCCGGATCAGGCTGTCAAACGGCACACCAAGCGTCCAGTGACAGGTCAGCGACCAGGCCACACCGACCATCAGCCAGTACCAGACACTGTCAAAACTGTTGAATTTTATAAGGGCAAGCGGGTCCACCACATCTCCACAGTCGCAAAGCGCATCACCCCTACCCTATCCCCAAGATACAAACCACCGGTTATGATTGGACTTGAGGCAGGTGTAATTCCTGTGGCATGCGTTTCAAATGAGACAAGAGTGAGACCCAAATGAGATTGAATGCAGCGCCGTTTCCCCTCTCTCGCCCCCGCCGATTGCGTCGCACCGGCTGGATGCGCGATCTGGTGCGGGAAACCGCACTCACCCCTGCCGATCTGATCTGGCCGCTTTTCGTTTGCGAGGGCGAAAATGTGCGCGAGCCTATCGCCTCCCTGCCCGGCGTCTCCCGCCTTTCCATCGATAATGTGGTTGAAGCTGCCGGCAATGCTGCGGCGCTTGGCATTCCGGTGATCGCAATTTTTCCGGCCACACCAGACGGGGTCAAAACACCCGATGCCGCAGAGGCCTGGAACCCCGACAATCTGGCCAATCGCACCACGCGCGCAGTCAAGGACGCAGGTATTGATATCGGCGTGATGCTCGATGTCGCCCTTGATCCTTACAATTCCGATGGCCATGACGGGATTGTGCGCAACGGGGTGGTGCTCAATGATGAATCGCTCATGGCGCTGGAGCGTCAGACGCTCGCCCACGCCGAAGCAGGCGCTGATATTCTAGGCCCCTCCGACATGATGGATGGCCGCATCGGTATCATGCGCGGCGCGCTTGAGAACAACGATTTTCCCGATGTGGCGATCATGTCCTATGCCGCAAAATACGCATCAGGCTTTTACGGCCCGTTTCGCGATGCGATCGGCTCGTCCGGCGCGCTCACGGGGGACAAAAAGACCTACCAGATGGACCCGGCCAACACCGATGAGGCGATGAAAGAGGTCGCCATCGACGTCGCCGAAGGCGCGGATATGCTGATGATCAAACCTGGCCTGCCCTATCTCGACATCTGCCACCGCACCAAAACCACCTTCGGCCTGCCGACCTTCGCCTATCAGGTCTCCGGCGAATACGCGATGATCGCAGCAGCAGCGCAAAACGGCTGGCTGGATCGGGATGCCGCGATGATGGAGAGCCTCATGGCCTTCAAACGCGCTGGCTGCGATGGTATTTTGAGCTACTTTGCTGCCGATGCAGCCAAGCTGATGCAAGACGGGTAGAAACGCCCAAAGCATAATCCTCAAGGTCTGGACCAGCTACGATCCAAAAATTTGCCCGCTGCAACTCGGACACCCCAATCATTCTCCTTTTGCGCCCCAACCCGATTTAAGCTACACTTCACCCAAACCGACAGCAGATCGGGACAATTGGCGATCATCGAGACAGGAGACGACCCCATGAAAAACTGGACCCGTCGCGGCGCGCTTATGGGCGTGGCAGCAGCTTCCCTTGGCGCATGTGTGAACCGCGTGGCCTCAACCCGCAGCGAGATCGACGCCCGCGTCGACCGGGCGTTGGCTGAGCTCTTTCAAGCCGTACCGGGCTCGCAAGCGCTCTCCGAGCAAGCCAAAGGCATACTCATCATGCCGCGCATCAATGAGGCCAGCCTCGTCTACGGCGCTGCCTACGGCGAAGGCGCGCTGATGATCGGCGGGGCCAAGGTCGACTATTACTCCATGGCCTCCGCCTCATTTGGGCTGCAAGCCGGTGCGCAACGCTACAAGCACGCTCTGTTTTTCATGACCCAAAACGCTCTGGCAGATTTCCGGGTCGCGGACGGCTGGGAAGTCGGTGTCGACGCCGAATACGCCATCCCGCAACGCGGCGGCGCGATTACCGTCACGAGCGGCATCTTCAACAAACCGGTCTACGCGCTGATCTACGGCCAAAGAGGCCTGATCGCAGGCGCGTCGGTTGAGGGGAACAAATACTCGCGGATTGTGCGCTGAACTCTACCGTTCAAACCAGAGCCACCCCCGAAACACATTCAATCGGTCTGACGGGGGCTGTTAACCGCCCTTGGTCGAACCACGCTCACGCAGTAACTGAGCAACCCCCATCACGCACCCCGTTTGCGCGCCGTCACCTCAATCTCGATTTTCATCCGCGGATCCGCCAGCCCCGCCACGATCATCATCGACGCAGGCCGGATATCGCCGAACACCGCGCGCAGCGCAGGCCAGCACGGCTCGAAATCATCCGCATTCGGCAGCACGTAATTCGCCCTCACCACATCATCAAAACACGCGCCCGCCTGCTCCAGCGCCCAGCCGATGTTGCGCAGACATTGGGCCGCCTGCTCGCCCGGATCATCGGAGATTTCCATCGTCTCGTAATCAAAACCGGTCGTCCCGGATACAAACACCCAATCCCCATCCACGACCGCCCGCGAATAGCCGATCTTCGCTTCAAATTCTGATCCCTGCGATATCAAACGCCGCATTGCCTTCATCTTTCTGATAAATACTCAAATCACCTTTAGATCGTGCGGAAGCGACCAGCTTCCGCTCCGCTGGATCGGACTTGAGCCTCCGACCCAAAACCTGAGGTATTCAGTTCTGCACAAAGGCTCTGAATACGGGATTGTCGCGGCGAAAACCGGGCTGGTTGCCCGGTCGAGCTGCGACCGCCCGGAGGCAGGGGCTTTGCGCAGAACCCTTCGGGCCAATCAGAATTTCCCAAAGTCCCGTCGCCGCGCCCCTCGTCCGGGCAATCAGCCCGCATTTCGGGGCGCGGCTTGATCTTGAGAAAATTCTGATTGGCTGAATGCCTCAGGTTTTGGGTCG
>CAYRKW010000099.1:0-8040 GCA_964425135.1 uncultured Rhodobacterales bacterium
GGAGCGCCATTTATGAAAGGTAGCATCGCTAACGCCATGCTTAAGGCACAGCTCTTTCGCACCAAGCCCAGCCTGGTGCTCTTTCAAAATCCCAATAATCTGTTCTTCACTGAAACGGCTTCTCTTCATCATCTGTCTGTTGGAGAACAGGCTAACCTTAAACGCCGGACTTTTCAGGGGAGCAGGTCACACAACACGAGGGAGCACACATCTTGGGTATTTGGAGTTTCGTTAAAAACGCCGGTAAGTCGGTTTTCGGCAAGGCAGAAGCGGTCGAGGTGCCGGCCAGCGAGAACGTCAAGAAAGAGATCGACGATCTGGGTCTCGATGCCACGGGGCTCGATATTCAAGTCGAGGGCGAGAAGGTAATCGTCGCCGGCGATACGGTCAACCAGGAAGTCAAGGAAAAGGTCATTCTGGCTGCGGGCAATCTCGAAGTCATCGCTGAAGTCGAAGACAATGCGGCTGCGCCAGACGCACGCGAGCCGGTGTTTCACCCCGTTGAAAAAGGCGACAGCCTCTGGGCGATCGCGGCCAAGCATCTTGGCAATGGGGCACATTATTAGAAGATCTTCGAAGCAAACCGCCCGATGATGAGCGATCCTGACAAGATTTATCCAGGTCAGATGCTGCGTATTCCGCAAGACGATTGATCATAAGGGTATGATGACGATGGGCACCGATCACGGGTGCCCGTTTTCGTATCTGCTATCCGGGAATGGAACGTTGGGTGATGGTACCGATGCCCCGGCTCGAACGGGGGACCTCTTGATCCACAATCAAGCGCTCTAACCTACTGAGCTACATCGGCACACAACACACATGCGCAGTTTAGCGGAATTGATCCAAGATACAAATCACCAGCGCTACGCGTCGCGCAGATACATGATTCCGATGCCATCGGCTAGATCAAATTTCGCAACGCCCGCGAGATTGCAGGAATTGATCTGCCCGCGGCGGTCTGCTAGGGCGCGCTTTGAGAAATTTGGGGACGCATGTCATGGGTATCGACACAGAACGCGATCTAGAAGCCAACCTGCAAATCGGTCCGACCACCGACGGTATGGTACGGCTGTTTGTCGAAGCGGGCAAAACCGAAATCCCACTCGATTTCTCCCCTGAAGAGGCCGAAGAAATCGCCGAAGAAATCCGCGCTGCCGCCGCCCGCGCGGCCAAAATGAGCAGCTAAGCGGAGAGCCGCTATCGCGGCTCGCATCATTTTATGTGCGCTGCGCGCGCAGCGGGATATTTACCGAACCAAAGAAGAGGATGAGCGCTATTTGAGCATCGCATCAAAGCGTTGGCTGGCAGATGGGTCGATGTGACTGCCAAGACGCATCATTGAGGTTCGGGCGGCGCTGAGCAGGATTTTCTTGCGTCTTGCGGGTGCGAGCGTGGTTGTCGGGCCATAGCGCATGATCTCGCCGCCGTAGCCATCCGCAATCATCAAGCCGGTGTCTTGAGGCAGGATATCAATCGGGAAATTCGCATCGACGCACCAGAAGAAATTGTCGCAAAAATCGAGATAGCCTTGCCATTTGCTGTCCGAGCGGTAGTCGGCGAGGCTTGATTTGCACTCGACGATCCAGATCTCGGATTTTGGTCCGAGCGCGAGAATATCGACCCGTAGGCCTTTGGCGGGCACAAATTCGAGGAGGCTCGCAAAATTATGCTCGAGCAGATGACGGCTCATACCGCGCGCGAGGATCTGTCCGGGTTGCAACTCGGTGGTCATGAGGGTGTTTGAACATTTCATGAACATTATTGCAACGGGCTTCTGCGCTATGGCGCAAAGCGCCGATCTCGATCAGCCGGTTGCGATAGCGCGCGGCTTGCGCATCCAGCGTGTAGTGTCGCGCCATCAGTTCCATGCCCTCGACGCGTCTTGCGCGCACCGCATCCGGGTCGGTAATTTGCCGAACCATTGCCGCGACCAGCGCGTCGTGGTTGATCTGTGCCCAATGTGCGCCTTGGGTTTTGTGGATGATCTGCTCAGGCGGTGCTGGGACCAGATCGCAGGCTATGACATCTGCAGTGCGCGGGGTGCAAAAATCCTGCGTGCCCGAATAATCCGTCGCAATCACCGGTGTTCCGAGCGCCAGCGCATAGGCCGGGATCAGCCCATAGCCCTCTGCGCGGTGCGGCGACACGAGGCAATCGGCGGCGCTGATCAAATCCAACAGGCCTTCGAACGGCAGCATTTGCTCGACAATGCGAATGCGGGGATCATGGGCGGCAAGTAATCGGATTTGCGTCATTTGCCCTTCTGGATCGCCCCAATGGTCCTGCGCGGTTGGCGTGGTTTTGATGATCAGCACGACGTCACGGCGCGATTGTGGGAAAGCGTCAACAAACGCCATCACCGCAGCCAGTGGGTTCTTGCGGGCGAGGGAGGAATGGAAGTCGAAGCAGAGCAGAAAGGTGAAGGTTTTGCGGTGTAATTCCCGGCGCTGTGCGCGCAGTTGGCGCGGCCTTCCCACATTGATGCCCTTGCCTATGCAAATTACCGGCTTTGACGTCGCCTGCCGGTAGGTTTGTGCGACAAACGCGCTCGGCACCCAGATTTCATCTAGCAGATCGAGCGCGTGTCGATGGGCTTGCGGGATCACGTCGAACTCCCACAGCAAAAATCCGATATGATGGGCGTTGCGCGCCCCCGAGCCAAGTGCGTGGATCATCTGCGGCACGCGCTCGGCATTGAGATGATGCAGCACGAGGTTGCGCAAAGGCACATGCGTGCCGTTTGGAAGATGGCGCGCCGCGCGCACGCCTGTCACATCGTGTATGTCATGTGCTATGCCGATCTGCTCGAACGCGCGCCGGCTCATGGTGAGATTGGCGGCGATCCCGGTGGGGCTGTCGGTCAAGCCACTCAGGATCATGCGCGGCGCGAAGGTGCGCGGCGTCTGCGTGCTTCGGCTTTGCAGATGCGGCAAGACCCGCGGTACCCAGTTGCGCATCCATAGGGTTATGTCGCGATCCCGCCAAGGCGCGCAAATCGCCTTATAACCGACCACGTCGAAACGTGCGCTGAGGGCGATCAGCATGGCAAGCCTAGAGACGCATTTTGGGTCCCCCCCGACCGGTGCGCGCAGATAGGCCCGCGTATCCGCATCGACATGCGCGCCATCAAGCGCCTGCGCAAGAGCGCGCGCCATCCGATCGATCTGCGCATCCCCCGTGCGCAACGTCACAACCGGCTTGCGCAACCCATCCGCATAAGCCCGCTGCACTTTCGAAATCGGCACCCAACGCGCCGCAAGCTCGCCAGGCGCCTCGAACAGATACCAGTTGAGGAACTGCCGCGCATCGGCGCGGTTGCGCAGGGCAAAGCGGCGCTGATAGCCGAAAAACTCCCGCAAATGCATCATATAGTTGGTTACAGGTACGCCATGCGCATCGGTGGGCTCATCGGGTGCATCCTCGGGCACCATCCGGAGATTGGCAGGCCGATGCCGCAGCATGCGCAGGACCGGATGGCGCCTTAATTCAAGCACACGCACGGTATGTGCAATCTCGCAAAGATCGTCGAAAACCGCTCGGCTGATCGCCCCGTCCTCCAGCGCGGCCTGCGCCGATCCCAGGAGTGTTTCGGGGTCCATGCGCCTGCGACACGCGGTTCCGCCGCGCCCGAAGGCCAGTTTGCACAATATTTGCTCCGCCACTGCGCGGCGCACCGCCAGCTTTTCGCTGGACCGACGCCGTATCGCAACACGCGCCCCGGTTAGCATCGCGACAAAGACCACCAGCAGTGCGCATATATGCGACCAGCGCGCCCATCCGTCCCGCCGCAGCACCACCGCGCTTGCGCGCGCGCCGCGCAATATCGCCCATAACCCGCCCAGCTTGCGGCATTCGTGCATCCGGCGCTGATACCAGTGCCGCTCATCTACATCGTCAAAACCAAAGGCATCGAGACACACTGTCGCGACATCAAACCGCCGCCCGTCCATAAGCGCGGCCAACCCATTGCGCGCCCGCGTTTTGCCGCAAAAATCCAGACGAAATGCCGCAAAGGCGCCCGTGCAAAGCGATGCGGTCGTCACCTCGCGCCCGCGCAAATAGCCCTCCACCGCCTCGCAAACCTCATCACCGAGCGGCCGGAGGCTCGGCTGGAACCGCCCCACCACCAGCGCACGTTCTCGCATATCCGCCTGCACCGCCCCGCAACGCGCACTTTGAGCTATCATTGCTGTTGATTGCGCCTTCATGGCCCTCACGAGGTTGCTAAACACCGCATGGGCACTTCGTCCCTTGCTGGAACAACATCTCGCACAAAGGGTTTAAGGCTCTGCCACAAACATCATGGGTTTTTGCCTAAAATTGTAATGATCCCCTCTCCCCCTTGATCCACACCTGCCGCACCACTATCTTGCGTCATGGCGGGTTCTGCCCTTTGCGTGCAGAGGTCTTATTCCAGTGGCCGATAAATTTTCTGAGGGAGCTGGCTCTGTTTTGGATCCTGGTCTGATGCACCCGGCGCCCACCTGTTTAGTCAGGGTCTCAGGAATTCGCGTGCCTCCACCCTTGTTGTGCGGTCCCGCCACTTTCAACGCTTTATTGGGCAGCAACGCGCCTACCACAACTTTTTACTGTGAATTACCTTCTCACCTGCCGCGCAAAACAATAGAATGGGTCCGCAATGGCAAGGGATCGGACAGATGAATTTCCAATCGCCACAGTTAATTAAACAAGACGTGCGCAAAGCTGCATATGCCCGTCGTAAGGCGGCCCATCGCGCAGGCGAAGACGGCTCGGCCTGCCAAAATCTGATCCGTTTTGTCGCTGACCGGCCCGATTTGAAGACAATATCGGCCTACATGCCAATCCGAACCGAACTTGACCCACGCCCCGCAATGGAAGAGTTGCATGCGCTTGGCCATAAGATTTGCGTTCCAGTGATCCAAGGCCACGCAAAACCGCTCCTGTTTCGCGAATGGACGCCAGATAGCGCGCTGATTGAAGGCGATTTTGGCGCGATGATCCCGCGCGGCGGGGCCGCGTTGACCCCCGATCTCGTTGTCGCCCCGCTGCTGGCCTTTGACACGCAAGGCTATCGTCTTGGCTATGGTGGCGGGTTCTATGACCGCTCCCTTGAAGAGCTGCGCGCAAAAAAACCGACAACAGCCGTGGGCTTTGCATTTGCGGCTCAAAAAGTCGATGCGGTGCCGATTGAGGACACTGATCAGCGCCTTGATGCAATCATAACAGAAGACGGCCTGTTGACGCCCAACTGAGCGACGCCACAGCATCACTTCCCCCATACGCCTGCGACATTCGTCTTGCACGCGCCCCGCACCCTCGCTACGGCTTGAGGCATGAATATTCTCTTTCTTGGCGATGTCATGGGCCGCGCCGGGCGCAAGGCGATTACAGAAACGCTTCCAAAATTGCGCGAGGACCGCGCGCTTGATTTCGTCATCGTCAATGCCGAAAACGCGACCTCCGGCATGGGGCTCTCGCCCGACCATGCCAACGCAATCTTTGAGGCAGGCGCGGATGCGATCACCTTGGGCGATCACGCCTTTGACCAGCGCGAGTTGTTGTCCCATATCGAAAAAGACCAACGGATCATCCGCCCGCTGAATATCTCGAAAGCAGCACCGGGCATCGGCGGGCGGGTCTTCAAAGGCCCGCGCGGCGAAAAAATCGTCGTCGCCCAGGTGCTGGGCCAGATTTTCATGAAACAACCCTATGACGATCCGTTTTCAGCCATCGACGTCTTTTTGAAAAAATTTCCGCTTGGCGCATCAGCAGATGCAATCATCGTCGATCTCCACGCAGAAGCAACATCCGAGAAAATGGCGCTCGGCCACTGGCTCGATGGCCGCGTCACCCTCGCAGTTGGAACCCACACCCATGTGCCAACCGCCGATGCGCAAATCCTACCCAAAGGCAGCGCCTATCAAACCGATGCGGGCATGTGTGGCGATTACAATTCGGTCATCGGCATGGATAAAACCGAACCGTTGCAACGTTTCATCACCGGCATGCGCAAATCCCGCTTTACCCCCGCAAATGGCCCCGCAACGCTCTGCGGCACCTATGTCGAAACCGACAGAGCAACGGGCCTCGCAACCCGGCTGGAACCTGTGCGGGTCGGCGGTTGCCTGTCACACGCCTGACTGTGAGGGCGGGGCAAAACCACCCCTTGAGCGCACCGCGCCCATCCGTCATGGTTAACCCATGCTAGCTCAGTTTTTCGCCGATACAGGCTTTGCCCCGATCTTCACCCTCATGGTGGTGGCAGCCATGTTCGTGATGTTCGCCCGCGAGACCTATACCACAGAAGTCGTCGCCATGACCGGCGCATCACTCCTGCTCTTGTCGGGCGTTCTGCCCAGCGACCGCGTTCTGGATGTCTTCACCAATCCCGCCCCCTGGACCATCGCCGCGATGTTCATCCTCTCGGGCGGGCTAGTGCGCACGGGCGCCCTGCGCTCCATATCCGATTTCGCCTCATCCAAAGCCGCACAAAACCCCGCAAAAGTTATCACCGCCTTCGTGGTGCTGATCCTGCTGTCCTCCGCCTTCATGAACAACACACCGGTTGTCGTCATGTTGATCCCCGTCGCCGTCCAACTGGCCAAAACCATTGGAACCACAGGCTCCAAACTGCTGATCCCGCTCAGCTACACAGCGATCTTCGGCGGCATGCTCACCCTCATCGGCACCTCGACAAACCTGCTCGTGGACGGGGTCGCACAAAGCCAGGGGCTTGCGCCCTTCTCCCTTTTTGAGATCACCCCGCTTGCCATCATTCTGGCCCTCTTCGGCCTTCTCTACCTGCGCCTCCTGGCACCCCGCCTTCTGCCCGACAGAACCTCAATGGCCGATGTGCTGGGCGGGCGAAAATCGCGAAAGTTCTTCACCCAGGTCGTCATCCCGGCAGGGAGCACATTGATTGGCCAGAATGTGCAGGACGCCCCGGCGCTCAACCGCTCCGATATGCGGGTGATCGACCTCATACGCGGCGACGAGAGCCTGCGCCGCAAGCTCAAATCCGCCACTCTGGCGCAAGGCGACCGTCTGGTGCTACGAACTTCGGTCGGAGAGTTGCTCTCCCTCAAGGGCGAAGATGATGTGGAACTGGCCGCCTCTGTCGACAGCCGCGAGACAACCACCGTCGAAGTGCTGATCACCCCCAACAGCCGCATGGTCGGCCGCCGCCTGGGCGATGTGCGCCTGCGCCGCCGCTACGGCATCTATGTGCTCGCCGCCCACCGCCGCGACCAGAACATAGGCACCGAGTTGGAGACGCTCACAATCCACGTTGGCGACACACTTCTGATCGAAGGGGCCGACGCAGATATTGGCCGCATGGCGCAGGAAATGAACCTCGTCGATATTGCGAGCCCCACCGAAATCCCCTACCGCCGCAACAAAGCCCCGCTGGTGATTGCAGCGCTGATCACCGTCATCGCAGTGGCAGCCCTCAAACTCATGCCCATATTCGCCATCGCCATGATCGCCGTGACGTTCATTCTGCTCACCAGATGCATCGATGCAGATGAAGCCTTCTCCTCGGTCGACGGACGCCTTCTGGTGTTGATCTTCTCGATGCTCGCGGTCGGCATGGCGCTTGAAGCCTCCGGCGCTGTGACCTTGATCGTCGAAGCCGCCGCACCCCATCTGGGCGGCCTGCACCCCTTCCTGATCGTCTGGGCCATATACCTGATGACATCAATCCTGACAGAGCTTGTGTCCAATAACGCGGTTGCCGTCGCCATAACCCCGGTCGCCATCGGCCTCGCAACATCGCTGGGCCTGGACCCACGCCCTCTGGTTATCGCCGTCATGATCGCCGCCTCCGCCAGCTTTGCGACACCTATCGGTTATCAAACCAACACACTGGTCTACGGCCCCGGAGGCTATAAGTTCACAGATTTCATGAAAATCGGCATCCCGCTCAATCTTTGCATCGGCATCCTCGCCAGCGCTCTGATCCCTCTCTTCTGGGACCTCTAAGCAAACAGAGCGCCCTGATCGGGCGCAAGACTTAAAGGTGATTTGAGTATTTGCCGGAAAGATGAAGTCTAG
>CAYRKW010000100.1:0-7609 GCA_964425135.1 uncultured Rhodobacterales bacterium
GCGTGTTTCAGGGCAAAATTCTGGTGCAGCCGGATGCGCAGAAAACCGATGGCTACCAAATCTCGCAGGGGCTGCTTCTCGACGATGACAGCCAGTTTCTCGCCAAGCCGGAGCTGGAGATCTACGCCGATGATGTTGCCTGTTCGCACGGCTCGACCTGTGGGTCGGTCGACGAAGATCAGCTCTTTTATCTGACATCGCGGGGTATTGATCGGAAAACGGCGGGCAATATGCTGGTGCTGTCGTTCCTTGCCGAGGCCATCGAAGAGATCGAGGATGAGGCGATTGCGGAAGCGGTTCTCACACGCCTTGGCGAGTGGATGGAACGGCGTAGCTGAGGCAAACACCATGGCCAAAGCGCCTGCAAAACGCAAACCGGCGGCGAAGAAGCCTGCGAAAAAACCTGCGGCAAAGCGGGCTGCGAAATCTAAATCGCCAAACTCGCTGGTCGGTCATATCTGGGCGGCGCGGCGCGATCTGAAAGGCTCTTTTCAGGCGCAGATGGATGCGGGATACGGCGAGGAGCGATTGCTCGCCTATATCGCGATTGCCTGCATCATGGCCTTCATCGCAACGCTCCCATCAGCGCTACAAAATGAAGCGTTTTTGGATGACGGGCAAATCATTCCGATGATGGCCGCCCAAAGGTTCGTCGCGCTGGTGTTCTTTGCGCCGCTCTTTTTCTACGGGCTCTCGGCGATCAGCCATGTGATTGCGGTCTGGTGTTTTGGCGGGCAGGGCAATTACTTTAGAGCGCGGATTGCGCTGTTCTGGACCATGCTTTTGAGCGTGCCGCTGATCTTTATCCAATCCATCGCGCTTTATGCGATCGAGTTGACGGGCGCACTTGGCTATAAGGGCATCATCACCTGGAGTTTCTCGCTGATCTGGCTGTGGATCTGGTCCACGGGCATCTCGGTTGCCGAAGGCTTCTGGCGGGTCTCGACGTTCCTCTTTGTCATCATGCTACTCGTCGTGATTTTCGGGTTAAGTTTGCTGATCTTTGGTGCTTGACCGGAAAAATGCTTGCCAAGCAGAGGCTTAGGGGTCGCGTTTCGCTGTGAATTTGGCAAGCTCAGTGTTCCGATGTGTCATCGCAAATGGGTGTCAGAGGTCATGCGAGGCGTCGCTGCTGTTTGGCATGCGCTTGTCAGATGTCGATTTGCACGCACGTCGGTTGTATTTGTAGCCACGTCGGTTATAGCGGTGGCGGACATGCGGGTTGCGATGTAATTGCGTCCGCAGGGCGGCTATTGATGGCTTGGCGAAGAGGGCTTGAATGCTCCGGTTGATGATCCAAAGTTTTACGCAACCGCGCGCGGCAATACGCGATGTATTGGACTACGATATTGCCGAACGCGAACTGGTGTTGGCGGCGCTTTTGGTGGCTTGTATTGTCTCGGTAGCGAGTGCGGTGATTGCGATCCTGACCGCTGATCCTGAGGTGACGCCGTTTTTAGGGCCGTTTCAGGAAGCTATTCTGAACTTTGTGATGATCATGGGGGGAGCGGTGTTGGTAAATCGCGTCGGGATTGCGTTTGGAGGGCGTGGCGGTCGTTTGCCGTCGATGAAAATCATGATCTGGCTGAGCTGGATTTCGATCCTGCCAAACATGCTGGTGATGTTCATGGTCGGCACTCAAATGGACCTTGCAATGCCTGTGCTTTTGTCGATCAATCTGGCACTTGCGATCATCTTTGCGGTGTTTGTTCAAACCGTCCACGGGTTCAAATCGCTGTTTCTCACGGTGATTGGTGTGATCGGTACAAGTATATTGTTTATGATGTTGCTTTTGTTTGCTTTGGGGTTAGCTGGTGTCCTACCAGCGGCGAATTGAACTGATATGTACAACGTTTCCAAAATCCGTGAAGACTTCCCAATCCTGTCGCGAGAGGTGAACGGTAAGCCTCTGATTTACCTCGACAATGGCGCCTCAGCTCAGAAGCCGCAGGCGGTTATTGACGCGGTCACAACGGCCTATGGGTATGAGTATGCGAATGTGCATCGGGGTCTGCATTATCTGAGCAATCTGGCGACGGATAATTATGAAGCGGTGCGCGGCAAATTGCAGACATTTCTGGGTGCGGCGCATGAGGATGAGATCATTTTCACCTCCGGCTCAACCGAAGCGTTCAATTTGGTCTCTTACGGCTGGGCGCTGCCGAACCTGAAGGCGGGCGATGAGATTGTGCTGAGCGTTATGGAGCATCACGCCAACATCGTGCCGTGGCATTTTTTGCGGGAACGTCAAGGGGTTACGCTCAAATGGGTCGATGTTGCGGACGACGGATCGCTTGATCCGCAGGCGGTGATTGACGCGATGGGGCCGAAGACGAAGATGCTGGCTTTGACGCATATGTCGAATGTTCTGGGCTCGGTTGTAGATATTAAAACCATTGCGGCTGAGGCGCGGGAACGCGGGATTGTCACCTGTATCGATGGCAGTCAAGCGGCGGTGCATATGCCGGTAGATGTCTCGGATCTGGGCGTCGATTTTTATGCGATTACGGGCCATAAGCTCTATGGTCCCTCGGCCTCTGGTGCGATCTATATGCGGCGCGAGCGGATGGCGGAGATGCAGCCATTTATGGGCGGTGGCGATATGATCCGCGATGTGGGCAAGGATGCGATCACCTACAACGATCCGCCGCACAAGTTCGAGGCAGGCACGCCGGGGATTGTCCAGATGATCGGTCTGGGCGCTGCGATTGATTATATGCAAGGCGTCGGGATGGAAGCGATTGCAGCGCATGAGGCGTCGTTGCGCGACTATGCGAGCGCCAAATTCCGTGACCTCAACTGGCTGAATATTCAGGGGCAAGCGCCTGATAAGGGGGCGATTTTCTCGTTCACGATCGAGGGCAGCGGGCATCCGCATGATATCTCAACGGTGGTGGATCAGCGCGGGATTGCGGTGCGGGCCGGGCATCATTGTGCGCAGCCGCTGATGGCACATCTTGGGGTGAATGCGACCTGTCGTGCATCGTTTGGGATGTATAATACAACCGATGAAGTGGATGCGCTGGTGGATGCGCTGGAGCTTTGTCGCGAGTTGTTTGCGTAATCTTCAGAATGCCATCGGTCGAGCGTCAGCGAGACTAATCGAGGCATTCGAGCGGTCCGACCGCCCCACGGGCGGGCCGCTTTGCGGCTGTTAACCGCCCTCGGTCGGCCCGCTCTCATTTCGCACCCAGCCTGAAACGATCCAAAAGCGTTAACGCAACGCCCGATCCGCGCAAGCCCTGCAAAACAAGGGTTAACGGCCGAAACCGGCATACACATCCTATGCACAAGCGATGCACAATCCATGCACAGTCGGATGCGCAGTGGGTGAGATGTTAACCGGAGCGGGCGGTGCTTTGTCGATTAACGCCTGCGCCGTCGCCCTGCCATCGCGAGGCCGCCCAGACCGAGCATCACAAGCGGTAAGCTCGCAGGCAGTGGCACCACCGAGGGGTCCGCGCCGCCTTTGAGCGCGAAAGAGACATCGGCGGTCAGCTGACCTTCTATATACGGGAAATCGGGGATCATCGCCGTGGTCCCGTCAAAGGTCTTCATCGGCAGATCGCCCGAATAGGCAATCGACATCACCAGTTCGGGGAAGTTGTCGGTCACGCCAGCGCTGAAGTCGAGGTTGCCGAAGATATCATAGGGTGGATCGAGCGCAAAGACATCGCCGCCCAGCGGTGTCGTCGGGAGCGAATCAATCAGTTAAGATATCTTTATCAGGCCCGGTGCGTAGGACACGCCGGACCAGTTTGAGGCGATTTCAACGCCGTCCAGATCGAGCGTGGCGAATGTGCCAAATGGTGCGCTCAGAAGGTCAACGGTGCCAAATTCCGCAACAACCGGCGCGCCCTGAAAATTCGGCGCTCCGATCTGGGAGGTGACATTGCCCGTTACGCGAAACTCCAGAACGTCACTTGGAAGGCCGCCCTGGAAGAAATTCAAGATCGATACATCGGTTGACCCTAAATTGAGAATAGGAATTCCCGTGGTCGAGGCAGACGCGCTGCCAAACGAGAACGTAGCCGCAAGTGTTGCGGCGCAAAATACACCGGTTTTCATAAATAACCCCCTTAATATGTGTGTACTCCACTCAAGCAGAGCTTGGCGTTGTCGGCAAGTGAATTACTGCGCGGGGCGGAGCACGGTCTCACCCACGCCGCCGCCACGGGCCAGAATGGGGGTGAGGGTCATTGGGATGTATTCAGAGCGTCGCCAGAAGCGCGACAGATCATCATAGTGCTGCGACAGCGGATGGCCCGATTGGCCGGTGGGGATGATGAAGATCGAGGCTTCGGGGTCGGAGAAGTCATAAATCGCGCGGAAGGTAGAGGCATGGACGTTTTGGAACGGTTCTTCACCTGCGCCAAGCGTCAGGCCGCGCAAAAGCGTGTTATCACCGCCCGGTGTGTCTTGATAGATGTTGACGAATTGATCGAAAAGCCGGTGTTGCCCGAGCAAAGGATGGCGGTGGATCGCCTGATGGGCATCCCCCCAACGCCAGCTTTCAATCCGCTCGCCATATGTGTCGCTGAGCGACTGGAGCGCGGAATCGAGGCTGTCACGGGCAATGTTGCTACAGGTTTCAACGCGCGGTGTTTGCACGACATCGCACCAAGCCGCCGCGCCGTCGATATCGCGGTACACCCGTTCGATAAACAGTGCGCGCAAGGTGGTGTATTGGTCGATGATCTTACGCAGATCGTCGCGAATGAGCCGGTTTTGCAACTCCTTGATCCATGCTGTGTAGATCAGCGGTTCTGGGTCGTGTTCTGTCATATCCCCGGACCAGTCCGCCAGAAGATCGAGCGCAGTTTGGCGTCGCCGCTCGACCGTGCCTTCGGCGGACGGCGCATCGGTGTACCACAAATCCGCAGCAACAAGTGCGAGCAGCGTGCGCGCCGAGGGGGAGACGGTGTCGGTTTGTATCTCGATCATACTGTCGATGGTGTGGACCTTGCGCTCATTGAGTTTGTCTTGCGCCCGCTGGATGCGTTGGTCGTCGCCGTATTCAAAGCTCCAGTGTTCGGGGAAGGCTGCGTCGGTCAGGCGGTTGTTGGTGTTGGCAATCACACCGCTGTCGGGGTTTTTGACGTAAGGATTGCTTTCGAACGGCAGATAGCCCTGCCACTGGGTCTGCTTGAGCCAGCCCAAGGATGGCTCGCGCCCCTGTGTCGGGTTGTCGATATCGCGGGCGGGGGCGCGGCCTGCTGCTTGCAGGGCAATATTCTCACGATCGGCCATAACGGTGACAAGTGGCAGGACATGCATGTTGCGCAGGGCATCGCGGCCCTGATCAACGGTCTGCGCTTTCATCAGACCGATAAGCGCATCAATCGAGCGATCCTCCGGGTCAAGGCCGGTCCATGCCAGAACGGTGACATATCCATTGGTGATCAGCTCAATGTCGCTTGATACAAACTGGTCGATATTGATCAAGGGGCCATGGTGGGAGCGTTTGAGGGTGACGGTCAGGCCTGGCTCACCCTTGATATCGATGATGACATCGCGGCTTTCAAACTTCTTGAAGCCCGATGGTGTGAGGTAATACGCAGGATCATCGGATTTGAGCTGTTCAATAAAGATATCCTGATTGTCCAGATGCGAGGCGGTCATTCCCCAGCCGAAGTTTTCGTTGCGCCCCATGAATATTGCAGGAATGCCGGGGATGCTCGCACCGATCACACCGCCTGTGGATAGCTCAAGACGGGCGAGCATGAACTGGCCGGGGGCTTCGAGTTTACCATGGGGATCGACGGCCAGAAGGCTCGCGCTGGCGGCCGAGCGGCTGGGGGCGACCGCGAAGGCATTCGAGGCAGCGCCATGGCCGACGTGCGGGATGGATTGCGGTCGCGGCGCACGGGATGGCGCGTTGCGCTGTTGCAGGTGGGTTTGGTCGTACTCGGGCAGGGCGAGAATGGCCGGTCCCTGCTGGTTGGGGAACAGATCGCGCAGACGTTCGGGGCTGCGGTTCAACAAAAGCCGCGTCTGGGTTTGCAGCACTTCCTGCGTTGCCTTATCGGTCATCTCGAAGGCCATCAGGCGCAGGATTGCGAGGCTGTCGGTTGGGGTCCATGGGGCGATTTTATTGTCGAACCAGAACATCTCCGGCACCCCGCGACCAAGCGCATTGTCGCGGATCGTGCGCAGCCGCGCATTCACGCCTTTGGCGTAGCTTTCGAGCGCCATTGTTGCCTCGGGGCTTTGATATTCAAGCGATTTTTGGGCTATGGTGTAGATATCCAAAGAGCGGATCAGAATGTCGTTTTGCAAGAATCCGCGACCGGATATCTCACTGAGTTTGCCCTGCGCCTTCCGGCGTTGGGTCAGCATTTGCCACAAGCGATCCTCGGCATGGGCAAACCCGAGGCCGAAATAGACGTCCGCTTCTGATTGGGCAAAGATATGCGGGATGGCGTGGCTGTCGCGCAGAATTTCGACATTGCCGGAGATCCCCTGCACGTCGAGCGTTTTGTCGAAGTCTGGCAGGGAGTTGCCAAGCACGAAGTATATCCCGACGGTAATCGCACCGAGAATACCAAACAGGGCAAGCAGAGTGCGCATCAGAATGCGGTAAAGCCGCGTCATGGGGTAGGGTCCGCATTGATCTTGACCATAACCAGATAGCAGTCCAGAACTTTACCGGCAATCTACTGTAATTAAGAAAGTGAAAGGCGTTACATCATGGCAAAAACCGCGTTTATCGGATTGGGAGTGATGGGGTATCCCATGGCGGGGCATTTGCGGGCCAAGGGGCATGATGTGTGCGTTTACAACCGCTCCTCGGACAAGGCGGCGGCTTGGGTGAAAGAGCATGGCGGCACAAGCGCTGAAACGCCGCGCGAGGCGGCGGATGGGGCACAGATCGTGTTCGCTTGTGTCGGCAATGATGATGATCTGCGCTCTGTGACGCTTGGCGATGATGGGGCGTTTGCCGGGATGGGCAAGGGGTGCGTCTTTGTCGATCACACCACCACATCGGCGATTGTTGCGCGGGAGTTGAACGATGCGGCCAGCGCAGGAGGATTTCATTTCGTCGATGCGCCGGTCTCGGGCGGGCAGGCAGGTGCAGAAAATGGGGCGCTGACTGTGATGTGCGGCGGGGCGCAGGCGGATTACGGACGTGTGGAAGATGTGATCATGTCTTATGCCAAATCCTGCCGCCTCATGGGCGATGCAGGGTCTGGGCAGCTCACGAAGATGGTGAACCAGATTTGCATTGCGGGGCTGTTGCAGGGTCTGTCGGAGGGGATGGCTTTCTCCAAAGCGGCTGGGCTTGATGGTGAGGCCGTTCTGGACGTGATCTCCAAGGGCGCGGCAGGGTCGTGGCAGATGGAGAACCGGGGCAGCACGATGCTCAGGGACGAATTTGACTTCGGCTTTGCGGTGGACTGGATGCGCAAGGATCTGGGGATTTGTCTGGAAGAGGCCAATCAGAACGGGTCGAGCCTGCCGATGACTGCGGCGGTCGATCAGTTCTACAAAGAGGTGCAAAAGATGGGCGGCGGGCGTTGGGATACCTCATCGCTCATGCGTCGTTTGACGCGGTAGAGCCTCCGACCCAAAACCTGAGGCATTCAGCCAATCAGAATTTTCTCAAGAT
>CAYRKW010000101.1:0-7330 GCA_964425135.1 uncultured Rhodobacterales bacterium
AGCCGCCTGAAACGTGTCCATTTCGGGATACATCAGATGCACCGATTGCGCTGAAGCCGCGCCATCTTTGGCGAGATAGATGCGGCCATGGGCGTCGAGGGTGATTTTCTCCAAACGCTCCAGCAGTCCAGCGGATTTTTTGCGGTTTGGGATGTCGATTGCCAGTGTGTAGCCTTCCATCGGGAAGGACATGCAGCCTGCGCGGCCCTCCCCCAAGCGCTTGAGTACGGCAAGCGGTGAAGCGGTGCCGCTTTGCGCGACGGTCTTGAGGAGCGAGGTCAGCACGCTGCTGGCGTTATCTAGTGGGACGACGCATTGGAACTGGTGAAAGCCTTTTTTTCCATAGGCTTTGTTCCAATTGCTGATCTTGTCGAGCGGGAAGAAAAAATCGCCGAGCGCGCGGGTGCGGGTGCGGCCGTCGGCTGGGATACGAGTGCGGTAGAGGTGATTGAACATGCGAACAATAGGGCTGGACAGTGTCACGCCGGGCAGGGTTATGGGCAGGGATTTGGTCTTGCCTGCGGGCTTGAGAGCTTGGGCACTTTGGGAAAACTCTGCTGCCTCGAAGATACCACGCCCAAGCGCCTTTCCTTTTGCCAGCGCGTCGATCCAGCCGACCTGATAGGGCGCGTGGGAGCTTTCGAACTGACCCAGAAAATCTTCGAGATCATCGACTCGTTCTTCGCGCACATCCATCATCTGCGATGGGCAATCGATCAGCTTGATTTTGGCGGATGTTATCAGGCCAGTCTGGCCCACGCCGCCCAGTGTCGCCTTGAAAAGCTGTTTGTCGCGCGAGGGTGTGATGCGGTGGGTGCGTCCGTCGGCGGTGACAAGGGAGATTTGGGTGATATGTTGGCCGAAACTTCCTAACTGGTGATGGTTTTTGCCGTGCACATCATTGGCAATCGCGCCGCCAACGGTCGTCATGCCTGTGCCGGGCAGCACGGGTGGCAGCCAGCCGCGTGGT
This sequence comes from uncultured Rhodobacterales bacterium, assembly GCA_964425135.1. GTDB lineage: Bacteria > Pseudomonadota > Alphaproteobacteria > Rhodobacterales > Rhodobacteraceae > CAYLLD01. The sequence continues at coordinate 971 of CAYRKW010000101.1, forward strand.
GCGAAAATGCGCAGGATTTCTCCTAGGGCGACGCCGGATTCAACTTCGAGAATGCCGCTTACGTCGTCAAAGGCGAGGAAGCGGTCAAGGCGTGCGGTGGAGAGTGCGTTATCGCCTGCCGCTAGCGCCGCATCACCGTAAGAGCGTCGCGCGCCGACGGCGAGGATTTGATCGCTGGCTGCGACCAATTCGGCGAGATTCCCGTGACGCTCGGGGCGCGCCATGTGCGCTGTGGCGCTGAGCGCATTGCCCCAACCGCTATAACTTTGCTTCTTCCAGAGCATCCCTGACCTCAATTGATGACGCTTTTGCATAGCGTTCTGTGAACGGAAACACCATCAGGCCGATCAATATTGCGAACCACAAGGTAGTGATGCGGATGACGGCTGTGGCGGGTATGGCGATTTCAAGTGGCACGCCTTGATAGGTGAGTGTGGCGACCATAGCGGCCTCTGCGCCGCCGATGCCGCCGGGCAAGCCGGTTGCACCGCCGCTGAGCATCGAGAAAAAGAAGATAGCAAACGCGGCGGCCATGCCGATGTCTGCACCCATCCACATCAGCAGCAAATAGAACGCATAGGCTTCGGCGCACCAGCCGAGCATGCCAAGAGCGGTGGCGGGCAGGGAGACAGGGAGTTTCACGAATGTGGTGAACGCTGATGCGGCGCGGCGAATGGAGGCAAAAAACTTGGGGAACACGCCGAATATCCGCCATCCGAGCGTGGCGCCGAAACGGATAAGCGAGGGGTTGGTGGCCACAAGCGCGAGCGCGATTGCGAGGCCTGCGACGATCCAACTTTTGCTAATTTGAGGTGATGCGAGCAGGAGCGCTGCGCCCAGCAACAATCCAGCCGCCGCCAGATCAGCAGCGCGGTCGATCAGGACAAGCGCGCCGGTCCGGTCTGGTTTGAGGCCGGTCTGCATGTAGATCCAGCGCAGTCGGATCAACTCGCCAAGCCGTCCGGGTGTTGCGGTCAGAGCAAAGCCGCCAAGATAGTGGCGCGTGTCTTGCGCCAGATCGGTCGGGATGTTGATGGCGCGGGTGTAGACATGCCAGCGCAAAATCCGAAACCCGTAGTTGATGAGCGACAGCCCCAACAGGATCGCAAGCTGCTGGGGGCCAATACGCGACAACGCAGTGACCGTTTCGTCCCATCCCGTCGTCAGCGCGATTCCCGCAAATCCGATCACGAAAAGGACAAGTATCAGCAGGGTAACACCCGTTTTGACGTCAATTTTCTGGGGTTTCGCCAAAGAATTTGTCCGTTCTATGCGCGCGAAGCGTCGGCATGGGTGCATGGTCTGTGAGGTCGTTGTGAGCGAAAAAGCCTTGAATAATGTTATTATTGTGTCGTTTGCGCAGTTTTCCCAAAATTATTGCACGAATACCTACCCGGTATCACACGGTAAGGTGAGGTCATTTGAAACGCCTTTGAACACGGGCTCTGTTACACCTGTCGCGCCGGGGCGTTCACCACAACCGCCTCCGGTGTGCAGTGCGAATACCTATCAATTTCAGGTCGTCTGACGTTTGTCAGGGCAGGGTTTCGCCTGTGCTCTTCACACCGGCTCTTCGTTGCGTAGGGGTCGGACCATCAATTGGGGCGCGATTGCGTAAACGATGCCCCATTTTCCAAACTTAGGGGAGTATTCCTTATGGTAAAACTCAAAAAGACGACTGCTTTTGTCGCAGCCGCAACCGGTGCAACGATGCTCACGGCAGTTGCCGCGAGTGCTGTGACGCTCAACATCACGATCACAAACAACTCTGCGCCGGGCGGTGTCACGCTGACACCGCTCTACACAGCGTTCCATGACGGCTCTTTTGATGCGTTCACAGTTGGCGAGACGGCTTCGCCGGGGCTGGAGCTTTTGGCGGAAGATGGTGATGCATCTGGTATTGCCGGCGAGCGTCAGATGGACCATCCAAACTCGCAAGGTGATGTCATTCTGGCACCGGGCGGGTTTGCTGGTGCGCCTGTAATCGAAGCGGGTGAGACGGCGAGCATCTCGATTGATGTGGACGGGGCGACCAACCCATTCTTCACATATCTGTCGATGATCCTGCCATCGAACGATCAATTCATTGGCAATGGTGATCCGATGGCGCATCAGCTGTTCGATGCCGGTGGAAACTTCCTGGGGCCACAGACCATCGAAGTGACCGGATTGAACGTCTATGATGCGGGCACGGAGCAGAACATCGGAGACGGTGCGCCGTTTCAAGGTGCGTTTGGCGGTCCTGCGCAAGATGAAGGCGGAACTGTCCAGCTTGGTGGCGGCATCGACGTTTTCGACGGCATCAATCTGCCCGATGGAAACGTGTTGAGCGCAGCTCTGAGCAACTACGCTGGAAACGGCGACTTCTCAATCGCGTCGATCCAGATCGAAGCGGTTCCGGTACCAGCAGCGCTTCCGTTGATGTTGGGTGGTTTCGGTCTTCTCGGCTTTGCCGCAAGACGCCGCAAAAACGCCTAATCGTTAACAAGTGGTTAATCGGGGCTGCTTTCGGGCGGCCCCTTTTTCGTGGCGCGTTGTCGAGGTCTTTTTGATGCTTTTGACTATATCGCAGTTATGGCCCCGTTGCAGAACATGCTGAACGCACGTGCGAGCGGGTGGTCAGACCGGGTCAGATACGTTGGACGGCGCTCTGGTTCGGCTCAAGCGACCAGCTTTGCCTCGGTGGCCGCGATAATCTCGTCCATCGTCACGTCAGGCGCGGTTTCGACGACCTTTAGGCCACCTTCCCCGACATCGAAAACGCCCAGATTTGTGATGATCCGGTCTACCACGCCGCGCCCGGTCAGGGGCAGGCTGCACTCCTTCAGAAGTTTGGTTTCGCCCTTCTTGTTGGTGTGATCCATGATCACGACCACGCGGCCGACGCCTGCGACAAGGTCCATCGCGCCGCCCATGCCTTTGACCAGCTTGCCGGGAATCATCCAGTTCGCGAGATCGCCATTTTCGGCCACTTCCATCGCGCCCAGGATCGCCATGTTGATCTTGCCGCCGCGGATCATTGCAAACGACTGGTCCGAGCCGAAATAGGAGGTTCGGTTGAGTTCCGTGATCGTTTGCTTGCCCGCGTTGATCAGATCGGGGTCAAGCTCGTCTTCGGTCGGGAAGGGGCCCATCCCAAGCATGCCGTTTTCCGATTGCAGCGTCACATCAACGCCGTCGGGAATGTAATTGGACACCAGCGTCGGGATGCCGATGCCAAGGTTGACGTACCAGCCGTCTTCGAGTTCTTGCGCGGCCCGCTCGGCCATTTGATTTCTATCCCAAGGCATTATGCGTCTCCTGTCGTGCCGGCGTCTTCGCCGAAAAATAGTAAAAATCCGTCCGGGTCTTTCACATGAAATTCCCGCATTCCGTAATCTTGCGTAAACGGTGCGCGCACACGGCCCTGTGGCAGCGCGTTCAAGCCGGGTTTGAGATCGCGCCAGAGCGCGTCGAGATCCTTGACCCAGACATAGGCAGAGATGTTGTGGCGCGTGGCCTCCAGCGTCCGTTCATCGCCGCCCGCATGTACCAGCGATATTCCGGCATTGTCGCGCATGAGCACCGCATGGGTGCCGTGTGTGTGCGAGACCAGCTTGAAATCGAGCGTATCGGTATAAAACGAAACCGTGGCCTCGATATCGCTGACCGGAACAATGGGTGTTATGTGGGCAAGTTGCGGCATCAGGCGGCGCGCACCGTCTTTTGCTCGATCCGCTTTTCGTGATCGCCTTTGATGATGCGGTTCACGTAGATGCCGGGGGTGTGGATAAGGTCGGGGTCGAGCGATCCGACGGGGACAAGTTCTTCCACTTCGGCCACGCAGATCTTGCCGCATGTGGCAGCAGCGGGGTTAAAGTTGCGGGCGGTTTTGCGGTAGATCAGATTGCCTGCCGCATCGCCCTTCCACGCTTTGACGATGGCCAGATCAGCAACGATGCCGCGCTCCAGGATGTAGGTTTTGCCGTCGAACTCTTTCTCCTCCTTGCCCTCAGCGATCACTGTTCCGACACCTGTTTGCGTGTAAAAACCGGGAATGCCCGCACCACCTGCGCGCATGCGCTCGGCCAATGTGCCTTGGGGGTTGAACTCAAGCTCCAACTCGCCGGAGAGATACTGCTGCATAAACGTATCGTTCTCGCCGACATATGAGCTGAGCATCTTTTTGACCTGCCGTGTTTGCAGCAGAAGGCCGAGCCCGAAGTCATCAACACCAGCATTGTTGGAGGCGACCGTGAGGTCTTTTACGCCAGCATCGCGAATGGCGGTGATCAGGTTTTCGGGAATGCCGCACAGGCCAAATCCGCCTGCTGCGATGAACATGCCGTCGTTCAAGACCCCGTCGAGTGCGGCGGCGGCGCTATCGTAGACTTTTTTCATAGTGTGGCTCCTTGCGCGATCGAGTTTGACCGCATATCGCGTTTGCTTTGATGTAGAAGAATGCTGGCGTGAAGTCGAGTTATGGACGGCCAACTTGTGTCGATCTTGCATGTCGCCGCACCCGTCGCTCGCGCATCCAGACATACGTGCCTGATCCGATGATGACGAGCGTACCGAGCACGGTCCAGCGGTCGGGAAGTTCGCTGAAGAAAACCCAGCTCAGGATCGTGATGTAGATAATCTCTGTATAGACGAGCGGTACCAGTTTGGCGGCTTCCTGAAAGCGGGCGGCAATCGTCAGGACCGTGTGACCAAATCCTGCAATCGCGCCCAGGGCGATGAGGATGAGCCAGTGGGACGTGCTCGCAGGGGTTTGCCAGAAGGTGCCCATGAAGGGTAGCAGGCAGAGCGTGGCGATCCCTGCGGCGTAGATTTGCGAGACGGGCGTGTCATCGCGGCCTGCGATCATGCGGGTGAAGATAAAGTAGAGAGATGCTGTGGTGCTGGCACCGATGCTGATCAGCATTGCCCAGTGAAACTCGATCCCGCCGGGGCGGATGATGATCAGAACGCCGATGAAGCCCACGAGGATCGCGAGATAGCGGCGCAGGCCGACGTGCTCTCCCAGCAGCGGGACTGACAAAAGGCAGGTGATCAGTGGGACCAGAAAAAAGATCGGGATGGTGATTGTGAGCGGCAGGTAGCTGAGCGCCCAGAAGTTTAGCACGGTGGAGGTCAGGAGCGCCAAGCCGCGCAGGGTTTGTACGCCTTTGGCGTTCGAGATGAGCGCACTTCGGCCCTCGCGTGAGACGAAGTAGATTAGGACAAGCACGAAATTCGATGCGTAGCGGGCGAAGGCGACCATGAGGACGGGATAGGCGGCCTCGACCATCAGCTTGGCCCCGAAATCGACGAAGGAAAACGCGAAAAACGCCAGACCGGCGAGCAGATAGCCCAGTACAGGCCGGTCTTCACGGGGTGCGCTCATAGGGCTGCGGCCTTGCTGCTTCGGGTGCAGTTTGACGAAGTTTCGATAAGATGCAATGCGTGTCTTCTGGAGAAGTCTATGACCCGAAAAATAATCATTGATACCGATCCCGGTCAGGACGACGCGGTCGCGATTTTGCTGGCGCTTGGCTCGCCGGAGTTGGAGGTTGTCGGGATTACGGCTGTGGCAGGAAATGTGCCGCTTGAGCTGACACAGACCAATGCGCGTAAGATCTGCGAGCTTGCGGGACGGAGCGATATTCCGGTCTATGCGGGGGCTGCGGCGCCGATGCGGCGCACGCTGGTAACGGCTGAATATGTGCACGGGAAAACCGGGCTAGACGGACCGGAGTTGCCCGCGCCGACCATGCCGTTGCAAGAGCAGCATGCGGTTGATTTCATTGTCGAAACCTGTCGACGCGAGCAGGTGACGCTCTGCCCGCTGGGGCCGCTGACCAATATCGCACAGGCGCTGGAGCGCGCGCCGGAGATTGCGGAAAATATCGACGAGATCGTGCTGATGGGCGGCGGGTTTTTCGAAGGCGGCAATGTCACGCCTGCGGCAGAGTTCAACATATATGTTGATCCACATGCCGCTGATATTGTGTTTCGATCCGGTATTGAGATCGTGGTGATGCCGCTTGATCTGACGCATTTTGCACTGACCTCGCGCGAGCGGGTGGACGCGTTTGAAAATCTGGGTACGGCCTGCGGGGTTGCGACGGCGCAGCTTCTTGATTTCTTCGAGCGGTTCGACATTGAGAAATATGGCTCGAAGGGCGGGCCGCTGCATGATCCGAATGTGATCGCGTATCTGTTGAGACCGGAGATTTACCAAGGGCGGAAGATCAATGTGGAGGTCGAGGTGACGTCCGAATTGACCATGGGCATGACGGTGGCTGACTGGTGGCGGGTGACGGATCGGCCGGCCAATTGCACGTGGATGCGCAACGTGGATGATGATGCGTTCTTTTCACTGCTGTTGGAGCGGAT
>CAYRKW010000102.1:0-7294 GCA_964425135.1 uncultured Rhodobacterales bacterium
TAAATACTCAAAACGGTTTTGCGGCACGCAAAACGATATGTCGTGCGGGCCGCAGGCCCGCTCTGTTTGGTTGAGCTTTTCGGCATTTTTCGCGCGCTGCTGCCGGGTCACTCACCGGCAACGACTGTGATTGTCTGCACGGCCAGTGTTTTCTTGCCGCGATGCATGTAGCGCAACTCATACTCTCCGGGCTCCGTGGGTGTATCCATCTCGGCGGGGCTGCCTTTGTTCACATAGGCATAGTCAACGTATTTCCCTGCTTTTTGATCCGGCGTTGAGATCACGACCAGATCGTTCTTGTGGTTCGGCCCATCGAAATTCACCGTTAGAGGCGCATCTGCAATCGCTTCGCGTGGCCCATCGAGTGTGGCGCGCGCGGGGGTCACTTCAATCGGCTGCCGGAACAGCACTTTTTTGCCGTTGAGCACATAGAGCACTTCATAAGTGCCCGGCTCCAGTGGCAGTTCCAACTCGGTCTTGCCACCCTTTGTGGCGTAGAAGTAATCCTCGTATTTGCTGTCCTTGGCGTCTGGCATTGCGACCGTTACCAGATCGCTCTTTGCGCCGGGACCGGTCCAATCGAGCGTTACTGTTTTGCCTGCAACGTCTGAGGCAGGCGCAACGACGCTTGCGCTGGCCTCTTCCACGCTGATCGGAATGACTGCGATCTGCTTTTTGCCCGACTGGATGTAGCGGATTTCATAGGTGCCAGCCTCGCGCGGCAAGGTCAGGATATTCTTCTTTCCTTCCACCGCATAGAAGTAGTCATGATATTTGGTCGGCTTATGGTCCGCATCCGCGACGGTGATATAATCGCCTTTGGTCGCAGGCCCGCTCCAATCGACCGCGATATCAGTACCTGCGATCCCGCTTTCCACCGTCGCCAGTGTGGCCGAGACATCCGTCACTGAGAACGGCACCCGCGCCAGCACTTTCTTGCCGCTTTGGATGTAGATCATCTCATAGTCTCCAGCCTCCACCGGCGCGGTGATCTCTGCCGGGCTGCCTTGCGCGCTATAGGCGTAGTTCGCGCCGCTCAGCCGGTCCTCACCGGGCAGTCCATAGGTGATGTAGTCACCGGGTGTATCCGGCCCGGTCCATGTGACTTTGATGGTGGATGAGGCCGACACCTCTGGTGAAAACTCAAGGCTTGCCGACACCGCTTGGACGACGATCGCAACCCGCGTGAGCACCTTCTTTCCGGCCTGCACGTAGCGCACCTCATAGTCGCCCTCTTCCAGTGGCGCTTTGAGGACGCCGATCTCAGCGTCACGCGTTGCATAGAAGTAGCTTTTGTACTGCCCGTCAGCTTCATCGGGCGCAACGATTGTTACCCAGTCGCCCTGATTGCCCGGACCGGTCCAGGCCACGTCAAATTCAGCGCCCGCGCTCACGGTTTGCGGTACGCTCAGACGTGCGCTGACATCCGTGACCTCGATGGCACGGGTCGCGATGACCCGTTTGCCGCCCAGCACATAGCGCAATTCATAGCGCCCCGGCTCCGTTGCGGCGGTCAGTTCCACGGCGGCACCTTCATCGCGCGGATAGGCGTAATTGGCGTGCTGCTGTGGATCAGCATCGGGGGGGACAATGGTGATCCAGTCGCCCGGATACCCCGGCGCATCCCAGCTCACGTCAAATGTCTCACCTGCCGCCACAGCATCCGGCGCATCAAGCGTTGCGGTCACATCCGTGAGCGTGACTGGCACGCTTGCCAGCACGGTGGTCGGATCTCGCAAAATGTAACGCACTACATAAGCGCCCGGCGCGACCGGTGCGGTCAGCTTGAGCGGCTGGCCGTCCGTGTGATAGGCATAGGACAGATATTGCCCCGCCTCCGCCCCGTCTTGCACTATTGTGACGTAATCCCCCTCGCGCGCAGGCCCTTCCCAATAGACGACAAATTCAGATCCGACCGGTATCTCACCATCTGGAACCGTGCGGACGCTGGCGGGAAAGCCCATCTCAATCGGGATCGTCACGGTGCTGTCTTTGGCCGAAACACTGACAAGCAGCGCCTCACCTTTCCTATCGCCGTCCTCCGTTGTGACGAAAAAATCGTAGGTGCCTTTGGGCAGATCTGCGGTCACTTCTCCTGCACCATTTTACGTGAACAGAACCTCTCCGCCACCCGCTTGCTGAACGATCCAGCTGAGCCCCGATGTGATCAGCGGCCCGCCCTCGTTTTCGGTTGCACGCATCGTGATCATCGCAAGCGGCTCTGGCTCCGGCTCCACCGCTGCAACCACTGTCTGGTCCAGCGCATCGCTCAGCTCTCCGGCGTTTGAGGCTGAGATGAACTGACCGCCGGTGTTTTCCGCCAGGCACTGAAGTTGCGCCAACGCCTCAGGTTCAGAGACGTCGAACCCGACCACATGCGCGGTGAAATCAACGCCCGTGGCTTCCAGTTCCGCACCCACGGCGCAAGGATCGGCCTCGCAAGTCTCTATCCCATCCGAGATCAGGATCACCGTCGCCGCCTCTTCGGCATAGCGCAATTGATTGGCCGCAAAGATCACCGCGTCTGACAGAGGCGTCTTGCCTTTGGGGTTCAGCCGGTTGACCGCATCGCGAATAACATCGCGGCTTGTCCCGATCTCGGTGATCGCTTCTATATCCGTGCAATCGCCTTTGCGATTGTGCCCGTAAGCGACAAGCCCCAACGCGCGATCGGCCGGAATATCATCGACGACCTGACCGATAACTTCGCGCGCAATCTCGATCTTGTGCCTGCCGTTGATCTGCCCCCACATCGACCCTGAGGCATCGAGCACCAGAACCGTTCGGGTGTTTTGTGCCATTGCCCCGCTGGACAAAGCTATCAGACCTGCCACTGCAAACGCAAAAATGCTGCGCACATCAAATCCCCCATGTGCTGTGTGTTATGGGAGCATATTAGAGGCACTTACGCCTGATCGTCACCAAATTGGGCGAAAAATCTAAAATTGAGCAAATTATTGTGGGAACGTTCTGGTGTTAATTGAGTGTGCCGGGGCGTTTCAATATGCGGTGGCGGCAAACAGGTCGTCGCTGTGAGCGGGCTCTTCATCGTCCCAGATACCCGCTTCAACGATCCGCTCAAACAGCATCTCGCACAGTTGCTTTGCCGGAGTTGCGGAATGTTCTGGATCGATATCCAGTTGATCAAGCGCATCGCTGAGGATTTTGAAACACTGCCGCAACTGATCCGAGGCAACCGCGCCGTTCTTCATCAAAGTGTTCATATCCCGCTCAAGCACAGGCGCGAAACTCGCGCAACCCCCTGCACATTCAACGATTTTATCGCTCCATGCGTGCAGTTGTGCGCTCACCGATGCGGCGCGAAAGCAGATGATATTTTGACTAGCGAACAGCATTTACCCCCAACCGCAGCTAATTTATGGGTCCGAACAAAGCGGGCGCATTTGAACACGAAAATTACGTAAAACTCGTATATAGCTTAACCACACGCCCAACCAAGTCAATAAGTAAATATTCTCTTGAACGCCTGTTTATTAATAGGTAATTAAGTAATACGAACTGCTTACATAAATAATGAAAAAATATTGAATAAATATAGCATTTTTTCATATATTGATTGAAAAGCGTCTCTCCGTTAGCACTCAAGCCACTCCGATGATCAACAGGCGAGCGTGTTATGAGTGCAGGACCGACCTTTCGTAGTACTGTCGATACCGGTCATGACATCTCTTCACAGATCGATTCGAACTTCTTTGGCGGCAATATTCTGTTCGACAAAGACGATCTTGATGGCACCTTTGCCGACAAGTTTGACGATCTGCACCTGAACCTGATGCGCTTTCCCGGTGGCGGTATCGCAGAGTCTTATTTCGATATCACCAATCCCGATGCCATTGGTGTTGCGGATATGGCCGACTATCAGACATTCTCAGAGTTTATGGCGTTTTGTCTGGCCAATTCGATCACACCCGCCATCGTCATACCCACCAAACGCTATCTGGGCGATATAGCGAGCGGCGAGGCCGACGTTGCGGCCTTCGTGCAATCGGTCACAAACGGCACCTACGGCAGCTTTCCCGAAATCGTTTTCGAAATCGGCAACGAATACTATGCCAGTACCGTCGTGCATGACGCCATCTCCAGCAATGCCTATGGTGAGATTGCCTCACGTCTCGCGCTGGCCGCCAGCGATGCGGCGCAATCTGCTGTTAAAGTCGTGGTGCAGGCAGGGCGTTCCAAAGCCAATAACAATGATATCATTTCTCACTTCGATACAGGCGCTGAGATTGATGCTGTCGATGGTATCATCATTCACCAATACCCCTGGCGTTTCGAACCGGTCGAACGTCGCATCGACAAATCGCTGGGTTTTCTGGAGGCGTGGGAAAACGTCGGTGTCGATTCTTTCTCCTTCATGTCCGAGTGGAATATCGGCAGTTCCTCCGACAGTTCGACCGACGACCAGCACGACTATGGCCTTGCGCAAAACCCGGCGCTTTTGGAGATGACATATCAGACAATTGTCGCGGGTATCGATTACAGTGCCATTTGGGGCGTCCAGCAATCCACCAAAACCTCCCTTGGCCGAAACGAAGGCGATGGGCGCCTGCTCGCCGCCGGTGTCGCGTTCCAATTGCTCAGCGAGGTTCTGGTCGGCAAAACAGCGCTCGCTCAAACGGTCTCAACCCCGTCTGATCAATTCGCGAGCTACGCCTATCACGATAGTGACGAGGTCGCCGTCTTTGTCGCCGCCCGAGACTTTGACGACGCCGCAGGCCCTTTGACCGTCGAGATTGATCTGACAGGCATTGGCGCTGAGTTTTCCAGCATTAGGGCCGTCAAGCTCAGCACCAACGACCCGATCACCCAACCGCGCGTTGATCCGATCACCAGTGAAATCACACCTCAGATCACAACCGAAGGCGACAACCCGATCATCAGCGTCAGCTTCGATAAAGACTACGAAATCATCCGCCTGCTGTTCGCCAAATCCTCCGCGCAAACCGCAGATGTTGATCGCGACGGCGACACGGGCGATGACATTATTGCAGGCGGTCTGGGTGATGACGTCCTGCGCGGTCATCAGGGCGAAGACTTCCTGACCGCGCACGCCGGCGATGACATCTTGCGCGGTGGCGGCGGCGGCGACCAGATCCTCGGCGGCTCCGGCGAAGACACCATTGTGGGCGGCGCAGGTCATGACATGATCCTTGGCGAAGAAGGCGCAGATGATCTGTCCGGTGCATCCGGTCGCGACACCATCAAAGGCGGCCAGAACAACGACCGCATCGACGGCGGCGTCGGTCGCGACCACCTCCACGGAGGCAGCGGCAACGACACGATCACCGGCGGGGAAGGGCGCGACCGCATGTGGGGCGATGAGGGCGCTGACATCTTCGTGTTCAACGCTCCATGGGATCTGGACCGCATCTATGATTTTACCGCACAAGAAGACCGCCTCGACTTCTCAAGCAACGCCAATATTAACAGCCTGAACGATGTGACCATCGACCAATCCGGCCCGCACACAACCATAAACACATCCGACGGCCAGATCATCCTGCGCGACTTCGCCGCCTCGTTGCTCACCACAGATGAATTTATGTTCTGACGACGCCCCGTACAGGCCGCCCAACGCGCCTCACCGGGAAATGAGACTCCAATAACGCCAGTTGTAATCTGATGTGCATCCAATCGTCGCATCGCAACACCCCGCGCAGGGAATCGCATTGCAACTTCAACACTTTTTCGCAAGGGTGCAGTCCTTATTTGCCAAAAGGTTTTGCCATGCCCAAAGACGACTTGGACCTCTCCCCCAAAGTCTCTGACGAAATCCGTAAAACCACATGCTACATGTGCGCCTGTCGTTGCGGTATCAATGTCCATTTGCGCGACGGACCGCAGGGTCGCAAAATCCGCTATATCGAGGGCAATCGTGACCACCCGGTGAACCGCGGCGTCCTGTGCGCCAAAGGCTCGGCAGGCATCATGCAGCACTACTCGCCCGCCCGCCTCAAAGCCCCGCTCAAACGCGTCGGCCCCAGAGGCTCGGGCACCTTCGAGGAAATCTCCTGGGACGAAGCCTATGAGATCGCAGCCTCATGGCTCAAACCCATCCGCGAAACCGATCCCTCCAAACTCGCCTTCTTCACAGGCCGCGACCAATCCCAAAGCTTCACCTCATGGTGGGCGCAACAATTCGGTACGCCCAATTACGCAGCGCACGGCGGCTTTTGCTCTGTCAATATGGCCGCTGCCGGCATCTCGACCATGGGCGGCGCGTTTTGGGAATTTGGCGCGCCTGATTGGGAACGCACGAAATATTTCATGATCTTTGGCGTCGCCGAAGACCACGACAGCAACCCGATCAAAATCGGTCTTGGCCGCCTAAAAGAGCGCGGCGCGCGCGTGGTCGGCGTTAACCCGATCCGCACCGGCTATAACGCAGTTGCAGATGAGTGGCTCGGCGTCACCCCTGGCACCGACGGCCTCTTCGTGCTCGCGCTCATCCATGAGTTGATCAAATCGGGCAATGTCGATCTCGACTATCTGATCCGCTACACCAATATGCCGTGGCTCGTGGTCGATCAGAAGGGCGATCCGGAGCACGGGCTCTTTATCCGCGACGATGATGGCGACACGCTGATTGGCGATCAGGACGGCCACACCCATAAATCTTCCAGCCGCATCAAACCGAACCTGCAAGGCAGCTACCGCATCAAAGGCAAAACCTGCCGCCCTGCCTTCGAGCTGATGGCGCAAAAATACCTCACTGACGACTACACCCCCGAAGCCGTCGCCAAAACCTGCGGCATAACGGCCGCCACCATCCGCCGCATCGCCGCAGAACTCGCGCATGTCGCCTTCAATGAGCAGATCGAGATCGACCAGACATGGACCGACTGGAAGGGCGAGACGCACGACAAAATGATCGGCCGCCCCGTCTCCTTCCACGCCATGCGCGGCATCTCCGCCCATTCCAACGGCTTCCAGACCTGCCGCGCCATCCACATCCTGCAAATCATCCTCGGCTCGGTCGAAGTCCCCGGCGGCTTCCGGTTCAAACCGCCCTACCCCAAACCCGCGACCGCCCACCCAAAACCGCACACGGGCCACGCGCCCATGACACCACTCGACGGACCGCATCTGGGCGTGATCCACGGCCCTGACGATATGCAAATCAACGCGGATGGCTCGGCCCGCCGCATCGACAAAGCCTTCTCGTGGGACGCCCCGTTCTCCGCCCATGGCATGATGCATATGGTCATCTCCAACGCCCATGCAGGCGATCCCTACAAGATCGACACGCTGTTCATGTATATGGCGAACATGT
>CAYRKW010000103.1:0-7263 GCA_964425135.1 uncultured Rhodobacterales bacterium
CACGATCCATCTTAAATTGGCTGTAAACTGGTCGAAAAGCCAGGACCACCTCTAATATCCGCGCCTTCGAGCAAGCGGAATGAGATGTAGCTGTGCCGCAAGGAATAGAGTGTCCGCCGATTGCCTTGGCGGTCAAATTTCAGATTTTGCTCCTCCAAAATCCGGTTGAACTGCTTTTTGTGATCAGCAGGGAAGAGACGGTCGGTCGGCTCCGGCTGATTACGTTCAACCATACGCTCAAAAGGTCGAACAGCACCGGCGGTGCTTTTGCAATATCCCACGCCGCGCTTGCCGCGCACTTCTATTTCGAGGATCGTTTCGCCGGTGGCGTCATCTTCAACGATCTCGACATCCCGGTATTCAAGCCAGTTGGCTTCGTCAGGACGAATACCGGTATTTGCCATGAATAGAACTTTGTCGTGCAGTTGCTCGGCGCAAATCTTGTGGTAGGAATTTCTCGCATTTTTGATGCCTGCACGTGTCGCGGTGTACAGGCGTTTGTACTCTTCAGGCGAGAACCATGCTCGGTGCGAGACTTTGGCCGATGCGCGATATGGTTCGGAGAGATCAGACAAACCAGATAGCCAACCATGCCGTATTGCGGTTTTTAAAACCTGCCTAAGCGTTACCGTTTCTTTGTGCATTGTAGAGCGTGAAGGCGGCTTTTCGCTGTTGAGTCTATGCAAACGATAGTCTTGCATTGCGCCAGAAGTCACCTGGCTTAATCCCATCTCTCCAAAGTATGGGAGAAGGTGATTGTTTAAACGGGCCGAATGGCTGCGGACGTGTATTTCATTTCGCTCACCAGCGGTCATGACCTCATATTCTTTTGTGAAGCGGTCAGCGGCTTGCGCAAATGTGCGCTCTGACAGGAGCTCACCGCGAGATTTTTTCGCCCGAAGTTCTAGATACCAGTCCTCGCAAAGTCCTTGGCCCGCGCCAAGCTGGTTTCCTTGGTACTAACTCGTCGATTTCGCCCATCGAGGTAACTCGAACACTGCCAAACAGAACTGTTTTCGCGCTGATAAACGTGAACTTTGCCGCCCAAAATCGTATGTTTTTCAGCCATTCACCCCAAATCTCAAAACTGTGTCGTTTTGTGTAAGATATGTGAAAGCCCAAAATTCACAAACACCAAAATTTCAAATTTCTTTAACTTATTGTTTTTTTGGGGCTTTTTGGTGCCCGGGGGCGGATTTGAACCACCGACACGAGGATTTTCAGTCCACTGCTCTACCCCTGAGCTACCCGGGCACGGATGCGGTTTGCGCCGCATGGGTGGAGGGGTGTTTAGGGCAAGGCTCATTCTCTGTCCAGCCCAAAACAAGCCGAAATGGGCGTCATGCCGCTGCCCTGTTCCATTTGCTGAAACCATCGTCCCGGCCCGCATAAAAGCGCTTGAAACAGGAGCCGCAATTGCGTCAAAAAGATGCGAAGTCCCAATCAGCAAGGAACGATGGCGATGGATACCCGTGCCAATGGCAAGTGGCGCTCGCAAGAGTGGTTCGATAATCCGAATAATCCGGGCATGACGGCACTTTATGTCGAGCGGTATCAGAATCACGGCTTCACCCGCGAAGAGCTGCAATCGGGCCGTCCGATAATCGGCATTGCGCAAACGGGCAGCGATCTTGCGCCCTGCAACAAGATCCACGTCTTTCTGATGGACCGCATTAAGGCGGGAATACGCGATGCGGGGGGGATACCGATGGAGTTTCCGGTCCACCCCATCCAAGAGACCGGTAAACGCCCGACGGCGGCACTCGATCGCAATCTGCAATACCTCTCGCTCGTCGAAGTGCTGCACGGTTACCCGATTGACGCGGTTGTTCTGACCACAGGTTGCGACAAGACCACGCCGGCGATGCTGATGGGGGCGGCCACGGTCAATCTTCCTGCGATTGCACTCAATGGCGGCCCGATGCTTGACGGGCATTGGCGTGGCAAGCTGGCTGGATCAGGCACGATTGTCTGGGAAAGCCGCCGCCTGTTGGCTGAAGGCGAGATTGATTATCCCGAATTCATGGAGCGTGTCTGCTCCTCCGCCCCGTCGCTCGGCCATTGCAACACCATGGGCACCGCCTCGACCATGAACGCGCTGGCAGAGGCGCTGGGCATGACCCTTCCCGGAAATTCCGCCATTCCCGCCCCGTTCAAGGCGCGCATGGATATGGCGTTCGAGACAGGCCGCCGGATCGTTGGCATGGCCGAAGAAGACCTGACCCCGTCGAAAATTCTGACCCGTGATGCGTTCCTCAACGCCATCCGCGTCAACACTGCCATTGGCGGCTCCACCAACGCCCCGCCGCACCTGCAAGCGATCGCGCGCCATATGGGTGTTGAGCTGGATGTGACCGATTGGCAGTCCCACGGCTATGATGTGCCGCTTCTGGTCAACATGCAGCCTGCTGGCACATATCTGGGTGAGAGCTTCTATCGCGCGGGCGGTGTGCCTGCGGTGATGGGCGAATTGCATGCCGCCGATCTGCTGATCAGCGATGCAATGACCGCGACCGGCAAGACGGTGGGCGAGAATATCGGCTCAACGCGCAGCGACGATATGGACGTTATCAAACCGGTAAGCGATCCGATGCGCGAAAAGGCCGGGTTTATCGTGGTGTCTGGCAATCTCTTTGACAGCGCCATCATGAAAACTTCGGTGATCTCCGACGATTTCAAAAACCGCTTCCTGTCCAAACCGGGCGAGGAGAACATCATGGACGCCCGCGCCGTCGTGTTCGAAGGGCCCGAGGATTATCACGACCGCCTCAATGATCCTGACCTGAAGATCGACGAGAACACAATCCTGTTTATTCGCGGCGTCGGCTGTGTCGGCTATCCCGGCTCGGCCGAAGTGGTGAACATGCAGCCGCCTGACGATGTGATCAAAGCGGGGATCAACCACCTGCCCACGGTCGGAGATGGACGTCAGTCCGGCACCTCCGAAAGCCCATCGATCCTCAACGCGTCGCCAGAGGCAGTTGTTGGCGGCGGTCTTGCGCTTTTGGAAACAGGCGACACCGTGCGGCTCGATCTGAACGAAGGTACGCTCAATGCAGTGGTCTCGGATGAAGACTGGGACGCACGTCGCGCCAACTGGACCGCCCCAGAGCTGCATCACCAGACCCCCTGGCAGGAAATATACCGCACCCACGTTGGTCAACTCGCGCAAGGTGGCTGTCTGGAACTGGCGGTTAAATATCAGAACGTGGCCAAAGACTTGCCGCGCGACAATCACTAGAGGCACGGTCGATTGGCCATAGAACGCGCTCTATATATCAACGCCCTTCCGGCACCGCCGGACAGCCTCCGACCCTCCCCACAGGAGGGGGCTTTCGCCCCCACCCAGAGTCGCGGGCTATCCTCTTTAAGAAACCCAGTTGCGCTCGACAATATTGAACGAGGCTTGAGCGCAAACGCAATTCAACTGACCCACCCATCGCCCAACCCACAAACCCAAAAAATCCAATGAGCCAGAACACCATCCTTGGGGTCGATGTCGGTGGTACTTTCACCGATCTGGTGCTGTTGGAAGGTCAAACCGTGCGGCTCGCCAAGGTTCCCACGACGCCACAGGATCAATCTATCGGCGTGCTGAGCGCAATCGACACCGCCGGGGCCGATCTGGGTGAGGTTGATCTGATCATCCACGGCACAACCGCCACCACCAACGCGCTGCTCGAGCGGCGCCTTGCGAAAACCGGCCTGATTACAACCGCCGGATTTCGCGACATTCTCGAACTCGGCCGTCGCACCCGCCCTAACGCCTACGGCATGACAGGAACATTCGAGCCGGTCATCCCCCGCAACCTGCGCCTCGAAGTGCCCGAGCGTATGGACGCACAAGGGCGCATCGTCACGCCGCTTGATGAAACAGCGCTCAAAGCGGCGACCGAAGCCATCCTGGCCGAGGGCTGCGAAGCCGTGATCATCCATTTCCTGCACGCCTACGCCAATCCCGCGCACGAGCGGCGTGCGGGCGAAATTGTTCGCGCCATATGGCCCAACGCCTATGTCACCCTCGGCTCAGAGCTGATCTCCGAAAGCCGCGAATTCGAACGGGGCGTCACCGCCGCTGTTAACGGCGCGGTCCAACCGCTGATCGACCGCTACGTGCAAAACCTCTCTGCCGCCATCGCCTCACGCGGATACACGCAAGACCTTCTGGTGATGAACGGCAATGGCGGCATGGTCTCCGCCCCGAACGTTGCCAGAGAAGCGGCCAAAACCGTCATGTCCGGCCCCGCATCGGGCGTTATGGCCGCCAGCTTTGTTGGACGCCGCGCAGGTCAGCCAAATCTTCTGACCTACGACATGGGCGGCACCTCCACGGATGTGGCCCTGATCCGCGATGCCCGTCCGGGCGTGTCCAACGAGATCGAGATCGAATACGCCATGCCCGTCCATGTCCCCATGGTCGATGTGCGCACCGTCGGCGCAGGGGGGGGCTCCATCGCGTCGGTTGATGCTGCCGGATTGCTCAAAGTCGGCCCCGAAAGCGCTGGCGCATCTCCCGGCCCGATCTGCTTTGGCCGGGGTGGGACGCAAGTCACCATCTCGGACGCCAACATGCTGCTGGGCCGCCTCAATCCAGAGGCGCTCAACGCGGTCGATGCCAAAGTCAGCCTCGACAGCCTCGCCAACGCCTTCAAAACCCAGATCGGCGATGCACTCGGCCTTTCCGCCACGGACGCCGCCACCGCCGTCCTTACGGTCGCCAACACCAAAATGGCAGGCGCAATCCGCATGGTTTCCATCTCGCTCGGCGCCGACCCACGCGACTTCGCCCTCTTCGCGTTCGGCGGCGCAGGCCCGCTCCACGCCAGCGCGCTGGCCAAAGAGCTGAGCATCCCCAAAGTGCTCATCCCCGCCCGGCCCGGCCTGACCAATGCCCTTGGCTGCGTCGTCGCCGACCTGCGCCACGACTTCGTGCAAACCTTCAACCAACCGCTCGACACGCTCGATCTGACCGCCCTGCACACCGCCGCCCATGATCACATCACACGCGGGACAAAGGCCGTCGAAGCCGAAAACGTCACACTCGACCGCATCGACATCGCCCAATCGCTCGACATGCAGTTCCAAGGTCAAACCCACGTCCTGCGCGTTCCGCTGGAGACGCCCGAACCAACGCGCGACACATTGAGAGAGCTGTTCGAGCGCCACTACTTCGACCGCTTCCAGGTGGAACTGGCGGACATCAAACCCGTTCTGGTAAATCTCAACACCTCTGTCATCGGCGTGCGCCCCGAACCGGACCTGTCGGTCCTCATCGACGCAAAGGGTCGCAGGGACAGCATCCATGCCGCGCAAACCAGTACACGCGATGTGCAATTTAACGGCGAAATCCACAAAACCCCCATCTATGTGCGCGACGATCTTCCTGCTGATGCCGCCCTGCAAGGCCCCGCGATTGTCGAGCAATTCGACACCACCATCGTGATTGAGCCCGGCGATAGCGTCACGACAGACCCGGACGGCAACATGATCATAGAGGTGCGCCATGACGATTGATCCGGTCACCCTTTCGGTCATCCAGGCAGGCTTGCAACAGGTCTGCGATGAGATGGACCTCACCTTCTCCCGCGCCGCCTTCTCCCCCGTCATTGCCGAAGCCAACGACCGCTCCGACGGCATCTACGCCGCCGACGACGGTGCGCTCATCGCCCAAGGCGCGGGCGGGCTGCCGGTCTTCGTCGGAACCATGCAATACTCCACCCGCGTGCTGATCGAGCGCATCGCCCAAGGCATCACCGCCGCGCCCGAACCCGATGACACTTACATCGTCAACGACCCCTATCTGGGCGGTACGCACCTCATGGACGTCCGCTTCGCTCGCCCGTTCTATCGAAAAGGCAAAATATGGTGCTGGCTTTCCAACACCGGCCATTGGCCCGATACAGGCGGCGCGGTCCCGGGCGGCTTCTCCGCCTCTGCCACAGCCGTCGAACAAGAAGGCCTGCGCCTGCCGCCTGTCAAACTTTTCAAACGCGGCAAGCTCGATGAAGAAATCTACGCCATCATCTGCTCCAACATCCGCGTCGCGGATCAGCGCATCGGCGATGTGAAAGCACAAGCCGCCGCCCTGTCGATCGGCGAGACCCGCCTGCACGCACTTCTCGACCGTTATGGCGACGAGACAGTGCAAGCGGCGATCAGTCAATTCAAAACCCGCGCTGCAGATCAAATGCGCGCCCATATCGCCACCATCCCCGAAGGCACCGTCCACAGCACCGCCTATATCGACAGCGACGGTGTGGTGAACGAACCGTTGGAAATTAAACTTGCCGTCACCCGTAAAGGCGAGGGGCTGACATTCGATTTCACCGGCTCCGCCGCACCATGTATCGGCCCGATGAACTCGGTCGAGGCCACGACGCTCTCTTCCGTCTATCTCGCCATGCGCCACATCTTCCCGGACGTGCCCATCAGCGCAGGCGCGTTTGAGCCACTGCACATCACCGGCATCAAAGACACCTTCCTCGACGCCCATTACCCCCGGCCTGTCTCCGGCTGCGCCGCCGAGGTCAGCCAACGCATCGCCGAAGCGGTCTTCGCCGCGTTGGTGCAAGTCCTCCCCGATAAAGTCACCGCCGCCCCCGCCGGAACGTCTGGCAATTTCGCACTGGGCGGCTATGACCCGGAAAAGGGTCGATCCTTCGTGATGTACCAGCTTTCCGGCGGTGGATATGGCGGCAATGCCGATCATGACGGCCTCACCAACGGCTGCTCCACCATCGGCATCTCCAAATCACCACCGGTCGAGATTATGGAACAGCAATTTCCCGTCCTCTACCACCGTTACGCCCTGCGCGAAAACTCCGGCGGAGCAGGCAAACATCGCGGCGGCTTCGGGCTCGATTATGAGATCGAACTGCGCCGCGGCACTGCCCGCGCAAGCTTCGTCATGGACCACGGCCGCTTCGGCCCGCAAGGGGCGCAAGGCGGACAAGACGGCGCGACCAACACCGTCGAAGTTATCCGCTCGGGCCAAAGCCACATCCCGGAACACCTGTCCAAAGAGCAAGACATAGAACTGTCCGCCGGCGACCGCGTTCGCGTCCAAACCCCCGGCGGCGGCGGCTTCGGAGATCCGGCTGACCGATCACGCGGCGCGGTCGAAACAGACATCGCGCTGGAGCGATATTACCAAAAAAACGCAGACCGCCTGTTCAAGCCAAAACCCTGACAGACCGCCCATTTCGCATTTCTAAAATACTCGCCCGTCGCGGCAGCGACCGCACCGCGCTGCGAAAGCGCAAT
>CAYRKW010000104.1:0-3234 GCA_964425135.1 uncultured Rhodobacterales bacterium
TCATTACATGGCGCAGATGATTACCGAAGGGGAGGCCGAGATCGACATGGCCTCGCTCGACCCCAAGCGTTACGGCAACTGGATGACGACAGAGTATGCGGCGCGCAAAAACGAGGAATGCTACGATCACGTCTATGTTTTGCATCACCCCGACGAAGAACGCCCCGCCTGCCGCCCCCTGAAAACCGCGCCCTCCTATGACCGGATGAAAGCGCACGGCGCGCAATTCGGGCAGGTCAACGGATGGGAGCGTCCCAATTACTTTGGCCCGCCGGATGCGCCCGATAATTTCGACCACGACGCCCGCTCCTTCCGCCGTGGTGGCTGGTGGCAATACGCAGTCGAAGAAGCCAAGGCGATCCGTAATGGCGTCGGCATGATCGACGCGACAGCCTTTGCCAAACATCGTGTCTCCGGCCCCGGTGCTGCCGCTTTCCTCGATTGGTTCACCACCAACAAACTGCCGAAAGTGGGCCGCATCAACCTGACCTATGCGCTTACCGACGCAGGCACAACACGCACTGAATACACCATTGTGCGCGACGCCGAGGATCGCTTTACTCTCATCTCTGCCGGGGCATGGCAGGCCTATGATCAGGATTACCTCTATAAAGCAATTGCCGATAAAGAAGCCGAATTTGGGCGCATCAACGCAGAAGACATCACGGCCACAACCGGCGTTTTCGCCCTAGCGGGCCCCAAATCCCGCGACCTTTTGCGTGATCTGATCGTCGATGCAGAGTCAGACACAGCCCTGTCGAACAAGCGTTTCCCATGGCTGTCTGCCCGCAAAATCGAGCTGAAAATGTGCCCCGTCCATGCGATCCGCGTCGCCTATACCGGCGAGCTTGGCTGGGAGTTGCATCACCCGATGGAGATGCAGAACTACCTCTTCGATCAGATCATGGCCGCTGGCGAGACATACGGGCTCAAACTCGTCGGCGCGCGGGCGCAGAACTGGCTGCGCCAGGAAAAATCCTACCGGGCATTTGGGACAGAACTGGGCCGCGACGCCACCCCGCTCGAAGCCGATCTTCCCCGCTTTGTCGATCTGTCGAAGGATTTCCACGGCAAAGCGGCGCTGGAGGCAACCGGTATCCGCTCCAAATGCGTCACACTCCTGATTGACGGCCCTGATGATGCGGACCCATGGGGCCGCGAAGCGCTTTATGACGGCGAAACCCGCGTCGGTCGTCTGACATCTGGCGGCTATTCGGTGCATTTCGAGAAATCGATTGGGATGGGCTATGTATCGCCGGAACATGCAAACGTTGGGACGACGCTACAGGTCAAAATGCAAAACAAGCTCTGGCCTGCGCAGATCGTCGAGGATAGCCCTTACGATCCGAAAAACGAGACGATCAGAAAAGATGGGTAACAGCGGCGGCGCGGAAGGTCGATTGACCTTTTAGCGCACTCGCACGTTTGGCACGGGTTCGGCGAAGCCGGACTGCCCCTAACCCTGCCCCACGGGAGGGGACTTCACCCCCACTCAAGGGGCGCGGACTGTCCTAAGTAACCAAGCCGAGAAAAAAGCGATGTGCTTGTCGCCTCACGGCGTGCGGATCGCCAACCGAAGCGGCGCCTGACGCGAGGCCGCATCGGACGCCGTCGTCCGGTTTTTACGCAACGCTGCAACAAACACCCCAGTGCAGACGACTGCAAACACAAGTCCAAATACAAAACGCATTCTATCCCCCCCAAAAACAACCTTACCATGCAACGCGGCATTCGACATCTGCGCATCCGCTATGCTGCATCGCACAATATGTCAACCTGTCTGTCGTATTTAAGTCCGGTTAACGATACTGTTATCGGATCTGTGGCGGTTTTAACTGTATAAAACATCACCCAAACAGGGGAAAAATCAGATATATGTCTCAAAACCGGCACAACGTTTGTATGACTTCTGACAATAAAGCATGACATTACCATGACACCACCTGCCCATCAGCACCTGCCCAAAACGCCTGCCAACTTCGCTGCGCTCTCGCCCATTGGGTTTTTGGGATATGCCGCGCGCGTCTACCCCCAGGCACCGGCGATCATCTACAATGATATCACCCGCAATTGGGCGCAAACACAGGCCCGCTGCACCCAGCTTGCCTCAGCGCTCGTAAAAGCAGGCGCAGGCAAAGGTGACGTCGTCGCGGTATTGGCCACCAACACGCCAGAGCTTTACGAGGCGCATTTTGGCGTGCCCATGGCCGGATGTGTGCTCAACGCCCTGAATTACAGGCTCGATGCGGGTGCTTTGGCATATATTCTGGAGCATTCCGAGGCGAAAATCCTCATCAGCGACCGCGAGTTTTCTCCCGTCGTGCGTGACGCGCTCGCCCAGATGAAAACGCCGCCAAATGTGATCGATATCGACGATCCGCACGCCCCATCCGGCGATCTGATTGGCGAGATGGACTATGAGGCGTTTCTGGCAACCGGTGATGCAGCGGCGCAGTTTGATCCGGTTGCCGATGAATGGGACACGATCTCTATCAACTACACCTCAGGTACGACCGGCAAGCCCAAAGGCGTCGTCTACCATCATCGCGGCGCTTACATAAACGCGGTCTCCAACACGATGGAATGGGACTTGGGCATGCATCCGCGTTACCTGTGGACGCTCCCGATGTTCCATTGCAACGGCTGGTGCTTCCCATGGACGATTGCCGCCAAAGCCGGCGTGAGTGTCTGCACACGGACAGTCTCGGCAGATGTGATTTTCAACGCCATCGCCGATCACGGCGTCACCCATTTGTGCGGCGCACCAATTGTGATGTCCTTTATTGTCAATGCCAACGATACCCAGCGGCGCGCCTTCGACCATCAGGTCCGCTTCATGACCGCCGCCGCCCCGCCCCCGGCTGCGACGCTCGCCGCTATGCAAGAGCAAGGCTTTGACGTCACCCATGTCTACGGCCTGACCGAGGTTTACGGCCCCGCCATGGCCTGCGCATGGCACGAGGACTGGAATGCCGCGCCGATTGAAACGCAAGCCGATCTCAAATCCCGTCAGGGCGTGCCGTATGTGCTGGAACAAGACGCCCGCGTACTCGACCCGGACACGATGGAGGAATGCCCCCATGACGGCGAGACCATCGGCGAGGTCATGTTCAAGGGAAATATCGTCATGAAGGGCTATCTGAAGAACCCAAAAGCCACTGATGAAGCCTTTGCAGGCGGCTGGTTCCACACCGGCGATTTGGGCGTGACCCATGCGGATGGGTATATCCAGCT
>CAYRKW010000104.1:3334-7250 GCA_964425135.1 uncultured Rhodobacterales bacterium
GGTGAAGGGCGAGTGAAGCGGAAAGCGTCACGTTTGACAGAAGGCACTCCCTCACAAACCACGCACGTCCGGCTACGCCGGACAACCCCCGACCCTCCCCACGGGAGGGGGTTTCACCCCCACCCAGGGTCGTGGGCTGTCCTATTTCTCACACCACCAACCTCAACCGCTCCCCAAAATCCACCTTCGCAAACACCGCATCCCGATCCGCCGCGCTCAGCTCAAACAAATCCGACATCACCCAGCCCGCATAGCGCCGCACATCATCGGTCGGCATCAAATCGCGGCGCTCATAGAGTTCGGCCTCCGCAAGCCCCGGCCAGCGACCGTGGACCTGCCCGCCGCGCACCGCGCCGCCCGCCATCAGCATCACGCCGCCCGTGCCGTGATCCGTCCCGGCAGAGCCGTTCTCGCGCACCGTGCGCCCAAATTCGGTCATCGCGACAACCGCCGTCTTGGACCAATTGCCGCCAAGCTCTTCGCGCAACGTCAAAATCGCCGTCTGCAACTCCCCCAGCGCTCGCGTCAACGCATGCGTCTGGTTGCGATGAGTGTCCCAGCCGCCCAGCGAAAACGCCGCAATCCGTGTGGCCTGATTGAGCCTTGAAGCAGAGAACCGCGCCAATTCCTCCGCCCGTGCCGCCTTGCGCGCATTCATCGACCCGTCATAACTTGCCGATAAAACCTCCGCCGCCTTGGCAGCCGATGAAAACAGCGGATCCTTGCGGTAAACCCGTTCAAGCAGCGCCTTGCCTGCCTCGGTCAGCTCCAAATCCACGTCCGGCGACCAGCTTGAATGCGCGACATCTCCGCGCAACAAAAGCATTCGCTCGCGCCCCACAGAAAACGCGGTTTCCACATCCCGTGCGCCTATCCGCGCCAAAAGCCGATTGAGCCACCCGTTTTCCGCCTCAGTCATCGACCCATCCGGCGCATAGCCGCCGTTTTCCAGAAAATCCTGTCCGTCAAAATGACTGCGCCCATCGCGATAGGGGGTGCAGACCGCATGGGCAAAGCTCAGCTCGCCCGCCTCCCATAAAGGTGCCAGTTTTCCCAGCCCCGCATGCAGCGCGAAAAACCCATCCAGATCAATCGCACCAGCCTCCGGCCCTTGCGACAGGCTTTTGCGCCACTGCCGCAGATCAGGATCTCCATAAGGCTGCACCACATCCAGCCCATCCATCGCACCGCGCAGCACGATCACCACCAGACGCGCCTCGCCGGGCGTTGCGGCGAAGGTGACAGGCGTGATCAATGGCGACGCAGCGGCCGTGCAACCCAGCGCGGTGACACCACCCAGAAATCCCCGTCTGCCAAACTCTGTCATCACACCGCTCCTAACGTCTGTTAAACTCCGGGGAGACCAGCACCAGCGCAACACCCTCCCATTTGCTCTCCGCCGCATTTGCTGCAAAGCGCACATCATCGCGCGCGAGCGGCCCAAGCGCGCGCTCCACGAAGGCGCGCGGATCCAGATCTTGCGCCAGATTGCGGGCAACATCCGCCGCCCAATCAATCCGCGCGGTCAGGGTCGCAGGCGTCACCCACACCGCCCCCTCTTCCGGCCAACCATCCGGCCCCGGTGGGCGCAACGGCTCTTGCCCCATCGCAACAAGCGGATCAAAGATCGCCCCGCGCACAAATTTGGGCGATCTGTCCGGTAGCGATGTAACCTGCATCACCCGCGCGGTGGATATCATATAGTCGATCGGCGGTTTGACCTTTTGCAACCGCTGATCCCATGCATCCGGATGCTCCAAGAGCGCTTCATAAACCGGCATCAGCGCTCCACCGCCCGCCCGATACGCTGCCGCGATATGCGCAACCAATGCCTCGCTTGGCGCATCCGCCACGAAATGCCGCGCCAGCTTGTGCGCGATAAATTGTGCCGTTTGCGGAAGCCGTGCCAGATGATCGAGTGCGGCACGAATATCATCGAGCGACGCGCGCTCCGCCCCGCCAAATGTCGCGCCCAGAACCGTCTCTGCCCCCGGCTCTGCCCAATGACGGTCGAACATGAACCCGTCACCGGTGACCCGCAAGCCGGTCAAAAGCTCCGCCAACTCACGAACATCCCGTTGCGCATAGCCGCCATCCGCGCCGACCGTATGAAGCTCCAGCAACTCACGCGACAAATTTTCGTTCAGCCCTTTGCCGCGCTTTTTGCCGACCCGCGAATTTGGCCCGACCGAGGCGATCTGATCGAGATAGAGCAGCATCGCCGGATGGGTCATCACCCCAAACAGCATGTCTGCGAACCTGCCCCCAATCGCAGGGCGAATGACATTTTCCCGCAAATCAGGCGCAAGCAGCGCAATTGTGCGACTGGAGGCAGCAACGGTGAAATGGTTGGCCCAAAACGACGTCAGCCGCTCGGCGAAGGGTGACTTCGCGACCGCGGGCGCAAGGATCATATCGATGACATCGGTGCTGCGTATGGTCTGGATTTTCCGGCGCTTCGCCTTCACCTGCGCCTCATCGCCTTTGCCTTGACGCATATTGCGATTGAGCTTCTGGAACTGCCGCATCAGCTTGAACCGCGCCATTCCGTCAACCGATTGCGACCGCGCCTTGTCCTGAACCTGCGCCAGCAGACGGGTCCGATCCGTTCCTCGATCGGCCGCGCTCAGCCCATAGCCAAACCGGATCGATCCCAGTGCCTGCCTGATCTCATCGCTCATTCGCGCATCTTTCAATCACCTACCTGATACCTGTCTTGAACGATGCAGCCCTAAATCTCCGTCGCGAAAAGAAAAAGCCCTCCCGTCGGGGGTGTGACGGGAAGGCCTTCAAGATGTAGCGTGGGCGATCTGATACATAGGCCGCGCCACTCGGAGCGTTCAGGTCAAGACACCAGACTCACCAAACTCCAGAGTTCATTGGCGAAAACAGCTGCGATAACGCCAAAGATAATCAGCGGTGACACTTCTGCATTCTCTTCTGTCGTCATATTGGATCCTCCAAATCAGACCCCGCCTCGTACCAAATTACTCCAAATCGTGGTTAATATTCCGCTAACCGGGAGCATTTCGGTCCACCATTGCGTCTAACAAGCCAGCTTTTTTTGGTGAAATCCACTGTTTTTGGGACTTGCGGGTTTCTGCGCAAAAAGCCGCCGCTCGCTAAGCTCCTGAATTTTCGAAATTTTTTGCATTTGCAGGGAAATCTTGATGATTTGCGTTACGCTCACTTGCAATTTTGGGAACAATAACCACATCAATGTTAATGTTATTTACATAAAATGCGGGAGAGACAGCATGGCAACCGAGACAGATCAAACCCTATCAAAACGCAGCATTTGGCATCGCGGGCTGTTGATGTTCGTGTTCGCCGTTCTTTTCGGCCTCGCCGAGGCTGTGCTGATCGTAATCACGCTGATCCAGTTCTTCTGGGCTGCCATCACCGGCGCACCCAACGCAGCCTTGCGCGATTTTGGCGCTATGATGAGCGAGTGGCTGCGTGAGGTCGGGCAATTCCAGACCTTCAACAGCGAAGAGGCCCCGTATCCCTGGGGCGACTGGCCGAAAGACCGGTAAGTTCCAGTGATGTGCTGATGAATGCCATCGGTCGAGCGTAAGCGAGACTTATCGAGGCATTCGAGCGGTCCGACAGTCCCTTTTTGCGAATAGCAAACCACAGGTTTGACGTCAGGCCGCTGCGCGGCTGTTAACCGCCCCCGGTCGGCCCGTTCTCATTTCGCGCCCTGTCTCTACTCCGGCTCGATCACCCGAAGCGACAACTCGCGCAATTGCTCGTTCAAGGGCGCGCTCGGCGCTTCCATCATCAGATCTTCGGCGCGCTGGTTCATCGGGAACATGATCACCTCGCGGATATTCTGCTCATCGGCCAGCAGCATCACAATCCGGTCGATGCCCGCCGCGCAGCCACCATGGGGCGGCGCGCCGTATTGGAACGC
>CAYRKW010000105.1:0-7160 GCA_964425135.1 uncultured Rhodobacterales bacterium
TCTTGAGAAAATTCTGATTGGCTGAATGCCTCAGGTTTTGGGTCGGAGGCTCTAACTCACTGCCCCGTCCCCAATCCGCTTGGCTCCACCGCGTGCTTGCGGTACACCGCAGACTTTATTCCACCAGATGGCGCAAGAGCGATGGGACAACCGAAAATCGGTATCATAATGGGCAGTCAGTCCGACTGGTCGACCATGAAAGAAGCGGCGGATGTGCTGGACGAGCTGGGCATCGCTTATGAGACAAAGATCGTCTCCGCCCACCGAACGCCCGACCGCCTTTGGGACTACGGTACAACAGCCGCCAGCAAAGGCCTTCACGCGATCATCGCCGGCGCAGGCGGGGCGGCGCATTTGCCGGGGATGATGGCCTCTAAAACCCGCATTCCGGTGATCGGCGTGCCGATTGAAACCGCGGCGCTTAAAGGCATGGATTCGCTCCTGTCGATTGTGCAAATGCCACGCGGCTTTCCCGTGGCAACCATGGCCATAGGCGGGGCAGGGGCGAAAAACGCAGGGCTCATGGCCGCGGGCATCCTTGCTGTAAACGATTCTGATCTCGCCACCCGCATCGACGATTGGCGCGCGGCGCTCAGCGCCTCCATCTCGGATGCACCCGAATGAGCAATCCTCTGGCCCCCGGTGCAACGATCGGCATTTTGGGCGGCGGTCAGCTCGGCCGCATGCTCGCGCTCGCCGCCGCGCGGTTGGGCCTCAAATGCCACATTTTTGAGCCGGGCGACAACGCCCCGGCCGCCGAAATTGCAGCCTATTCGACCTGCGCCGCCTACGACGATGTCGCGGCGCTAGACGCTTTCGCCAAATCTGTCGATGTGGTCACATATGAATTTGAAAACATTCCAGAAGCGGCTCTCGACCGCATAGAGGCCCACGCCCCTGTGCGCCCCAACCGCCGGGCGCTCGCGGTCTCGCAGGACCGCCTGACCGAGAAGACCTTCCTGCAAGACCTCGGCCTGACGGTCGCCCCTTTCGCCGATATAGCATCGCAAGCCGATCTTGATGCGGCGATTGCGAGTATCGGCACGCGTTCGATCCTGAAAACCCGGCGCATGGGCTATGACGGCAAGGGGCAGTTCCGCCTCAATGCGCCCGAGCAAGCGCCCGAAGCACTCGCAGCGATGCAAAGCGCGCCTGCCATTCTCGAAGGGTTTGTGACGTTCGAGCGCGAAATCTCCGTCATCGCCGCACGGGGTCTTTCCGGCCCGATTGTTTGCTATGATCCAGGGGAGAACGTCCACAAGGACGGCATTTTGCACACGACCACCGTGCCAGCGCATATCCCCGCGAGCCTTCACGGCGAAGCGACGCTTCTGGCCGGAAAAATCCTCAACGCGCTTGACTATATTGGGGTGATGGGCATCGAGCTGTTTGTCACGACGGACGGGCTATTGGTGAATGAGATCGCCCCGCGCGTCCATAACTCCGGCCATTGGACCCAGAACGGCTGCGTCATCGACCAGTTCGAGCAGCACATCCGCGCAATCGCGGGATGGCCGCTCGGGGACGGCAAACGGCATGCGGATGTGGTGATGACCAATCTTATTGGTGATGAGGCTAACGGCTGGCGCGATGTCACGGCCGAAGGGCTGCATCTCTACGGCAAGGCAGAGGCACGGGCAGGGCGTAAGATGGGGCATATCAACCGCGTTACGGTAAGGGGGTCGTAAGGCATGTCTTCAAAAATGCTCAGGTTTGATCACGTCAATATTCTGACTGGCAATCTTAAACAGATGACCGCTTGGTACTGCGATGTACTTGGCCTTGTGAAAGGATGGCGCCCGCCGTTCGGTAATGATGGCGCCTGGCTTTATCTGGGCGATCAGGCGATTGTGCATCTGGTGGGCGAGCCGAAAACGCCACAAACGACAGACCCGCGGCTAGAGCATTTCGCACTCAAAGCGTCAGGCTACAAAGCCTTCATTACCAAGCTGCACGCGATGGGCATCGCGTATCAGGAAAACTTCATTCCGGGCACAGATCTCGTGCAGGTCAATATCTTTGATCCCGATGGTACGCATATCCATATCGATTTTGATTTGTCCAAAGAGACGGATGAGACGGCGCTCTAACGCTTCCCGAAGATCGACCAGGACACGCCGGTGACGACCAGCAAGGTCGCGAGCAGGAAGCTGAGGCTGAGCGGCTCGCCCAGCGTGATCAACCCCCCGAGCGCGGCAATAATCGGCACCGTCAGCTGCGCTACCGCGCTCAGCGACCGATCCAGATGCGGCAGCACCCAATACCACAGCGCATATCCCAGCGCCGAGGTGACCGCGCCCGATGCAATCGCAAGCCAAATACCGGTCGGGGTTGCGTAGAGCACGCCGCCCGTCAGCCACCAAGCGATCACCACAATCGGCACCACGCCGATAAAATTCCATGCAGTCTCCCCCAAAGGATCCGCCGCCTTACGCCCGATCAACGAGTAAATCCCCCATCCCAGGGCCGCCGCCAGCATCAGCGCCGTGCCCTTACCGTCAGGGGCCGCGCTGATCGGCAGAAACAGAACGCATAGCCCTGCAAAGGCCAGCAAAGCTCCCAGCATCCGCGCCCGCGTGATGGTCTCGCCCGCCATATAGGCCGCCACAAACATCGTGATCTGGACCCCGCCAAACAGCAGCAGCGCGCCGGTGCCCGTATCAATGCTCACATAGGCCAGCGAAAAGCCCAGCAGATAGACCCCAAGCGCGGTGATCGAGACAACGCCAACACCAGAGGGCGGGCGTATCTTCCGGCGCATGATCAAGATCAGCACCAGAATGGCGGCCCCCGAGAGAGCACGCAGCATCGCAAAATCGAACGGCGTCATCTCGTTATTGGCAAGCGCGAGCCGCGTCAGGATCGAATTTCCCGCAAAGGCGATCATTACCAGCACAGTCATTGAAAATAATCTCATATCCTCGACCCTGCCTCCGGTTGTGACGGTGCGCAAGACACGAGTTCGTGGCCTGCGCAGACGTGACAAAATTGTGGGATGCGCTAGGTTCAAAAGGAGCCCAATTGCCAGAAAGGACACAGGATGAGCGATCAAACGTCTATCGAGGAACGCGAGAACGGCCCGCTTATCATCAAAAATGCGGCCTCTGTTGAGGATGCGGATGGCAATGCGGTGGAGCTTAAACCGGTCATGGCGCTCTGCCGGTGCGGGGCGTCAGCGAACAAGCCCTTCTGTGACGGCTCACACAACGAGAGCGGTTTTGAAAGTCGCGGCGGCAAACCTGCCGGGCGCGACCGTCTGATCGAATATGCGGGCGAGGCGGTGACGGTGGTCTACAACCCCATGGTCTGCTCCCACGCCGCTGAATGCGGCAAGCGGGCAGGGGATATCTTCGACACTAGCAAAAAGCCATGGGTGATGCCCGACAACGGATCGATTGAGGCGCTCCGCGATGCGGTCAGCAACTGCCCCTCTGGCGCGCTGCACCTCAAAGACGAAGGCCATATGATCGCGGATGGCGCGCAAATCACCATCGAGAAAAACGGCCCCTACCGTATCCGACACGTCAGCCCCCCGGTGGAGGTGAACGGCGAGGGGATGACGGCGCAGAAATACGTGCTCTGCCGTTGCGGGAAATCCGGCAACAAGCCGTTTTGCGACGGGTCGCATTCGGATGTTGGATGGAGCGACACGTAAAGTTGTTGCGTTTAGCCAAGCGGTGCCGCGCCAGCGGCGCGGCGCGATTTAAGTGTCTATTTGAGTATTTATGGAAAGATGAAGAGGGAGCGGCTTCGATCAGCGTGAATTCCGTTCCGCCAACAACCTTAGCCGCAGCGCATTTATCTTGATGAATCCCGCCGCGTCCTTCTGGTCATACGCGCCGGCATCCTCTTCAAACGTCACATGCTGCTCGGAATAGAGCGAGCTGTCGGACCAGCGCGCCACCGTACTCACCGATCCCTTGTAGAGCTTCAGTCGCACCGTCCCGTTCACCGGCCCCTGGCTTGCATCAATCGCCGCCTGCAACATCTCGCGTTCGGGGCTGAACCAGTAGCCGTTGTAAATCAGCTCCGCATAGCGCGGCATCAATTCGTCCTTCAGGTGCCCCGCACCGCGATCGAGCGTAATCTGCTCAATCCCGCGATGCCCCTCCAGCATGATCGTTCCGCCCGGCGTCTCGTAGATGCCCCGCGATTTCATCCCGACATAGCGGTTCTCGACCAGATCGAGCCGCCCGATCCCATGCTTGCCGCCCAATTCATTGAGCGCAGTCAGCATCGCCGCGGGTGACAGCGTCTTGCCGTTCAGCGCCACTGGATCGCCGCGCTCATAGGTTATTTCGATCATCTCTGGCGTATCTGGCGCCTCCTCCGGCGCAACCGTGCGCTGATAGACATAATCGGGCGCTTCCACCGCCGGATCCTCCAGCACCTTGCCCTCGGATGAGGTGTGCAACAGGTTCGCATCCACCGAAAACGGCGCTTCCCCGCGCTTGTCCTTGGCAATCGGGATTTGATGCTCTTCTGCAAAGCCCAAAAGCCGCGTGCGCGAGGTCAAATCCCACTCCCGCCAAGGCGCAATCACCTTAATCGCCGGGTTCAGCGCATAAGCGGCCAATTCAAACCGAACCTGATCATTGCCTTTGCCGGTTGCCCCATGCGCCACCGCATCCGCGCCGGTCTCGGCCGCAATCTCGACCAGACGCTTGGAAATCAATGGCCGCGCAATCGAGGTGCCCAGAAGATACAGCCCCTCATAAACCGCATTGGCGCGAAACATCGGAAAGACGAAATCGCGCACAAATTCCTCGCGCACATCCTCGATATAGATGTTCTCAGGCTTGATCCCCAAAAGCTCCGCCTTCTTGCGCGCAGGCTCCAACTCCTCGCCCTGACCCAGATCAGCCGTAAACGTAACAACCTCGCAATTATACTCGGTCTGCAACCACTTGAGGATGATGGATGTATCCAGCCCGCCCGAATAGGCGAGGACGACTTTTTTGGGAGCAGACATGATCAGTGATATCCTTATCTGACAGCAGATGTGCGTTGCGCGACCGCATACTGAGTTTGACCGATAGGGGCAAGCCTTGCGCCCATTTGATCGCCCTACTCGAAACTATCTCCAAACCACCTGGAGAGTAGCTGCGAATAGGTCCCGTTTTCGCGCAAGGTCAAAAGCGCCTGATCAATATCCTCTTTCAATTCGGACCCATCGGGCACGGCAACACCATATTTCTCCGGATTAAACACCCGACCAACGGTTTCATACCGCCCTTTGCCGTCGGTTTGTGCAAAATAGGACAGGATCGGCGCATCATGAACCACCGCATCAATCGTGCCTGCTTCAATCGCCGCAAACATATCCTCGATTTCCTCATATCCCGTGTAGCGGATATTCTGTGCATCAAGAAAACTGGCAGAGGTGGAGTCGCTCGTCGTCCCGACTTTCTTGTCATAAAGGTCCCGATATCCGGCGACCTGATTTTCCAGCTTGCTCACCGTCAGCGAAGCCGTGATCTGCGCCACAAACGCACCCACCACAAAAAGCCCAATGAGGATCAAGCCAAACGCCAAAAGCCGCCCCGCCCGCGTGTTCGGCGAGACAATGTCAAACCCTGCATTCAAAAGCGCATTAACGGCCCACCAGAGCCCTTCGTTCAAGCCGCGCAGATAGGAATGCTGGAACGCCTCATTGTCGCGCCGTTCAAACAACCAGATCAGATTGGCTGTAACAAATAAGATCGCGGCAGCCCCAAAAAGCCAGAGCAAAAGGTTGAGATTAAACAACGCGCCAAAGAGCGATCCATTCGACTGAAGCGGGGCCAGGACCAAAAGCCCTGCATCAAAAATGGGATGCGAGAAATCCATCCTTTGCTCACGGTCGAGCGTGATCGAAATATTGGCGATCGCCGCATCTACCACTGCGGTCTCAACACTGCCCAGAAGCTGCTTGAAACTGCGCGCTTCAATGTAGCGCGGCGTGCGCTCGATCTCTTGCGAGATTGCCTCAATCAATTCAATGGAAAATCCGGTCCAGCTTTGTCCTTCCTTGAATGCAAACGGCTGCCGTTCAATGGTTGCGATCAAAAGTGAGGGTTTGTCCTGCGCTTGCGCGCTGCCAGTCCCCGGCATCATAGCCCCGAGCATCATCACCATCAGTGCCATGCGCATTTGCGACAGTAATTTCATCCCTCGACCTCTTCGTGAGAATTCCGCATAAGATAATAAATTTTA
Organism: uncultured Rhodobacterales bacterium; assembly: GCA_964425135.1. GTDB lineage: Bacteria > Pseudomonadota > Alphaproteobacteria > Rhodobacterales > Rhodobacteraceae > CAYLLD01. Next base: position 6,196 of record CAYRKW010000105.1, read on the forward strand.
GCTGTCATGAGACGCTCTGAAATGTTGTTGGCAAATCAAACCTATGGCGTGCGTGATGACAACCCGATAATCATCGCCCACGGACTCTTCGGCTCGGCGCGCAACTGGCGGGCGATTGCCAAACGTCTTGCGTTAGGCCGTTTTGTCATCTGCGTGGATATGCGCAACCATGGCGCATCAGCGCATGTAGATCAAATGTCCTACGCAGATATGGCCGGTGATCTTGCGCATATGGCCCGCGAATTTGGTGGCAATGCCCGCATCATCGGCCATTCAATGGGCGGCAAGGCAACCATGCTGGCGGCGCTTGCCGAGCCTGATGCGATACGCGGTGTCCTGATCGCCGATATAGCGCCCGTCCCTTACACCCATTCAGCCGAAAACCGCCGCTATATCGAGATCATGCAAAGCGTTGATCTGGCGCAAATATCCTCCCGCTCTGATCTTGACGCAGCGCTGGCTGCGCATCTGGACGACAAAAGCCTGCGTGCCTTCTTCGCCCAAAGCCTCGATCTGAGCGGTAATGCCCCGCGCTGGGTCCTGAACCTGCCGGTCCTGCACGCATCCATCGACGACATCGTCGGGTTCCCGGATGTGAGCGGCACCTACACCGGCCCGGCCTTATTCCTCGCAGGCGCAACCTCTCCCTATGTCACAGACGACGGCAAAACCGCCGCCCGCCACCTCTTTCCCAGCGCCCGCTTTGCAAGCCTCAAAGATGCAGGCCACTGGCTCCACGCCGAAAATCCGCGCGGCTTCATCGCAAGCTGCGAAGCATGGCTCGATGCCACATCTTCCTGACTGCCGTCAGCCAAAAGCCGATGCCCAAACCCTTCTTTGGTTGGAGAAATATCCCGCTGCGCGCGCAAGCGCAAAACCAATGACGCGAGCCGCATCGCGGCTCACTGCTTAGAGTATCCGTCTTGATCAAGTCGGTTTTGGCGACCATTTTCGACCGGCTTTGA
>CAYRKW010000106.1:0-6942 GCA_964425135.1 uncultured Rhodobacterales bacterium
AAAATACTCGCCCGCGCGGCAGCGCATGAAACCTTTAAGTCGTGCGGCCCGGCAGGGCCGCTCCGTTTGGTTGGACGATTGAAGGGTCAGGAAAACGCCGCCGCATTATTTGCGAGGATAATCCTAAGCGCATAGAGACCAACGATCACAACCAAAGGCGCAAGGTCGAGCCCGCCCATTTGTGGCAGGGCGCGGCGGATGGGGCCGTAGATCGGCTCCAGCAAGCGGTTCAAACCGTACCAGATTTGCGCAACAATGGGCTGGTTGAGGTTGAGGATCTGGAAGTTGATCAGCCAGCTCATGATGATGTGGATAATCACAATCCACCACACCAGATTGATAATCATGAACAAGATTTGCAGTAGCGAGAGCATTGGCCGGTGATCCTCAAATATCCGCGTGTTCGGGTCTAGGTAGTGGGCGGGCGCGGATTTCGCAAGGGCGTGTGTGGCTGCGGTATTCTCTTCGGGGGATCAAATGCGGTATAGAGGCGGTCATGGTGCCTATTCTCTATTCCTTCCGACGATGTCCCTATGCAATGCGTGCGCGGCTTGCGATTGCGGTCTCTGGCGTTGAGGTTGTGCTGCGGGAAATATTACTACGCGACAAACCGAGCGCGTTTCTGGATGTCTCTCCCAGCGCAACGGTGCCGTGCCTCGTCCATGATGGTGGAGTGATTGACGAGAGTTTGGAGGTGATGCGCTGGGCTCTGGCGCAAAACGATCCGGGCGGCTGGCTTGATATGCCCGACGATGGCTGGACGCTGATCGCGCAGGCGGATGGGCCGTTTAAAGACGCGCTCGACAAAACGAAATACGCCAGCCGCTATCCCGATGAAGACGCCTCAGAACAGCGCAAGATCGCGGCGGTGTTTTTGCAGGAGTTGGATGGGCAGCTTGATGCGTGGCTCTATGACCGCGCGCGTATTGCAGATTTCGCGATCCTGCCCTTTGTGCGCCAATTCGCGAATATCGACCGCGCGTGGTTTGATGCGCAAGACTGGCCCCGCCTGCGCGACTGGCTGGTGCGGTTCGAGACGTCAGAGAGGTTTGCGCAGATCATGGAGAAACTGCCCGTATGGCAGGACGGCGATGCGCCGCACTACTATTTGCGGGCAGGGTGAGGCTGCGAAGGGTCGTGGTCTGTCCTGAGCTCACCCGTTTCCAATCCTGCCCTTCGCCCTGAAAACGTGAACAAATAGCGCTTGCGTGACGCCTGCCCGCCCTGCCATAGTTTCCTTCAAAAACCGGAGCAGTCATGGCGCAAGGCGCGAGGAAAAAGGCCCAATGGGGGTGGATGCTGTATGATTTCGCATCGCAGCCCTATCACACCCTTCTAATCACCTTCATTTTTGCGCCGTATTTCGTTTCGGCTGTCGCAGACGACCCGGCGCAGGGGCAGGCCACTTGGGGCTATACCACGGCGCTCGCGGGGCTGACTATTGCGGCTTTGGCACCTGTTTTGGGCGCGATGGCCGATACCAGCGGGCCGCGCAGGCCATGGATCATTTTCTTTGCGCTTTTCTACATCGCTGGCTCGGCCTCGCTTTGGTACGCATTGCCCGGCACTGGCGGGACGCTCTTTGTTCTGGGGGCCTTTGCCATCGGGCTAATCGGTGTTGAGTTTATGACGATTTTCACAAATTCCATGTTGCCTGATTTGGCCGAAAAGGACGACATAGGACGACTGAGCGGATCTGGCTGGGGCTTTGGCTACGTCGGCGGGCTGATCCTTTTGGTGATCATGCTGCTTTTCGTTGCCGAGAATGAGGCAGGTGTTACGCTGCTCGGCACTGCGCCGCTTTTCGGGCTTGATCCAGCGATGCGGGAAGGGACCCGTTTTGTCGGGCCGCTGACCGCGATCTGGTTTATCGTCTTTATGATCCCGTTTTTCATGTGGGTGCCGGACGCCCCGCGCAAGGCAAAGGTCAGCGGCGCTGTCGGGCGGGCGCTGCGCGAGTTGGTCGGGACGATCAAAACACTGCCGCAACAGCCGAGCCTTTTTGCCTACTTAGGATCCTCCATGTTCTACCGCGATGCGCTCAATGGATTTTATGCCTTTGGCGGGATTTACGCGGCAGGGGTGCTGGGCTGGTCGGTGATTGATGTCGGCATCTTCGGCATTCTCGCTGGCATCACAGGCGCGCTGGGCGCGTGGTATGGCGGGCGTGTCGATCGGCGGATGGGGCCGCGTTTTGTCATTTTTTCGACGATCCTGATCCTGATGGTGGTTTGCCTCGTCGTGCTTTTCACATCGCGCACTTCGGTTTTGGGCATTGTTGTTGATGCGCAATCGCGTCTGCCGGATATTGCGTTCTATATCTGCGGCGCGATGCTAGGGGCGGTGGGCGGTGCATTGCAGGCGTCCTCGCGCACGATGCTGGTCCATCAGGTCACAAACGGGCGGATGACGGAGGCCTTCGGGCTCTACGCGCTCACCGGCAAAGCGACGGCGTTTCTGGCGCCGTTTCTGGTGGCACTCATGACCGATATGACCGGCTCGCAGCAGATGGGGATGGTCCCACTTATCGTTATGTTAGCAATTGGGTTGCTGTTATTGATCTATGTGAAACCTGTTCATGCTTTGGAGGCTCAGGATGTTGCGGCTTAGCAGATTAATTGCAGCAATAGCGGCGGCCATGATCTGCACGCCTGCGTTCGGGCAGACACCGGCCAAGGAGTTGTTCGGGCATGTGAACGGCCCGTCGGCCTATGCACCTGCCTCTTATGGAAGCTATGCCAAGGGATGCCTTGCAGGGGCTGAGCAACTGGCGGAGACAGGTCCTACGTGGCAGGCGATGCGCCTGTCACGCAATCGCAACTGGGGCCATCCGCAGATGATCGATTTTGTCGAGCGACTGTCCCGCAAAGCGGCAGCGCAGCGTGGCTGGCAGGGGCTTTACGTGGGTGATATCTCGCAACCGCGGGGCGGGCCGATGCTGACGGGTCATGCCTCGCATCAGTTGGGTCTGGATGCGGATATCTGGATGCTGCCCGCGACGCGTCTGAACCTGACGCGGGCCGAGCGGGAGACCCTGTCGTCCATCTCGATCCGCACCAAAGACCAGCGCAATGTGAACAGCAGCTGGACCAAAGCGCATCATAATATTCTGCGTGCGGCAGCCGAAGATCCGGCGGTGGCGCGGATTTTTGTCACCGGTGCGGCCAAACTGCGGATGTGCAAGGATACGCCGCGCGGCGATCGGGCATGGCTGCGCAAAATCCGGCCCTGGTGGGGGCATCACTATCATTTCCATGTGCGCCTGAACTGTCCTGGCGGGAATGCCGCCTGTCAGAATCAGGCGCCGATCCCGGCAGGGGATGGATGCAAAGATGCGGAGTGGTGGGTGACCGATGCTTTAGCGCCGCCTGATCCAAATGCGCCCAAAACCAAGAAAAAGCCAAAACCACCCCTGACCCTTGCCGGATTGCCGCAGCAATGCGCGCAAGTGTTGCGCAAGTAATGATCCGGCTGGTGGCATGGCTTGGGGTGTTTTGCGCAGCAGGCCTGTCCGCTGGCGCGGCTGAGTTGCGGCATTTGGGAACCTATGTGTGGGAGGAAAGCTACGAGGGCTTTGGCGGGTATTCGGGGCTGACGCTGAGCGAAGATGGGTCAGGGTTTATGGCCGTCTCCGACAAAGGATTTTTCACCATTGGATCATTTGAGCGCGAGGCAGGGCAGATCACCGGCATCGATGTGTCGCGTCAGGGCATCATCCCGGACAAGGAAGGCGAGACGCCGGGAGCGTTTGAGCGCGACGCGGAGGGGCTTGCGATTGCGCCCGATGGTTCGGTTTATGTCTCGTTTGAGGGCAACCATCGGGTATGGCGTTTTGCGAGCGATTTTGCCGGTAAGGCCGAGGCGTTCCACGCCTGGGATCACTTCTGGTTCCTGCAACAAAACTCTGGGTTGGAGGCTTTGGCGATTGACGATCAGGAGCGGCTCTATGTCATCCCGGAACGGTCGGGAAAATGGACGCGGCCCTTTCCGGTCTATCGCTATGAAAACGGTGCGTGGAGCGATGATCTGTCGATCCCGCGCTCAAAGAAATATCTGGTGGTCGGGGCTGACTTCGGGCCGGATGGCAGGCTTTATGTGCTGGAGCGACTGTTCGAATGGTACGGTGGTTTTTCCAACCGCGTGCGCCGATTCACGCTGGATGAGAATGGGTTTGACGATGGCGAGACGCTGCTGGAGACCAAGCTGGGCGCCTTCGGCAATCTGGAAGGTATCAGCCTGTGGAAAAACGAGGACGGACATCTGGTCGCGACGCTGATCGCGGATGATAATTTCAACGTGCTTCAGGCGACGAGTGTGGTGGAGTTTGAGCTGGTGGAGTAGAGCGCTGTGTGGCGAGGAGGTCCCGGCTCGGGGGCCGGGACGGGTGTTTCCATCGAACTTCTTTGGTTCGGCAAGTATCCCGCTGCGCGCGTAGCGCAATACTCAAAGGCGCGGGCCCCGCAACCGGCGCCCGGGTGTTTTTTATAAAACAATAACAAAGAATTTATTACACCCCAAAACCCCCTGGCCGCCGCCGGCGCCGGCGCCCCACGTTTCTTTTTACTCAACCATTACCATCGAGTATATCCCACGCCTCCTCCGCTGTTTCGACAAAGTGGAAAAGATCAAGGTCTTCGGGTGAGATCGTTCCCGCATCGCTGAGCGCATCGAAATTGATAATGCTGTTCCAGAAGCTCTCGCCAAACAGAAGGACAGGCAGTTTCTTCATGCGCTGGGTCTGTATAAGCGTCAGGGTTTCGAACAGCTCATCAAGTGTGCCGAAGCCGCCGGGGAAGACGGTAATAGCGCGGGCGCGCATCAGGAAGTGCATTTTGCGGATGGCGAAATAGTGGAAATTGAAGCTAAGCTCTGGCGTGACGTAGCGGTTGGGTGCTTGTTCATGGGGCAGCACGATATTGAGGCCAATGGACTTGCCGCCAGCCTCTTGAGCGCCGCGATTGCCAGCCTCCATCACGCCCGGTCCTCCGCCGGTGACAACGACGAAATCCTTGCCGTCCGTCTCAAGGCTCTTGTGCGTGCAGAGCCGGGCAAATTCCTGCGCCTCTGCATAGTATTTTGACAGGTCGGACAAGGTCTTGGTTCGCGCCTTGTCTTTATCCGCGGGCGTTGGGATGCGTGCGCCGCCAAACAGGACCACCGTGCTTTCAATTCCGGCCTCAGCCATTCCCATTTCGGGCTTGAGCAACTCAAGTTGCAGCCGGATCGGGCGCAGTTCATCGCGGCACAGAAAGTCATCATCGGCAAACGCCAGACGATAGGCCGGATGCTGGGTCTGCGGCGTTTGTTCAATCTGTCCGGCTTTGAGGATATCCTCATCCGCTTTGGGGAAGCGCGATTTCTGGCGGTATTTGGCCATGGAAGCGATGCCTTTCCTGTTGCTCAACACATCCATCCCGCTCTATAGCTTTGCGCCTGATCTGACCAGATAAGAAATTCAGGAGACCTTCATGTCCAACGCTGCATTGGAAACTGCGATCGAAGCTGCCTGGGAGGCGCGCGACGAGATCTCCCCCAACACCAAGGGCGAGACGCGCGAGGCGATTGAAGACACGCTGAACGCGCTTGATGGCGGCACCTTGCGGGTGGCAGAGCGGCAGGCGAGCGGCGCATGGCATGTCAATCAATGGGCAAAGAAGGCGGTGCTACTCGGCTTTCGGATCAAGGATATGGAACCACAGGAAGGTGGGCCGCAGGGCTCAAGCTGGTGGGACAAGGTCGACAGCAAGTTCAAAGGCTGGGGCGACAACCAGTGGCGCGCAGCTGGATTTCGCGCTGTGCCAAACTGTATCGTGCGCAAATCCGCATTTATCGCACCGGGCGTTGTACTGATGCCATCGTTCGTGAACCTGGGCGCTTATGTGGACGAAGGCACGATGGTTGATACATGGGCCACGGTTGGCTCTTGCGCACAGATCGGCAAAAACGTGCACCTCTCGGGTGGCGTCGGGATCGGCGGCGTACTGGAGCCGATGCAGGCCGGTCCGACGATCATCGAGGATAATTGCTTCATCGGTGCGCGTTCGGAAGTGGTTGAGGGCTGTATCGTGCGCGAAGGATCGGTGCTGGGCATGGGGGTTTATATCGGCCAGTCCACCAAGATTGTGGACCGCGCGACCGGCAATGTGAGCTATGGCGAGGTGCCGCCCTATTCGGTGGTCGTCTCCGGCTCTATGCCGTCTTCGGGCGGCGTGTCGCTTTATTGCGCGGTGATCGTGAAAACGGTGGACGAGCGTACACGCTCGAAAACGGGGATCAACGACCTGCTGCGCGACTGATGGGGCTGACGCTCTATTCGGTTCCGGTTTCGCTCTATTGCGCCAAAACGCGGATCTGCCTGCGGCACAAAGGGCTGACGTGGGACGAGCTGCCGCCTGCGGGGGGTTATGGCTCGGACACCTACAAAAAGCTGGTACCGTCGGGCAATCTGCCCGCGTTTGATGATGGGAATATTCTGCTCGGGGATAGCGAGGCGATTGCGGAATATGTGAACGAGCGCTGGCCGGAACCGCCGATGCTGCCCGGTGATATCGTCGCACGCGCCAAGGCACGGGAGTTGGGCCGGTTTCACGACACGCGGCTGGAGCCGGCACTGCGCGCGTTCTTCCCGCTGGTCGGGCAGCCCTATCCACAAGCGGATGTGATGGCGGAGAATGCGCGTGCTTTGAACGCGCGGCTGGAGCAATTGTCGCGCATGTTGGGTGACCACACAGGCGGTCGCCTGACGATTGGAGATTGCGGCTATGAGCCGACGTTCATGTGGATTGACCGGTTGTCAGATGTGATGGATTTCCATGTGGTCTGGCCGGATCATGTGAAGACGTATCGGGCGCGACTTCAGGGGCACAAAGCGGTTCTGGATGAGATAGCGGCCTATGCAGATAATCTTGATCCGTGGATCGAGGCCAAATACGCCGAACGCGG
>CAYRKW010000107.1:0-6858 GCA_964425135.1 uncultured Rhodobacterales bacterium
TTTCACAAGTTGATCCACCTTAATCAATGGTCCGAAATCCCGCGACCACCTCTAAGTTCCTGCCGGGTTACGCTTTCACTGCCTTGAAGTTTTCTCTGTCTGGCAAAACCTACATCGTGAGTTTGAGAATCCTGTTTCAAAAAAAATTGTCGCGAAGGTCTCAGATGAATTGACGGCCCTATCCAGTGAGGACGAAGATGAAGGCGCAGGTGAGTGGGTCTCGCTTGATCGAGAACGCTTGGCAAGCTATCTTGAGAAGCTTCGGGAACTCCTTTTGGTTTCGGCGGGGAGTTACCCTGAGGCAGCAAAGATAGTTATTTCGCTCGCTAATCCAGACGATTGGGACAGCGGCAAGAGGGTTGAACAAGTGTTAATGTTCACTCCTCTACTGTCCACGAATTGTGCCAAAGAGGTTGCGGATCTCACATTTGAATCTTGTAAGGATGAATTACCCAAGGCGCGCTACGAAGCTGCAATGAAGGCGCGCGGGTATTTATCCCATTCCAGCTTTGATAGGGATGACATCGGCATTAAACAGCACGGCACGCCCTTTTTTCCACCAACTCCATTGAAAGAACCGTTTTTCAGCTTGCTGGGTAATGCTCGTCAGACCGGACTGGAACTAATTCGAAAGCTTGGCAATAGAGCGATCGAGGGCTGGCGGCAGTCACATGATCTACCCAATAGTAAACGACAGACCCCGCTGCCTCTGCGGCTCAGTTTCCCTTGGGGTGAGCAAGAGTTCTGGGGCGGGCGAAGCGTCTATCTGTGGTCACGAGGTTCGCTTGGGCCTCAACCCATTGAAAGCGCATATTTGGCATTGTCATACTGGGCGCACAAAAGGATTGATGCAGGCGAAAACCCCGATGACTTGATCAGACAAGTTCTGGAAGGAAACGAGAGTGTTGGAGCGGTCGGGGTCGCGGCTTCGATCATACTTCAAACGCAACACATTTCTGACGTTAGCCTGCCAATAATCACAAATTTCAGAATTTGGGACATGGACATCAACCGGCAAGCGCAAGAGATGGGGCGTGGTATGATGCTCATGGGCATTGATCCGTTGCACGGCAGTTCCGACAAAGAGCGCTCAGCGATGAAATATCTTGACGAGCGGGCCCACAAATCCCTCACTCTGCAAAGCATGGCACCGGCAGTCATATTTTCTACAAACGAGGAGCTACGCGACAAATTCAAAGCTAAAATTGCCGAATTTGAAAAGCACTTGCCCGTCTACTTTCGCGAAGAATTGGAGGATTCTAGCCACATAGAGGCATTGAAGAGCATAGCTAGAGAGTGGGCGCGAATGGCTGACAGCACCAAGTATCAGATCGTGTCTGAACCTAACGCCGAAGGGAAATCCGCCATTGCTTATGTGCCTCCCCAACCTACCACTAAAGAAGGGATACAGCAGCAGGAAGAGGCGCAGAGCAAACTTGGTGAATACAACGTATTTTTTTGGGCCAAGGCACGGCTAAGCGGTGAAACGCCGGATCCGAATTACGAGCTAGAGGATGTCATAGCATTCGCCAAGAAGCGAGCTCGGCGCGACTCCTTAAAAACGTTGGAACGTGCAGGCGAAGGCGTTCATCAGGCTGCGCTGGCTGCCGTTGCGACACTTGTCCAAAGAGAAAGCGATTCACCAGAGCACGTTAAATGGGCGTGGGAAATCTTGGATCGGATTGATGGCATCTTGCCGAATGCGGATGAACGTTCTTACGGCAACAATATGATGGACCCGAGGCATTATTTGATTGCTTCACTGGGAGACCGCCTGCTGAAAACCAAAGGCAATATTTCAGCAGAGAGGCTCTTGCGTCTCGCCAGTGCCGAAACTGAAGACATTTCGGAAATGGCATTTTTGGCGCTTTTCAATGCCGCAAGAGGCTTCCCAAAAGCAGCTTGGGCAGGAGGTTTATTTGCAAGCAAGCTGGCCAGTTTGCCCGGCACCGGCCGCGCGCATTTTGATAAAGCAGCCGCCACCACAAGAATGAAGGCATCTCGTGAGGCTCTCAAAAACGCGATCCAAGAATTGAAGTCGCCTGACTTCTCTGCGTTCCCCGATGTTCCAGCTGCTTGGATTTATGCTGTTGATGAAGACGAACTATTCAGTTCCGAGAAGAAGTTGAAGCGCTGGCAACGTCCCAAAAATCAGTTTGACTGGGGAGTAGGAAAGCGTGTGTTTAAACATTTTCCGATCGAGGTTTGGATGCAAGACGGAAAGCTCTCGCCATTTGCCACCCAATACTTTCGCCAAATGACGTTTTGGATGAAGGAAAGTCTTGATCCTGACTGGATGGAGAAACACGACAAGCGTCATCGAGCGTCAAATTTTGGGGAATTTCCAAGGGTTTTGGGCCATCTTCTTTCCCGCTTGTCTCCATACATGCCTAGCGAAAAATGGTATGCAGAATTTGTCGAACCCTTCCAAATCAATGACCATGATTCTGGCGAGGCGATCCTCGAGGCAATTATCAGTGGACATTGCAGTCGCCATCTTCTTGACAGCCCGGAACTTTCTTCAGGTTCCATTGAAATACATCGGCAATTCATAGCCTGGTTAAGCTCACGAAGAGAATTCGTAGATTCGGGTTGGAGAGACGGAACTCTCTACGGCCACTACATTCCCTACATGATCAAGGATGTTTTGCTGGTATCAGTGCCCGAAGCTCACGGTAGCTGTAGATTTGCAAACGGCGACTGGAAGGATTTTCATTTTCTATCGCCCGCAATCTCGGAGTTGATGGGTGCTGCCGGATGGGTGCCTTTTGTGATGGAACAATATCTTACTATGTGTGAGCGAGCAGGAGTTCATCAGCCGTTAAACGCATTCTGCGAAGACGTCAGGCACGCCATGGAAGTTGTGTCGGCACGCCCCGAACTCTGGTCTGGCAGTTTAATATCCGCAAGAATTTCAGCAAGAGTGCAAAGCTACGCCAAGGATCTTCATCCTCTTTCCCAAATCGACAAGACAAACCTGCTAGAAGTCTTAGACTGCCTTATCGACTTAGGAGATCGCCGCGCGGTCGCACTTGAACAATCTGAGGCGTTTCGGAACCTTCAGCGGGTGCAATAAGCTGAGACTCAGCCAGGCAGCTCAGAATCCTATGTCTGCATTTGAAAGGTGTATTGTCCAAGGTGCAGCTGCAGCGAACTTCCGCTTCCCGCCCGCTACACCAATGGCCCCAAACAGTAGGAGCTCGGGGAGGATCACGAAAAATATCCAATGACCAAAGTTGCCGACCAAAATGACCAAAAACATGATCAAAGTGGTCAATCATCATGAGTCGTCACACAGATTGATTTCGTTGGTGAGCCCGACAGGATTCGAACCTGTGACCCACTGATTAAAAGTCAGTTGCTCTACCAACTGAGCTACGGGCCCACGCCCGCGGGTATCTAGGGGGTTGGTGTGGTTCGGTCAAGACGCAAATTGATCAATCTTGCTTTGATTTGGCGCAGCATCTGGCAAGACCGTGTGAGGCTCTATATATAGCCGCGCATCGCGGAGTAGACGAGTTTGATGAAAGCGCCTGATCAGTTTCTCAAGATGCACGGTGCGGGCAATGATTTTGTGATCATTGATGCCCGCAGCGATGGCACCGCTATGACCGCCGATTGGGCGCGTGCGATTGGGGATCGGCATCGCGGCGTGGGATTTGACCAACTGGCGATGTTGGAGCGCGCGCCTGACGTTGCTGCCAAGATCACCTTCTATAATGCCGATGGCTCGACAGCGGAGGCTTGCGGGAATGCCACGCGCTGCATTGCGCGGCTCTTGATGGATGAGGAAGGTGCGCGCGAGACAATCCTTCGGACCGTGCGCGGCGATCTGCCTTGTCACATCGATGACGAGGGTGAGGTCTGGGTCAATATGGGGGCGCCGCAACTTGACTGGTCGGACATACCGCTTGCGCAGAACGTGGATATCAAGGCCCTCCCGATTGATGGCAGCCCCAGCGCTGTTGGCATGGGAAATCCGCATATGGTGTTTGCAGTTGATGACATATCTGAGGTGAATGTCGCCGCGGACGGAGCGCAACTGGAGCATCATCCGCTTTATCCCAACCGCACCAACGTCGAATTCTGCCAGATCAACAGCCGAAATTCGGTCCGTATGCGCGTGTGGGAGCGCGGGGCGGGCATTACGCTTGCCTGCGGCTCGGGCGCGTGTGCGGCGGCTGTCGCGCTCAACCGGCTGGGACTGGTCGACAAGACGGTGTCGCTGGAACTCGACGGGGGCATTCTCAACATCGATTGGCGTGAGGATGGCGTCTGGATGTCCGGGCCGACCGCATTGGTATTCTCCGGCCGTTTTGATCCGGCACTTTTCGCATGAACAATCGGCAGTTCGAAACCTTTGGGTGTCGCCTGAACGCCTATGAAACCCAAGCTATGGACGAGCTGTCCGCAGGCTTGGACAATGTTATCGTGATCAACACCTGCGCTGTGACCAAGGAAGCTGTGCGTCAGGGGCGGCAACGCATCCGCAAACTGAGAGCTGAATATCCAGATGCGAAGATGATCGTCACAGGATGTGCCGCGCAGATTGATCCGACATCATTTTCGCAGATGGACGAGGTTGACCTTGTGCTGGGCAATCTGGAGAAGATGCAATCCGGGACCTGGGACAACCTCAAAATTCCTGATCTGACGGGCAAGACCGAACCGGTGCAGGTCAATGACATAATGTCAGCGACTGAAACCGCAGGTCACCTGATCGACGGATTTGGCACGCGCGCCCGTGCCTATGTTCAAGTGCAAAACGGCTGCGATCACCGCTGCACCTTTTGCATCATTCCCTACGGTCGCGGCAATTCCCGCTCTGTTCCGGCGGGCGTGGTGGTCGATCAAATCAAGCGGCTTGTCGCGCGTGGCTTCAACGAGATCGTGCTCACCGGGGTGGATATGACCAGTTGGGGAAGTGATCTACCCGGCACGCCGCCGCTTGGCGACCTTGTGCAACGGATACTCAAGCTCGTGCCCGATTTACCGCGCCTGCGGATCTCGTCCATCGATTCCATCGAGGCGGATGACGCACTGCTCGATGCATTCGAAAGTGACCACCGGTTTATGCCGCATCTCCATCTGTCGCTGCAAGCTGGCGACAACATGATCCTCAAGCGCATGAAGCGTCGTCACTCGCGCGATGATGCCATCGCCTTTTGCCAGGACGTGAAAAAGCGGCGCGCGGATGTAGTGTTCGGTGCCGATATCATTGCCGGCTTTCCGACCGAAACCGATGAGATGTTCGAAAACTCCATGCATTTGATCGAGGAATGCGATCTGACGTGGCTGCATGTGTTCCCCTATTCGGCGCGTGAAGGCACGCCTGCCGCGCGCATGCCGCAACTTCCCAAAACTCTGCGCAAAGAGCGCGCAAAGCGGCTGCGTGTTGCCGGGAACGCGCGCATCGCAGCGCATATGCAGGCGCAGCACGGCAAGCGGCACAGTGTTTTGATGGAATCCCCGCGCATGGGGCGCACCGAAGGCTTTGCGCCGGTGCATTTCGACACGGATCAGGAGGTTGGCGCGATTAAAGATGTGCAGATTACAGGATCAACCGCAGACCACCTCATCGCCGAGACCTAGCAACCCGAGCATAATTTGCACTTGGCCGCCGCAGCCCTTATGTTAATGCTATATACATTCAGGAGAGGATGAATGGCGCTGCCACTTGCCCCTATCGCACTTAACGCCGTGCGCATCGGTGCGCTCGCGGCCACAGCTTACTATCTGACGCGCAAAAGACGCGGGTTGCCGACCGTCACAGAAGACAACGCGCATGATGATGTCGGCGAAGGCGTCAGCTGGGCGCAACACAAGAGCGATCAGGGCTTGCAAGCGAATGGCGATGCGCGGATCATACGCACGATCCGGCTTGGTTCCAAAGGGCCAGGTGTCGAGATCGACGTAACTGCGCTGGGACGCATCAAACTCAAACGGGTCTAACCAATTTATGAAACTCTACTTCAATCCAGCGTCACCTTTCGTGCGCAAAGTCCATATCGCCATGATCGAAACTGATCTCATCGATCACGTAGACCTTGAACCCGTGCTTGGTCACCCAACCGATCCGGGCAATCTGCCGGTGACGCAAAACCCGCTTGGCAAAATTCCAGCGCTGGAGCGCGGCGATGGTGCTGCGATCTACGACAGCCGTGTGATTTGCGCCTACATCTCTGACATGGCGGGCGGTGCGCTTTATCCGGAGAAACCACGTCTTTGGGAAACCATGACGCTGGAGGCCACAGCCGACGGAATTATGGATGCGGCCATTCTTATGGTCTATGAAAACCGCTCGCGCGCTGAGGGCAAACAGGATCCTGCGTGGGTTGAGGCGCAATGGATCAAAATTATCCGCGCCCTAGACGCGACAGAGACCCGGTGGATGAGCCATCTGCAGGGACCACTCGACATTGCGCAAATATCGATGGCTTGCGCCCTGTCCTACCTTGATTTCAGACATGCTGATCGGGACTGGCGCAAATCCCGTCCGGCACTAACAGCATGGCACGCCGCGTTTTCCGAGCGCGACGCGATGAAAATGACGGTGCCGAAGGTCTGAATTTACCAGTCTAAATCCATAGAATACCTTAATTGCGTCCAATTCTCGCCCGAAGCAGTTGATTAATTCACTCTTGTCAGGGCGAGATCGTCCGCTTGCTCTGACCCATGGCTGATCCTCGTCGATCATACATTGTCCTCGTGACGGACGAATTGTTAAGGAGCCACGTTTCTTACGCCGGTTCTGATCTGGGTTGGTGCGCCTGGATTGATGTACGGCAAAACGCGCCTCCTTACGACGACGGCGGCATCTTTTCCGATGGGGGGGATGCCGCCTCCGTTGTATTTAGA
>CAYRKW010000108.1:0-6047 GCA_964425135.1 uncultured Rhodobacterales bacterium
GGCGACCACATGACGGGTTTGGAGCCTTGATAGAGTGCGCCGTTCATGACGAATTTCATGAATTCGTCGGCGATCACGGCTTCGGCGTGGTAGTTCATTGTTAGGTACGGGTCGGCCCAATTGCCGGTGATGCCCAGACGTTTGAACTCGTCGCGCTGGATGTCGATCCAGCCTTCGGCGAATTTGCGGCATTCCTGACGTAGCTCGATGATCGGCACGTCATCCTTGTTCTTGCCTTTCTTGCGGTACTGCTCTTCGATTTTCCATTCGATGGGCAGGCCGTGACAGTCCCAGCCGGGGATGTAGCGGCTGTCATGGCCCATCATTTGCTGCGAGCGCACGACCATGTCCTTAAGGATTTTGTTCAGCCCATGGCCGATGTGCAGATGGCCGTTGGCGTATGGCGGGCCGTCGTGAAGGACGAAGGACGGGCGCTCGCCAGCGGTTTCGCGCAAGCGGTCGTAGATGCCGATCCGCTCCCAGCGCGCGAGCCAGTCCGGTTCACGGTTTGGCAATCCAGCGCGCATGGGAAAATCAGTTTTGGGTAGAAAAAGCGTGTCTTTGTAGTCAGGCGTGTCCGCACACATCTTGGGAAGCTCCGGTCATCCATGTGAGGTTGTATAAGCAGGCTGAGTTAGCCGTTTAACTGCGGCGCAAATCGCTCGCGCCTGATCCCGGACGCTCTGGTGTCAGAGCGCCGGGTAAGTAATTCGTAACACTTTTTGCCGCAGATAGGTCATGAGGGCCTCTATACCTGCCTCCTGCACAGAGGTCCACATGTCACCGTTTTCACACACACCTATCCACCCAAATTTTGTGTGAATTGCATTATGCCTTTGAATTTGCATAAGGAATCATATGGCAAGAAAACAAAAAATAGCCGTAATAGGCAGTGGAATCGGTGGCTTGGCAGTGGCCGCATTTCTCAAGGATCAGGGCCATGGCGTCACGATCTATACCGAACAGAGCAGCCCGAGCGCTGAGGGAGGCGGTCTGATCGTCCCGCCAAGCGGTCAGGCGGTGCTGGAGCGGCTCGGAATTTTACGCAAGCTGATGAGTTATGGCGTCAAAATCTCTCGCATTGATGGCGAGCGGGTGCGTGACGAGAAGTCGGTTGTGCGGGCGCGCTATGGTGTGGGAGATGCCGCGCGCTTTGGTCTGGCGCTTCAACGCCTGGCGCTGATTGAAGCTCTCCATGATGCGGCGGTCAGTCGTGGTGTGGAGATTGAGACCGATCACATGGTTCTGGGGATCGACACGCCCGAAGAGCCTTATCTTATCATTGAAGGTGCGCGGCAGGCGGGGCCGTTCGATCTTGTCGTCGATGCCAGCGGTGCGCGGTCGGGGATATCCTCGCTGATGTCGGCGCAATTTGGCTATGGGATGCTGAGCGCTGTTGCCGATGCGCCCAAAAACATGGCCGATATTGGAGGCGTGTTCCTGCAACGCTATGACCGCGCCAAGACGATGGCAGGTTTGCTACCGATTGGCACCACGGCGCGCGATGCAACGCCCAAAGTTGCGCTGTTCTGGTCGATGAAAACCAGCGCATATGATACATGGCGGGAGCGTGATCTGAACGAATGGAAGGCGGAGACCTATGCCCATTGGCCAGATTTCGAGTTTTTCCTGTCGCGCGTCGATCGCCATGATGATTTGCGGTTTGAGACCTATAATCACGGTTCACTAAACCGTCTGGCGCGCGGCCGGATCGCCTATGTCGGCGATGCCGCCCATCAATCTGCGCCGCAGCTTGGACATGGGGCGAACCATGCGCTTCTTGATGCAATGACGCTGGCGAGCGCCTTGAACGAAGGGCGAGAGCTTGAGGCAGCCCTCAAGGCCTATTCGCTTCGGCGGCTTTTGCATATGAAGCTGAGCCAGGCGATCAGCGGGGTGGCAACGCCGATGTTCCAGTCGGATTATCGTGTGCCCGCGCTCCTGCGCGACGCTGTGATTGCACCCATAAGCGCAACCGGCTGGGGCGAGAGGCTCGTGAGCCGTGTTCTGAGCGGGGACGTGATCACGCCCCATGGTCTGCGCAAGACCGCGGCGCAGCGCCCGGCGGTGATTGCGCCCGAACCGGGCGAGTGAACAGAGCGGGCCGCGCTGCGCGTCATCCCCGTGAAAGCGGGGATCTCTTGCAGTCCAATCACGCGCACCGCTGTCAAACGGTGAGCCGCGATGCGGCTCGCATCATTTGTTTTGCGCTTGCGCGCGCAGCGGGATATTTTTCGAACCAAAGAAATCGGATTTAGAGCGCCGTCCAGCAAATCTGATCCAATTCTGCGCGTCCGGGCCGGGCGTCAGCGGTTGGTGCGAGGGTGTGCCGCGATCTGGTGGATCGGGGCGCAACGCCGTGCGTGGCCGATGCACCAGCCCTGACGTGCCCTTCGGGACTGGCCATCAAAGCGTTTCCGGTTTTCATAGCAGCACGCCTATCGCTTTTCGCGTTCGAGCAAAGCGAGAGGCAGCGAACAAGGAATTCAATGTAAACTGGAAACGCTATAGCGCCCCTGTCACTGCGCCCCGTCACGAACAGGTAATCCCGGCGACCCGCCTGCGCCGCGGCTTGGTCAGGGGCGCAAATGGCTTGTCAGAACGGGTCAGATTTGTTGGACGGCGCTCTAGCCGCGACCGAATACGCCTGTGAGGGCAGATTTGACGATGGATGTGACGCGTGGACGGCGTTCGGCAACGAAGGGCATGGGCCGGCAGATATCCATGGCGGCCAGGCCCACGCGGGCGGTTAGCGCGCCATTGATGATGCCTTCGCCGAACCGTCTAGAGAGTTTGGCGACCGCGCCGCCGCCAGCGACGCTTCCGATCAGATCATCGGCAACCCCCACCGCGCCTGTGGCGATCAGGTGGGTGGCGACGGCACGAAAAAGCCGCCAAGAGCCAAGTGTTCCAGCGCGTCCGCCGTAAATCTCGGCGATGCGTCGGATCATGCGGGTGTTGGCGGCGAATGCTGCGACCACGTCGGCAAGTGCCAGTGGCACGATGGCAGTGACGGCGGCGACCTGGCGGGCCGATTTTTCGATCTCTTTGCGGGCGGCTGTGTCCAAGGGTGACATCAGAGTGCGTTCCATCATGTCGAGACGGTCGGCGGGATGTATCACGTCGTTTTGGTGCTTCTTCATGTCTGACAACGCCCAGCTCATATCCTCGCGGCCCGCGTAGAGGCGGGAAAATTTTTGCGCCAGCGCCTTTGTTGCCTCTTCATCAGGGGTGTCGCGCAACGCGCTTGCGGTGCGGCGCAGGTCGTCAATTTTCGACAGGCGTGCGAAGCCTGCAATTTCGCGTAGGGCCAAGACGATGAGGGCGAGGACGAGCATGCCGCCGAGCGCGAGCGCGGCGCGGCCAAGCCATACGTTGCGGGACAGAAGATCGGTGGTGAAATCCCATGTGGCCGTGGAGAGCCACAGCAGGAGGAGGCCGGAGATGGCGAGCCAGAACATGCGGCTGATCCATGAGACCGGGCGCGCGGCGATGCGGGTGGCTGCGATCATGGCCTGCCCTTCGGCGCCCGGCGCATCGGGCGATGTGATATCGGGCACGGGAGGCGCGCTTGCCGGATCGATTGGCGCAGCGCGCTCGACCACGGCCGCTTTGCGTTTGGCGGGTTTGGCTTGTGTCTGGGACGGGATGACGAGCGGGCCAATGGGTTTTTTGCTCATGGCAAGCGGTCTCCGATCAAGAACTCAACGGCCTTATCGAGCCTTATGTGGGGTGGGCCGTCTCCCGCTTTCAGGGTCAGTTTTGGCGGTGCAAAGCGCATCACGGAATATTCGGTATCGAGCCATTTTTCGGACCCCTCGCGTGCGGGCGAGAGCAGATGGGCCGGATCATCGGGCAGCGTGCCTGGGTACATTGCTGCTTCCTGGCCTGTGTCCAAAAGCGTGCCGCGCACGCAATCCACATCCATGCCGTCATGGGCGACGGTTTCCTCGACGGTTGCACGCCAGCTGGCAATCGCCATGGCTTTGGTATCCGCGCCCCGATGATTGGCGTGATCACGGGCCTTGCGCACGAGCGCGTCGGTGATGGCTTGCAGTTGCGGGTGTTGGGTGTGGTGCAGGTGATCAGCCTTGGTGGCAGCAAAGAGGATGCGGTCGATCCGTTTGCCTAAGATAGTCGAGAGCCAGGAGTTTTGGCCGGGGCGAAAGCTGCCGAGGATGTCGGTGAGGGCGATGCGCAGATCCTCGGTCGCTTGCGGTCCCGCGTGGATTGCGCCCAGCACATCGACGAGCACGATCTGGCGATCGATGCGGGAGAAATGGTTGCGGTAGAAGGGTTTGACGACGATGCGCTTGTAGCTTTCAAAGCGCCGCTCGAACGCGCGCCAGAGCGAGCCGGAGCGGGATTTGGCGGGCTTTTCCAGCGGGCAGAAGGTAAGCGCGGGCGAGCCTATGAGATCGCCGGGCATCAAGAATCGGCCCGGAGCGCAGGCGGAAAAACCGGCGTTGCGGCAGTCGTGAAGGTATTGGGTGAAGGCGTCCGAGAGGGTTTTGGCAACGGGTTCGTCCAATTGCGCTGCCGCATCGGTGTTTGCGAGGATATCGAGCCAAGGCCCTGCTTGCGTTCCACGGGCGTTTTGCCGCGCGGTGGCGAGCGCGGTTTGCGACCATTGCGCGAAACTCTGATCAAGAAGCGGTAGATCGAGAAGCCATTCGCCGGGGTAATCAACGATGTCGATGTGGAGGGTTTTGGGGCCGGTAAGACTAGACAGGATACCCGAAGGCGCGACTTTGAGCGACAGGCGCAACTGGCTGATCGACCGTGTTGAATGGGGCCATTGGGGTGTTTGGCCTTTGAGCGCGGCCAGATGATCCTCATAGGCAAATCGGGCGATATCATCGTCGGGTTGGGGTTGCAGATATGCACCCAGCACCCGTCCCTGGGCAATCGCACCCACGCCTGGCATGCGTCCGCGGTCCTGCAGATTTGCAATGAGCGAGGTGATGAAGACTGTCTTGCCTGCCCGGCTCAGACCTGTGACGCCGAGCCGGATCACTGGTTCGAACAATATCTCGTTTACCCCATCCTGCGCCATTTCCAGACTACGCGAAATCTGGTCGGTAATGTTTGTGAGGATCACACCTGCGCCCTGCTTTATCGTCCCAATTGACCTCAATGTAAGATCGCATCCCGCAAATTACGAGTGGTCTTTGCAATCAATGCAGCCTCGCGATAAGCACGCCGGTGTTATGACACGCTTTGCGCTATTGATCGAATATGACGGGACCGGATTTGCCGGATGGCAGCGGCAGGCGGATGTTTTGTCGGTGCAAGAAGTGGTTGAGGCGGCGTTTTTACCGATTGAGCCTGCGCCTGTGACCATTCAATGCGCCGGGCGCACGGATGCGGGTGTGCACGGGCTTGGGCAGGTGGCGCATTGCGATTTGGCAGGCGATTGGGATGGGTTCAAGCTGGCCGGGGCGCTGAATTACCATATGAAGCCGCACCGTGTGGCCGTGTTGGAAGCGCGCGCGGTTGGGCCGGAGTTTTCGGCGCGGTTTGATGCGGTGCAGCGGCATTATGTGTACCGCTTGCAGTCACGGCGCGCGCCGCTCGCGCTCGATCACGGGCGGGTCTGGTCTGTGGGCTATGCGTTGGATGAGGAGCCTATGCGCGAGGCGGCGCAACATCTTGTGGGGACGCATGATTTTACGACGTTTCGCTCGGTGCAGTGTCAGTCAAAATCGCCGGTGAAATCGATTGATGCAGTGCGGATTGACGCAGCGACGGTGAATGGAGGGCGCGAATATCAGGTCCGTATTTCGGCGCGGAGCTTTTTGCATAACCAAGTGCGTTCGATCGTTGGGACGCTGGAGCGTGTTGGCGCGGGGCGGTGGAGTGTTGAAAGGTTTGCCGATGCGCTTGATAGGGCTGAGCGGAGCGCTTGTGGGCCGGTCGCGCCGCCGGAGGGGCTTTATTTGGAGCGAGTGGATTATGCTGAGGCGATCTTTGGGGTGGATTTGGGTCGGAGGCTCTAGCTGTGAGCTTTCAATAGGTTGTCCATTCGATCCAGACCGAGTTGGTTG
>CAYRKW010000109.1:0-2733 GCA_964425135.1 uncultured Rhodobacterales bacterium
TAATAGCCGTAAGTCATATTGCCCCCTTGAGACACACTATTGAAACAAAACACGTTGCGACGCTGGCCGGATATTTACGCAATACTTGCAGTCCATGAGCGCCTCACGGGTTGGGTTATGAGCGGGGGACGCCTCATTTTCAACACTTGTGTGCCTTGGACGGGGCGATACAGAAAATGCGTTGTGAATTGTCAACAAAATTCACGAAAAATCACTGCAATTACGGTGCGTAAGCTGCTGATATATATGGTTAATATGCGCAAAAAAAATGAGCCAACCGCGACGAAAATCGTGGTTGGCTCAGATTTGTCAGCAAAGGTCCCCACCTAACTCGCTGACACGCAAACTGAAGATCGGGTGGTCAAAATTGGGCTTGAGCCCACCCTGCCCGGCGTCCGGGCTTTTGGAGGTATCGAGCGAAGCGTGTGCCGCCATCGTTCGATGCTCAGACCATGATTTGCGGAAGAGATTCGGTCAAGAAATAATGGCGCAATTGCGCCAAAAAAAAGCCCGAACGGACATGCGTTCGCGTCTGTTCTGATGCTGTTCGCAGGTGTTCACCATTTTACGGGTTTATATGTATTTATTGTGCCATATTTACTAATTATTACCACTTTTAACTGTGCAAAATATTCATCTATATTAGCGTCTTTGAGTTGAGTATTTGTAATTACAGCTCGCTTGCCGCGAATGTATCACATTGAGCCAGCTGCCCTGTCTCATAGCCGCGGGCAAACCAGCGCATGCGCTGCTCGGAGGTTCCGTGCGTAAATGTGTGCGGCATCGGGCGCCGACCGGCGTTGCGCTGCAATGTATCATCGCCAATCTGTCTTGCCGCATTCATAGCCTCTCTCAGATCGCCCTCTTCCAGCGATCCGAATTTTTCCTGCGCCGCGCGGGCCCAGATGCCTGAAAAGCAATCGGCTTGCAGCTCGATCATCACCGAAACACGGTTGCTGTCGTTCTGGGACATGCGGCTGCGGGCCTGATTGGCCTGGCTCAGGACGCCCATCTCGTTTTGAACATGATGGGCAACTTCGTGGGCGACCACATAGGCGGCTGCAAAATCACCCTTGGCGCCCATCCTGCGCGCGAGGGTCGAAAAAAAGCTGGTGTCGAGATAGGCCTTGCGATCTGCGGGGCAGTAGAACGGGCCGGTTGCGCCCGATGCGCTGCCGCAAGGGCTTTGGGTCACGGTATTGAAGAGAACCAGTTTGGGCGGTGTGTAGTTACGCCCGATCTGTTGCGGGAAAATCTCCGACCAAATCTCTTCGGTATCGGCGAGCACGACCGATACAAACTGCCCCGCCTCATCATCCGCTTGCGACGGCGCGCTGGTCTGGGTGGTCTGCACCTGATTGCCGCCTTGCAGGAAGGGCGTGACATCGACGCCCAGGAAAAAGCCGATGGCCAGAACAATCAGCAGTCCCACACCGCCAATCGCACCTGTCGTGCCTGCGCTTCGGCGTCCGCGCCGATCTTCGATATTGCGACTTCCACGTCTGTTGCGCCACTTCATTGGTGTTCTCCCTGCATCTGTCTCATTTATATATTCTCAAACATACTTGACGAAAAGAGCCAACACAGGTTGAAGCCACTCAAACTTCCTTGGATTGTGTATCATGAAAATTTTGCGTTCGATGTACGACTGGACCCTTTCGCTTGCGGCGCGCAAGGCGGCTGAGGTTTGGCTTGGTGTGATTGCCTTTGTTGAAAGCTCGTTCTTTCTCGTTCCTGCCGACGTGCTGTTCCTGCCCATGTGCCTGTCGCGCCCGTCGCGGGCGATGCGCTATGCGTTGGTGGCCACTGTGTGCTCGGTGCTGGGGGGCATTGCGGGCTATTATATCGGGTTTTATGGCTATGAGGCTATTGGCAAGCCGATGCTCGACGCGATAGGTAAACTCGATACGTTCGAAAAACTGCGCGGCGATGCCAGCGGCAATGCGATCCTGATTATGCTGATCACCTCAGGTTTGTCGCATCTTCCCCCGATCAAGGTCGTCACGATCCTGTCGGGCGTTGTGGCGGTGAATATCTGGGTGTTCATCATCTCCTGTATTCTGGCGCGCGGGGCGCGGTTCTTCATCTTCGCGTGGCTGTTGCAGCGCTATGGGGAGCCGATCAAGGATTTCATCGATAAGCGGTTTGGTATCCTGTCACTTATTGGTGTTGCTGTGATCTGTTTGTTGATCTTTGCGGTGACGCGGCTTTGAACCGGCGCTGGGTCGCTCTTGCGTCGCTCGGCTCCCTCACGCTGCTCTGCGGGGCATTTCTGTTTGAATACATCGGCGGTCTGGCGCCGTGCAAAATGTGCATCTGGCAACGCTGGCCGCATGTGATCGCCGTTTGCGCAGGTGTGATCGCATTATTGAGCGCAGCGCGCCTGTTCGTGCTCGTTGGCGGGCTGTCGGCGCTGGCAACCGCGCTGGTCGGTTTCTACCACGCAGGCGTTGAGCAAGGCTGGTTCGAAGGGCCAGGTACCTGCACCTCAGGTCCGATCGATGGGATATCGGCGGAGGATTTGCTGAACGCGATCTTGGAGGCCCCGGTCGTGCGCTGCGACGAGATCGCATGGTCGATGATGGGCCTGTCGATGGCCGGATGGAATGGCGTACTGTCGCTGGGGCTTGCGGTGCTCTGGTACGTGGCGTGGCAGCGGCGTGGAGTTTGAAATGGTTGAAGATGCGCATCGATGTCTTCAATCTTCGCAGCTCTTTTCCTATCGCAAAACCT
>CAYRKW010000109.1:2833-5984 GCA_964425135.1 uncultured Rhodobacterales bacterium
ATAATTTGGAATATTACGAACAGGCGCATCCCCTGCTCTACCCCTCAAGCTCCGCATCCCAATAGAGGAAATCCATCCAGCTTTCGTGCAGATAGTTGGGCGGGAACTTGCGTCCGGCATTGTGCAACTCATGCGGCAGCGGGCGGCGTGCAGGGCGGCGCAGATGCATTCCGACATCGCCCACGAGCCGCGCGCCTTTGCGCAGATTGCAGGGACTGCATGAGGCGACGACATTCTCCCATGTGGTGCGCCCACCTTTCGAGCGCGGTATCACGTGATCGAAGGTCATATCGCCCTTCGCCCCGCAATACTGGCAGGAAAACTCATCCCTCAAGAACAGATTAAAGCGTGTGAAGGCCACGGATTTGGCCGGGCGCACGAAGTCTTTCAGCACCACAACCGAGGGGATGTTGATCTCCATCGAAGGCGAGCGGACGACCGCATCATATTCCGCAAGGATCGTCACACGATCCAGAAAGGCTGCCTTCACAGCGTCCTGCCAAGGCCAAACGGACAACGGAAAATAGGAAAGCGGGCGGTGATCTGCGTTCAAAACCAGTGCCGGATGGTCTCGCAATCCGGCGGCATGTCTAACGAAATTATGACTAAACGCGCTGTCCATTATCCCTTCGCCGAAGCCTTCAGGTTTAGATCAAACTTGGCATGACTATATATAGTTTCATATTTGCGACAAGCCTCTAAATAAGCGGTCTTCCGTCAGGCAGGTCGGGCCATGAAATTATGCCGCCGCAACAGGGCGTTCTGCATCCGGTTGTGCGTGGAACAGAGGTTGGCAATCCGCGTAATACCCGCACCGCAAGCCAGGCAAAGGCTTGCGCTTCGAGCATGTCGCCATCCATCCCCACGGCCTCGATTGCCGCAACGGATGTGTTGGACCGCGCCTGCATCATCTGCATGAGCGTTGCGTTTTTGCGGCCTCCGCCTGTGATCAGCCAGCGGTCTGGCGGGTGCGGGAAGTGATCGGCGGCGGCGATGATGCTGGAAGCGGTCAGTTGTGTCAGCGTGGCCAGCGCATCGGGCGGCTGCAAACCTGCGATCCGCGTCTCAATGCCAGAAAAGGCATCGCGATCCAGCGATTTGGGCGGGGCCATCGCAAAGAAGTCCAGCGCAAGAATATCACGGATCATCGCCTCATCCGCTTCCCCGCGCGCTGCAAGTGCGCCGTCCTTATCATATGGCTGCCCAAACTGCCGACGCATCAGATCATCAATCAAGGCACCTCCGGGGCCTGTATCAAAGGACAGCAGGGCATCTGGATGGGTCGGATCGTCATGGGACAGATCAGCCCATGTGACATTCCCGACACCGCCGATATTCACAATCGCAACCGTGCCGCCCTGCCCGTTTGCGCGCAGCGCGTGAAAATGAAAGAGCGGCGCGAGTGGGGCGCCCTGCCCGCCAGCCCGCATATCGCCGCTGCGAAAATCCCAAACCGTCGGCGCGCCCCAGGCATTGGCCAGCGCCGCCCCATCGCCGATCTGGCGCGTGCGGGCGTTTTGAGGATCATGAGCAAGGGTCTGGCCGTGAAACCCGATCAGCTCCGGCGCCGGATCGAAGGGGCCGACACAGGCAGGCGAATGCACGTGTGTCACCCGCGCCTCTGCCAGCGACGCCTCCCCCCAACCGCGCGCATCGCGCAGGATCTGGCGCGTCTCCTCGTCATACGCGAGCGCCCGCGCCGGCCCGTAGGTGATGTCCTCCACGCCGTCCGTGATCACGATCGCCGCATCGACGCCATCCATGGACGTGCCAGACATCAAACCAAGGGCGCGCAGTGGTTTCATCATCCCTTTCCTTCGCGGACTGCACTTCGTATACGGGCGCGACAGACAGGTTTCCAGTCGGGAAAAGCACCCATGAGCTACACGCCCAAATCAACCTTTTTGAAAACCTTGAATGAGCGCGGCTTCATTCAGGATTGCACGGATATGGAGGCGCTGGACGAAGCGCTCCTCGATGGCGTGGTGCCTGCCTATATCGGGTTCGATTGCACCGCCGACAGTCTGCACATCGGCAATATGCTCCAGATCATGATGCTGCGCTGGTTGCAAAAAACCGGGCATAAGCCAGTGGTTTTGATGGGTGGCGGGACAACAAAAATCGGCGATCCGTCGGGCAAAGACGAAGCGCGCCAGCTTCTGACGCCTGAGACCATCAACGAGAATATGGCTGGCATGAAACGTGGGTTTGCGCGCTACATCGATTTTGGCGAGGGCGAGACGGATGCGGTGATGCTGAACAATGCAGACTGGCTCGACACGCTCAATTACGTGGAGTTCCTGCGCGATTACGGGCGGCATTTTACCATCAACCGGATGCTGGCATTTGACAGCGTGAAACTGCGTCTTGATCGCGAACAGCCGCTGACGTTTCTTGAGTTCAACTATATGCTCTTGCAGGCCTATGATTTCATGAATCTGAACAAGGATCACGGCGTGCGCTTGCAAATGGGCGGCTCGGATCAATGGGGCAATATCGTCAATGGCATCGACCTGACGCGCCGTATCAACCGCACAGAAGTGTTCGGCCTGACGACGCCGCTCATGACCAAGGCTGATGGCAGCAAGATGGGCAAATCGGTTTCGGGTGCGATTTGGCTCAACGAGGACAAACTGAGCGCCTATGAGTTCTGGCAATTCTGGCGCAATACCCTGGATGCGGATGTCGAGAAGTTTTTGCGGCTCTACACCGAATTGCCGCTGGACGAATGCGCAAGGCTCGGTGCGCTTGAAGGGGCTGCGATCAACGACGCGAAGATCGTGCTGGCCAATGAGGTGACGACTTTGTTGCACGGTGCGGAAGCGGCTGCGGCGGCGGAGGCGACAGCGCGCGAGGTGTTCGAGCAAGGCGGTGTGGGGGATGAATTGCCGACCGTGCATGTGCCTGCCGAGGAGACGTCCGTTGTGCAGCTTTTCGTCAAATCAGGTCTGTGCGGGTCGGGCAAAGAAGCCAAACGCCTCATTGCCGATGGCGGGGCGCGGATTGACGATGAAGCGGTGTCTGATGCGGGGGCGATGGTGAGCGGCGATCAGATAGCAGCGGGTTTGAAGCTGAGCGCGGGAAAGAAGCGACATGCGCGGGTGTTGGCGGGGTGATGCTGGTGAGGGCGAGTGAAGGGCAGGTTTGAGCC
>CAYRKW010000110.1:0-5833 GCA_964425135.1 uncultured Rhodobacterales bacterium
AAGTTGATCCACCTTAATCAATGGTCCGAAATCCCGCGACCACCTCTCTCACAGCATGACTCCGTAAGTATATTATTGCAACACTTGATATATGATTGATTTAGTGCGCGTAAGGTTTATTATGTTAAATCTCACCAGTAAGCTTTGAAAGCCGCCGTTCGCGCAAGTCGCGGCTAACAGCCGCAATGAGCCCAAACTGTGAATTGGATTTTCATGCTGCTTCCGCTCGCAGCGTGGAAATTGCCGCGACCGGATAGATCTCGGTATCACGCTGCGGCGGGAAAACCGGTCATTCATCCATCTCGCTGCACGACGACACCGGCGGAGGATCAAGTCGCGGACGAAGTGAGCCAGAATATGTCTCAAACCAATGGCTGCTCAGGCAGCGTTGCGATCCTTGAGAAAAGTTGCATTGTGGGGTTTCGGTCGTTCTGCTCCGGTGAGGTAATTAGGCGCAAAGTTTGCCCCGTTAGTTTTAGAGCGTCCGTCCGCCTTAATTGCGTTGTATCTTCAAACATGCCGCCACGCCGCGAGAATTATCCTCGAAGGTAAGTGAGCCGCCATGCAGTTTGGCTATTGTTGCGACGATTGTCAGACCCAAGCCATGACCGTCGATCGTGGCTGTGTCTTCACCGCGTTGGAAAGGGGCCATCAGGGCTTCGATATCTCGCGCGGATGTTTGAGTGCCTTCATCTTCAATCACGATTGTTGCGGTTTCAGCGGTCGTTTCGACCAGAATATGCGCGCGCCTGCCGTATTTCAGCGCGTTTTCAATCAGGTTGGTGATGGCGCGTTGCAAGGACACGGGACGCGCAGAGATAATGATGTCCTGTTCAGACGGAACAACCCCTTGGCCTTGGCGGGACATGAAAATGGATCGCCCGCCTTGCACAATGACGTCGTTGCCTTGGCCCAGTGTTACGGGACGGCCGACGTCTTGGTAGTCGGCCACAATCGCATCAATCAGCGACGTCAGGGACAACTTGCGCGGCGCTTCGGAGTTCATTTCCGCGTTGGTATAGGTCAACACACTTTCGATGATGCCCGTCATCGAGTCGATGTCGTTTTCGAATTTTTGGCGCAACGCTTTGTCAGGGATCAAGGCGGCGCGCAGGCGCAGGCGTGTGGCGGGCGTGCCAAGGTCGTGGCTGACGCCCGACAGGACAGCAGCGCGACTGGCCAGTTGATCGCGTTCGAGGGCGAGGTATCCGTTCACCGCCGAGACAATCTCGCGCAGTTCCTGAGGGCCTGTTGCATAATATTCTGTAGGACCGCCCAACCGGCGACGGTTGCGCAATTTCTGGGCGAATGCGGTGAACTCTGCCGAGAGGTTCAACGCCAGGGTGAATAGAATCGCCAAGGACACAAGCGCCAGAAACGCGGCCAGAAGGCGCAAATCCGTCGGGCTGGCGTCACAGCCCCAGACAGCGCCGCCGTCGATGCGGACCCAAGGCGTGTCGCCACGTTTGGCGATGACAATCGGATCGCTGCAAAAGGAGGCAAATTTGACGGTGACAGCGCCTAGTGTTTCCGCCGCTGTCTGGCCGTCGCGGTTGGGCAGGTCGGCGATGTTGTAGATGATGTCAGGCGACAGCACCGCCAAGGTCATGGGCAGGCCGATGTGCTGCGGGGTGACATCGGGGGTGATGGGAATGATCGTAAGGCGCGAGGCGGAACTTGCGCCCGATATCTGGCGAAACTGGCCTGCATCTGCAAAGGCTTGATCGGCGGGCCTCAGCCTTTCGACGGTAACGCCATCAGGCGGCGCTGTGCCATGTTCCAACGCACCATACAGCACGACGCCTGCAACATGTGCGTCGGCCTGATGCGCGCGCCAACTGGCCGACGACTGTGTCCAGAGCCACGCGGCCAACGTTCCCGTCAGGAAGGCCGCACTGACAAAAATCAGGCCGATGGAGCGCAGGTCTGACATGTGGCGGCTAGGTGTCCTCGGCCTCGACATCGACGGAGAAGACATAGCCCACCCCACGCTCGGTCTTAAGGATGTTGGGCGATTTGGGGTTGGCTTCGATCTTCGAGCGCAGGCGGCCTACCAAGACGTCGATTGATCGCCCCATTGCCTCAGAAGATTGGGACGCATCACCCGTTACATCAAGGGCCGTCGCAATCTCAGAACGGGTCAGCGGGATGTGAGGATTGGCCAGAAGGACCTGTAAGAGGGCAGTCTCGCGCCGGGACAGCGCAACTTGCACTTTCTCGGGTGAGAGAACCTCCTCGGTCTTGGCGTGATAGGTCCAGCCTGCAAAGGTAAACGTCTTGGTATTGCGTCGATGGACAAGCGAGGAGGACCGCCGCGCGCGCGACAGCACGGCCTTAACCCGGGCCAATAGCAAATCTGGATTAAACGGTTTGGTGATGTAGTCGTCCGCGCCGACGGCATAGCCTTCCATCCTCTGATGATCCGCCGACAGAGCAGAGACCATGATGACAGGCACGCCTTGTTCCTCGCGCAAACGGCGGCAAATTTGCAGCCCGTTTTCATCCCCCAGCATCACGTCCAGCAAGATCAGATCGACACGGCCGTCATCGAGATGGGATTGCACCTCGCGCTCGGTTGCGGCCGGCAGCACAATCGTCCCGTTTTGACGCAAAAACTGCGTCATCATCTGACGCATATCAGAATCATCATCGACAACAAGGATGCGCGGGATCGCCATAATGTGCCTTTCTGGTGCGCAACGAGGGGAGACTTCAACCAAACGTTTCAGCGCTTATGTAACAACGGGCAACAAAATCGACCCCAACGTAACAAACTGTAACGAACGCCACAATTAATCAGTCTTTGGCGCTGCATACCCGTCATGAGCCAATTGCAATGCGAGTGCAAGATGAGGCGTATTATCGCGACCGCCCCACGTCGGGGCCAACATATTTCTGGGAGGAAATCAGATATGACTTATAAACTTCTTGGCGCAGTCTCCGGCTTGGCGATTGCGGCATCTACAGCAGCATTCGCGGACAGTCACGCAGCACCAGAAGCAGAGGTTCTGCATTACTGGACATCCGGCGGCGAAGCCAAATCCGTGGCCGTTCTGCAAGAAGAATTCGCAGCCGGTGGCGGCACATGGACCGACATGCCCGTAGCAGGCGGTGGTGGCGACGCAGCCGGTTCGGCTCTGCGCGCACGTGTTCTGGCTGGCAACGCGCCAACAGCTGCACAAATCAAAGGCCCAGCGATCCAGGAATGGTACGAAGAGGGCGTTTTGGCGGACATCTCTGCGGTTGCAGAGGCCAACAAGTGGGCCGAAATTCTGCCTGAAGCTATTGCTGGCCACATGCAGTGCGAAGGCACTTGGTGTGCGGCTCCAGTAAACGTTCACCGCGTTGACTGGATCTGGGCAAACGCAGAAGTTCTGTCGTCGAACGGCATCGAAATGCCAACCACATGGGACGAGTTCAACGCAGCCGCTGAAAAGCTGCAAGCTGCTGGCATCATCCCCTTGGCCCACGGTGGTCAGGCTTGGCAGGATGCAACCGTCTTTGAAGCTGTAGCACTCGGCATCTTGGGCGCTGACGGCTTCCGCAAAGCTTTTGTTGAGCTGGACATGGACACCATCAAGTCTGACGACATGAAAGCTGTCTTCGACCAGATGCGCACAATGCGTGGTTTTGTCGATGAGAACTTTGCTGGTCGCGACTGGAACCTTGCGACTGCAATGGTCATGAACGGCGAAGCCGCATTCCAGATCATGGGTGACTGGGCAAAGGGTGAATTCGTTGCTGCTGGTAAGGCACCTGGGACAGACTTCCTGTGTGCCTCTACACCGGGCGAAGGCTTCCTCTACAATGTCGACAGCTTCGCAATGTTCGCGGTTGACGGCGACAACAAACAAGCAGGCCAGGCGCTTTTGGCTGAGTTGATTGTTGGTGCGAGCTTCCAGGAAGTGTTCAACCTCAACAAAGGCTCCATCCCTGTGCGTACAGACGTATCGTTGGAAAACTTTGACAGCTGCGCTGTCTTGTCCGCCGACGATATGGCTGCGAGCAACGAAGGTGGCTCCCTTCTGCCATCTTACGCCCACGGTATGGCGCTGCGCGGCGCGCAGGCTGGTGCGATCACTGACACTGTAACTGCTCACTTCAACTCTGATATGTCGTCTGACGACGCTGTTCAGATGTTGGCTGACGCCATTGCAAACAGCATGTAAGATGTTACCTCCCTCCTCCCCTGCGTTCGCGTGGGGGGGGACCTTCTAAGGATCCTCCAATGACCAAGTGGCTTGAAGAGCAAATGCCCAAATTGGTTTTGGCCCCCTCGTTCATCGTAGTTCTGATTTTCGTCTACGGCTTCATCGCCTGGACGGCTTGGGTTTCGTTTACGCGGTCGCGGCTTTTGCCAAGATATGAGATTGACGGGTTCATCCAGTATGACCGTTTGTTCGACTCCCCCCGCTGGGATACGGCGTTCACCAACCTTTTTGTATTCGGCTTCCTGTTCATTGTCGTTGCGATGATCCTCGGCCTGATCCTCGCAATTCTTCTGGACCAGAATATCCGCACCGAAGGGGCGATCCGCACGATTTACCTTTATCCAATGGCACTTTCGATGATTGTGACCGGTACGGCGTGGAAGTGGATCCTGAACCCCGGTCTGGGTCTTGAGGCGACAGTGCGTGGCTGGGGATTTGAGAATTTCAGCTTTGACTGGCTGGTGAACCCGGACATGGCGATCTACACTGTTGTGATTGCGGCGATCTGGCAAAGTTCCGGCTTTGTGATGGCTCTGTTCCTGGCTGGTCTGCGGTCTGTCGATCAAGAGATCATCAAGGCCGCCCAGGTTGACGGTATCCCGACATGGCGCGTTTACACCGCGATCATCATTCCGGCGATGGCCCCGATCTTCCTGTCCGCCTTCATCGTGCTATCGCACCTCGCGATCAAGAGCTTTGACCTTGTCATTGCCTTGACTGGTGGTGGCCCGGGTTACGCGACTGATCTGCCCGCGACCTACATGTACACGATGGCGTTCTCGCGCGGTGATATCGGTCAGGCGGCCAGTTCCGCAATGATCATGATGGCTGTGGTTTTCACCATTGTCGTGCCTTACCTCTATTCTGAACTGAGGACCAAAGATGACTGATATCGCTTATACGCCTCCTCAGTCGGACAGCCGCACGGCCAAGATTGTGCTGCGTTGGGGCCTGTACCTGATGCTGGGCGTCTTCGTCCTATTCTACCTGATGCCGCTGTTTGTGATGGTGACGACGTCGTTCAAGAGCCTTGACGAAATCCGCACCGGTGACTTGATCTCGCTCCCGCGCGAAGTGACCTTTGATGCCTGGCGCACCGCCTGGTCAGAGGCCTGCACCGGCATCCAGTGTGAGGGGGTGCGTCCGTTCTTCTGGAACTCGGTCGCGATCGCGATCCCGGCGGTTCTGATCTCGACCCTAATCGGTGCTCTGAACGGTTACGTCGTGGCGCAGTGGCGCTTTAAGGGCGCGAACCTGTTCTTCGCGCTGATGCTCTTTGGCTGCTTCATTCCGTTCCAGGTCGTGCTGCTGCCAATGGCACGCATGTTGGGCTTGATGGGGCTGGCGGGCACGATCCCCGGGTTGATCTTTGTCCACGTGATCTATGGCCTGGGCTTCACGACACTGTTCTTCCGAAACTATTATGTGTCGATCCCGGCAGAACTGACAAAGGCCGCCAAGGTCGATGGTGCAGGCTTCTTCCGCATCTTCTGGTCGATCTTCCTGCCGCTATCGCTGCCTATCATCGTTGTGACCGTCATCTGGCAGTTCACCCAAATCTGGAACGACTTCCTGTTTGGCGTATCCTTCTCTCAGGCCGGCACACAACCTGTGACCGTCGC
>CAYRKW010000111.1:0-5820 GCA_964425135.1 uncultured Rhodobacterales bacterium
GATCATTGGCGAAGTCGCGCGTATAAGCTCCTGCACAGGCTTTGACAAGGGAAATTCGCAGGATTTGGTAGAAAAACTCGGCCATGATTAAGGTGCTATAATGAAAGTAAAAAATGGCTATAAATCATGCCCATAGCATAGCACATCCGATGCAGCCAATCTGAGATTTCAAAAGAGTAGCGCCCTTGACTTCACCTGCGCGCAAACGCATGTCGGCGTGCATGAAACAACTTTTTCAAACACCTCTCTATCACGCAAAACTTTCCAACGAAATTTCGACGACTGAATTGGCCGCATCCTGCCTTGCGATAGCTGATGATGATGCGGCAGGTCAGGCATGGTGCGATGCGAATGATTTTCCCGGATACACATCCTACGCATCGCTCGATGATTTGCCGTGGCGATTTCCGATTTTCAAAGACGTGAGAGATGCGTTGGACGGCCACGTGGCTGCTTTTACCAAAGCCCTGCATTTCGATCTGGGAGACAGACCGCTTGTGCTTGAGAGCCTCTGGATCAACATCCTGCCCGAAGGCGGCATTCACACCGCGCATATACATCCGCATTCTGTGATCAGCGGCACAACATACGTCGCCATGCCGGAAGGTACGTCGGCTATCAAATTTGAAGATCCGCGTTTGGCGATGATGATGGCCTCTCCGCCGCGTATCCCAGAAGCGCCCGAAGCGTTACAACCGTTCGTTTATGTGAAACCTGATGTCGGCGATGTGCTCTTGTGGGAAAGCTGGCTGCGCCATGAGGTGCCTATGAACATGGCTGAAGACGACCGGATCAGCGTCTCGTTTAACTATAATTGGGCGCAGGAAAGCCAGAAGTCTGGATAACAAAAAGGCCCCGCAAACTTGCGAGGCCTCTTTTAATTCTGGTCGATCAGCTTACCAGTCTTCGCGCTGCACGATCCGTGACTTGAGCGGCAGCTTCATAGCAGCAAGGCGCAGGGCCTCGCGGGCGACAGCGTCGGTCACACCGTCAATCTCGAACATCACCCGGCCCGGCTTAACCTTGGCCGCCCAATATTCGACGGAGCCCTTACCTTTACCCATCCGAACTTCGGTTGGCTTCTTGGACACCGCAACATCAGGGAAAATGCGGATCCACACACGGCCCTGACGTTTCATGTGACGGGTCATGGCGCGACGCGCGGCTTCGATCTGGCGTGCTGTCACACGCTCCGGCTCGGTTGCTTTCAGCCCGTAGGAGCCGAAAGTGATCTCTGTTCCGCCTTTTGCCTCGCCGCGAATACGGCCTTTGTGCATTTTGCGGAATTTTGTACGCTTTGGTGAAAGCATATCGAAGTACTCCTCGTCGGCGGCTTAGCGACCTTGCGGACGCATGCCACCTTCCTGAATTTCTGCCTGACGACGGTCCCGCGCGGCTGGATCATGCTCCATGATCTCGCCTTTGAAGATCCAGACCTTGATGCCGATGATACCATAGGCGGTCAGACCTTCGGAGGTCGCGTAGTCGATGTCAGCACGCAATGTGTGAAGAGGCACGCGGCCCTCACGATACCATTCGGTCCGTGCAATCTCTGCACCGCCCAAACGGCCAGCCACGTTGATCCGAATGCCAAGCGCGCCCATGCGCATCGCGTTCTGCACCGCACGTTTCATGGCCCGGCGGAAGCTGACACGGCGCTCAAGCTGTTGGGCCACGCTTTCGGCGACCAGTTGTGCATCAATCTCGGGCTTGCGCACCTCAACGATGTTCAAATGCAACTCGGAGCTTGTGAATTGCGCCAGTTTCTTGCGCAGGTTCTCAATATCCGCACCCTTCTTGCCGATGATAACACCGGGACGGGCTGCATAGATCGACACGCGGCACTTTTTGTGCGGACGCTCGATGATCACGCGGGAAACACCGGCCTGAACGCACTCTTTCTTGATGAATTCGCGAATGGCGATGTCTTCATGCAAGAGCTGTCCATACTCTTCGCCATCGGCGTACCAACGGCTGTCCCAAGTGCGGTTGACCTGAAGACGCAGGCCGATTGGATTGATCTTCTGACCCATTAGGCTTGCTCCTCTACCTGGCGGACCTTGATAGTGATCTCGGAAAACGGTTTCATGATCCGTCCGTAGCGACCACGCGCCCGGGGACGACCGCGCTTCATGACAAGGTTCTTGCCAACCCAGGCTTCGGCGACGATCAGCTCGTCCACATCCAGCCCGTGATTGTTCTCTGCGTTCGCAATCGCGCTTTGCAGACATTTCTTGACGTCCTGCGCCACGCGGCGCTTGGAGAATGTCAACTCGGCGAGCGCTTTGGAAACAGGCTTGTTGCGGATCATGCCCGCAATCAGGTTCAGTTTCTGCGGCGATGTCTTGAGCATACGCGTCTTGGCCATCGCTTCGTTTTCGCTCACGCGGCGGGGATTTTTATCCTTGCCCATGATTATTTCCGCTTCGCTTTTTTGTCAGCCGCATGACCGTAATAGGTCCGTGTTGGGCTGTACTCGCCAAATTTCTGGCCAATCATTTCCTCAGTGATCGACACCGGGATATGCTTTTGACCGTTATAGACACCAAATGTCAGGCCCACGAACTGCGGCAGAATTGTCGACCGACGAGACCAGATTTTGATGACTTCATTGCGTCCGCTTTCGCGGGATTTTTCTGCCTTCTTGAGGACGTGAGCGTCAACAAAAGGGCCTTTCCAAACTGAACGAGACATCTATCAGCGCCCCTTCTTGCGTGCATGACGTGAACGCACGATGAATTTATCTGTGGTTTTGTTCTTACGGGTGCGGGCGCCTTTTGTCGGCTTGCCCCAAGGTGTCACCGGATGGCGACCACCCGACGTTCGACCTTCACCACCACCATGCGGGTGATCGACAGGGTTCATGACAACACCACGAACGCTCGGGCGTTTGCCTTTGTGACGATTGCGGCCCGCTTTACCGATGTTCTGGTTCGAATTGTCGGGGTTTGACACCGCACCAACAGTCGCAAGACACTCTTGACGCACCAGACGCAATTCGCCCGATGAGAGGCGGATCTGCGCATAACCGCCATCACGACCAACGAACTGAGCATATGTGCCAGCCGCGCGTGCGATCTGCCCGCCCTTGCCCGGCTTCAATTCGATGTTGTGGATGATCGTACCGATAGGCATGCCCGTGAACGGCATGGTGTTGCCCGGCTTCACATCGACTTTTTTGCCTGCGATCACCTGATCGCCAACACCCAGACGCTGCGGCGCAAGGATATAGGCTTGCTCACCATCTGTGTATTTGATCAGCGCAATGAAGGCTGTCCGGTTCGGATCATATTCAATCCGTTCGACCGCTGCGGGGACATCAAACTTGTTTCGTTTGAAATCCACTATGCGGTAGAGACGTTTCGCTCCGCCACCACGGCGGCGCATGGTGATCCGTCCGGTATTGTTCCGGCCCGCCTTCTTGGTCAATCCTTGTGTCAAGGATTTGACCGGGCGGCCTTTCCAAAGCTCCGAACGGTCGATCAGAACCAGCCCGCGCTGGCCTGGCGTTGTCGGTTTGTACGACTTCAATGCCATCTTGCTGTCTTCCGTTTCGCTTGTCCCGGACGTGATCCGGGACCTCTTGGTTGCTGTTAGAGGCCCCGGATCACGTCCGGGGCTTCTTTCTTCTTCTCGTTCTTAGAGACCCGTCGAGACGTCTATGGTGTTCCCCTCTTCGAGCGTCACATAGGCCTTTTTGACGTCCTTGCGGCGGCCCAGCTGGCCTCGGAATCGCTTTTGCTTACCTTTAGTGATCGAGGTGTTGACCGCTTTGACCTTCACGCCAAAGAGCTCTTCCACCGCCGCCTTAATCGCAGGCTTATTCGCATCCATCGCCACTTCGAAAACAACCGCGCCATGCTCGGACGCCATCGTGGCTTTCTCGGTGATGATCGGCTTGCGGATCACGTCATATTGTTCAGCTTTTGCACTCATTTCAAACGCGCCTCCAGCGCTTCGAGACCGGCCTTTGTCACGACCAGAGTGTCGCGGCGCAGGATGTCATAGACATTGGCACCGGCACTTGGCAGCACATCAACGTCTTTGATATTGCGGGCCGCTTGCGCGAAACCTGCATCAATCTCAGCGCCATCAATGATCAACGCACGCTTGAGGCCGAGGCCTTCGAGCTGCTTGGCCAATTCCTTGGTCTTCCCGCCTTTGAGCTCTGCCGCTTCCAGAACGATCATCTCGCCTGCTGTCGCCTTGGCACTAAGCGCGTGCTTGAGACCGAGCTTGCGGAACTTCTTCGTCAGATCATGCGCGTGGCTGCGCGGAGTTGGCCCCTTGTAGACACCACCACCACGGAAAATCGGCGCGCTTTTGGCACCATGGCGCGCGCCACCTGTGCCTTTTTGGCGATAGATTTTCTTGGTCGAGTATTTGACCTCCGAGCGCGTCTTCACCTTGTGGGTGCCAGCCTGAGCCCGGGCCCGTTGCCAGCGCACGACACGATGCAGAATATCCGCACGCGGTTCCAGACCAAAGATGCTATCATCAAGATCGACCGAACCGGCCTTCTTGGCATCAAGTTTCAAGACATCCGCCTTCATTTGTCGTCTCCCTCTGGAGCCGCATCATCTGCGGGGGTCTCAGCCTCAGCGGCTTCGAGCGCTGCCTGTTCGGCTTCAGCAGCTGCTTTTGCTGCCTCTTCCTCTTCAGCTGCCGCCGCTGCCGCTGCTTCTTCTGCCAATTTCTCAGCTTCCTTCGCTGCCGAGCGCAAAGCGGCTGGGTAAATCACGTTCTCAGGTGTGGCTTTCTTGACCGCATCTTTGATTGTGACCCATCCACCTTTGGACCCAGGCACCGCGCCCTTGACCATGATCAGACCACGATCCGTATCGGTGCGGACAACTTGCAAGTTTTGCGTGGTGACACGGGCTGCACCCATGTGACCGGCCATTTTTTTGCCTTTGAACACCTTACCGGGGTCCTGAC
Source organism: uncultured Rhodobacterales bacterium (assembly GCA_964425135.1). Classification (GTDB taxonomy): domain Bacteria; phylum Pseudomonadota; class Alphaproteobacteria; order Rhodobacterales; family Rhodobacteraceae; genus CAYLLD01. The sequence continues at coordinate 4,939 of CAYRKW010000111.1, forward strand.
ACTGACCTGTTGAGCCGTGCGAGCGGTGCGAGATCGAAACACCGTGCGAGGCGCGCAGACCGCCAAAGTTGTGACGCTTCATCGCACCGGCAAACCCTTTACCGATCGATGTGCCTGCCACATCAACGAACTGACCTTCGAAGTAATGCGAAGCGATAATCTCTTCGCCCACATCAATCAGATTGTCTTCGCTGACACGAAACTCGGCAACCTTACGCTTTGGCTCAACTTTTGCGGCGGCAAAGTGACCGCGCATCTGTTGGCTGACACGTTTGGCTTTGGCAGCACCCGCCCCAAGTTGAACGGCTGTATAGCCATCCCGCTCGGAGGTGCGTTGCGCCACCACCTGCAAATTTTCCAACTGGAGAACGGTCACAGGGATCTGCCTTCCGTCATCCATAAACAACCGGGTCATCCCCAGCTTTTTCGCTATAACTCCAGAGCGCATTGTCTCTATCCTCAGAGTTTGATTTCTACGTCCACACCGGCTGCCAGATCGAGCTTCATCAGCGCGTCTACGGTTTGCGGTGTCGGATCAACGATATCCATCAGGCGTTTATGCGTGCGGATCTCGAACTGTTCCCGGGACTTTTTGTTAACGTGCGGGCCGCGCAAGACTGTATATTTCTCAATCTTGTTCGGCAGCGGAATGGGACCGCGAACGGTTGCGCCCGTGCGTTTGGCGGTAGACACGATTTCCGCTGTGCTTGTATCGAGCACGCGGTAATCGAACGCCTTGAGCCGGATGCGAATTGTCTGCGACTGCATTTGTCTAGCCTTTCATGCGCGGCGGAGACGCATGCGCCTCCGCCCCACTGAGATGAATGTTACTCAATAATTTTCGACACGACGCCGGAGCCGACGGTGCGGCCGCCTTCGCGG
>CAYRKW010000112.1:0-5743 GCA_964425135.1 uncultured Rhodobacterales bacterium
GAGGCCCCGGATCAGGTCCGGGGCGGGGCGTTATGTTGGTTTAGATGCGTGTTGCTTCCATCCGCCGTGTGTTCCCACCAAGGGCATCGCCCGGGCCTTGGGGGTGGGTGCGATAGCGCCCTCTCCGTGGGGGAGGTTCGGGCGCTGCCCGGTCTATCGACCGGGTGGGGCTTAGTGTTGATTGTCAGAGATACAGCGGGTGCAGGCAAATCTATGTGGGGTAAAATAATACCATAATTACAACCTATTGATTTTGCTGACATAAACCTGCGCTGCGCCCGTTGACTTGCCTCACCAATCCTTTATACCCGCTCCATCTTGAAAACATCTAACGATGGATGAGCGAAACAATGGCAACATATTCAGCCAAACCGGCGGATATTGAGAAGAAGTGGGTTCTGATCGACGCGGAAGGCGTTGTTCTGGGCCGTCTTGCTTCGATTATCGCGATGCGGTTGCGGGGCAAGCATAAGGCGACGTTTACGCCGCATATGGACATGGGCGACAATGTGATCGTCATCAACGCAGAAAAAGTGCAGATGACGGGCAACAAGCGCGCTGACAAAACCTATTACTGGCACACAGGCCATCCGGGCGGGATCAAGTCGCGCACGGCAGGCGAGTTGCTCGAAGGCGATCACCCGGACCGGGTTTTGACCAAAGCGGTCAAGCGGATGATGCCGGGCGGGCCGCTCACACGCAAACAGATGGTCAATCTGCGCGTCTATGCCGGTGCCGAGCATCCGCATGAGGCGCAAAGCCCAGAGGTGCTCGACGTTAAATCCATGAACAAAAAGAACACACGGAGCGCATCATAATGGCTGATGAGATCAAATCGCTCGACGCGTTGAAATCTGCCGTTGAGGGCACCGACGTGGTGCAGGAGGCGGCACCTGTTGCAGAAGCCGCCCCGATCACGCGCGAAGCTGTGCGCGACGAATTTGGCCGCTCTTATGCGACCGGTAAACGGAAGGACGCGGTGGCCCGTGTCTGGATCAAGCCCGGTTCGGGCAAGATGCTTATCAACGGTCGCGAGTATGAAAAATACTTCGCCCGTCCGGTTTTGCAGATGATCCTGCGCCAACCCTTCGAGATTGCCGGTGTTGCTGGTGAGTTCGACGTTATGGCCACGGTCAAAGGCGGCGGTCTTTCGGGACAGGCCGGTGCGGTCAAGCACGGCATCTCCAAAGCGCTGCAGATCTATGAGCCAAGCCACCGCGCCGCGCTCAAAGCCGCTGGCTTCCTGACCCGCGATGCGCGCGTGGTCGAGCGGAAGAAATACGGTAAGCGCAAGGCGCGCCGGAGCTTCCAGTTCTCCAAGCGCTGATCGCACGACAAAGACAACTACAAAAACCCGCCCTTGCTGGCGGGTTTTTCATTTTTGGGCAGCCGTCACGATAATGTTGCCAACCCGGCCTTGAGGTTTCCTTGTTACTTCAGTCTTGAAGGCGGGCTGCACAGCGTTGAAAATCGTGAAGAGATTATCTGGGTAATGCTTGCTTTTGCGCAGGTGTCGGGGCTGGCCGTGTAGAGTGCGACGCTGAATGCGTCGCTGCGCGTGCGTGAGGCGCAACGTGTTGCGCCGGTCAAGCTTATCGACGTTTATGATGGTGGATATGCGCACGCGGTTGTCGCTGAACAGGAATAAATCGCGCGAGGCGATTGAAAATTTCTGTCTCGCCCGTTAGGGGGCGAAGCGTTTTCGTATGAGGATCAAGACCATGAGCAAAGCCAAAATCGGAATATTGGGCGCAAGCGGATACACAGGTGCGGAACTTGTGCGATTGCTGGTCTCACATCCCGATATGGAGATTGCGCTGCTGACAGCGGACCGGAAGGCGGGGCAGTCAATGGGGGATGTGTTCCCGCAGTTCGCGCATCTTGATTTGCCGGTTCTGCAAGCGCTCGCGGATGTGGATTTGACGACACTCAATCTCGCGTTCTGCTGCCTGCCGCATGGGATCACTCAGGAAGTGGTCTCTGGCCTGCCGACGTCCGTGAAAGTGGTTGATCTCTCGGCAGACTTCCGGCTCGACGATCCCAGCGCATATGAAAAATGGTATGGCGGGCCGCATAAAGCGTTGGAATTGCAGGGCGAAGTGGCCTACGGCCTGCCAGAGGTTTATCGCGACACCATAGCCAAGGCGCGGATCACGGCCAACACGGGGTGTTATGTGGCGACCTCGCTTTTGCCGATTATCCCGCTCTTGAAAGCCGGACTTGTCGACCCTGATGACATCATTATTGATGCGAAATCCGGGGTCACGGGGGCGGGGCGCGCGCCGAGCGAAGGTAAGCTGTTCACCGAAGTTGCTGGCGGGTTTCATGCCTATGGTGTCGCGGGTCACCGGCATATGGCGGAGATGGATCAGGAGTTTGCCAAGGCGGCGGGCCGTGCGGTCACATGCAGTTTCACCCCGCATCTCCTGCCACAAGCGCGCGGGATTTTGGCGACGATCTATCTGAGCGGTGATGCGCAGAAGATGCATGACGCGCTCGCCAAGACCTACGCAAGCGAGCCTTTCGTACATGTTCTGCCCTTTGGCCAAACGCCGCAAACGCGGCATGTGTTGGGCTCGAACCTCTGCCGTATCGGCGTTGTTGCCGACCGGCGCGAAGGGCGCGCGATTGTGGTTTCGGTGCTCGACAATCTCGTGAAAGGGGCGTCCGGTCAGGCTGTTCAGAACGCAAATATCATGCTGGGACTGGATGAGACCGCCGGATTGAACCACGCCCCCGTTTTCCCGTAGCCATGCAAACCTTAAGCGCCATGCGCCGCGCCTATACACGGTTCAACCGCCATGACGGGCAGGCGATGGCGGGCTATATCGCGTTTTCCGCGTTGCTGGGCATGTTTCCCTTCATCATTCTGGCAACGAACATGGGCGCGCAAATCATTGGACCCGGCCGCTCGCAGTCGGTAATTGATGCGCTCTTTGATTTCGCACCATCCCATGTGGCCCAAACCGTTGAGCCGGTGCTGCGCGACGTTCTGTCGGGCGCAAGTGGCGGGCTGCTGACCGTTTCGGCGATTGTCGCTTTGTGGTTCTCGTCCAATGTGTTCGAGGCGCTTCGGGTGGCTTTCGACAGGGCCTATCGCGAAGGCGATGGCCGGCACTGGATAAAGGGCCGCCTTGTGTCGATCCTCTGCGTGATCCTCGGCCTCATTACCGCGCTCATCTTGGGCGGTGTGATCGTCTTTGCGCCACTGGCGATCAATCTGATCACCTCTTGGACGCAAATGGACATTCCCTTTGGCATTAATATGCTGCGATACCCCATTGGTATTGCAGTCTTTATCGGCTTCCTCATGTACCTGCACAAAGTGCTGCCCGGCCATGCGCTTGCAATAAGACAACTTTGGCCGGGCGTGCTCGTCTCCACTTTCGTCTGGCTGGTCGCAGCTATCGGGTTCTCGATCTATCTTGGCCTCACGCCGACATATTCTTCGACATACGGCGCTATGGCCGGTGTTGTCATCACGCTGATGTTCTTTTACATTTCAGGACTTGCGATTATCTATGGCGCTGAGCTCAACGCAATCGTTGCACAACAAACCTGAGGCGACATGGCAGGATTTCGCAAAAAACAAAGAATTCAACTGATCATCGTCGGCTTTGTCTTCATGATCGCCGCTGTGGCGCTGGTTGGCTATGCGCTACGCGACGGTATCGAGTTTTTCCGCTCGCCCGCGCAAGTCGTTGAGGACATGCCAGAGCCAAGCGAGAAATTCCGTTTGGGCGGGCTCGTCAGCGAAGGCTCGATCGAGCGCGGTGTGGGACAGATCGTGCGCTTTAGCGTAACCGATGGTGCAGAGACGCTGCCGGTGACTTTCGACGGCATTCTACCCGATCTCTTCTCCGAAGGGCAGGGCGCGATCATGACCGGTTACCTGCGCAACGGCGTCTTTGAGGCAAGTGAAGTGCTGGCCAAGCACGACGAAGAATACATGCCTAAAGAGGTCGCTGATGCATTGAAGGAGCAGGGCGTGTTCAAGGGCGATAGCGGGTCGTAGGGCGACGATTTTGGGAGATGAATTGCACTCAGCGCTGTGACGCTGCCACCTCATCCGGCACGCGCCTGCCCGCAGGTACTTCCGAAAACCGCTCAATCCAACACGAATTGTTCTCAATATATCCACATAGCAGTCTATCTTTGAGGCGCTAATTGGAGTAACACGCCTGTGTCAGGCCGACCCTTGACGTCGTCTCCCTGCGTTCCCACATGCCACAGACACCATGAGACATGTGATGCGTTGCTGGAACACCGGGACCGTTCGTGTCGGCATATAAGGAAAAAAGATGACAGAGCAGATAGAGTTCACACTCCCGGTCCTCCCGCTACGCGATATAGTTGTGTTCCCGCACATGGTAGTGCCTCTGTTTGTCGGGCGCGACAAATCAGTCAAGGCGCTCGAAGCGGTCATGAAGAACGACCAGAGCATTCTTCTGACCAGCCAAATGGACGCTGCTGAAAGCGAGCCCTCGCCTGATACGATCTACCGCAAGGGCGTTGTGGCAAGCGTGCTGCAATTGCTCAAACTGCCCGATGGCACTGTGAAAGTGCTGGTCGAGGGCAAGGCGCGTATGGAAATTACCGAGTTTCTTGAAAATGACGCCTTCTTTGAAGCGCGCGCGCGGCGCATCGAAGAGACGCAGGATGATCCCGAGACGATCTCGGCGCTCTCGCGCTCGGTCGCCAAGGAGTTTGCGCGCTATTCCAAGATGAACAACAATGTGCCCGAAGAGGCGCAATCGGCGATTGGTGAGATTACCGATCCGGCTAAGCTGGCAGACACCGTTGCTGGTCATCTCGGTGTGAAAATCAAGGAAAAACAGGCGCTGTTGGAGCTGACAGATGTTGGTGCGCGCCTTGAGGCCGTCTTTGGTACGATGCAGGGCGAGATGTCGGTTCTCAAGGTCGAGAAACGCATCAAAAGCCGTGTGAAGACGCAGATGGAGCGGACCCAGCGCGAGTATTATTTGAATGAGCAGATGAAAGCCATTCAAAAAGAGCTCGGCGATGGCAATGACGGCGAGAACGAAGCGGGCGAGTATGAGGCCAAGATCGAGGAGACCAAATTCTCCAAAGAGGCCAAGGACAAGGCGCTGACCGAGTTGAAAAAACTGCAACAGATGGCGCCGATGTCGGCAGAGGCCACGGTTGTGCGCAATTATCTCGATTGGATGCTGTCGATCCCGTGGGGTAAGAAATCGCGGGTCAAAAAGAACCTTCCGGCGGCGCAAGCGGTTCTGGACAAGGACCATTTTGGTCTGGAGAAGGTCAAAGAACGGATCGTCGAGTATCTCGCTGTGCAGCAGCGGACGAACAAGATGCGCGGGCCGATCTTGTGTCTTGTCGGACCGCCGGGTGTCGGCAAGACCTCGCTGGGCAAATCGGTTGCCAAGGCGACGGGGCGCGAGTTCATTCGCATCAGTCTTGGCGGCGTTCGCGATGAAGCGGAAATCCGTGGTCATCGCCGGACGTATATCGGCTCCATGCCCGGTAAAATCATTCAGTCGATGAAGAAGGCGAAAACAAACAACCCGCTGATCCTTCTCGATGAGATCGACAAAATGGGTCAGGATTTTCGCGGTGATCCGGCGTCGGCGATGCTTGAGGTATTGGACCCAGAGCAGAACGCGACTTTCATGGATCACTATCTGGAGGTGGAATACGATCTGTCGAACGTGATGTTCATCACCACGTCAAACTCCTACAACATGCCGCGTCCGCTTCTGGA
>CAYRKW010000113.1:0-5369 GCA_964425135.1 uncultured Rhodobacterales bacterium
GACTTGGACATCTTCTTGCCCTCGACCTGCAACATCTCGTTATGCACCCAATAGCGCGCCATCGGCGCATCATGCGCACAGACCGATTGCGCGATCTCGTTCTCATGATGGGGGAACTGCAAATCAATCCCACCCCCGTGAATGTCAAACGTCTCGCCCAACAGCTCCCGCGCCATGGCAGAGCACTCGATATGCCAGCCCGGACGCCCCTCACCCCAAGGCGATGACCAACCCGGCCCATCGCCCGCAGGCTTCCAGATCACAAAATCCATCGGATCTTCTTTGTAAGGCGCAACTTCCACGCGCGCCCCGGCAATCATGTCATCAACCGACCGCCCCGATAGCGCACCATATTTCTCGTAAGACCGCACACGAAACAGCACATGCCCTTCCGCCGCATAGGCATGCCCCGAGCCGATCAAATCCTCCGCCATCGCCACCATCTGCGCAATATACTCGGTCGCACGCGGGCTGTGATCCGGGCGCGCAACACCAAGCGCATCCATATCCTCCAGATACCAGCCAACCGTCTCTTCGGTGATCTCGCGAATGGACCGCCCCGTCTCAGCGGCCCGCGCGTTTATCTTATCGTCCACATCGGTGATATTGCGCACATAAGTGACGTGATCGCTTCCATAAACATGCCGCAAAAGCCGCGCCAAAACATCGAACACAACCGCAGGCCGCGCATTGCCCAGATGCGCCCGATCATAGACCGTCGGCCCGCACACATACATACGCACATCCGTTGCATCGAGAGGCTCAAACACCGCCTTCTTGCGGCTTGCCGTATTCCAAAGCTTGATCTCGACCATTGGCCCAATCCATCCCATCGCGTTGTGCGCGCGGGCCTATCACTGATCGAATGAAAGAACAAAAAGAAACAGACCCGGCGTGTGTTAACCGGTGATAATAATCCCGCAAATGCAGATCGTCCGTCTCATGAAACCATACCTACCCCCAAACCGCGATTTTGTCGAGCCAAACCCGCAGCGGCAATTATCCGCTCGAAAAAAAAGGCGGGAACCTGCACTTGCGCCGCATTGCAAATCGAGTGCCAAATTCCCACCACATTTCACAGGCTTTTGGAAGGCGTCGGCGCGATAAGCCCCCACGTCGCACCCGACGCGTAACGAGTAACCGCCCTTCGTCAGCAACGCCCCCCAAATCGTTCTGCCGAAGGGCGTATCGAACCAGTAAAGGCACAAGTCCATGCACCCCGACACACAAACGATCTCCCAAACCGCAGAACAAGCCTCGCGTCTTCAAAAGCTCTATGCCGCCGTTGTTCTGGCAGCGATTGACGACGCAATCAAAGATGAAAAAGCCTCAGGCAGAGGCGCTGAAAACATCGCCCGCTGGGCCAACAGCCGCGATGGCCGCGAAGTCCTGCTCAAAGCCGGGATTGAGCCTGGATCACGCGCCGTATCGGGCCTGTGCCGTTTCGTGCGGGGCGGCAAACCCACATCGCAAGCGCTTTCGCGCGAAAACGCAGCCCGCGCCCGCGCAATACCCGCCTGAGCCCTTTCGCATTTGAAAAATACTCGCCCCTCGCGGCAGCGAGCGCACCGCACTGCGCAAGTGCACATCATAAACGCGCCCCGCGACAGCGGGGCACATTTTTGCAAACCTACACCTTGCACCGCGCAACGCCGCCCAGTGCGGCCAACCCGCCGATCAGCATCAGCGCAACCGGGCAAAGGCACGACACCGCTGATCGGTTTCTTTACCGCCTCTAGCGTCACATCATAACAAAGGCGCGGCCCGTCAGGCAGCCCGCGCCGCCGTGTTGCTAAGCTGTTCGAGAAGCGCCGCGCGCTCGGCATCAACCTTGTCCAAATGCGCGTCCTTCACATGCCCATAGCCGCGAATTTTCTCCGGCAAAGACACCAGCGCCACCGCCGTATCATAATCAACTGTATCAAGCCGCTTCGACAGTTCCCGCACCAAGGCGTCATAGTCCTTGATCGCTCCCCGCTCGCGCTTGCGCTCTTTTGAATAGCCGAACGGGTCGAGCACGCTACCCCGCACCCCTTTGAGCTTCCTGAGCAATCCAAACCCGCGCAGCATCCAGGCCCCATATTCGCGCTTGATCAAATGCCCCTCCGCATCGCGCTTGGCAAAAAGTGGCGGCGCCAGATGCAATGTGATCTTGGCCTCTTCTCCAAACTCGCCTTTGAGACGCGCAAAAAACGCCTCATCATAAAGCCGCGCAACCTCGTATTCGTCCTTATACGCCATCAGCTTATAGGCATATTGCGCCACCGCATACGCAAACGCACCATCCCCATCGGCTTGCTTGGCAATATCCACCAGACGCAAATACCGCTTTGCGTAGCGTTTGGATTGATAGGCGGTCAGTTCGATGGCGCGATCCCGGATTATATCGTCAACACCTTTCTCCAAGGGGCGCACAGGCCCCTCAGGCGCCGCCGCAAGCTCCGGCTTGACCACAAGCTGCCGCCCTAACGCAAAGGCAGCCTTGTTAAAGTCGATCGAAACACCATTCAGCTCAATCGCCCGCTCAATCGCCGCCGCAGACACGGGCAACACACCGCGCTGATAGGCAACTCCCAAAACAATCATATTCGCGCCAATCGTATTGCCCAGATCGCGCCTCGCCAGCGCCGTCGCATCGACAAAAGCGCTGTTTTCCTCGGGCAGAGATTTGCGAATGCGCTCGATCATCAAATTGACCGGCAATTTGAAATCGGGGTCACGGGTGAAGGCCCCGGTGGTCATTTCATGCGTATTGATAACCGCATGCCCTCGGCCCCGATCAAGCGCTGCGATAATCTGATCGCCAGCGCTTGTGACCACATCGCACCCAAGAACCAGATCAGCGGTCCCTTGCGCAATGCGGATCGCGTTGATGTCCCCAGGCTTTGGCGCAATCTGGATGTGGCTCACCACCGCCCCGCCCTTTTGCGCCAGTCCCGCCATGTCAATCAGACCGCACCCCTTGCCCTCCAGATGCGCAGCCATGCCAAGGATTGCCCCGACCGTAACCACGCCCGTACCGCCCACACCTGTCAGCGCGACCGAAAACACGTCCTCAAGCTCAGGCACCTCCACATCCGGCAAATCACGTATCTGTGGTAACACCTGCTTATCATTTGTCTCAGCTATCCCCCGCACAGACACAAATGACGGGCAAAAGCCCTTCACGCAGGAATAATCCTTGTTGCAACTTGATTGATCAATCGCCCGCTTGCGCCCGTACTCCGTCTCCACAGGCACCAACGCAACACAGTTGGATTGCACGCCGCAATCACCGCAGCCTTCGCAAACCCGCTCATTGATCACAAGCCGATGATCGGGATCGTCCATCAGCCCGCGCTTGCGTCGACGACGCTTTTCCGCAGCGCAGGTCTGATCATAAACCAGCACCGTCACCCCGTCGATCCGCGACAGGCCGCGTTGAACTTGTGCAAGATCAGATCGCTCATGCAGATCCACACTTGCCGCCACCCGCCCGCGTTCAATCCGGTCCAGATCATCTGCCACCAGCACGGTTTTTGCAGCGCCGAATGTCTGAACCTCGCGGATGATCTGATAAACATCCATCGATCCTTCATGCCCCTGCCCGCCAGTCATCGCGACCGCGTCATTATAAAGGATTTTGAAGGTCATATTGACGTCAGACCCGATGGCCGCCCGGATCGCTTGCAGCCCCGAATGATTATACGTCCCATCTCCAATATTCTGGAACACATGGCGCCGGGTCGAGAATTTGGCTTCACCAATCCAATTGGCCCCCTCCCCGCCCATCTGGGTGTAGCCATCCACCCGCCGCTCCATGAACTGCGCCATGTAGTGACAGCCAATCCCGGCATAGCCTCGCGCTCCCTCAGGTAGCACGGTAGACGAGTTATGCGGGCACCCTGCGCAGAAATACGGCGTGCGCTCCGGCAATGCCGCCTCATTATCCCGCCGCAGCAGCGCTGCAACCTCAGCAGCTTTGCCCGCCAGCGCCTCAACCCGCACCCCAATGGCGGCCGCGATCTGCACGGGATTGAGTGCCGCTTCCGCCTGAAACAGTGTCGCCCCATCCTCGTCCTGCTTGCCCACGACCACGGGCCGCGACGGCAGATCGTAGAGGATTGCGCGGAGCTGCTCTTCCATCAGCCCCCGCTTTTCCTCAACCACAATCAGCGTATCGAGCCCACGTGCAAATTCCCGCACACCCGATGGCTCGAGCGGCCAAGGCATTGCGATTTTCATCAGCGAAAGCCCGATATCACTGGCCTGCGCGTCATCCACGCCCAGCATCTCCAGCGCCTTGCGCGTATCGCTATATGACTTGCCGGTCGTAATAATACCGACACGCGGCTTTGCGCCCCCGTCAAAGATCACGCGGTTTAGATGGTTCGCCTGAACGTACGCCTTCACCGCATCATGCTTGTGCCGATGCACCCGCGCTTCTTGGCTCAGCGGATGATCCGACAGTCGTATGTTCAACCCACCCTCCGGCAGAGCGTGATCGGCAGGCGTTGCGCTCTCAAACCCGTCCAGTGACAAATCCACAGACGCGCTGCTCTCCACATTGTCTTTGACGGCCTTAAGCCCAACCCAAACGCCCGCATAGCGCGACATCGCCCAGCCATGCAGACCATATTCAACCATCTCCGCAATATCCGCAGGATTGAACACCGGGATCATCGCGTCTTTCAGCGCATATTCCGACTGATGCGCGGTGGTCGAGGACTCGCAGGTGTGATCATCGCCGGTGAGCACGAGAACTCCGCCATGTGGCGATGAGCCTGCATAATTTCCATGCCGAAACACATCGCCCGAACGGTCCACCCCCGGCCCCTTGCCATACCACATGGCAAAAACACCATCGCCTGTCCCTTCGCCCCGCAACTCCGCCTGCTGCGTGCCCCAAATGGCCGTGGCCGCAAGGTCTTCGTTGAGCGCTGGCTCAAAGATCACCCCCGCCTCCGCCAAGGGCTTGCCCGCCCGAGGAAACTGCTGATCCAGCGCCCCCAAAGGCGAGCCGCGATACCCCGTGACATACCCGCCCGTGTTCAGCCCAGCCCGCGCATCGAGCGCCGATTGCATAAGACACATCCGCACCAAAGCCTGCGTTCCAGTGATGAACACACGATCCTTTGTCAGATCATATTTATCATCAAGCGAGACATCGTGAAGGGACATGCGCAACACCTTAACCCGTTTTGGATCACGCTAAAGTCAAAAACGAGATAGGTCAATATTTCTGACCATTAAGCGATACCCGCCCCGGACCTGATCCGGGGCCTCCCGACTGTCGCCAAGAGGTCCCGGGTCAAGCCCGGGACAGGCGAAAATGCGGCGCTGGACTATCTCTCCTGGAACATCGCCCAAACCTCAGAGCGCAACACCAT
>CAYRKW010000114.1:0-5344 GCA_964425135.1 uncultured Rhodobacterales bacterium
AGTGGAAATAAACGCAACCACTCCACGCGCCCCGTCATCCCCGCGAAAGCGGGGATCTCTTTTCGCAAAAAGCGATCACCCTCCAAACAAAGCACAACCCGTCCCGGCCCTGAGCCGGGACCTCTTTCAACGTCAGCGAGAAACTCCAGGAGGCCCCGGATCAAGTCCGGGGCGGGCGCTTCCACAACACCGTTGCCCCGACCTCCAGTCCGCCGCCCGCTCCGGTTAACAGTCACGCTGTGTGCATCCGACTGTGTATGGATTGTGCATAGCTTGTGCATAGGATGTGCATCGCGCAACACCCCGTTAACCCAACAAAACAAGGGTCAGAACGCTCCGTTAACCAAATACCCCCGAAAATCGCCCGATAGAGTGCCCGCAAAACCCTAACTGCCCGACAATTCTGTATCCAGAAACCGCTCAAACGCATCCAGGTTGATCGCCTCGAACTGCCCGAACCCTTCGAGCCAGACCGACGCCTCGCGCAGCCCATCAGGCTTCAAACCGCACCACTTGATCCGCCCCCGCTTGTCCTGATTGACCAACCCCGCACGCACCAAAATCGCCACATGTTTGGAGATTGCAGCAAGCGACATCTCGAACGGCTCCGCCAGATCACTGACCGCGCAATCATCTTCCAGCAATATCTGCAAAATCCGCCGACGGGTCGGGTCAGCGAGCGCGGCAAAAACGGTATCAAGATCGGTGGCCATGCGCCCTGCTAGGGCAGGCCAGCGAGATAATCAACCATTTGGTTGATTATTACGCAGAGCATTTTGACCCCCGATTTTGCCCTGCGACAGAATGAACTCCGTAAAAATATGTCAATCTTTCAATACCTTACCGGTGTATTCTCGTCATTGACTCGCACGCACGCCCTGCTATGGTCCGCGCGATTGTCCGCCTTGACGATTTCGATGGGAATTGAGCATGAGCGCCACGCCAGATCCGGCCAAGCTGAAAGAGCTTGAAGAGAAACTGGCAAAGGCTCGCCGCGCCCAGGAACCGGAAGGTCGCAAGCACTATGCCCACGAGGGCGCAGCGCAGGCTTGGCGGATGATTATAGAGCTTGTCACCGGAATGGGTGTCGGGTTCGCAATAGGATACGGGCTCGATACGCTCTTTGGCACCTTGCCCCTGTTCCTGGTGATATTTTGCCTTCTGGGCTTTGCCGCTGGTGTGCGCGTGATGATGCAAACGGCACGGGAAGTCCAAAAGGAAGACGAGAAACGACGAGGCGAACGCAATGGCTGACGACGCAAAAGGCGCAGAAAGCGGATTGAACATCCACCCGATGGACCAGTTTGTGGTCCAGCCGTTGTTCGGCGACGGCCCCCTGCGCTGGTACACGATCTCCAACGCAACCCTTTGGTATGGCGTAGCAATTCTGGCTATCGTGGGTCTTTTGATCCTGACAACCCGCCGTCGCGGCCTGGTCCCCAGCAAGGGCCAGTCGATTGCCGAAATGCTTTACGGCTTCGTCTATAAAATGGTCGAAGACATCTGCGGTGAAGAGGGCCTCAAGTACTTCCCCTACATCATGGCAATCTTCATGTTTACAGTCGCTGCCAATGTGGTCGGCCTGCTGCCCTTCAGCTTTACAACAACATCGCACCTTTGGGTCACAGCCACCATGGCACTGGTGATTTTCATCGCCATCACAGTCCTTGGATTTGCGCGTAACGGCTTGAGTTACTTCAAACTTTTGTGGGTATCTTCAGCCCCCGGCGCCCTGCGCCCGATCCTGTTTCTGATCGAGCTGATCAGCTATTTCGTGCGCCCCGTCAGCCACTCCATACGTCTGATGGGCAACATGATGGCCGGCCACGCCGTGATTAAGGTTTTCGCAGGATTTGCCGGCGCCATGGGGCTTGCCGCAATCTTTCCGATCATCGGCATCGTCGCCGTCTACGGGCTGGAGATGCTCGTGACCGTGATCCAGGCCTATGTATTCACCATCCTGACATGCGTGTATCTCAACGATGCACTGCATCCGGGTCACTAATTCAGTCATTCCAAGCTAAAGGAGCATCACCATGGAAGGCGATATCGAAGTAATGGGTAAACTCATCGGCGCAGGCCTCGCATGTACAGGCATGGGCGGCGCAGCGGTTGGTGTGGGCCACGTTGTTGGTAACTTCCTCTCGGGTGCCTTGCGCAACCCAGCTGCGGCCCCTGGCCAGACAGCGACAATGTTCATCGGGATCGCCTTCTCCGAAGCGCTGGGAATTTTCTCGTTCCTCGTCGCGCTTCTGCTGATGTTCGCACTTTAATCTGACGCTCCTTTTGTCGCGGGGCCAAGCGCCCCGCAGCACAAGATAACTGTCAGACTAAGGAGGCCATCATGGCTGCACCTAAAGGTGGACATTACGAGGGCATGCCTCAGCTTGACCCGGCGTTTATGCCGAACTTGCTGTTCTGGCTCGTCGTCACGATGGGGATCATCTATTTCCTGCTCTCACGGATCGCATTGCCGCGCATCTCAGGCATCATTGAGGATCGGCAAACCGCCATCGCCAATGATCTGGATCAAGCGGCGGAGTTGAAGCTGAAAGCCGAACAGGCCGAGGCCGCCTATGAGCAAGCGCTCAAGGATGCCCGCGCCGAAGCCCAAGGCATCGCAGCAGAAACGCGCGCTGAAATCCAGAAAGAGCTGGATGTAGCGATTGCCAAAGCGGATGCGGAAATTTCCGCAAAAGCCTCGGAATCCGAGACGCGCATCAATGAGATACGCGCCTCCGCGATGAAAAGCGTAGAGGACGTGGCAACCACTGCGGCCAAAGACATCGTTGGAGCGGTGTCTCCGGCAAAAGCGGACGCAAAGTCGATCAAAGCGGCGGTTAGCGCTGTATTGAAGGGAAGCTAAAACCATGGATTTCCTGAACAATACCGACTACGTCGTCGCAATCTCTTTCCTGATTTTCATCGGCATCCTGCTCTACGTCGGGGTACCACGCATCGTAGGCAAGATCCTCGACGACCGAGCGGATAAGATCCGTGCAAACATCGACGAGGCGCGTGGTTTGCGCGAGGAAGCCCAGTCCCTTCTCGCCTCCTATGAGCGCAAGCAGGAAGAGGTTAAGGCTCAGGCCGACCGTATCGTCGCCACAGCGCGCGAAGAGGCTCAGACGGCTGCTGAAGAGGCTAAGGCCGACCTTGAACGCAGCATCGAGCGCCGCCTGAAAGCCGCCGAAGACCAGATCGCTTCTGCCGAAAGCGCAGCGATGAACGAAGTGCGCAACAAAGCCGTCTCCGTCGCCGTCGCCGCAGCTCAAAGCGTCATCGCTGGCAAGCTAAGCGCCAAAGACACGACATCCCTGATCGACGAAGCGATCAAGGACGTGGACGCCAACCTGCACTGACGGTTACATCCTAACACACGACCAACGCCCTGCGCTTTTGCCCAGGGCGTTTTTCGTTCAGACCAGGCCTCATACCACCCATCGCCACCGAATGTGCAACACGCCCGAACACTCTGCAAAGAACCCAAGATCTGCGTATATTTTTCCTTGCAAAAGCCACATTCCCTGCGTACAACCCGCCTCGCCTGCCCCTATAGCTCAGCTGGTAGAGCAACTGATTTGTAATCAGTAGGTCCGCGGTTCGAGTCCGTGTGGGGGCACCATTTCACCATCCAAAATAGTCCGATGACATCCGTTTGACCCTTGTTTATAAGGGCTATGGCGAAGCCCTTTGTCCGATAGCGTTTTATGCTATCCGATAAAAGCCCCCAGATTTGGGGGCCTTATGGGGGCCTTGCCGAATTAGGCTAAATCAAAAGGCCCCCAAATGGCATTAACGGATACAAAGATTCGAAACCTGAAAGCCAAAACCAAGCCTTATAAAGTCAGCGACTTTGAGGGACTTTACGTTTTGGTCACGCCCGCAGGCTCTAAACTTTGGAATTTGAAGTATCGCCTTGACGGGAAAGAGCGGAAACTATCACTAGGCGCTTATCCCGCGATTTCTCTGGCGCAGGCCCGTAGTGCCAAAGAAGACGCCCGCGCGCTAATCGCGCAATGCGTTGATCCCAGTGATGCAAAACAAGACGCCAAACGCGAGCGACTTGAGATCAAAGAACGGACGTTTGAAAAGATAGGCGCAGCCTTCTTGGAAAAGCAGCGCAAAGAAAACAAGTCGAAGGCCACGTTAGACAAGACCGAATATCACCTTAAGATCGCCAATATCGATTTTGGCAAAAAGCCGATCTCTGAAATCACCACCCCGATGATCCTAAGTTGCCTGCGTAAGGTCGAGGCCAAAGGCAACTATGAGACGGCCCACCGCTTGCGCGCCCGTATCGGCTCTGTCTTTCGGTTTGCCGTGGCCAGCGGGATAGCAGAGACCGACCCGACCTATGCCCTGCGCGATGCCTTGATCCGCCCAACGCGGGTTCACCGCGCAGCGATCACGGACCCTAAGAAGCTGGGAAAGCTGCTAAACGCGGTTGACGACTTCGACGGCCAAGAAACCACACGCATCGCACTTAAATTGCTCGCACTACTCGCTCAACGCCCCGGCGAAATCCGACAAGCCAAGTGGGAAGAATTCGACTTTGACGAATGTGTCTGGTCGATCCCGGCCAAGAAAATGAAAATGCGGCGCAATCACAACGTGCCGTTGCAGGCTCAGTCAGTTGCGTTGCTAAAGGAGCTAAAGGCGATGGGTTTCAATGGCGAATTCCTTTTTCCGTCATTGCGCACATGGACGCGCCCCATGTCAGAGAACACCTTGAACGCCGCCCTACGCCGGATGGGCTATGCAGGCGACGAAATGACAGCCCACGGATTTCGCGCATCCTTTTCAACAATCGCAAACGAAAGTGGTTTGTGGAACCCCGACGCCATCGAACGCGCCTTGGCTCATGTCGAGAAAAACGAAGTGCGTCGAGCCTATGCGCGTGGCGAACATTGGGAAGAGCGGGTTAGGCTTGCAGATTGGTGGGCTGGATATTTGGTTACGCTCGCGGCAAGCTAGTACGACAAAGTTTAAGCCTTGGGACATATTTGATTGACCATTGAGAAAAAAGAAGTCCTCATCGAAACAATTCTGAAAAAGCAGCTTGGTGACTTCGTGTCATGGCAAATGCCAGATATCGTCCCTTTGCTTGGCCCTGATTACCTCGCTGAAATCACAAAACTGCGCACCAATATACGTGCGGTTCTTGACGAACACACTCAAACCCTAGCCGCGCAAGAAGTCATCGATCTGACCTCAGCTTACGACGCGGAAGGATATGCTCTGACTGACGAGCTAAAATCTCACTGGCGAGACGTTAAGCGTAGTTTGGATGTTAACGAACGAACTTTTCCAATTTACCTCGCGGGTTTGGGAAGAGGTGGTC
>CAYRKW010000115.1:0-5340 GCA_964425135.1 uncultured Rhodobacterales bacterium
GGATCAAGTCCGGGGCGGGGCAATCCAACGCGTCGCTGTCAAAACTTTCGCTGCTCCGCGCTTCTTCATACCAAATTCAATGAAAGCCCAATCAAATGATGGACGTCCGATGAGCGCGGTCATCAGCCGCGCAGCGGACCCCTCGCCAAACCCATCGTTTGCTATTCCTAGAACACAGTCGGCCTTTCTGCGTAAATGCCTTGATCCGTCTCGCTGACGCTGGACCGATGGCATATGTTCCTTAGCGCACGACCCGTCCCGGCCTTGAGCCGGGACCTCTGCGATCTACATCACACGTCATGCAGGGCAACCAAACACCACCGGCTGGGGACGGTCGGGGCCATCGACCGAGCAACGTCCCCATCCGCACCCCCGTCCCGGCCTTGAGCCGGGACCTCTTTCAGCGTCAGCGAGAAACTCCAGGAGGCCCCGGATCAAGTCCGGGGCGGGCGCTTCCACAACACCGTTGCCCCGACCTCCAGTCCGCCGCCCGCTCCGGTTAACAGTCACGCTGTGTGCATCCGACTGTGTATGGATTGTGCATAGCTTGTGCATAGGATGTGCATCGCGCAACACCCCGTTAACCCAACAAAACAAGGGTGCGGACGCTACATTAACCAAATAGGGGCGTGTATCGGCGCTCTAAGCCAGAGGGGAGATGCCGTTGACGTTCAAAAATACTGAATAGAGCGAGGTCGTCCCGCAGATGAACAGCCGGTTCAGCTTCGGCCCGCCGAAGCAGACATTGCCCACAAGCTCGGGGATGAGGACCTTGCCGATCAGCGTCCCGTCCGGCGACAGGCAATGCACGCCATCCGCCGCTGAACTCCAGATACGGCCATCGCGGTCGAGGCGGAAGCCGTCAAAGAAACCGTTCGTGCAGTCGGCAAAAACCGCGCCGCCGCTCAGCGATCCATCGGCTGCAACCTGATGCTTGCGGATATGCGCAGGCCCGTCTTTCATATGGGTCGCGCCGGTGTCAGCGATGTAGAGCGTCTTTTCATCGGCGGAGAATGCCAGACCATTTGGCTTTACATAATCATCGGCAACCCGCGTCATTTCGCCTTTTGGATCAACGCGGTAGACGTGACAGGCTCCGATTTCGCTTTCTGCCCGCTCACCCTCATAGTCCATCAGAATGCCATAGCTGGGGTCGGTGAACCAGATGGAACCATCGGACTTGACGATGACGTCATTGGGGGAGTTCAGACGCTTACCGTCAAAGCTATCGGCGATCACGGTGATTGATCCGTCATGCTCGGTCCGCGTGATCCGGCGGGTGAGATGCTCGCAACTGATCAGCCTGCCCTGCCGGTCGATCGTGTGACCATTGGAGTTGTTGGACGGTTCGCGAAACACCGAAACGGTGCCGTCGGTGTCGTCAAACCGCATGATCCGGTTGTTTGGAATATCGGACCACAGCAAGTATCGGCCAGCGGCGAACCAGACAGGACCTTCGGACCAGCGCGCACCTGTCCAAAGACGCTCCACCCGTGCATGTCCGATCAGGCAGTCATTAAAACTTGGGTCCAGAGCTTCGAACCCGGTTCCCTCAATCATCCCGTACATCTGTCGCCTCTTTCGTTGTCTTGCCCGGACGCCGCACCCCCCAGCCCGGATCGGGCCGTTGATTGCCCGGATGGACCAGATTATCGCCCCAAATGGCCTGATAGGTATCTATCGCGAGCCCCCGCCGCTGCAATTGGATAAACGCCCCGATCAGGATCAGCCACCAAAGCGTGATGACAATCCACATCCAGTTCGGCGCATTGCTTTGCCACAGGCCCGCGATGATGATGATGACCGCCAGCCCGCACAGCCCGTAGCCGAGTGTTTTGTGCAGCATCTCGAACCAAAGACGCCACGGGGTCATATCGTAGTGATGCCCACGCGGGCTGCCATCAGGGGCTGGTGATGTAGGTCCGCCTTTGCTGCCGCGGAATATCCCGAGCAGGGCCTGGGCGAGCAATCCCGCGAACAGCAGATACCCCAGCCCTGAATGCAGCGTGAGGGATCGGATATCTGCGGGGAGGACGAGAGTGAAGCCTGCGATGGTCAGCACCACCGCCAGCATCTGCCCGATCCAATGACTGCGCCACCAGAACGCGCTGTCCAACTCGCGCGGCCAATCCTGCTGAGGGAGTATTTTGAAGAACCGCGCGATGATGATGGCAAGCGGCGCCAGCACCGCCCAGGCCAGCACCATGGTACGCCCGTGCCAGGCCACCGCTTGGGTGATCTGATGCGCGCGATCGGGATCAATCGGTGAGGTGAGCCATTCCAACACGTCAACCTTTCACTGCACCGGCAGTCATGCCTGTTATGATCTGCCTGCTGGCAAAGAGGGTAAAGATGATGGGTGGGATCGCAAGGAGCATACCGGTTGCCATAATTACCCCCCACTCGACATTAAACTCGCTCATGTTGTTCACGATGAGGATCGGGACGGTTTTGGTATTCCGGTCGCTGAGCGCCGAGGCGAGCAGGTACTCGTTCCATGCGATGCGAAAAGTGAAGATCGCTGCGGCTGCGAGACCCGGTTTTATCAGCGGGAGGACGACTTTAAAGAAAACCTGAAACGGCCCCGCCCCATCGACCCGCGCCGCTTCTTCGAGCGATCTGGGCACTTGGATGATGAAACTTTGCAAAATCCAGATAACGAATGGCAGGTTCATGGCGACATATATCAGGATGATCCCCGAATGTGTTCCCGCCAGACACACATCGCCGCGCCCGCCAAAGGTCTCACGGATAAACCCGCCGATCAGCCCATCGCGATCAAGGCAAAACTCATTGTTCCACAGGCCGAAAACCGGCACGAGCAGCACTGCAGGCGGGACCATGCGGACCATAAGTGTCGAGAGCGAAACCGTGTCGCGGCCCATAAAACGAAACCGCACCAACGCATAGGCCGCCATGCAGCCGATCACGAGGGTCAGGATAGTGGAGACCAGCGCGATGATCAGCGAGTTCACGAACGCGCCGCCGAACTTGAGGGCGCAGAAATCCAAGTGATCCGGCTCGTACCACAGGATATCGCAAAGCGCGGTCTCATAGTTCTGAATTGTTGGCAGGAAGAGGAGGCCGGACGTGCCCGAGATAATGTCGACGTCGAGCTTGAAGCTGTTGACGAACATCAAAAGCACCGGCCCGATCGCCATGAAGACCAGAAGGGCGATCACCGCATAAAAGGCGGGGCTTTGGCGGTCTTGCGGTTGAGCCATCAGCTGTCCTCCTCTGCAGCGGCGCGGATGCGGGCGGCGCGTGCTTCGTGGATGCGCTGGAAGGCGAACATGCCGAGCGTGAGGGCCAGCAGCAGGATCAGAAGGTAGTTTGACATGGCCGCCGCGACGCCCAATTCGCGAAATTCGGTTGCGGTGCGCGAGATGCGCAGAGCGAGGATTTCGGTCGACAGTCCCGGCCCGCCTTCGGTCATAACCAGAATAACTTCGAGAACTTTGAACGCATCAATCAGACGCAAGAGACCTGTGACGATCAGCACCGGCATCATCAGCGGAAGTTTGATGTGCCAAATCTGCTGCCACGCGGTTGCGCCGTCGATGCGTGCGGCCTCTAAAGCCGAGCGTGGCAGGGATTGCAGGGCCGCGAGCGCGAGAATAAAAATGAACGGGGTCCATTGCCAGATATCGGCAATGATGACGGAAGTAAGAGCGTGCTGGCCGAGCCAGTCCACTTTGGGTAATCCAAGTGCATCGAGCGTGCGGTTAAACGTGCCGACCGTTGGGTGATACATGTAGCGCCACATCAGACCGACAACGACAGGTGCAATCATCATGGGCAGGATGAACATGGTGCGCAGGGCCGACATGCCGCGAATATTGCGGTCGAGAAACAGGGCCAGTCCGACACCGATGACCATCTCAAAGGTGACGACAAAGAACGCGAATTTCAGGGTAACGCCGAGGCT
This sequence comes from uncultured Rhodobacterales bacterium, assembly GCA_964425135.1. Lineage (GTDB taxonomy): Bacteria > Pseudomonadota > Alphaproteobacteria > Rhodobacterales > Rhodobacteraceae > CAYLLD01. The sequence goes on from CAYRKW010000115.1 coordinate 3,929, forward strand.
TTCGCGAAAGTTGGGGTCGTTCCAGAGCGTGACGTAATTCTTGAGCCCGACAAATTCAGCCTCACCGATGGCCTGGCTCGGGTCCCATGCGCGGAAGCTGCCCCAGATCATGTAGCCCAACGGGTAGAGCAGCGCGATCACCATGATAACCACGGCGGGGGCCATGAACAGGTAAGGCGTGTATCGATTTGCACGGGCGATTGACATATGGGTGCTCTTTGGCGCGCGAGGGATGCGGAGCGGGTTATCCGCTCCGCACAGTATTTCTAACTACTGCCAGGTGTAGTAGCCAGCTTCGTCCATCACCGCCTTGGTGCGCTCTGCAACACCATCAAGCGCTTCCTGGATGTCCAGATCCTCTGTCAGAACCTTGGACAGCGTTGTCCCCAGATCAGCGTTGATCTTGCCCCAGACGGGGATGATTGGGCGCCAGTCAGGGTCCGCATGCTGGAGCGCTTCACCAAAAGTCGCCATATGCGGGAACTTCTCGTTCACTTCCGCATCCGCATGGGTCGAGAAGCGCGACGGGTTGCCGCCGGCCATGGCCACGAGCTTGTCGCCTTGCTTGGAGGTCAGCCATTGCATCAGAAGGAACGCTGCTTCCTTATTTTCAGCATTGGCCGGGATACCGATCCCAAAACCACCTGTCTGGCTGCCACGACGCACACCCATCGGGTGCATGGCCCAACCGACCTTGCCAACGACCTGCGATTTGTCCGGGTTGTTGATCTGACCCGCAACAACGGTTGTGTCGAGGAACATGGCTGTGTCGCCGTTGAGGAATGCGCCCAGCGCTTCACCAAAGCCGAAGTTTGTCGCGCCTTCGGGCCCGCAATCAACAATGGTTTTCAGCGCGTTTGCTGCCGCAACGCCTGCCTCGTTATTCACAATCGGGTTCCAGCTATCGTCAAAGACGCGCCCGCCCAAAGGGGCCAGATGCAGCAGGAACGCGTGGCTTGCGTGGTGACCGGATGCTGCCCGCGAGGATACGCCGCCCATGCCAGGTTCGAGCTCTGGGATCTTGCAGGCAAGCTCCAGCATTTCGTCGTAGGTCTCAGGCACGGTCAACCCGTGCTTTTCGAAAATGTCCTTGCGATACCCGAGAATGGATGTCTCCGAGCCGTATGGAATACCGAAAAGCGAGCCGGTTTTGCCCTCGAGATACCCTTTGTTACCACCGGCGAAACCGATGTTGTAAACATAGCCGTCGATCAGATCATCCGCATCATAGGATGGATCGGCGAGCTTTGGGTTCATGAAATACTTGGCAAGGTTTTCAAGCTGATCGGCATAAACGTAGTCTGCCTTTGAAAACACCACATAAGCAATGAGATCATACTCGCCGTCCTCTTGTGCGAGTTCGAGCGTCTGGCGCTCGCGCATTTTGAGGTAGGGAAGCTGATCCACCTCGA
>CAYRKW010000116.1:0-4811 GCA_964425135.1 uncultured Rhodobacterales bacterium
GGTGCGGCCATGGTGCCGGTCAGACGGTCGATGTAGGACAGGATGCCTTCGTGCAGATACCGGGTGTGTGTGTTGAGGGTGCTGGCCTGGCGGCAGATCGCCTCAACCACACGGGGATTGCAGTGACCGACATGAGGGACGTTGTTGTAGCAGTCGAGATATTTTCGCCCCTCCGCATCCCAGAGCCAGACGCCTTCGCCTCTCACGATATGAACCGGATCATCGTAAAACGTCGAGACATTCGGCCCCATCAGACGCGTCCGGTCGGACATAATCTCGGTGGTGCTGCGGGTCATAGCGTGATCCGAACACCGTCATGTCCGACGATCAGCGCACCGTCAAAGTGCTCGGCGCAGGCGTTTTGCCAGTCTTTTGGCCCATAGTCAGGATCGTCTGACGGAATAAGATGCGACAGGGCCAGCCGTTTGACCTGAGCGCGGGACGCAGTGATTGCGGCGTCGTGGGCGAATGTGTGCGAGCGCAACCAATGCTCCATCAGCTTGTCGGTGCTGTTGCCGATCCGCGCCATGAGGGCAGGCAGGGCCGCTTCCAGCATCGCTTCGTGGATCAGCAGGTCCGCACCGCGGGCGAAGTCCTCAAGCTCTTTGAGTGGTGCGGTGTCGCCGGAAAAGACCACATGGGTGGTCGCGGTTTTAAACGAGAGCGCGAAGGTGTCGATCAGCGGCGGATGTATGGTTCGGATGGCGGAGACGGAAATGCCTTCATGCGCCATCACATCGCCAGCATCGATCACATGTATGGTGACCAGATCGCGCAAATCGGGACGGCCTTCATCCTCGATCCGCAGATCGATATCGGCTTTCATCGAAGCGATGAAACTGTGCCAATAGGGCGCGATCCCCTCAGGGCCATAGATATCGACATTAGTTTTCAGCCCTGCGGTCCAGGCGGTATGCAGAAGCGGGCCGAGTTCGAGATAGTGATCCGAATGCATATGGGTGATGAATATCAGCGACAGATCGCGCAGCTGCATCCCCTGATCCGTGAGGCCCTTGGTCACCCCCAGCCCGCAATCCACCACGATCTGCTGGCCGTTCAGGCACATGAGGTTCGAGGTTGGCAGTGATGAGCCGGGGCGAATGGCGGGGCCGCCTTTGGTGCCCAGAAGGGCCACATAGTCTTGGGTCATGATCTGGCCTTTCAGGCAGCAGCGAAACCGGCATCGAGCGCGGTCAGGATGGCGTTGGCGTCGGTTTCACTCAGCACGAGCGCGGGTGACAGGATGAGGTTGGGGCCGGAGACGCGGATCATCGCGCCGTTTTGATAAGCCGTCTCCTGCACCGTCGTGGCGGTGACCGGATCGATAGGCTTTTTGGTGGCGCGGCTACTGACCATCTCTATCGCGGTCATCAGGCCGTAGCCGCCGCGCACATCGCCGATGATGTCATATTTCTCCATCAGCGCCTTGCACCCTTCAAAAAGCTGCGTGCCTCTTGCGGCGGCGTTTTCGATGACATTCAGGCGTTTGGTCTCGTTCAGACAGGCAAGCGCTGCGGCGGCGCCGACCGGATGGCCGGAATAGGTGTAGCCATGGCCGATTTTGGCGTCCGGGTTGTCTTCAAAGACCTCCACCATCCGCGCGCCAAGCATAACCGCGCCAAACGGAAAATACCCGTTGGTGATCGCTTTGGCGGTGGCCATCATGTCGGGCTCGATGCCCCAAAGACGTGCGCCGGACCATGCGCCGGTGCGGCCGTAGGCGGTGATCACCTCATCGGTGATCAGTAGGATGCCGTTGCGGTTGCAAATTTCCTGCACGGCGGGCGCGAAGGAGGGATGCGGCGGGATCACCCCACCTGCGCCAAGGATCGGTTCCATGATCATCGCGGCGATGGTGCTGGCGCCTTGAAAGGCGATCTCATCCTCAAGCGCTTGCAGGCACAATTGCGCAAGTTTTTCCGGATCGCTTTCGTTGAACGGGTTTCGGTAGGTGTAAGGTGCGGGGATGTGGAAGCAGCCGGGCAGAAGCGGCTCGTAAGCGGTGCGAAAATTGGCGTTTCCATTGACCGACGCGCCGCCGAAATGGGTTCCATGATAACCTTTTTTCAGGCTGAGAAACTTGGTCCGGCCCGCCTCGCCTCTGAGTTTGTGATACTGGCGGGCAAGCCGCAGCGCCGTTTCAACGCTGTCCGAGCCGCCAGAGGTGAAGAAGGCGCGTGACACCCCGTCGGGGGCGAAAAACTCCGACAACTCGTAGGACAGTTCAATCACCGCATCATTGGTTGCGCCGCGGAAGGTCGAGTAATAGGGCAGCGTGTCGAGTTGCGCTGTGATGGCGTCTTTCACGGGCTTGCAGGAGTAGCCAAGATTGACGTTCCAAAGTCCACCAACACCGTCGATGACGCGATGCCCGTCGATGTCAGTGATTGACACGCCTTCCGCTTCCATCACGATTTTCGGTGGCTGTTCGATGCTGTCTTTCGGGGAGGTCATCGGGTGCCACATCAGGCGTCCGTTATGTTCCTTGAGGAAGTTTGAGTCTTTCATGATGCGTGTTCCAATGCGTCTGAAGAGGTCATATTTTGCGTCCAGATCGCCGCGATCTGTGCCGGTATCGTGCCGCCCCAGTTGCGGGTGATCTCGCGGGCGGCGAGGATGAGTTCGGATTTGATCCTGCGCTCCAGATCGGGAGTAAGCCGAGATGCGACGCAGGCAACCGCGACAGCGCCTGCGAAATGTCCTGTGTGATCGAACACCGGGGCGGCGAAGCCTTGGATTTCGTCCTCATAGCTTCGTTCCGCGCGGCCAAATCCCGTGGTGCGAATATCATCGACGATGGTGGCCAGCGCGCGCGTGTTGGTTGGGGTTTTTGCGGTGAAACCTTCAAGCGATTGCGCCGCAATTTCGAACAATTCCGCTGGACCGAAGGCCAGAGCGCACAGGCCCGATGCAGTGGCATGGAGCGGAAAAATATTCAGATCAATCACTGCCCGGATGCTATGATTTGGAGACTCGCACGCGCACAACCCGTAGAGCGTATGGCCGGAGAGCACCGTCACATGCGCAGTTTCCCCGATGGTGTCGGCAAGCGCTGCGATTGCAGCTTTTGCACCATCCCTGCGCGGCACAGTCGCCTCGCGAACCTGCGCGAGTTGCAGCACTGCGGGGCCAAGACGGTACTGTTTGGTTGCGGGATTCTTTTCAATAAACCCAGCCGTTTCAAGCGCTTGAAGATGTCGGTAGGTCGTCGCCTTATCGCGCCCAGCGAGCCGGCACAGTTGCGAAAGACCAATTTCAGGGTGGTCGGTCGAGAAGTGAGACAGCAGTGTCAGAGCTTTGGCAGCCGACGACATCAAAGGGCCTTTCTGAAGCGATTTGCAAAAACAGTTTGACACAAGATAATTAACAAGACAATCTTTTTGCGATAACGTCGGTTCAATATATGAACCAACGCAGCGGGAGTAGAGCATCTCAGAAATCACCAAATCTGCGACGGAAATGGCAAGGGCAACGGCTGGTTTCGCGGTCACTTGCTCGCGGCAGGGCCGCAGGCGCTCCATCGGGTTGCGTTGGTCAAGAAATGGCGCGCGCGTCAACGCGATGAGGATTACGATTTGCATGACCGTCACATGCGATAGTGCATAAGCCCATAACGACAGCTTGGAACAAACTATGAGCGACACAAAGAGCATTCTGGTTATCGGCACCTATGACACCAAGGACGATGAGCTTGGCTTTCTTGCGGGTGTGATCCGTGCGCAAGGCGGGCATGTGGTCACGATGGATGTCTCTGTGCTCGGTGATCCGTCTTCGCCGACGGATTATTCCAAACATGACGTTGCACGCGCGGGTGGCAGCAGCATTCAGGCGGCTATTGACAGCGGCGATGAAAATCACGCGATGCAGATCATGGCGAAAGGTGCGAGCCTTCTGGCGACGCGATTGCATCACGAAGGCCGGTTTGACGGTGTGATCGTGCTTGGCGGCACCATGGGAACAGATCTGGCGCTTGATGTGACCTCTGCGCTGCCGCTTGGCGTGCCGAAATACATTGTCTCAACGGTCTCTTTCTCGCCGTTGATCCCGGCGGAGCGTTTGGCGGCGGATACGCAGATGATCCTCTGGGCAGGCGGGCTTTACGGGTTGAACTCGGTGTGCAAGGCGTCCTTGTCGCAAGCGGCGGGCGCTGTTCTGGGCGCTGCAAAGGCCGTGCAACGACCCGATCTGAACAAGCCGCGCGTTGGCATGACGTCATTGGGCACATCAGCGCTGAAATATGTGATCCCGCTTAAACCCGCTTTGGAAGAGCGCGGCTATGAAGTCGCGGTCTTCCATGCCACCGGCATGGGCGGGCGGGCGTTTGAGAGCCTCGCGGGGCAGGGCACTTTTGCTTGCGTTTTCGACTTTTGCACGCAGGAGCTGGGCAATCATGTGAATGGCTCGAACATCTCGGCCGGTGCGGATCGGTTGACCAATGCCGGGCTGAACGGCACGCCGCAGATCGTTGCGCCCGGGTGTTATGATTTGGTGGATGTTATCGGCTGGGAGCCGATTGATCGCAAATGGGATGCGCATATGAAGCATGCACACAACCGGTTGCTGACCTCCATCGTGCTGAAGGCTGAAGAGACAAAACGGGTTGCCCGCGCGCATTGCGAGCAGCTTGCGACGGCCAAGGGGCCAACCGCGCTGATCCTGCCGGAGAAGGGCCTTGGCGAATGGGATCGCGAGGGCGCTGATCTGCACAATCCAGACGGGCTGGCCGCGTTTTTGTCGGAGGTCGAGGCGCATGTGCCGGAGAATACCGCCACCCATCGCCTGTCCTGTCACATCAATGATGCGGCATTTGC
>CAYRKW010000117.1:0-4760 GCA_964425135.1 uncultured Rhodobacterales bacterium
TCTCTGACACGCCTGCATCGGTGAGGGTTCGGCTGATTGCAACGAGCGTGTTGGGTGGGTGGTCGTCGCATAGGTCGATCATGAAAGCGATCTCGTCGCGGGCGACGGGCAGGGCTTCTATCGACAGCCCGCCGCAGGTCGCGCCATTGACGAAGATGCCGCCAGGCCATGTCAAATGAACGGCAACCTACCGCGGGCCGAGCGCACCGAGTGCATCGGCAAAGCCAAGACCGGCGATAAAGTGCATGACCATCGCATCTTCGAGTGCGCATTCAGGCGCGAGGATAATCGATGCATCGAGCCTATCATCGCGGCGGGCTAGACGACGATGCCCGGATCAGAGCCAAGGGCGACTGCCCGGCAGGCGCTTCCATGCCTGTAAAAAGCGGCGGGAAGCTGGGTGTGCTTATACCGCGCCTTGATCGATGAGCTTGCGGGCGATGGCGCGGAAGGCTTGGGCCTGTTTGCTCTGCGGGTTGGATACGGAGATGGGCGCGCCGCCATCTGCTGCGAGACGAATGCCCATATCGAGTGGGATTTCACCCAAGAAGGGTATGGAGTGCTTGGTGGCTTCTGCCAGCGCACCGCCGTGGCCGAAGATATGTTCTTCGTGGCCGCATTTGGAGCAGATATGGGTCGACATGTTTTCAACCATTCCGATTATTGGCACTTTCAACTTGTCGAACATGTTCATTGCCTTGCGGGCATCCAGAAGTGCGATGTCCTGTGGGGTGGAGACGATGATTGCGCCGCTGACCTCGGCCTTTTGCGCCAGCGTCATTTGCACATCGCCCGTGCCGGGCGGCAGATCAACGAGCAGCACGTCTTGCGGGCCCCATTGCACCTGGCCGAGCATCTGTTGGAGCGCGCCCATGAGCATCGGGCCCCGCCAAATGATCGCCTCTTCATCGGATGGCATCATCAGGCCGATGGACATCATGGTCACGCCGTGATTGCGCAGGGGCAGGATGATCTTGCCATCGGGGGAGGACGGACGGCCCGACACGCCCATCATGCGTGGTTGGCTGGGGCCGTAGACATCCGCATCGAGCAGCGCGACGCGTTTGCCTTCGGCGGCGAGCGAGACGGCGAGGTTGGAGGTGAGGGTCGATTTGCCCACGCCGCCCTTGCCAGAGGCGATTGCGATGATGCGCTCGACGCCCGGCAGCATGAGCTTTTGTTGATCGGCGGGTTTGGCTGCGCCACCGCCTTTCAGGTCCGGGGGCGGTTTGGTCTCGCTATGGGCGGTCAGGAGGGCGGACACTTCTGTCGCGCCCAGAGCCTTCACTGCGTCTTCGGCCGCTTGACGTACCGGTTCCATCGCTTTGGCGCGGGCACCGTCGATTTCCATGACGAAGCGCACAGATGTGCCATCGACATTGAGCGCGCGGACAACGCCTGAGGAGACGATATCGCTGTCGGCAAATGGGTCTTTGATCGCCTTGAGCGCGTCCTGAACGGCGTCTCGGGTCAGTTTCACGAAGCGGCCCCACCTTGGATCTCGCCGGTGACGATGTGTTCAATATCAAGCCCGTCGATGGTCAGAACGACCTTGGCGTTATAGACATTCGCGCCCTTACCGGCAGCCTCGGCCTTGCGCACCGCGCTTTCGATTTCTTGCTGTGATGTGACGCCGACCTGTTTGAGGAATTTGCGCATCGACATGTTGAACTCTTCAGTGCTCACTTGGATGATCCCTTCATGCAGTGGTTTGCATATATGATTGGGGCGAACCTATAGCTGCAGACCAAAATGTCGAGATACCAACGCCTGAAAAGATGGAGATCGTCGATGCTTTTTCTGTGTGCAGCTTTGGTGATCGCTTTGTGCTGACCAGCTTTGGCGCAGGACGGGTCGGTGCAGCTTCATGCGGATGAGGAGGTGATTGCCTCCGGGCTGCTGAAAATTGCGCTGCCGCGGTTCTCGCTGAAAACCTCTGTGAAGATTGATTATGTGGCGGCGGATGCGGCGGAGATTGTAATTGATGACATGCCCGACAGCGATGCGCTCTTCTCGCCCGCTACAGGCAATGGGCCGGTGTATCGTGTGGCTGTGCTCAGGCAGCGCGATGCGGTTGTGCGGTGAGACGCTGTCGCTGCTGCACTGCGGGCGCTGTCATGTGGTGAATGAGAAGAACCGGATGGGCGGGATCGGGTCGACGCCGTCGTTTGGAGCGCTTAGGGCGATGCCTGCGTGGGGGGATCGGTTTGCGGTCTTCTGGACGCTGAACCCGCATCCGTCATTTACGCAAGTTGAAGGCATGACCGAGCCGTTTGATCCGCAGCACCCGCCTGCGATTGCGCCTGTGTGGCCGACGTTGGAGGAGGTGGAGGCGATCAACGCGTTTGCGGCGTCCATTCCGCCAAAGGATTTGGGGGCGGAGGTGTTTTTCGAGTGAAATTGGCGGGGAGGGCGCGGCGTTATCTCCATAGCTTTTGAAATCTCATTGGCCCTCATTGATACAATTTACGGAGCCAGTGGCCAGGTTACTTCGTCCGGCAAAGCCGGACAGCCCCCGACCCTCCCCACGGGAGGGGGCTGTCCTGAGAGCGAGATTTTTACGGCGTGGGCTCAAAAGGCGCTTTCAGGCACATTGCACCTTCAATTGAAACACATTCTCGCGCGATGTTCATTTGCCTGTGACCGCCTGTCCGTGTCATCTTACGCCATTGCAATTTTCAGGATGTGACACATGCTTACCCGTAGACTGTTTACCATTGCCGCGTTTGCGCTGACGCTGGGCCATTCCTCAACTGTTTTTGCCAAAGATATTCAAACCGCGATTTTTGCGGGCGGCTGTTTTTGGTGCGTTGAGGCGGATATGGACAAGATCAAAGGGGTCAAGTCCACCACGAGCGGCTTTTCCGGCGGTACTGTCAAGGATGTGACCTACAAGCAGGTTACGGCGGGTGGCACCGGTCACTATGAGGTGGTCGAGGTCAAGTTTGACGCGGATGTTGTGAGCTATGAAGCGCTGATCAATGCCTTTTGGCGCTCAATCGATCCGTTGGATGCAGGCGGTCAGTTCTGTGATCGCGGCGAGAGTTACCGGACGGCAATTTTTGCGACAACGCCCGAGCAGCGGGCGATTGCCGAAGCGACCAAGGCTGAGGTGCGGGCCGCATTAGGCAAAAACATTGCCACAGTGATTGAGGATGCGGGCGAATTTTATCCAGCATCACGGTATCATCAGGGCTATTACAAAAGCAAAAAGGTCGTGCTGACGCGATTTGGTCCGCTGACCAAGGCCAAAGCCTATAAACGCTATCGTGATGCGTGCGGTCGCGATGCGCGCGTTCAGGCGGTCTGGGGCGCGCAAGCCTTCCCCGGCTCCTGATAAGCTCAATATAATACTCCTTCCCTTACTTCAAACCCTGCGAAAGAGATTTCGTGGGGTTTTTCGCAGGCCGGATATTGCGGCTTTGATCCTGCGTGCTAGGCTTTGGCCAAACAGGGTGGCTGAGTGAGTTATGGCGCAGTATTTTGATGATTTAGAAACACGTTCCGCAGATGAGCGGGAAGCGGATCTGGCACGCGATCTGCCGTCGATTGTCGTGACGGCTCAAGCGTTGCGCGGGTATGTGGACAGTCTGTCGGACGTTGATGCATCGGGTATCACAGATCGAGCGGCGCTGGCAAAACTGCCCGTGCTGCGAAAATCGCAGCTGAGCGCGGCGCAAAAAAAGATACCGCCCCTTGGCGGTTATGCGAACGCCAAGCCCGATTACATCTTTCAGTCCCCCGGTCCGATTTACGAGATGGGCATGACGGCGAAGAACTGGTGGAGGCTGGGGCGGTTTTTGCACGGCGCAGGTGTGGGTGCGGGTGACATTGTGCAAAACTGTTTTGCCTATCATCTGACACCAGCGGGGCATATCTTTGAGAATGGCGCGGCGGCGGTTGGTGCGCGTGTCGTGCCCGCCGGAACCGGCCAGACCGAGCAACAGGTGCAGGCAGCGGCGCATTTGGGGGTGACGGCCTATGCGGGGACGCCAGATTATCTCAACGCGCTGCTGCTCAAGGGCGAGGAGATGGGGCTTGATCTGAGCCGCATCTCCAAAGCGCTGGTCAGCGGTGGACCGCTCTTTCCGGCGATGCGCGCGGGCTATGCGGCGCGCGGGATCGCCTGTCTGCAATGCTATGCGACGGCGGATCTGGGCAATATCGCGTATGAGAGCCCGGCGATGGAGGGGATGATCGTCGATGAGGGCGTGATCGTGGAGATCGTCACGCCCGGTACTGGTGATCCGGTTGCGGATGGGGAGGTTGGCGAGGTGGTCGTTACCAGCTTCAACCCCGACTATCCGCTGATCCGGTTTGCGACAGGTGATCTGTCGGCAGTGATGCCGGGACACAGTCCCTGCGGGCGGACCAATATGCGGATCGTCGGCTGGCGCGGCCGTGCGGATCAGGCGACCAAAGTAAAGGGCATGTTCGTGCGCCCTGAACAGGTGGCTGAACTGGTCGCGCGGCATGAGGATGTGGGCAAGGCGCGGGTGATCGTGAAACGCGATCAGGGTGTGGATGTGATGACGGTGCAAGTGGAAACGCATGCGCAAGATGCGTCCGCCTATGAGGCGAGTGTTCGTGATATTCTCAAACTGCGCGGTACGGTGGAGATTGTTGCACCGGGCGCGTTGGGTCGGGACGGAATCGTTATTGAGGACAAGCGCGATCTGACGTGATTTTGCGGTGCCCCCGCAGGTGCGGGGGCGTGATTTTTGGGTTTCGTTCGGCACGAAGCCGCCCCTGCGCGGGGC
>CAYRKW010000118.1:0-4760 GCA_964425135.1 uncultured Rhodobacterales bacterium
GATATACCCCATCCCCGGCAGCCCTTCCTTCTGAGCAAACGAGTTCATCCGGTCACAGAATTTCCGCGAACCACCACCCGGCGCCGGAATAGCCCGCACCTCTTTGCCCTCTTTCTCCAAGAGCGATGCGAAAATCTTGAAGCCAGAACCTGCGAAATGCTCGGAGACGACCTGCATCTTGATCGGGTTGCGCAGGTCGGGCTTGTCGGTGCCATACCAAAGCGCCGCGTCCTTATACGAGATTTGCGGCCACTCCTGATCCACCTTGCGCCCGCCGCCAAACGCTTCGAACACGCCTTGCAGAACCGGCTGGATCGTATCGAACACATCCTGCTGTTCGACAAAGCTCATTTCCATATCAAGCTGATAGAAATCGGTGGGTGAGCGGTCCGCCCGCGGGTCTTCATCGCGGAAACAGGGCGCGATTTGGAAATACTTGTCAAAGCCTGAGACCATAATGAGCTGCTTGAACTGCTGCGGCGCTTGCGGCAGGGCGTAGAACTTGCCCGGATGCAAACGGCTCGGCACCAGAAAATCGCGCGCACCTTCAGGACTGCTCGCTGTGATGATCGGGGTCTGGAACTCGTTGAAATCCTGATCCCACATCGCCTTGCGCAAATGCGCCACAACATTCGAGCGCAGGATCATGTTGTCATGCAGCCCCTCGCGGCGCAGATCAAGAAAGCGATACTTCAGTCGCGTCTCTTCTGGATAGTCCTGCTCACCAAAGACCGGCAGCGGCAGCTCATCGGCTGCGCCCAAAACTTCCATGTCGCGAATGAAAATCTCAATCTCACCGGTGGGGATCTTGTCGTTGACGAGCGAGGCATCCCGCGCCTTGACCTCTCCATCAATGCGGATCACCCATTCCGAACGCACCTTTTCGACCTCGGCGAAAACCGGGCTATCGGGATCGGCCAGAACCTGCGTCATGCCATAGTGATCGCGCAGGTCGATAAACAGCACCCCGCCATGATCGCGCACGCGATGCACCCAGCCGGCAAGCCGGACAGTGTCGCCTACATTCGATGTGTTCAACTGAGCGCAAGTATGACTGCGATACGCGTGCATGTGGATATGCCTTTAATTGCGGTTCACGACCGCGCCCGACAAATAGAGAATGGGCGCTTTTGTCAAGTCGCATCACCCGCCTTTTCGCGACTCACGTCCCGCCGTTGCGACTGCCTCATATTGGGACATATCCGCAATGTGACCGGAATATGGGCAACAATCGCCGCATCTGTTTCATGCCGACGCATTAATCAAAACTTGTAGCGATTAAGCCGCTTGCAGCGCCCGAATTGCGCCGCGCGGTTAAGTCAGGGTTATCTTGTTTCACGCAATTTCTCCCTCGCATCCTTCGAGGGGTGGCGCGGGTTTGGTGTACTTCAAACGACCGCATTGTCGAAAACGACGCCGAAACACTTTGCAAAAGCAAAGTTTCTGCAATCGCGGCGCAATGCGTAAATCTGCGTCGCAAACATTAAGGTAAAAGAAATGTCCAGTATTCTTACAAACAACTCCGCAATGGTTGCCCTGCAAACATTGAACTCCATCAACAAAAACCTCGCTATGGTGCAAGGCGAGATTTCGACCGGTAAATCTATCGCGTCGGCCAAGGATAACGCCGCTGTTTGGGCGATCTCCAAGGTGATGGAATCGGACGTTGAGGGCTTCAAGGCGATCTCAGACTCGCTGTCGCTCGGTCAGTCTACCGTTGCAGTTGGCCGGAACGCCGCTGAATCGGTCACAGACCTTCTGACCGAAGTTAAGGCGAAAATTGTTGCCGCTCAGGAAGACAACGTTGACCGCGGTAAGCTGCAAACAGACCTTGACAGCCTGCGCGAGCAAATCTCCGGTATCGTCGGTGCTGCTCAGTTTAATGGCCAAAACCTTCTGTCCAACTCCGAAAAGACAGCAGGAACAGGCTCTGTTGACGTTCTGGCATCGCTTGATCGCGCAGCAGACGGATCGGTCAGTTCCTCCAATATCACAATCGGTAAATCTGACCTGGGAACCACTGCTGCTGCTGCAGGTAACGGCGCGGACGTAACCGCCGCCAAAACCGTCAACACAACAGCGATCACCGATGGATCGACCGGGGACGTTGCCGATATCGTTGAGGCTGAGGTCGTTGTGGGCCAGTCCTACACACTCGACACAGCGAAATTCGGCGGCACTGGTTCGGATGCAGTCTATGTTGCTCGTGATGGTGACACAGGCTCTGATGTTGCTCAGGCGCTGGCCGATATGGCCAACTTCCGTCTGGCGCAGGACGGTATCGCGTCCTCATCGGTATCCTTCAGTGCTGATGGCAACACCTTGCAGGTCACCAACAATTCAGGCGCCGACTTTGCAGCTCTCGCGGCTGCTGATCTGGTCTCTTCGGCTGATGGTGCAGGTGCTGCCGCCAACACAATCGGTGGTGGTCTGGCGATGCTTGGTGAATTCGACATCTCGACTGAAGCTGGCGCAAATGCCGCTCTGGTTGGTATCGAAGGTCTGACCAACTACGCTATCGACGCTGCGTCCGAATTTGGTACAGGCGAAAAACGCCTCGAAATCCAGAACGATTTCGTCTCCAAACTGATGGACAACCTGACATCGGGTATCGGTGCGCTGGTGGATGCGAACATGGAAGAAGCCTCCGCGAAACTGCAAGCCTTGCAGGTTCAGCAGCAGCTTGGTGTCCAGTCGCTCTCGATCGCGAACCAGGCGCCTCAGACACTCCTGTCATTGTTCCGTTAAGAACAATCTGATTGGGGCGGGCTCTCCCGCCCCAATCGCTCTTCTCTTGGACGGATAAACCTCAAACTGGGACTGGGACCAACACAATGAACAACAGTAATACAGCGCTCGCACAGGCCACCTACGGCGACACCAGCCAGACCGTCCGCTCGGACCGTGGCACCGAATATCAAGCCTTCGCCCGCGCCACCAACATGCTCGCAAGCTCCGCTGCTGATCCCGGCCCGCTCAACCAAAAATGTGCAGAGGCCGTACACTTCAATCGCCAGCTCTGGGGCATTCTAGCCGCCGATGTGGCCAGCGATGAAAACCAATTGCCCACAGCACTCCGCGCCCAGATCCTGTCGATTGCGAATTTCGTCTGGCAGCAATCCAGCAAAGCCCTGAACGACACCAAAAGCATCGCCCCCCTGATCGATGTCAACAAAACCATCATGCGCGGTCTGCGCGATGAAGCAAAGGTTTGACCCATGCCCGGACTTGCTCTCAAACTGTCTCCGCAAGAACGCTTCTTGGTCAATGGCGTCGTGCTCCAGAACGGTCCGCGCCGCGCGATGGTCAGCATCCTGTCCCCCGATACCAACGTGCTGCGCATGAAAGAGGCTATTCATCCCGAAGATGCCAACACGCCCGTCTCGCGGGTGGCCTATATCGCGCAGCTCATCCTGACCGGCGATGCAGACCCAAACGAAGCGCGCTTCCAACTGCTGCAAGGCATCGAGCAACTCTCACAGGTACTCAACGACACCGACAGCCGCGCCAAGCTCGACCTTGCCACCTCGCTGGTGGCCGAAGACAAATATTATCCGGTGTTCAAAACCCTGCGCGCGCTCCTGTCCCGCGAGCAGCGCCTCTTTGAGATGGCAGCAAAAGTATCATGACCTTCCAGCCAATCGTCCCCTTCGGCGGCATCGCCGGCTTCAACTACATCGAACGCACGCAGGAGGCGCAGCAGGCGGTGTTCAACCGCTCGCCCGTCATTGCCCGCGAGTTGGACTATTTTCGCGAAAACATCGCCAATGCCCTGACGGCGGAAGATTTGGTCAATGACCGCACCTTGCGCAAAGTCGCGCTGGGGGCTTTTGGTCTGGATGAGGACATCGACAAGATTTTCTTCATCAAAAAAGTGCTCGACGAAGGCACCGAGCAGGATCGCGCCTTTGCCACCCGTCTCGTTGACCCGGCCTATCGCAACCTCGCCGACGCCTTTGGTTACGGCAATCTTTTGGGCGCACGTGTCGGCCAATCCGATTTTGCATCCAACATCATCAACGCCTATCAGGACCGCCAGTTCGAGATTGCCGTGGGCAACAGCGACAACGGCGTGCGCCTTGCGATGAACTTCAAACGCGAGATCGCCGCCTATGCCGCATCCGAAAACCCCGAAACCTCCGCCTGGTTTCAGATCATGGGCAACACGCCCATTCGAACCGTGATCGAAGGCGCCCTCGGCCTGCCAACCTCCATCGGATCGCTGGAGATCGACAAACAGCGCCAGTTCTTCCAAGACGCCGCCCTGAAAACCTTCGGCGGCAAGGGCGTCGATGTGTTCCTCGACAGCGAAAACGTCGAAAAAGCGATCAACAATTTCCTCGTGCGCGACCAGATATCCAACGGCATTTCGGCCTCCACCCCCGGCTCAGCGGCCCTGACCCTGCTGCAAAACGCCTCCTTCAGCACGGCCAACCTGCTTTTGTCCAACGCGTAAGCCGCCAAATCTCGCATTCTCAAATCGCTCACTCATTTTCCTGTGGATATTCCTGACTGACCCCTTGCGCCCGCCCGCGCAAACCCTATAACCGCGACAATTTGCGAAAATTCACTGCAAAAGCGGAGCGCGGGCATGCCGAAAAGATCAGATATCAAATCCATCATGATCATCGGTGCCGGTCCCATCGTCATCGGACAAGCCTGCGAGTTTGACTACTCCGGCGCACAAGCCTGCAAGGCCCTGCGCGAGGAAGGCTACCGGGTCATTCTGGTCAACTCCAACCCCGCCACGATCATGACCG
>CAYRKW010000119.1:0-4651 GCA_964425135.1 uncultured Rhodobacterales bacterium
ACCAGCGGCTCCGCCTGACGTTGCATGTTCGATCCCATGAGCGCCCGGTTCGCATCTTCGTTTTCCAAAAACGGGATAAGCGAAGCCGCAACCGACACCAACTGCTTGGGCGAGACATCGATATAGTCGATATTCTCGGGTGGGTTGAGCATGAACTCCCCGCCCTGACGGGTCGAGGCCAGATCGTTGACGAACTTGCCCTTCTCATCGAGGCTCGCATTGGCCTGCGCAATCGTATGCCGCATCTCTTCGGTTGCGGACATGTACTGCACATCATCCGTCACCTGACCGTCTTCAACACGGCGATACGGCGTTTCGATGAAGCCATATTTGTTTACCCGCGCAAAGGAGGCGAGCGAGTTGATCAGACCGATGTTCGGTCCTTCCGGCGTTTCAATCGGACACATCCGGCCATAATGGGTCGGGTGAACGTCACGCACCTCAAAGCCTGCGCGCTCGCGGGTCAGACCACCGGGCCCAAGCGCCGAAAGACGACGTTTGTGGGTGACTTCCGAAAGCGGGTTGGTCTGGTCCATGAACTGCGAAAGCTGAGACGAGCCAAAGAACTCGCGCACAGCCGCAGCCGCCGGTTTGGCGTTGATCAGATCTTGTGGCATCACCGTGTCGATCTCGACCGATGACATACGCTCCTTGATGGCACGCTCCATACGCAGAAGACCAACGCGATACTGATTTTCCATCAGCTCGCCCACCGAACGAACGCGGCGGTTGCCAAGATGGTCAATGTCATCGACATCGCCCTTGCCGTCGCGCAACTCAACCAGCGCCTTGATGACCGCAACAATGTCCTCTTTGCGCAACGTGCGCAGCGTGTCCGGCGCATCCAGCGCTAGACGCATGTTCATCTTCACACGGCCAACAGCCGACAAATCATAGCGCTCGCCGTCAAAGAATAGCGTCTGGAACAACGTGTCCGCCGCCTCCACAGTGGGTGGCTCGCCGGGGCGCATAACGCGATATATATCCATCAGCGCCGTATCGCGGCTCCAATTCTTGTCCACAGCCAAAGTGTTGCGAATATAAGGGCCGACATTGACATTATCGATATCCAGTACAGGGATATCGTTGATCCCCTGATCGAGCAGCGTCTTGAGCGTACCGCCAGACACTTCTTCGTTTTTATCGAGCTCCCATGTCAACTCATCACCGGCTTCGACGTAAATCTCGCCTGTGTCTTCGTTGATGATGTCTTCGGCGACATAACGCCCGATGATCTGATCGAAAGGCACCAGAATTTCGGTAACCTTGCCCTCATCCAGCAGCTTCTTGACCGTGCGCGGCGTGACTTTCTTGCCCGCCTCGGCAATTACATCCCCAGATTTTGCGTCAATAAGATCGAAGGCAGGCTTGGTGCCACGCACCCGCTCGGGGAAGAACTTGGTCTTCCAGCCCTTCTTCTTCACTTCGGTGAACTGCACCTTGTCGTAGTAGGCATCGACGATGTCCTGCTGGTCGAGACCCAACGCATACAAAAGCGTCGTCACCGGCAGCTTGCGCTTCCGGTCAATACGCGAATGCACGATATCCTTGGCATCAAACTCAAAATCGAGCCAGGAGCCACGGTAGGGAATAATGCGGCTGGTGAACAAAAGCTTGCCCGAAGAATGGCTCTTGCCACGGTCATGATCGAAAAACACGCCAGGGGAGCGGTGCATCTGGGAAACGATGACCCGCTCGGTGCCGTTCACAACGAACGTACCGTTTTTGGTCATGAGTGGCATATCACCCATGAACACATCTTGCTCTTTGATGTCCTTGACCGACTTGGCGCCCGTATCCTCGTCCACATCAAACACGATAAGACGCAGTTTGACCTTGAGCGGGGCAGAATAGGTCATGTCACGCTGCTGACACTCGTCAACATCGTACTTTGGCGGCTCCAACTCGTATGAGACATATTCCAGCACGGCGGTCTCGTTGAAATCCTTAATCGGGAAAACCGACTGGAACACGCCATGAATACCCTCGCCATCCATCGGCGCGGGCTGATCACCTGAATCAAGGAAAAGATCGTAAGAGCTTTTCTGAACTTCAATCAGATTGGGCATTTCCGCAACTTCACGGATTTTTCCGTAGTAACGGCGGATACGTTTTTGGCTCGAAGAGTTCGTCTGTGGCATCGTGCTCTGGCTACCTTCTTTGGTTCGCGCTCCCTTCCCGGTTGGGCAGCCGGGTCGGATAGCAGACGCAAGCTACGTGTCGATCCAATTCTAGCCTGTCTGTCCCACCAGCAGGCACCCGGATCATCCGCATCTTTCAAGAGGTCCGCGCACAGGCCTCTGGAAAGATGCGTCAGGCTGGACCACGAATTTCGTGATCCAGCCCAACAATTTCATCGAAGCGACAGACGCCGCCCCGTTTGGCCCAATTACTTGAGCTCGACCTTTGCACCAGCCGCTTCGAGCTTGGTCTTGATCTCTTCAGCTTCGGCTTTGGCAGCGCCCTCTTTGACGGCTTTGCCACCTGCTTCGACGAGGTCTTTGGCTTCTTTCAGGCCAAGACCTGTGATGCCGCGGACTTCCTTGATGACGTTGATTTTCTGTGCGCCAGCTTCAACGAGAATCACGTCAAACTCGTCTTTCTCTTCAGCTGCACCACCAGCATCGCCACCAGCCGCAGGACCGGCCATCATAACCGCGCCACCAGCAGCAGCTTCGATGCCGTACTCGTCTTTAAGGATGTCTTTCAGTTCAGCGGCTTCTTTCAGTGTCAGATTGACAATCTCTTCCGCCAGTTTCTTCAAATCAGCCATTGTTGGCTCCTATCTTCGTTTTGTCTGTTCCAGTGCATCCGCGTTTTGCATCCACACCGACATATTCCGTTGCGATCAGGCAGCTTCCGCTTTTTCCTCGACCGTGGCGATGCACGATGCGATTGCAGAACCCGGTCCGCCAAGTGCGCCAGCGATGCTCGAAGCCGGTCCGCCCAGCATTCCCGCGATTGTTGCAAGCAACTCTTCGCGCGAAGGCATGGCTGCGACAGCTTTGACACCAGCAGCATCCAGTGCGTCCCCATCCATCGACCCACCAAGGATTTCGAGCTTGTCGTTATCCTTGGCAAACGCGACTGTCGCTTTCGCAGCAGCCACCGGGTCTTCCGAATAGGAAAGCACCGTCATTCCCCCCAAAAGGTCAGCCATGCTCTCACATGGCGTATCTTTCAGAGCGATCTTGGCGAGCCTGTTTTTGGCGACGCGTACGGATCCGCCAGCATCGCGAAGGCGACCCCGGAAGTCCTGCATCTCAGCAACGGATAGGCCGGAGTAATGCGCCACAACGACGACACCAGAGTCCGTGAAAATCTGGCCAAGCTCTTTGACCACATCTTCTTTTTGGGCTCTATCCACAGTTTTGCTCCAAATTGTGAGTGACCCTTTTGAGGGGATCACCCGGCTCATTTTCGGCATGGGACTTACCACACCACTCAGGGTCCAACGGGTCCCTTCCAAAATCGCCCGAACCTTTGAGAAGGCTCAAATCGATCTTATCCGTGTCCCCGTCTCAGGCAGGAGATTAAGCCCATTTGGGCACCCACCGTCTCGGACGAGTAAGGGCAGCAGCGCCGCCCTTACGAACATCCCCTTTCGGGGAATCTCTTTAGTCAGCCGTTGCCGCAGCAACGTCGATCGTCACACCCGGACCCATGGTCGAGGAGATGGCGATCTTCTTCATGTAAGTACCTTTGGCACCGGAAGGCTTGGCAGCTTGAACAGCATTGATGAAGGCTTGGACGTTTTCCGCCAGCTTGCCTGCATCAAACGACGCTTTGCCAACGCCTGCGTGCACAACGCCGGCTTTCTCCGCCTTAAACTGCACTTCGCCGCCCTTGGCCGCCTCAACAGCGGCTTTGACGTCCATCGTCACCGTGCCAACCTTTGGGTTTGGCATCAGGTTGCGGGGCCCGAGCACTTTGCCCAGACGACCAACGATTGGCATCATGTCCGGTGTCGCGATGCAGCGATCAAACTCGATCTTGCCGCTTTGCACGATCTCCATCAGATCTTCCGCACCAACAATATCCGCGCCGGCTGCTTTGGCCTCATCAGCCTTGGCATCTTTGGCAAATACGGCCACGCGCACGTCTTTACCCGTGCCATTTGGAAGCGAGACAACACCGCGCACCATCTGGTCGGCGTGACGTGGGTCAATCCCCAAAGTCATCGCAATATCAACGGTTTCGTCGAACTTTGCCTTGGCATTGCCCTTCACCAGAGCGACGGCGTCCGCAACGCTCATTTCAGATTTTCCCGAAAAAGCCTCGCGTGCGGCTTGCATACGTTTTGCAACTTTAGCCATCTCGCTTACCCTTTCACTTCAATGCCCATGGACCGCGCTGAGCCCATGATGATTTGCATTGCGCCATCAATATCGGTTGCGTTGAGATCTTTCATCTTCGCCTCAGCGATCTCGCGAACCTGCTTTACGGACACCGTGCCGACAACTTCGCGGCTCGGCATATTCGCACCGGACTGCAGCTTGGCAGCTTTTTTCAGGAAGTAGGACGCAGGTGGCGTCTTGATGTCCATCGAGAAGGACTTGTCCTGATAATAGGTGATCACGGTCGGGCACGGCGCACCCGGCTCCATTTCCTGCGTCTTGGCGTTGAACGCCTTGCAGAATTCCATGATGTT
>CAYRKW010000120.1:0-4510 GCA_964425135.1 uncultured Rhodobacterales bacterium
TAAGACAAGCATCCGACCCAAAAATCTGAGGTATTCAGCCAATCAGAATTTTCTCAAGATCAAGCCGCGTCCCGACATGCGGGCTCGTTGCCCGGACGAGGGGCGCGGCGACGGGACTTTGGGAAATTCTGATTGGCCCGAAGGGTTCTGCACACCTCAGGTTTTGGGTCGGAGGCTCTAGCAACCCAACTCATATGTCGCACTCGACCTCGCGGATGGCGCGTTATATGACGGTGCGGACAAACGGAGTTTACGACCATGGCCTCACAGATGCTCAATTCATTTCAAACCGGACCGGACGAGCGCGGGCGCTTTGGCGATTTCGGAGGCCGGTTCGTCTCCGAAACCTTGATGCCCCTGATCCTCGATCTTGAAGCGGAATACGAGAAGGCCAAGATCGATCCGACGTTTTGGGCCGAAATGGATGACCTGTGGAAACACTATGTGGGCCGTCCCTCGCCGCTCTATTACGCCGAGCGTCTGACCGAGCATTTTGGCGGTGCGAAGATCTACCTTAAACGCGATGAGTTGAACCACACTGGCGCGCATAAGATCAACAACGTGCTGGGGCAGATTTTGCTGGCGCGGCGCATGGGCAAAAAGCGGATTATCGCGGAAACGGGCGCAGGCCAGCATGGGGTTGCAACCGCGACCGTCTGCGCGCGCTTCGGGCTTGAGTGTATCGTTTTCATGGGCGCTACCGACGTCGAACGGCAAGCCCCCAACGTCTTCCGCATGAAACTTCTGGGCGCGAAGATCGAGCCGGTGACAGCAGGGCGCGGCACCCTGAAAGACGCCATGAACGAAGCCCTGCGCGACTGGGTCACCAATGTCGATGAGACGTTTTATTGCATCGGCACCGTTGCTGGCCCGCACCCCTATCCCGCTATGGTCCGCGATTTCCAGTCGATCATCGGTAAAGAAGTACGCGAGCAGATCACAGAGCGCGAAGGGCGTCTGCCCGACAGTCTGGTGGCCTGCATAGGCGGCGGCTCGAATGCGATGGGCCTGTTCCATCCGTTTCTGGATGACAAGGACGTGCGGATCATCGGCGTTGAGGCCGGCGGGCACGGCGTTAACGACAAGATGGAGCATTGCGCCTCGCTCACGGGCGGTCGGCCCGGCGTGTTGCACGGCAACCGGACGTATCTGTTGCAGGATGCGGATGGGCAGATATTGGAGGGTCATTCGATCTCTGCGGGCCTCGATTATCCGGGGATTGGGCCGGAGCACGCATGGCTGCATGATATGGGCCGCGTTGAATATGTCTCGGTCACCGATACCGAGGCGCTGGATGCTTTCCAGTTATCGTGTCGCACTGAAGGGATCATTCCGGCGTTGGAGCCGAGCCATGCGCTCGCTCATGTGGCCAAGATCGCCGGGGACTTGCCATCCGATCATCTTATGGTGATGAATATGTGCGGGCGCGGCGACAAGGATATCTTCACCGTTGCCAAAGCCCTGGGACTGGACATGGACGAAAGCTAGGGATCATGGCGCTGATACGGGATGCGGTCGAGGCGGATTGGGACTGGATACTACGCGAAAGCGCACCTATCGGCGGGCCCAAGATCGTCTCCCAAGGCTTTGTCCATAATCTGCGCGATTATCCGGCGCTGATCGCCCAAGAGGGTGATGTACCGACCGGGTTTGTCGTCTATCAAAAGGGTCAGGCGCGCTGGGTCATTCTGGCCATCCGCTCGATGGAAGAACGGCGGGGCCTGGGCTCGCAAATGCTCGATGCGGTAGAGACACTGGCGCAAAGTCAGGGCGCGGAAAAGCTGCGCCTGTCGACGACCAACGACAATTTGCCTGCGCTGCGGTTTTGCCAGTTGCGTGGTTACCGGATGCGCCAGCTTATCCCCAATGCCTATATCGAAGCCAAGCTTTTGAAGGGCATCCCCAAAGACGAGATCGTGCGCGGGCGGCATGGGATCGAAATTCGCGACGAGATTGTCCTGAACAAAGACCTTTAGAGCCTCCGACCCAAAACCTCAGGCATTCAGCCGATCAGAATTTTCTCAAGATCAAGCCGCGTCCCGAAATGCGGGCTGATTGCCCGGACGAGGGGCGCGGCGACGGGACTTTGGGAAATTCTGATTGGCCCGAAGGGTTCTGCGCAAAGCCCCTGCCTCCGGGCCGTCGCGGCTCGACCGGGCAACCAGCCCGGTTTTCGCCGCGACAATCCCGTATTCAGCGCCTTTGTGCAGACCTGAATACCTCAGGCTTTGGGTCGGAGGCTCCAGCGCTCGCCAAACAGTGCGGCGCTCACGCGCCGCGCGTCCTTGGTCTTTGCCCGCCTTTGGCGCGCAAACACTTTGAGTATTTGGGGAAAGATGAAGCCGGGCGCTTTGTCTTGATGCTTGCATTTTCACACAAAACGCCGGTTAAATACCTGATTATAGCAGATATGACGGGAGGATGTGGCGTATGGCGGCGGATTTTTCGGAAGATCTGGCCGAATTGGCGAAGGTGAAAGGGATCAAGTATTTCATGATCTCGTTTACGGATTTGTTCGGCGGGCAGCGGGCAAAACTGGTTCCGGCAGATGCAATAGGTGACATGCAAGCGGAGGGGGCAGGCTTTGCCGGATTTGCCACCTATCTCGATATGACGCCTGCGCATCCTGACATGCTGGCGGTGCCCGATCCAGGTTCTGTAACGCAATTGCCCTGGAAGCCGGAGGTGGCCTGGGTGGCTGCTGATCCGGTGATGGAGGGCGCCCCGGTGGAGCAGGCCCCGCGGGTGGTGCTCAAGCGGCTCGTTGCGGAGGCGGCGTCCGAAGGGATGCGGGTCAAGACCGGCATTGAGGCGGAATTTTTCCTCGTCAATGCAGATGGAACGGAGATATCGGACCCGCTCGATACAGCCGATAAGCCTTGCTATGATCAGCAGGCCGTGATGCGGCGCTACGACGTGATTGCCGAGATTTGCGACTATATGCTGGCGTTGGGCTGGGGGCCGTATCAGAACGATCATGAGGATGCGAACGGGCAATTCGAGATGAATTTCGAGTTCGATGATGCGTTGCAGACAGCGGACAAGCATTCGTTTTTCAAGTTTATGGTCAAATCGGTGGCGGAAAAGCATGGGCTGCGGGCGACGTTTATGCCCAAGCCGTTTGAGGGGCTGACCGGCAATGGCTGTCATGCGCATATTTCGGTCTGGGATAATACGGGTAAGAAGAACGTTTTTGCCGATGACGCCATGGATTTGGGTCTGTCGCAGCAGGGCAGGCATTTTCTGGGCGGGATCATGAAACATGCGGTGGGCATGTGCGCGATCACCAATCCTACGGTCAATTCCTACAAGCGGATCAATGCGCCCGTAACCGCGTCGGGGGCGACATGGGCGCCGAACACAGTCACTTGGACGTCGAATAATCGCACCCATATGGTGCGGGTTCCGGGGCCGGGGCGGTTTGAGCTGCGCTTGCCCGATGGAGCGGCAAATCCCTATCTGCTGCAATCCGCGATCATTGCGGCGGGCCTGTCGGGTGTGCGGGGCAAGCGCGATCCGGGTAAGCGGCATGACATCAACATGTATACCGAGGGGCATAAGGCCAAAGGGGCAGCGCGTTTGCCGCTCAATCTTCTGGATGCACTCAGGGCCTTCAAGGCCGACAAAGCGTTTCGCGCAGCCATGGGGGATGCGTTCAGCGATGCGTTTTTCAAGCTCAAACGCGAGGAATGGGATCGCTATGCGGCGCATTTCTCCAGTTGGGAGCGCGCAAATACGCTGGATATCTGAGCAGCTCTGCCTGTCTTGCGCCTTGACGCTTTGCGACAGGTTTGTTTGGAGAGGCGTAAGTGTCAAATGTGGGAGAGGCCAAAATGAAACGGTCCAAGATTAACGAGATTCTGCTTGAAGGCGATGCGTTCATTCGCTCTTTTGGCTACGTGATGCCGCCCTTTGCCTATTGGTCCGTCGATCAGATGTGCAGCAACGATGCCGCGCTACTTCGCGCGCGGGGCATGGGCTGGGACATCACCGACTACGGGCAGGGCAAGTTCGATGAGCTGGGGCTGTTCCTCTTCACCGTGCGCAACGGTGATGCGGCGGATTTGTCCGAAGGGTCAGGCATGCTTTATGCGGAAAAAATCATGATCTCGCGCAAGGATCAGCTCTCGCCCATGCACCGGCACAACATCAAGGCCGAGGACATCATCAATCGCGGTGGTGGTAAGCTGGTGCTGGAGCTGTTCGCGCCTTTGCCCGATGGCTCGATTGATCGGGAAAGCGATGTAAGCGTACCTGTGGATGGTCAAATCCGAACGCTCAAAGCGGGTGGTAAGCTGGCGCTTGATCCGGGGGAGAGCGTGACGTTGTTGCCGGGCGTGTGGCATGCGTTTTGGGGCGAGGGCGGTGATGTGCTGATTGGCGAGGTCTCGACGGTCAATGATGATAAGACCGATAATGTGTTCGAGATGCCGATTGATCGCTTTGGGCAGGTGGAAGAGGATGAAGCGCCCAAACATCTTCTGGTATCGGACTTTGAGGCCTATCCGCT
>CAYRKW010000121.1:0-4488 GCA_964425135.1 uncultured Rhodobacterales bacterium
CCAACCAACTCGGTCTGGATCGAATGGACAACCTATTGAAAGCTCACATCTAGGCACGACCCCGGCTGACGCGGCGGCACAACAGGATCACGGGGATCAGCCCGACTGCTGCGATGACGAGGCTTGGCACCGCCGCGCCCTCCAGGCGTTCGTCGGAGGCGAGGCGGAAGGCCTGGACCGCGAGTGTGTCGTAGTTGAAGGGGCGCATGATCAGCGTGGCGGGCAGTTCTTTCATCACATCGACAAAGACGATAAGGAGCGCGGTCAGAAGGCTCGGCGTCAAGAGCGGGGCGTATATTCGCGCGAAGGTGACGTAGGGCGATTTGCCCAGGACACGGGCGGCGGCGTCCATATTCGGGTTCACCGCGCTTTGCCCGCCCTCATAGGCGCCGATGGCAGCCGCGAGAAAGCGGATCATATAGGCGCCAACCAGCAACCAGATGGAGCCTGTAAAGAGCAATCCGGTGGAGATGCCAAACGTGGCGCGCATCCAGCCGTCGAGCAGATTGTCGAAAAGCGCAAACGGCACGAGAATGCCCACCGCGATCACTCCGCCCGGCACCGCATATCCCAATCGACCTACATAAAGCGCAGCCGATGAGAGCTGTGTTGCGCGCAGGCGGTGGACATAGCCCAGCACGATGGCGGCGGCGACAGTCACCAGCGCTGCAATGCTTGCCAGCGTCAGCGAGTTGGCGATGAAGCCCAAATAGCGGCGGGAGAGGAGGTTCTGCTCTGAGCCCAGTCCCATGACCACGAGTGCGATGACAGGAATGATGACGCCAAAGAGGATTGGCAGTGCGCATAAGACAACTGCGGCGATGCGCGCCCAGCGGGGCAATTCGATCCGCGCCATGGTTTGATGCCGTTTGGCCTGATGATACCGCGCATCGCCGCGGGAGATCCGCTCCAACAGGGCGAGCAAGAGCGCGATGATCAGCAGTCCCAGTGCCAGTTGCGCAGCAGCGGCGCGATCTGCGAGGGTGAACCAGCTTGTATAGATACCCGTCGCGAAGGTCTGCACACCGAAATAGGATACGGTGCCAAAGTCCGCGATGGTTTCCATCGTTGCGAGCAACACGCCTGATGCAATCGCTGGCCGGGCCATGGGCAGCGAGATCTGGAGACACGCGGCCAGCGGCGTGCGGCCCAGCGCCCGCGCGGCATTGAAGGTGGCGGCGCTTTGGCTGAGGAAGGCGGCGCGCGCCAGAAGATAGACATAAGGGTAAAGCACCAGGGTCAACATCAAGGCCGCCCCGCCCAGTGAGCGTATCTCCGGGAACCAATAATCGCGCGGCCCCCATCCCATCAGATTGCGCAGTGTGGTTTGCACAATGCCGGGATGGTCGAGGATGTGGGTATAGGCGTAGGCCAGCACATAGGCTGGAAAGGCAAACGGCAGCACCAGCGCAATCTCAAAGATCCGCCGCCCCGGAAAACGGGTCATGGTCACGAGCCATGCGGTCGAGGTGCCGACAAGAAACGTGCCAAGGCTCACGCAGATCGTCAGCAGCAGCGTTGTGCCGGTATAGCGTGGCAAAACGGTCTGACCAAGATGCACCAGCGTCGATGCCCCGCCCGAGATCGCCGCCAGATTGACGGCAAAGATCGGCAGAAGGCAGATCAGACCCACGAGGATCGACAGACCGCTTAAAAGTTTGAACTGTGATTTCGGACGGTTTGCCAACGGTATTTTCCTTCGTACCATACGGCTTTGGCAAAGAGGCTGAGTGGTTGCAAGTCACTCAATCGGAATAAATGATTAATTTAGTCGGAAATAACGGTTGATCCCGCGGCAGGTGCCGCAAACTTGCACTGGCACCAGCGGCGGTTAAACGTTATCTCCTGCCTACCCCTGAGCCGTTGAAAAGCCGATCACACACAATGCTGACACTCACCGATCTTCATTTTGCCATCGAAGGCAAACCGCTTATCGAAGGCGCGGCGCTGAGCATTCCGCAAGGGCATAAGGTCGGGCTCGTGGGGCGCAATGGGACTGGCAAAACGACGCTGTTCCGGCTGCTCAATGGCGAGTTGGAGCCCGATCAGGGCACGATCCATATGCCGCAGGGTCTGAACATTGGCGGCATGGCCCAAGAAACGCCGGCCACGGATGTCTCGCTGCTCGATACGGTGCTTGCGGCGGATACGGAGTTGCAGGCGCTTCAGAATGAGGCGCAAACCGCGAGCGATCCGGATCGTATTGCCGAGATCCAGCTGCGCCTTGCCGATATCGAAGCGCATTCGGCAGAGGCGCGCGCCTCCTCCATCCTGACGGGTCTGGGGTTCGATCACGCAGCGCAGCAGCGCCCGACGAAGGCTTTTTCGGGCGGATGGCGGATGCGGGTGGCGCTGGCGGCCATTCTCTTCGCGCAGCCTGATCTGCTGCTGCTTGATGAGCCGACGAACTATCTCGACCTCGAAGGCACCATTTGGCTCGAAAACTACCTGTCACGTTATCCCTATACGGTGATCATCATCAGCCATGATCGGGGCCTGCTCAATCGCGCAGTGGGGCATATCCTGCATCTGAGCCAGCGCAAGCTGACGATGTACACAGGCAATTACGACCGCTTCGAAGCGACCCGCCGCGCCAAGCTGGAGCTTTTGGCAGCAGCGGCCAAGAAGCAGGAAGCCGAGCGCGCGCATTTGCAGTCTTTCGTGGATCGCTTCCGCTACAAAGCCTCCAAAGCACGCCAAGCGCAAAGCCGTGTAAAGCGGCTGGAAAAGATGCAGCCCATTGCCAATCTGATCGAGGGCAATGTGGCCGGGTTCACCTTTCCCGATGCCGAGGAAATGTCGCCACCGATCCTGCGGCTCGACGATGTCGATGTGGGCTATGGCGAGACGACCATTTTGCATGGCTTGGATCTGCGGATCGACAATGACGACCGGATCGCGCTTTTGGGGGCGAATGGGCAGGGCAAATCGACGCTCTCCAAGCTGATCGCAGAGCGGCTGGAGGCCCAGAAAGGGTCCATTTCGAAATCCTCCAAGCTGCGGGTCGGCTATTTCGCCCAGCATCAGGTGGAGGAACTGACCGAAGGCTGGACGCCGCTGGAGCATATGCGCGCGCTCAGACCCGATCACAAACCGGGGCATCTGCGCTCGATCCTTGCACAAGGCGGGGTTGGCGTGGATATCGCCGATAATCCGGTCGAGCGGCTCTCGGGCGGGCAAAAAGCGCGGCTTGCGATGCTGATCGCGATGCTGGACGCGCCGCATCTGATCATCCTCGATGAGCCGACAAACCACCTCGATATCGAAAGCCGCGAGGCGCTCGTGCATGCGCTGACCGCCTATCAGGGCGCGATCATTCTGGTCAGCCACGACCCCTATCTTGTGGATTGCGTGGCGGATCGGCTTTGGCTGGTGGAAAGCGGCGCGGTCGCGCCCTTTGACGGCGATATGGAGGACTACCGCCGCTTTTTGCTGAACCGTCGCGGCGTTGCGATGAAGCAAAAAGAGCCCAAAGCCGCCAAGCCAAAGCCAAAGGCTAAAAAGCAGACCCTCACTCCGCTGCGCGAGGAGCTGCGCAAATGCGAAGCGCGACTGGGCAAGTTAAACGAAATGCAAATCAAGATCGACACACTGCTGGCGGATCCGAAAACCTATGAGGACAAATCCAAAGCAACAGCGCTGCAAATCAAGCGATCCGAAATCGTCGCTGCCACACAAAAAGCCGAAGCCCTCTGGATAAGCGCACAAGACGCATTAGATCAGGCATCCTAATTCCGGCACCCCAGCCGATCATTTTCATCAAGAGCACCCATGTCCGTTGAAAACCAATCGCCACTTCTGCTCTTCCTGATCTTCGTACTGATCGTCGGCGTCGGCTCGCTGCTGTTCGGCGATTTCAACAACCGGTTCACTCGTTTGTTCCGCCAGGCAACCGTCTGGACGATGATCTTTCTGGGAACTGTCCTTCTGTTCAGCTTCAAGGACGATATCGAAGACGCGCTGCTGTCGCGCCGCAACGTTGTCGTCGAGGGCAGCGATATCGTGCTGAGCCGCGCGCGCGACGGGCATTTCTATGCGACGCTCGAGATCAATGGCGCAGATGTCGAATTTATCGTCGACACAGGCGCATCGCAGGTTGTTCTCACTCTCGAAGATGCCACACGTGTCGGGCTCAATCCTGAAAGCCTGGGCTTTGTCGGGCGCGCGCAAACCGCCAATGGTATGGTGCGCACAGCGCCGGTGACGCTTGAAGATGTGCGCCTGGGCGAGCGCATCGACACAAACCTGCGCGCCTCGGTCAATCAGGGCGCGCTCGATACATCGCTTTTGGGCATGACCTACCTCAACCGCTTCCAGAAAATCGAGATTGAGCGCAACAAACTGCGGCTCATCCCCTGACCTCAATCCACCCAGCCTTCTTTGGTTCGATAAATATCCCGCTGCGCGCGCAAGCGCAAAACCAATAACGCGAGCCGCGACAGCGGCTCACCGCATGGCACGCGCATCGGGCAAAACAAACGCCTAAAG
>CAYRKW010000122.1:0-4221 GCA_964425135.1 uncultured Rhodobacterales bacterium
CAACCAACTCGGTCTGGATCGAATGGACAACCTATTGAAAGCTCACATCTAGAGCGCCCACATCTTTGGTTTACAAATATCCCGCCGTCGCGCGAGCGACCCCTGCGCGGGCAGCGCGCCAGTAACGTCATGCCATGCGATCAGCATGGCCCGTTTCACCATCACCGCGACATTGCGTGGTAATCGTCATTGGGCCGCATATCGAGCGCACTGGCCATGCGGTTGGTCATGTTGAAAAATCCGGCAACAGCTGCAATGTCCCAAATATCCGCATCCGTGAACCCGGCATCACGCAACCCTGCGCGGTCGGTCTCTTCAACGGTCGCGCTGCCGGTCGTCATTTTCACCGCAAAATCCAGCATCGCCCTTTGGCGCGCATCAATATCAGCCACGCGGTAGTTCATCACAAGCGCTTCGCCAAGCGCCGGATCGCCCGACAGCTCCCGCACGGCTTGCCCATGGGCGACAAGGCAATAAAAGCACTTGTTTTCCGAAGAGACCGCCACCGCGATCATCTCACGCTCCAGCTTGCTCAATCCGCTTTGGGACAGCATCAGGTCGTTATACATCGCCACGAAGGCGTTCAGCTTGTCGATATTATGCGCATAGGACTTCAGCACATTGGGCAGCAACCCCAGCTTCTCCTCGCAAATCGCAAAATACTTCGCCGTCGCCTCTGGCAGCGGATCAACCGTTTTGAGATCAAGCGCTGTGGGATGGTCGATCATCAGCCGATCTCCCGCGCTTCATCGCGCAGCATGACCGGAATGCCGTCGCGGATCGGGAAGGCCAAACCAGCGCTTTTAGAGTGCAATTCCTGCTTCTCCGCATCCAGAACGAGCGGCCCGCGCGTGATCGGGCAGACCAGAAATTCCAGCATTTTGGGATCAAACCCTGTCTCACTCATGCTCCGCTCCTTACTGCAAAGACCCATCATCGGGCTGGTTATATTGCGCCAGCGCAAATTCCATCAGCGTGACCAGCGTCTCCCGCCGGTTCTGCAAATCCGGCGCTTCCAAAAGCGCTTGTTTCTCTTCCGGCTCAAACGGGCAGAGCATCGAGAGCGAGTTGATCAACAACTCCTCATCCGCCTCCTTGAGCGACTCCCAATCGGTTGCCAGTTGCACCGCATCGAAAAACTTCGCCAGAGTTTTGAGAAACGCGGCCCGATCAAATGTCTCATCCGCGGCTGCATCTTTGAGATCGCGGTCAAAATCGCCCCATGTGACAGCACCCTTGATGTAGGGCGTGAACCCATCGACCTTGCCTTGCAGGCGGAAGCGGGAGACGCCTTTGAGCGTGATCAGATAGCGCCCGTCGTCTGTTTCCTGAAATCCGACCACACGGCCTGCACAGCCGATCATATGCAGCCTGTCCTGATCCACATCGCGCGGGCCCTCGTTGGGCTGGATCATCCCGATCATCCGATGATCGCTTTTCAGCGCATCATCAAGCATCGTCAGATATCGCGGCTCGAATATGTTGAGCGGCAAGCGCGCGCGCGGCAGCAAGAGGCAACCGGGCAGCGGGAAAAGCGGAATGGTATCGGGAAGATCAGCGTTTGATACTTTAGATACCATCAGGGGCCCTTTTTTAGCGTATGCGCTCAGGCGAAGATCATCGAAGAGAGCCGCCGCCGCGCTGTTTGCGCCAGAGCATCCGTTGGCCCCAGCATATCGAACATTTTGAAAAGCTGCGTTTTGGCAGCTTCATCGTTCCATGTGCGGTCGCGGCGGAATAATTCAAGCAATTCTTCGACAGCAGCTTCATTATCGCCGCCTGCCGCCAGCGATATCGCCAGATCATAGCGGGTTTGGTGATTGTCCGGATCGCTCTGAAGGGCGGCGCGCAACTCCGCCGCCTCGCCTGCCTCCGCGCCGGCCTGCGCCAGTTCCATCTCTGCCAGAACCGCTGCAATCGCAGGCGCATTGCGCAGGGCGTCCGG
Organism: uncultured Rhodobacterales bacterium; assembly: GCA_964425135.1. Lineage (GTDB taxonomy): Bacteria > Pseudomonadota > Alphaproteobacteria > Rhodobacterales > Rhodobacteraceae > CAYLLD01. The sequence continues at coordinate 1,946 of CAYRKW010000122.1, forward strand.
AATGGTCTGCAAGAAATCCTGCACCTTGTCCGGCTCGCCCATCGCCAGATAGCAGCGCATCATGCCCGCCAGCGCATCGACATTCTCCGGCTCTTCCACAAGGATCGCCCCAAACGTCTGCGCCGCATCACCGATAGCGCCTTCCGCCAACATCTCTTGAGCCGCCTCCAGCGCTTCTGCCATCCCCGCATCGGGTCCGCCCATCGCAGCGATCTTGTCGACAAACTCATTGACCTGCGCTGGTGTCTGATTGCCCATGAAGCCATCCACAGGCTGACCATCGACAAAGGCAAATACCGCCGGGATCGATTGCACCTGCATTTGCGCTGCAATCTGCTGGTTCTGATCGACATCAACCTTGGCCATGCGCACCTTGCCGCCCTTGGCCGAGACGGCCGCCTCCAGCGCCGGGCCGAGCGATTTGCAAGGGCCGCACCAGGGCGCCCAGAAATCCACGATCACCGGAACCTCTTTTGAGGCCTCCACAACATCCGCCATGAATGTCGCCTCCGAAACATCTTTGATAGTATCTGCGCTTGCGCCTGCTGCGCCATTCAGTTCCAGCATGATGATCTTTCTTTGGTCCCGGCCGCGTTTGAATATGCAGCGTTGTCCGTATCTCCGCCCTTCATTTAGAGCGCACGTTGCAATCATTCAAGCGGCGCAGACCTGTGTTTCCATTCCGCGGCTTGCCGCGTGCGCTCCGGTTAACATTTCGACACTGCGCATCCGACTGTGCATGGATTGTGCATCGCTTGTGCATAGGATGCGTATGCAGGTTCTGACCGTTAACCCTTGGAAACAAGGCGTGGGACGGTGGATTAACGAATTGACCCCGAGTGTCACGCCATTCCGGCGGACAAAACCGCGAAACGTTCCAGAAACGCCGACTTGGCCTCCATCGGCGAGCGCAGCTCGATCGCCAATCCGTCGAACTCCCCTTTGCGCGGCGCAAGGAACAACTTTTCGGCCTCCGCACGGGTAAATCCGGCGATCTCAATCGCTTCGGCCCAGGCCGAAATCCGGTCCGCGCGTTTTATTGCGGATTTGATTTTTGCGGGGATCTCAGCAGGCAAACCAAAGCGCAAATGCACTGCGCGGGTCAACCGCACATCCATCTCCTTATACCCCGGCCCCACAGCCGATTTGACCGGCGAGATCATGTCCCCGATCACATATTCCGGCGCATCATGCAAAAGCGCGGCCAGCCGCCATTTGTCCGGCGCTTTGGGATTGAGTCGGGTAAAAAGATGCTCCACCAAGACAGAGTGTTCGGCAACAGAATAGGCGAATTCGCCACGTGTCTGCCCGTTCCAGCGGGCGACGAACGCCAGGCCGTGAGCAATGTCCTCAATCTCGATATCGAGCGGTGAGGGATCCAGAAGATCAAGCCGCCGCCCCGAGAGCATCCGCTGCCACGCACGGCTCGCTGGCTTGGTCATACGCCCGCCCCCAATCGGTACATAATCACCATAATTCTTCCCAAATACCGCCATGGTTGAGATTGAACATCTTCCATAAGGGAAATGGTTTCGTGTCACCAGCGGGAAGTCTCCGTGCTCATAATGACGCCGATCCGGGCTCTTGCAAAACCGCACAAAATAGCGCGGATTGCGGTCTGATCCATGCGTCCAGAAGAAGGACGAATACCCAATGTTTAAGGCAATTCTATCGGGCCTCATCATCACAATCGGTGCATCTGGCGGCGCTATGGCCAACACGCTCGCCTGCGGTGATCGCGGCGATATTGTCGGCCATCTGACGAACAAATATCAAGAGAGCCATCAGGCCAGCGGTCTGCAATCCGAATCCAAAATGATCGAGCTTTGGACGTCTTCTGCAACCGGCTCATGGACCATCCTCGTGACCGAGCCGACAGGCAAAACCTGCATTGCAGCGGCAGGGCAAAGCTGGCTTGATATGAAAAGCGAAGCGCCAGTGTCGGGTAAGGCGAGTTGAGAACTGGGCCAGCTCTTCGAAGAGAACTCTTCCAGGGCCTCTTAAGAGTCACTTCGCGTTCAACAGATCCTAGAGCCTCCGACCCAAAATCTGAGGTATTCAGTTCTGCACAAAGGCTCTGAATACGGGTTGTCGCGGCGAAAAGCGGGCTGGTTGCCCGGTCGAGCCGCGACGGCCCCTCAGGCAGGGGCTTTGCGCAGAACCCTTCGGGCCAATCAGAATTTCCCAAAGTCCCGTCGCCGCGCCCCTCGTCCGGGCAATCAGCCCGCATTTCGGGACGCGGCTTGATCTTGAGAAAATTCTGATTGGCTGAATGC
>CAYRKW010000123.1:0-3950 GCA_964425135.1 uncultured Rhodobacterales bacterium
ACGATACTAACCTCAATTGGCTGGACCCACAGCGGCAGCTTGGCTAAGCTGCACGCAGAAAAAGGGGCATCAGACCCCATATATTGAGGCAAAAATGCAGTTCCCTGAACGGTTTTCGAACCTGTCGGACTACGCATTTCCACGGTTACGTGCGCTCTTGGAGCCGCATGAAGCAGGTGGAGAGGCTATTCACATGCTGATCGGCGAGCCGCAGCATGCCCCCCCACAGTTCGCGCTCGATTTGGTCACAGAGCAAGCGGGATTATTCGCCAAATACCCCGCCAATGACGGCATTCCCGAATTGCGTAGCGCGATAGCGGACTGGATCGCCCGTCGCTACGGCGTGCCGATGGACCCGGACGTCAACATCATGCCCGTCAACGGCACCCGCGAAGGCTTGTTCAACGCTGCAATCGCGCTTTCGCCAGAGGAAAAGGGCGGCAAGAAACCCGCTATCCTTATGCCCAACCCGTTCTACCAATGCTACGCGGTTGCTGCTGTTTCTGTTGGCGCAGAACCGGTCTATGTCCCCGCAGACGCAAGCAACGCGTTCCTGCCCGATTTCACATCGCTGCCCGCAGAGGTCCTTGACCGCACCACGCTCGCTTACATGTGCTCGCCCTCGAACCCACAAGGCGGCGTCGCGGACCGCGCCTATTGGACTGCCCTCATAGAGCTGGCCGAGAAACACGATTTCCGCATCATCGCCGATGAATGCTATTCCGAGATTTATCGCGGCAACGCCCCCGATGGCGCGCTCGAAGCCGCAGACGCTGCCGATGCGGACCCCGAGCGCGTGTTGGTCTTCCACTCGCTTTCCAAACGCTCCAACCTGCCCGGTTTCCGATCAGGCTTCATCGCAGGTGGAGGGCAGGCCATCGCTGCTATGAAGAAACTCCGATCCTATGCAGGCGCCCCCATCCCACTGCCGATCCAACATGCTTCGGCCGCCGCTTGGGCCGACGAGCAGCATGTCACCGCCAACCGCGCGCTTTATGCTGCGAAATATGAAGCCGCCGATGCGCTCTTTGGCGATATGGACGGCTATTTCTCCCCTACCGCCGGATTTTTCCTCTGGCTCGATGTGGGCGACAGCGAAAAAGCAGCCGTGCGGTTTTGGAAAAATGCAGGCGTACGCGTGCTTCCCGGCAAGTATCTGAGCCGCGAGGACGACGGCACCGATCCGGGCGCCGCCTATGTCCGCGTGGCGCTGGTGGCTGAATATGACGAGATGCGCAGAGGCCTGGAGGCCATCCGCGCCAATATGTGAAGAGCAGGTTGAGGGTAATGGTATGGCGACGTTTTTAGGGTCCGACATCAAAGAACCGCTGATCGAGCGGCAAACCAAAGAAGCCATCGCGCGCCGCTCCGGTGAAACCGTGGGCATCATCCTGATCATCTTCGCCGGTCTCGCCGCCGCCATGCTCGGCAGCTTCAGCGCTGATGATCCAAGCCTCTTCAACGCCACCGACACCGAAACACGCAACCTTCTGGGTCGTCCAGGCGCCTTCGTTGCTGATCTGATGCACCGCGCTGTCGGCTGGGCGGCATGGGGCGTGCCGCTGTTCGCACTCGTCTGGGGTCTGCGCTTCATTATCCACAAAGGCGAAGGCCGCATCATCGGCCGTGCCATTATCGCCCCCTTTGCCATCGGCCTCACCGCCGTTCTGGCCGCAGCCCATGCGCCGCTCGAAGGCTGGCTGCACAGCTATGGCCTTGGCGGCTGGTTTGGCGACGCGGTTCTGGGCGGGCTTTTGAGCCTTGTACCCATGAGCATGGATATCTCGCTCAAAATGGTCACGCTCGCGCTCGCCGCTGGCAGCGCCGTCCTCGCGCTCATCGCCCTTGGCGCCACCATGCGCGAGATGCGCACGCTTATCTCCATGTGCCGCGCCGGTGTCTGGATGCTGGGACGCGCCATCCTGCGCGGTCTGGGCTATCTGGGCATAGGCTCGCTCAAAGGCGCAAAAGCCATCTACGCCAGCGCCGCAACCCGTCCCGATGATACTGCCAGCGCGCCAACGTCCCAGCCATCACGCGTCCGCCGTGCCGAGCCGCCGGTCATGTCCGATCAAGACGATGCTGCCATCATGGCCCGGATTTCCGAAGCGGTTGCCAAACGCGGTCGCACCGATACCGACGTTGTGCCAGAACTGGGCGGCGTCACCCGCGATGCGGATATGCCGGACCGCTTGATGGACCTGCCGCGCGCCGAAGCGGTACCAGAGCAAAAAGAGCAGGTCGTCAAACCCGCTGCGCCGAAAAAACTGCGCAAAAGCAGCAAGGCCCGCGCCGAAGAACAGCCGCGTCTTGCGCTCGGTGATGCGAGTAACGAGCCGTATCAGACACCGCCGCTCTCGCTTCTGTCCGATCCCTCTACCATCGTCCGCTCGGTCCTGTCGAACGATGCGCTCGAAGAAAACGCGCGGATGCTGGAGAATGTGCTAGATGATTACGGCGTCAAAGGCGAGATCGTCTCCGTGCGCCCCGGCCCGGTCGTCACCATGTATGAACTGGAGCCCGCAGCCGGCCTCAAAGCCAGCCGCGTCATCGGTCTGGCCGATGACATCGCCCGCTCCATGTCGGCACTCGCCGCCCGTGTCTCCACCATTCCGGGCCGCAACGTGATCGGCATCGAGTTGCCAAATGATCACCGCGAAATGGTCCTCCTGCGCGAAATCCTCTCTGCCTCCGCCTATGGTGACAGCAAGATGAAATTGCCACTCGCGCTGGGTAAAGACATCTCCGGTGAACCGGTTGTCGCCAATCTCGCCAAAATGCCCCACCTGCTGATTGCCGGGACCACAGGTTCCGGTAAATCTGTTGCGATCAACACCATGATCCTGTCGCTCCTCTACCAACTCAGCCCCGACGAGTGCCGCCTGATCATGATCGATCCAAAAATGTTGGAACTCAGCGTTTATGACGGCATCCCGCATCTTCTGTCCCCCGTTGTCACCGACCCGAAAAAAGCGGTCCAGGCACTCAAATGGGTCGTGGGCGAGATGGAAGAGCGCTACCGCAAAATGTCCAAACTCGGCGTGCGCAACATCGACGGCTATAACGGCCGCGTGCGCGATGCGCTCAAAGCGGGCGAGGCCTTCTCCCGTCAGGTCCAGACCGGCTTTGACGAAGCCACCGGCGAGCCGATTTTCGAGATCGAAGAGTTTACGCCCGAAACCATGCCCTACATCGTTGTGATCGTCGATGAGATGGCCGATCTGATGATGGTCGCTGGTAAGGAAATCGAAGCCTGCATCCAGCGGCTCGCGCAAATGGCACGGGCCTCAGGCATCCACTTGATCATGGCCACGCAACGCCCGTCGGTCGATGTCATCACCGGCACGATCAAGGCCAACTTCCCGACCCGCATCAGCTTTCAGGTTACATCAAAAGTCGATAGCCGCACCATCCTCGGTGAGATGGGCGCCGAGCAGCTTTTGGGCATGGGCGACATGCTCTACATGGCTGGTGGCGGCCGCGTCACTCGCGTCCATGGCCCGTTCGCCAGCGATGAGGAAGTCGAGGAGATCGTCGCGCATCTCAAATCCTACGGCGCGCCGGAATATGTCCAGGGCGTGCAGGACGGACCTGAAGATGGCAAGTCCAGCGACATCGATATGGTGCTCGGCCTTGGCGGCAACACAACCGGCGAAGACGCCCTCTACGACCAAGCCGTGGCCATCGTCGCCCACGACCGTAAATGCTCCACCAGCTACATCCAGCGCAAGCTGTCCATCGGGTATAACAAGGCGGCGAAACTGGTCGAGCAAATGGAAGACGAAGGCGTCGTCAGCCAAGCCAACCACGTCGGCAAACGCGAAGTGCTGGTGCCGGAGCGGTAGCGCTTTTTGAAATCGAAAAGACCGAATGCGTTTTGTCGATCATGAACGAGACCTGTCGAGGAAATCCAACCACAATCCCGTCCCGTCCCGTCCCGTCCCGTCCCG
>CAYRKW010000124.1:0-3492 GCA_964425135.1 uncultured Rhodobacterales bacterium
CCCGCGCAGGGGCGGCTTCGTGCCGAACGAAACCCAAAAATCACGCCCCCGCACCCGCGGGGGCACCGCTTAACCAGGCAGCTTGTACGCGCCGCCACGCGCGTTCGACCACCCCAGCGGATCGTTCAAAAACGCCTCCACCTCGCCAAGCGTGCTCTCATCAAAGGACGCCTTATCCCGCGCCGCTGCCAGCACATCGCGCCATGTCGCCAGATAATGGAGGTTCAGATCATGCTCGCGCAGATTTTCCTCGCTACCCTCAAAGACATCATAGAAAAACAGCACCAAAGTGTGCTCGGTCACCGCACCAGCGCCTCGCAACGCCTGCGCAAAACTCAGTTTCGACCCGCCATCGGTGGTCAAATCTTCGACCAGCAGCACCCGCTGCCCCTCGTCAATCACCCCCTCGATCTGTGCATCGCGCCCATACCCTTTCGGTTTTTTGCGCACATATTGCATCGGCAGCCCCATGCGCTCCGCAATCCAGGCCGCGAACGGAATACCTGCCGTCTCGCCCCCCGCAACAGCATCAAACTGCTCAAACCCCACATTGCGATAGAGCGTTGCGACCGCGAAATCCATCAGCGCGGAACGCACGCGCGGGTAAGAGATCAGCTTTCGACAGTCGATATAGACAGGGCTCTTGAGACCTGATGCCAGCGTATACGGTTCATCTGCACGAAAATGGACCGCATTGACCTCCAGCAGCATCTCAGCGGTCAGTCGGGCAATTTCGTCCCGGTTGGGAAAGGTGTTGGCGAACATAGTGGCAGACCTTCAGCGCAGCTTCATATCTGGCGAAGGCTCTACTGGGTTTTCCTGCCGGATTGAAGGCCGGATTATGTCACAGGGCTTGACCTGCCAAAAGCCGCGGCAGATCACCGCTCAGGCCCGCCGCTTCACGCATGAAAGCGCGCCGCAGGGCAGGGGCGTTGGACATGGCACTAAAAGCAATGTCGCGCCCGGCCCGCAGGATCGAATTGCTGCCAGAAAATGCTTTGTTGATGCTGTCCGTGGCCACCGCCATGGCGGATGTGTCAAACCGCCGCCACGCCTGATACCGCGCCAGCACGTCCCATGCGCCTATATCCTCGCCCCGGCGCATCGCATCGACCACCACCTGCGCCAAAGCCGCCGCGTCCCGCACGCCCAGATTGAGACCCTGGCCCGCCAGCGGATGGATCCCATGCGCCGCATCTCCAGCCAGCGCGACGCGCTCTGCAATGAAACTTGATGCCAGCGACAGACCCAAGGGATAGGTGTAGCGTGCACCTTCAAGGCGCAATTCGCCCAGAAAATCCCCGAACACAGGCCGTAGCGCCGCAAGATAGCCCGCATCATCCCTTGCATTAATCTCAGCCGCAACCATGCGATCTTCGGTCCAGACAATCGACGACCGGTTGCCGGGTAAAGGCAAAATCGCCAAAGGACCGGCAGGTGTGAAATACTGATAGGCAACACCATCATGCGGGCGCTCATGGGCGAGCGCGCAGACCAGCGAGCTTTGCTCATACTCCCAGCCAAGCCGTGTTATCCCGTTCGATTTGGCGACAAAACTGCCCCGCCCATCACAGCCAATCACCAGCCGAGCCGTATAACACGTCTCCCCCCCACGCGGACCGCGCAGCGTCACCCGCCCCGCCTTTACGCGCATCACCTCGCTCTGATGGAGTAACGTGATCCGCGCATCCGCCGCCATCGCATCCAACAACGCGACACGCAAAAACCGGTCTTCCAGCAAATGCCCGAACGGGCCTTCCTCAATCTCGCGATGATCGAAATGCACGAAATAAGGGGAAGACCCTTCCCCCGCACTGCCATGGCTCACTTTGATATCGCGGATCGGCTCAGCATTTGCGGCAACCGCGTCCCAAATCCCCAGCGTCTCCAGCATGCGAATGGACGTCAGCGACAGCGCATAGGCCCGCCCGTCAAACGCTGCTTCGCGCTGACGATGCGGCATTTGCGCATCAACAACCAGCACGCTCAGACCAGCGCTCGCAAGCGCCAGCGCCGATAACGAGCCGACCAGCCCGCCACCGATTACGATGATATCATAGTCGTTTTTCATAACCATAAGTATGGACCTGACCCCGGGAATTGTCCAAGTGGGATTGCGGCGTTAATGTCGCAGGGCAGCAACGATAGGCGGGGGCGTATGTCTCAAGACTGGGCAAAAATGACAGCAAGCGATCTGGGGCGCGGGATCGGGGCAGGGGAGATTGACCCGATCGATCTGACCCAGAGTTTTCTCGACGCGATCAAATCGCACGCACATGGGCAGGCCATCTATGCCCGCCTGACCGAAGCCCGCGCCATCGGCGAGGCTCATGCCGCCGCACAGCGCGCCAAATCCGGCACCCGCCGCTCGCTTTTCGATGGGGTTCCGATCTCGTGGAAAGACCTCTTCGATACTGCAGGCACGGCCACCGAGGCCGGATCGAAACTCTTGGCTCGGCGCACGCCCAACCGCGATGCGATGGTGCTGTCCAACGCCACCGCCGCAGGGCTCGTGTGCCTGGGCAAAACCCACATGAGCGAACTGGCCTTCTCAGGTCTGGGCGTCAATCCGGTCACCCAAACACCGCCCTGCATCAACGATGAAACCGCAGCACCCGGCGGCTCTTCTTCCGGTGCCGCCGCTTCCGTCGCATTCGGTCTGGCCTCTGCCGGCATCGGATCGGACACCGGCGGCTCTGTCCGTCTGCCTGCGGCTTGGAATGATCTGGTGGGGCTGAAAACAACGCCCGGACGTCTGTCCAACGAGGGCGTGGTGCCGCTTTGCGCAAATTTCGACACCGTCGGCCCGCTCACCCGCTCGGTCGAAGATGCGGCGCAACTTTTGGCACTCATGTCCGGCACCAAGCCTACCGATCTGAAATCGGCGGACATCAAGGACCGCCATTTCCTTGTGTGCGAGACTGCCGCGCTTGATGGCTGCGAGACTGAAGTGCTCGAAGCCTTTCAAAAGTCGATCAAGAAGCTGAATGACGCGGGCGCGAAGGTCGATATTCAGGCAATGCCTTGTGTTGGTGAAGCGCTCTCGCTGTCGAGTGCGCTCTACGCGCCAGAGGCTTATGCGACATGGAAAGATGAAATCGAGGCCAACCCGGACGTTATGTTTGACCGCGTGCGCGAGCGTTTCCGCGGCGGCGCGAGCGTGAGTGCGGTTGATCACATCACCGCATGGCAGCGCCTGCATGAGTTGCGAGATGACTACATGCGCCAGACCCGCAAGTATGACGCAGTGCTCGTGCCAACCACCCCCATCCGCCCGCCAAATGTCGAGCGTTTGCTCTCGGACGCCGCCTATTTCGACGAGAAAAATCTGCTCGCCCTGCGCAACACACGGATCGGCAATCTCATGGGTCTATGCGGGTTGAGCCTGCCGACAGAGCGCGCCTCCGTGGGTCTGATGATGCTCGCAAATCCGTTCGAAGAGGCCAAATTGCTGCGCATTGGGGCCGCCGCAGAGGGTATTTTGCGAGGATA
>CAYRKW010000125.1:0-3074 GCA_964425135.1 uncultured Rhodobacterales bacterium
TCTAACGGGGCGTTTACGCTTTGCCAACAGCCGCCGTCAGCGCCTGATCAAGATCCGCAATCAGGTCATCGGAATCCTCTGTCCCGATCGACACACGCAACACGCTCGGGCCGGCCCCTGCAGCCTCTTGCTGCTCAGGCGTCAGCTGCCGATGCGTGGTCGAGGCCGAATGAATGATCAGCGAGCGCGTGTCCCCCAAATTCGCCACATGGCTGAAGATTTGCACGTTATCGACGACCTTGGTACAGGCCTCATACCCGCCTTTGACCGAGAAAGTGAAAAGCGATCCTGCGCCCAGCGGACAAACCGTCTCAATCCGCTTGAAGTAAGGCGAGCTTTCCAGCCCCGCATAGGTCACAGCTTCAATGCGCGGATCATCCTCCAGCCATTTTGCCACGATCTGCGCATTCTCTACATGCCGGTCCATCCGCATGCTCAGCGTTTCAGTGCCCATCAGCGTGTAATGCGCCGCCTGCGGGTTCATCGTCATGCCCAGATCGCGCAGACCAATCGCAATGCCGTGGAAGGTGAAAGCAAGCGATCCGAAGGTCTCATGAAATTTCAACCCGTGATAGGCAGGCTCCGGCGCGCTGAGCGATGGAAATTTGTCCGACGCTGACCAGTCAAACTCGCCCGAGTCGACCACACAGCCGCCCGTCACCGTGCCATTGCCGGTCAAAAACTTCGTTGTCGAATGCACAACCAGCGTCGCACCCAGATCAATCGGACGACATAGGTATGGCGTGGCTGTCGTATTATCGACAATCAGCGGAAGACCCGCATCATCAGCAATCGCCGCAAGCGCTGGAATGTCGGTAATATAGCCGCCCGGATTGGCAACGCTCTCACAGAATATCGCTCGCGTGTCGTCATCAATCGCCGCTTTGACAGCGGCCTCATCGTCGAAATCAACAAATTTGCAGCTCCAGCCGAACCGCTTGATGGTGTGACTGAATTGGGTGACTGTGCCACCGTAAAGACGTGTGGAGGCAACAATATTCAGCCCCGGCCCCATCAGCGGGAAGAGCGCCATAATCTGCGCCGCATGCCCCGAGGAGCAGCAAATAGCCCCCGCACCGCCCTCAAGCGTCGCAATCCTTTCTTGCAAAACCGCAACCGTCGGATTGGTCAGACGCGAATAAATGAAGCCCACTTCCTGCAAGTTAAACAGCGATGCCGCATGATCCGCATCGCGAAAGACATAGGCCGTCGTCTGATAAATCGGCGTCTGCCGCGCGCCAGTCGCCGGATCAGGCCGTGCGCCCGCGTGAATCTGAAGAGTGTCAAAACCGTAAACCGGACCTTCATCGCTCATGAGTGATATCCTTTGTGTGCTTGAGGCTTAACCACAGCTTCTACCCTATGGTGACGCAGCGTCGAGCCGAAAATCGAAACGCGCACGCACCTGCATGCGATCGCGCAATAGTCACGGCTCGGTGAGCACTTGTAACATCTGTGATCCGTTGCCCGCCGGCCCCCGTATCCCTTATCACAACGCCAACGATGGCGTTCTTAAAGAGTAACCAAAACGGAGAAATACAATGAAAATCGCAGCAATCGTGACCATAGCAGCTCTTGGCACAGCCACAATCGCAAACGCCAACATCGGCCGCCTCGATGCCAATGACGATGGCGTTATTTCCGCAAGCGAATTTCTGCATGTCTACGGCCCGGAGCGCGACATCCGCAATTTCCGCTCGGCCGACAGCAATAATGACGGTGTGATCGACGCCCAAGAATTCAAAGCAGAACAATCGGGTTCTGGCCTGTTCGACAACCTCTAATCTGTCGCAACATGCAACCTTAACAACCGCGCGCGTCCTTTTTCGGGCGCGCGTTTTTTTTGCGCCTCTGCCGTGTTCATGCAATGCGGAAGATCAAACAACAGGGCGCGAGCAATCCAGCGAAACGTACATGCGGATCAAATTCGCATTTTAAAAATACTCCCGCCGGAGGCAAATCAACCTTTGACTCGTGTCGCGCGCCAGCGCGACGCCGCTTGGTGGCTCAGTCCTTCGTCTGCGGCGTGATGTAAATCAGCGTCGGACCCTTGCGGGCAAGCGCGCGTTTAATCTCTTCCTCAAACGCGTCCAAATCAGGCGGCGCAACAGTCGCCGCGCCAAACGCTTTTGCCAAAGCGCAAAAATCAGGATTTTTTGCCACCACCGCATTGGGCGCGATCTGGCTTTCGACCATCGACGCCTCAATTTCCATCAGCTTGGCGTTGTCCCACAGAATAATCGGCAAGCTCAAGCCCAACTCGACTGCGACGCCCAACTCCTGCATCGTGTAGTGGAACCCGTAATCCCCCGCCATCGCAACCACCGCCCGATCCGGCTGACCGATCTTGCCGCCAATCGCCGCAGGAAGCGCATAGCCAAGCGTGCCAAACCCGAACGGATGATGCCAAAGCCCCGGTGCATCCATCGGCACCGTCTCCTTGGTGACATAGGCAATCTGGGTCATATCTGAATAGATTAGCGCATCATCAGGCAAAGCCCTGCGCATCGCATCCCCGAACCGCGCAATCTGCGGGCGCACCGCTTCGGTGGAGGCGCGGAATTGCACCTGCGATCGCGCGCAATCCTCCGCCCGCCATGCGGTCTCCTCCGTATGCCCCTGCATCTCCGCCAACATTGCAACCGCAAAAGCCGCCGCATCCGCCTTGACCGCCCAGCGCGCCCTGTTGCGATCCAAGAGCGAGCGCCCGTCAATATCGACCCTCACCAGATCACAGGTCGTGCCCAGTTCCTCCCGCCACAAATCCGTCTCCGACAATTCCGACCCGATCACAATCGCCAGATCAGCCAGCTCCAACACGCCCAAACTCTCTGGCCGCGCCAAATACGCGCCGTAATTCAGCGGATAGTCAGACGCGATCACCCCGCGCCCGGCATAGGTTGAGAAGACCGCCGCACCGCTCGCGCTGACCAACGCCCGCAGCGGCTCCGACGCGTAAACCGCCCCGCCACCCAGCACAAAAATCGGGCGCTTGGCCGCCTTCAACGCACCCGCAATCTCGCCCACATCCAGCGCTGGCGACAGCGTCGCTGGCAGTGGCGCTGGCGACGGCG
>CAYRKW010000126.1:0-2605 GCA_964425135.1 uncultured Rhodobacterales bacterium
AATCACCCGGTTAGGCTTGGATCGGAACAACCTATTGAGGTTCCACATCTAGCGGGCCCGCTTCTTTGGTTTGGTAAATATCCCGCTCCGCGCGTAGCGGAAAACCAAAAAAGTGCGAGGTGGCCGTCAAGGCCACCTCACCGCTTGGTGGCTCACTCCCAGCCTACTTGTGTGTAGATCGCCTGCGCCGTGGGGATATTCTTGGCCACATCCGACAAAAGCACATCATCAGCGATGTATTCGCCAAGCGAGGCTACATTGTCGCTCAGTGCCACACCTTTAACCACCGGATACTCATCATTCCCGGCAGAGAAATATTGCTGCGCCTGATCGCTTGCAAGGTATTCAAGGAACTTGATGGCGTTCTGCTGGTTCGGCGCATGCTGAGCAACACCGCCACCTGAGAGATTGACATGCGCGCCTTTGCCGTCTTGATCCGGGAAGACCCAGCCGATCATATCACGACCCGCCGACAGCCCGTCCACATCCTTGCGAATGGAGCGGGCGAAATAATAGGTATTCGCCACTGCAATCTCGCATTCGCCCGAGACAATCCCGCGAAGCTGATCTGTATCGCCGCCTTGCGGATCACGCGCGAAGTTGTCCTTCACCGCGCTGGTCCAGGCCGTCGCCGCATCCTCGCCCAGGTGGGTCACAATCGAGGCCAGCAGGGTCTGCATATAGACGTTGGTTGAGGAGCGGATGCAAATCTGCCCCTTATATTCGGGCTTGGCCAGATCAGCGTAAGTCGCAGGCGGGTTGGTCACATCGTTCTTGTCGAAAAAGATGATACGGGCGCGTTTGGAAAAGCCGAACCACTGATTGTCGCTGTCCTGAAACTCAGCCGGGATTTTCTCTTCGAGCATCGCGTTATCGATGCTTTGCAAAATGCCCGCGTCCTTCGCCCGCTCCAGACGCGACGTATCGACGGTCAGCAGAATGTCAGCAGGCGAGTTGGCGCCCTCCGCCTCCATTCGTGTGATCAACTCATCCGCCTTGCCTTCGATGCGGTTGATGGTGATGCCGGTGGCCTCTTCAAAATCGGAATAAAGACGCTCGTCGGTGTCGTAGTGGCGCGATGAATAAAGATTGAGCTCGCCCTCCGCCCAGGCAGAAGCAGGGCAGAGCAGAGCAACGATTGCAGCGGCGCGTGGTGTGAATGACATCAGGTTTTCCTGCGGGTTTAATACTTGACTAAAACCATCAGTTACCAGATTTCCGGCGGTACGCAATAATAATTTACTAAATCAGTCGGAAAAAGGGGAAAACCCGCTTCAAGCGTCCTCAAACCAACCCAACCTTCTGTCCCTTAAATCCCACGGTCGCCGTAGGATTGCCTGCGTTTATCATCCATTTTCGCAAGGTAAGATTGTGCGCCCGCACCCCGGAATACCTTTCGTCAAGCGTCAGCGAGATTTTTCGTGACGGTCAAGCGGTCCGCCCGCCTTCGTTTTGCCAATAGCAAACCATAGATTTGACGGGTGGGCCGCTTCGCGGCTCTGAACCATCCTCAACCGGACCGCTCTCACTCCGTAGATAAAGGCATTTCCAGTTTTCATAGGTGCACGCTTATCGCTTATCGTTTTTCGCGTTCGAGCATAACCAGAGGCAGCGAACACGGGAGTCAATGTAAACTGGAAACGTTATAGGGCGCCCGTCCCGGCCCTGAGCCGGGACCTCTTTCAACGTCAGCGAGAAACTCCAGGAGGCCCCGGATCAAGTCCGGGGCGGGCACGTCCACAACACCGTTGCTTCAACCTCCAAACCCCCGCCCGCTCCGGTTAACAAACACCCACCGCATATCCGACTGTGCATGGGTTGTGCATAGATTGTGCATAGGATGCATATGCCGCTTTTGCCGGTTAACCCTTAAAAACAAGCCACCGAGCGCACCGTTAAGGTTTGACCCCGCATATCGACCAAAACGCTGCTTCAGCGCGATCCCATCGATTTTTTAGAGACAGTTCAATTGATGCTTGCGCAGCAATCCAAGCAATATCTCTTTCGCCGATGCCCGGTGCTCATGATGCACCTTTCGCGCCGTTACGTGATCACCCAATGAGATCGCATCAAACACCGCGCGATGATCCGCATTCGATTTGCGCGGCTTCGGGCGCATATGCAAGGTCACCAACCGCGCCCGCCGGACCTGATCGGACATCATGCCAACAATCGCCCGCACGCGCGAATTGCCCCCAAGCCGCACAAGCTCCGCATGGAAACTCTCGTCCCCCTCTGCCCATAGATGGAGGTCGTCTTTCGCCAGGGCCGCATCCATCGTATCAATCGCTTTTTTCAATGTTTTCAGATCACTAGAGTCATATCCCTGTTGCGCAGCGCGCTCTGCGGCAAGCGCTTCCAGCTCGGTCAAAACGTCGTAAATTTCTTCCATATCGGTCGCCGAAATCGGCTTGATCCGCACGCCTTTGCGCGGACGGACCTCCAGCAAGCCTTGCCCCTCCAGCGTCACCAAAGCCTCCCGCACGGGCGTGCGCGACATGCCAAGCACATCGGCAAGCTCGCTCTCAAGGTGATCCGTTCCAGCGCCCAACCTTCCCGAGAAAATCAGCTCGCGCAGCTTCTCAACAGCGATACCAGAACTCGA
>CAYRKW010000127.1:0-1970 GCA_964425135.1 uncultured Rhodobacterales bacterium
TCCAGAACCGCCTGAGGTGCGCGAAAATCCATATCGGCCACCCACATCGGAATGGTATCGTCGGCCGTGGCCCCGGTTGCGATACCTGCGGCATCATATTTGGCCGAATGGGTGTTTTTCAGCTGGACGGGTGTGTCGAAATCAAAGCTCATGCGCAGGGGTCCGTTTTCGTTTTGTCGATGTCTTGTTGCTGGAAATTATCGCGTCTTGCAACCCATCGGCGCTGTGGTTAGATCAGCGACATGAGTTTACGCACGATACTTTTGCACCCTGATCCGAGGCTCAAAAAGAAATGCGCGCCGGTGACGACGTTTGATGCGGACCTTGCGGCATTGGCCGATGACATGCTGGAGACCATGTATGATGCGCCCGGGATCGGGCTTGCCGCGCCGCAAATCGGTATCACCAAGCGTATTCTGGTGATGGATTGCGCCGCGCGCGAGGAGGATGAGGCGTCCGCCCCCAAAGAGCCGCGAGTTTTGATCAATCCGGAAGTGACATGGATTTCCGAAGAGAAAAATGTCTACGAGGAGGGGTGCCTGTCGATCCCTGAGCATTACGCGGATGTGGAGCGCCCTTCGGCGGTGCGGATCGGTTTTACTGACCTTCAGGGCAAGGCGCATGAGGAAGAGTTTGACGGGCTTTGGGCGACTTGTGTGCAGCATGAGATCGATCACCTTAACGGTAAGCTTTTCATCGACCACATCGGCTCGGTCAAACGGACGATGATCACCAACAAGATGAAAAAGCTGAAAAAAGAGCAGGCACGGCGGCTCGCGTGAAGATTGTCTTCATGGGAACGCCCGGTTTTTCGGTCGTCGCGCTCGATGCGTTGATCGCAGCCGGGCATGAGATTATTTGCGTTTACACGCAGCCACCGCGCCGTGCGGGTCGTGGCAAATCCGAGCGCGTGACGGAGGTTCATGCGCGCGCCGATGCGCTGGGGCTGATGGTGCGCCATCCGGTTTCGCTGAAAGGCGATGTGGCACAGGCGGAGTTTGCAGCGCTTGGCGCGGATTTGGCGGTTGTGGTGGCCTATGGGCTGATCTTGCCGCAAGCGGTTCTGGATGCACCGGCGCAGGGCTGTCTGAATATCCACGCTTCGCTTTTGCCGCGTTGGCGGGGGGCGGCGCCGATCCAGCGGGCGATCATGGCTGGCGATCACGAGACCGGCGTGTGCATCATGGATATGGAAGCGGGGCTGGACACCGGGCCTGTGCGCTTGTGGCGGACCTTGCCGATCACGCCCGATGATACGGCAGCGAGCCTTCATGATGCGTTGGCTGCGTTGGGCGGCGAGATGATTTGTGCTGTTCTGGAGGATATGGACGGACATCCACCTGTGGAGCAGTCTGAGGCAGGCGTCACCTATGCGCAGAAGATCGATAAGGCGGAGGCGCGCGTGGATTGGACGCGCCCGGAGGTTGACGTGGACCGGCATATTCGAGGTCTGTCGCCGTTTCCGGGTGCCTGGTGCGAGGTGCAGGGCGAGCGGGTGAAGCTCTTGATGAGCGCGGTGGCGGCGGGCGACGGTGCGCCGGGGACAGCGCTCGATGACGGGTTTCGCATTGCGTGCGGGTCCGGGGCCGTGCAAATCCTGCGCGCGCAACGGGCGGGTAAGGCGGCAGCGTCGGCGGATGACTTTTTGCGCGGATTTGAAATCCGGCGCGATGATCGGTTAGAGTAAGGCAATCGGGTCGGGCCGCAGGAGGCGCGTGGGAAAGGTGCTACGGATGTTCATGTTTTTGGTGATGATTATTGTGGGCGCAGCAACGGGATACAGCGCTGCGCGCATGGGACGTGTTGGACTGGACCTGCAAACCGCCTCAGCGGTTGGGGCGGGCGGAGGCCTGCTGGCCGCCATTCTGGTGCGCTGGGTGCTGTCGCTCTTTACCCTCGCCGCAGGCCTTCTGGCCGCGATTGTGTGCGCGCTGGTGCTGATCTGGTTTGTGCAGAAGTTTATGAGTTGA
>CAYRKW010000128.1:0-1627 GCA_964425135.1 uncultured Rhodobacterales bacterium
TTGGCGGCTCCACTGAGATCGAAGTGAAAGAGCGTAAAGACCGCGTCGATGACGCTCTGAACGCAACACGCGCTGCGGTTCAGGAAGGTGTTGTCCCGGGTGGTGGTGTTGCACTGGTTCAGGCCATCAAAGGTCTGGATAAAGTCAAAGGTGCCAACTCCGATCAGGAAGCCGGTGTGGCCATCGTCCGCCGCGCACTGCAAGCGCCAATGCGTCAGATCGCCGAGAACGCTGGCGTTGACGGTGCGGTTGTTGCGGGCAAAGTGCTCGAAGGCAAAGACACGTCCTTCGGTTTCAACGCACAAACCGAAGAATATGGCGACATGTTCAAATTCGGCGTGCTTGATCCAGCCAAAGTTGTTCGCACGGCTCTGGAAGACGCAGCCTCGGTTGCCGGCCTTCTGATCACAACCGAAGCGATGGTTGCAGACAAGCCAGAAAAACCAGGCGCTGGCGCCCCACCAATGCCCGACATGGGCGGCATGGGCGGCATGATGTAATGCGCGCCTGCCCCGGACTTGATCCGGGGCCTCTCGAAACAGGAAAGGGCGCTTCATTGGGAAGCGCCCTTTTTCTTTTATCAAACTCTTTTAGTGCATTCGAAGAAATACCAGAGCGCCGTCCAAAAAATCACGTAAAAGCGCTCTCCTCTTCGACATTATGATGTCGCAGACACGACGTATCGATACTCTGATCAATTTCATGGCAGCACTGCAGGTATTCGGCTTGTTCGCACCTCCCGGCTCTTTTCACAAGACAACCAATCCCGCCGATGAACTCGCTCAGTCCTATTGACGAATCTCATTTCAAAGTGGTCAATGTCACCGATTAAAGGGGACTTGGGTTCCAAAACGGTCAGGTGCAATAATGTCTGGAAAGATCCCAGGACCATGCTGAATATACCTCCAGCAACACAAGCGCTGCGAAGCCGGTATTCAGGGCTCAAACACCCCAACACCCTGCGATTGGATGTCGGTTATGGCGAGGCCGGTAGTTTGCGCGTTCCCAAAGCCGCTATTGTATCTGTCACTCAGGTCGATGGCGGCGGACCGGTGTGGCTCACGGCGCTTGCCGACGATGAACGGACCTTCGGGATCGGATCGCTCGATGTACCAAGCGATCTGGCACGACCGTTTGACCCTGCGAAATACGACAGCCGACAGATGCATGATATAGCGCGCGCGCGGGATGGCACACTGCAGACCGCACAAGCGCTGCCGGTTTTCGATGAACAAACCCCGCCCGGAGAGATCTATGCCTTCAAGATGCGGCAGGACGCGCGCCTGTTTGTGATATCGCCTCTGCAATCTGCGTTTCTGGAAACCGGAGGCGGCGGGGCGCTGCAAGTCGAGATCAAACTCCCCGACACCGCTGCAGGCACCCCTCCCCTCCCCGACCCCTTGGGCAAAGTCATTGACGAATGGCGCATTCCACGCGGAACCGCCAAAGCCTATGAGGTTAAGCAGGGCCAGTTTATTCAGGTGATCGACGTCGAGGGGCAGCAATGCTCTGACTTCATGGCCATGCGCGCCGCGTCGCTGAATACGGGTTTAGAAAGATATATCGATTCAACAGTTTCGCGCACCATGTCGCGCAGCGCATACCCAATGCCCGGCTTGCACGACAA